>OZ244855.1:0-617500 GCA_965220975.1 Candidatus Poriferihabitans sp. | reverse complement strand
TAATCCTGCCAGTCGGTAGCAAAATGAAGCACACCGCCAGTCCTTAACTTGCAGGCTGCCAATGCAACAAAATGCGCTGTAAAAATTCGTCTCTTGTGATGTCGCTTCTTGGGCCATGGATCCGGGAAAAACAGGTAAATCCGATCGAACTGCTGATCCTGAAAAAAGTTCGAGATAATCTGAACTGCATCACCCTGAATCACGCGAATATTTGCCAGCTTCAGATCACGAATCCGTAACAGCAGATGCCCTATTCCGGGCTCATGCACCTCAATGCCAATAAAATCATGCTCCGGATTCGATCTAGCCATTTCGATCAGGGCTTCACCGTTGCCAAAACCGATTTCGAGCGCCAGCAGTGCCTTGCGTCCAAATACCTGGAACACATCAATTTTTTCCGAAGAATCTGTTGAAGTAAAAATTCCATAACGAGGAAGCAATGCATCAACAGCCTTACGCTGAGCACCGGTCATCCGACCGGATCGAACCACATAACTCCTAACAGGGTCAAGACGTCTGGAACTGTTTTGGATTTGTTTATTCACCATCTTGATCGACAAATCTTCAACCACAAACTCAGGGCATTTTTCCTAAACAATTTTTCCAAATCAGGAAAAATGAGTATTGGACCAAATTAAACAGGATATAAAAAATTCCCGATATGAAAGTTCGCATCAGTGAAACCGCCCGCCAAGTTGGCAAAACTGGAATCGATAGCCAATATCCTGGACATCAAGCAAAAGAATTTCGGACTAAATGGTAAGGGCAAGAATTATGCTGTTCTGATGATAACAGAGATTGTTTTTTCAGAGTGAAATTATGCCGTTTATGATTTGAGGTAGAGTTATGGTCGAAAGTAGTGCGTGGGGTGAAGGGGGAGGGGGGGTGAAAAAGGCGGCGTAAGTTACCGATCGTTTAACGATCATTTGGAGCTCTACGCAGGTAAATATCCGGTCTATCTTTTGTGATCAATAACCTGGGGAGACTTATTCGCCAAGCAGATTAGCGCTGACTACGATTGCGGCGAACCGACGAACCTACAGATGTGGAGTAAGATTTTGTTCCAGCGTTAAAACTGTCCGCCAACCCCCTTGAACTTTTCAACGAATGCGGATATTTTCTCAAAAACACTTTGCTTTTTGGTTAAGTATTGAGGGTTTAGTGGGCTCATACTTGGCAAAATTGCATGCAAATCCGTGCCATGTTTGCTGGCATATTCCCGTTTGATCGAAGTTTCAATATAGCGAATTGCGGCGTCGGGTTTCAGGTTTTCGTCGTCAATCATTTCCATGACTTCACGCTGTCGCTCCGCTTGGGCAAAAGTGAAAAAGGCATCGATTACATCAGTTTTGTTACTCAGTGAGTCAAGATCGGTTTGATTGATAAAGTCAACCAAAAGGCTTTCTTTGGCCCGGTTTCCTACACTCGCTCGGATCATACGTTGCACATCTTCAACAATGGTGAATTTGTTTTTAGATCTTTTGTGATTCTCAAATATCTGTTCGAGGATATAGTCCAGATTGATTTCCTGCGATTTGAGCAAATCTACTTCAAATACGACATCGTCCCAGTCAATAGTACCTTGGGTTTCCTCAATTACTTCTCTCTCCCGACGCAACCAATCCCGAATGTCGTTATAGGTTGAACGGTAGTCTTGCACCTTGCGCTCGCTTGGCATTTGTATGCCTTGGAGCACAGCTAGATCTTCGGCACTGAGGGAGTATTTTTGCCGAATGCTATTCAGTGCTACTGTATCTGTTTCGTCGATCTCTTGCAGAACTTGCAGACTCGTGAACTCATCGTAGTTACGCAGTATATTCTCGAGGCGTAGATATTCTCCAAATAAGATTACAAAATCCTTTTTTTCCGACTCTGTGTTAATTATTGTTGGATCGGGAAATCGATTTTGCAATTCGGTCAGAACTTCAAGAAAACCCCTCCGGGCCTCTCCAGTTATCGTATCGATATAGCCTTCCATATATTCTCGATAGCTTTTTTCCAGAACTACGTTTCGGGTATTTGCATCACCAAAAAGGGTAATTGCCTCAATCGTTGCCTGTTCAAGATCACGGAAGGTGACGATGTTGCCAAATGTTTTGGTAGCATCGTAAATCCGGTTGGTCCGCGAGTAGGCCTGAATGAGACCATGGAAGCGTAAATTCTTGTCTACAAAAAGCGTATTCAAGGTTGGTGCATCAAAGCCTGTGAGAAACATTCCTACCACAATCAACAGATCCACCTCTCGGGTTTTAACTCGCTTAGCCAGATCGCGATAGTAGTTCTGAAAGCCTTTGCTATCTGCTTTGAAACTGGTCTTAAAGTGCTGGTTATAGTCGTTGATTGCCGCGTCTAGAAACTCCTTGGCACTACTATTCATTGCCGTTTCGGTAATATCCAGACTTTCGTCTTGGATATCGCCCACGGCATCCTGATTTTGATTGGGTGCGAATGAAAAGATCGTGGCTATTTTCAGAGTGTGGTCACTCTCTGAGAGCAATTTCTTTAAGGTTTGATAATATAGCTTGGCGGCATCCACGCTACTGACTGCAAGCATGGCGTTGAAACCGCTGTTTCCACCCTGAAGTCGATGAGTCTTGAAGCGGAAATTGTCCAAAATATATTGTGAAATTTCTCGTATTCGATCCTTGTGTTGCAACGCCTGTTTGGTCTCGGCTGCGCTCAGTATCTCTTCGTCTTGCTCACTCTCGATATTTCTGAATTGAGGTCGAACATCGTTGTAATCGACCTTGAACTTGAGTACCTTTTCATCGCGAATCGCGTCCGTAATGACATAGGAATGCAATTCGCAACCAAAGACACTGGATGTGGTATCCGCTCCTGCAGCATTTTCCGGAAAGATCGGAGTGCCTGTGAAACCAAATTGGCAGAACCGTTTAAATTTCTTCTTTAGGTTCTTCTGTGCTTCACCAAACTGACCGCGATGACATTCATCAAAAATGAAGACCACCTGCTGGCTGTATACCTCCAAAACGCCCTCGCTTTTCATGAGATTATTCAGCTTCTGGATGGTGGTCACGATGATCTTTTTGTCGTCTAGTGTGAGGTTCTTTTTCAGAGCGGCTGTGTTGACCGATCCATTTACGCTATCGGGTGAGAACCGTTGATATTCCTTCATCGTCTGATAATCAAGATCTTTCCGATCCACCACAAAAAACACCTTGTCAATGTACTCTAGCTCTTGAGCTAGACGTGCAGCCTTGAAACTCGTGAGCGTTTTCCCTGATCCTGTGGTATGCCAGATAAATCCCCCGCTTTCTGGTTTGTTGAGTTGTTTTGCTTCAAAGGAGCTGGCGATCTTCCACAAGATGCGTTCGGTCGCGGCAATTTGATAAGGACGCATGATCAACAGAGTATCGTTCGTATCAAGCACTGAATATTTAAGGAGCACATTCAGCAGGGTATTCTTTTGAAAAAAGGTAGCGGTAAAATCTTTGAGATCCTTAATCGGGCTGTTGTCAGCCTTCGCCCAGTTCATGGTAAAGTCGAAACTGTTCTTATCTCGCTTGGTGGTGTTGGCAAAATACCGAGTGTCTGTCCCGTTCGAGATCACGAACATCTGCAGAAATTTGTAGAGCGAGTTTTCGCTGTTGAAACTCTCCTTGCTGTAGCGATGGATCTGGTTGAAGGCCTCACGAATCGCGACCCCGCGTTTTTTCAGTTCAATATGGACCAGTGGCAAGCCGTTGACCAGAACGGTCACATCATAGCGATTCGAATGGGTACCGGCTTGTTCGAACTGTCGGATCACCTGCACTTTGTTGCGGGCTAGGTTTTTCTTATCCAGTAAAAATATATTCTGTATACGCCCATCATCGAAAACAAAATCATGATACCAGTCATCATGTATTTTTCGGGTTTTCTCGATGATGCCGTCACTGGGCTTATCCAGCCAGTTTTGAACAAAGCGTTGCCATTCGTCATCGGAAAACTGCACATTGTTCAGTGTTTGTAACTGCGCCCGTAGATTGGCAAGCATGGCATCTGGCGTGGTGAGTTTTGATAAATATTCATATCCCTGATCGGCCAAATCCCGAATCAGTTCCTGCTCCAGATCGATTTCGCTTTGATAGGTGTTCGCGCCCTTCCACTCTTGGGTATAGGTGTTGAGGACAATGAAATTCCTCGACTCGGCAATGGGCTTGGTGTGTTCAATCATGAATATAGACTTGCTGACTGTTTGAGATTTTCAAGTCACTGGATGTCTCATTGCAGCGAAGAAACATGAAGAGTGGCACTTCTGTGAGCTTGGGGCTGTATTTTGGTGTATGCGCATAAGGCATATTACATTGGTAACTAGTCATGATGTTTTGATCGTGATTTCGATCTTTCAACATCCGAGAGTGAGGGATCCATTCTAAGCCACATCCTGTTCTGGCTTGGGAAAGTTGAATAGCAAATCCCGATAATATGCATACTGCTTTTGTCGCAGTTCAATTTCGCGGGGGAGACCTTCGGTGAGTGAAGTAGTCAGTGCGTCGAATTTATCAAGGATGGAGACGATGCGTTGTTGCTCGGCTAATGACTTCTTTGGATTTTCGGGATAGGGAATGGGAACTGGATATTGCAATATTTTTGGCTTGCTACCACGAGGCATTTTTGCCCCCTTGGAGTTTTTGATGCTATAGTTGAAGAACTGTTCGTCGGCCAGCACCTGAAATAGATAACGTGAATATATTAAGTCGTGGGTGGAATGAACGACGAGAACATCACCATTTGTTCCACCGACTCTATCCGCAAGCCAGATCTTCCTCAGATAAGGGCGGATGTTTCCGATGAGCACGTCATCCTCGCGATATTCGGTTAGATTGCCAGAAGTTGGCACATAGTTTGAATCAACCCTACCTCCTCGGTTTTGTAAAAGGTTGTCCACGCCAACATAGTTAAATTTGTCCAGTTTGTTAAATCTGATCCGCGTTTTTGAGTACTCTGCAACCTCCCCCAAAGGCTTCCATTCCACATCTGCATCATCAAACGTAAGCAATTTTTCGCGATAGTACTGATACTGTTTTTTACGGGCGGTGAGTTCGGCGGTGAGTTCGGCGGTGAGTTCGGCGGTGAGTTCGCTAAACATATCCAGAATCCGGACAATCTCCCCCTGAATCGCTAGTGACTTCTCCCGATTCCCTGGACTGGGAATGGGGATTTTGAATTTTCGAAATCCATCCATGTTTACAGAAGGGAAACTCGACTTTTTTGTATTTTTTTGACACCATTCAGCAAGAATAAAGCAATAGTAAAACAGGAATTTTATATCTAATTTGTCAATGTACAATTCGTTCAAACTCAGAGTAGTGAATTGCTGATTTGCTAAAAATGGAACCGTTATTAGTGCATGTTCTCCGATAGTTGCTGTCGTCGCAACGATGATTGAATTTGCAGGAAATAATTTACCGCCCTTTACTGCAGTTTTTGTGACCTTCTGCTGGGAGTCATTAAGTACGCGACCATGATTACGAATATCGTCCATCCTGAACCAAGGAACTGTACCATCAACCCAAAATTCTTGTTGGGACTTTGATGGCGTATAACCGTTCTTTAGATGAAAAACCTCTGAAATAGGCTTCCACTCCACTTCAGTCCCATCCAACAGTTTTTCAAGAAACCCCGAACCACTCATGGATCTATCTCCGCAACAATAGCATCAATACCCGTTCGCAGTTGATCGATCCGAGTAACCGTTGCTTTCAACTCGGTATTCAACACATCAATATCAATCACTTCACGAGTATCCTTGGGCTCAACATAAGAACTAACCGACAGGTTGTAGTCGTTCTCTACAATCCGTTCATGGGACACGGTCTCCGCGACATGCTCAACCCGAACCTTGCGGTCGAATATCGCCATGATCCTGGCAATGTGATCATCGTCCATCACATGGTTGTTGGTCTCCTTGTTGAAAAATTCCTCACCACTCGCATCAATGAATTGCACATCGGTACTCATCTTGTGCTTGGCCAACACCAGAATGTTCACCGCAATACTGGTTCCAAAAAATAAATTCGAAGCCAGTGAAATCACCGTCTCAACCACATTAGTATCAATCAGATATTTGCGAATTCTCTGCTCAGCGCCACCCCGGTAGAAAATACCCGGAAAACACACAATCGCCGCACGACCTTTACTCGAAAGATAACTGAGCGCATGCAACACAAAAGCAAAATCAGCCTTGGATTTCGGAGCCAGTACACCAGCAGGGGCAAAACGATCGTCATTGATCAACGTCGGATCATCCGAGCCAATCCACTTCACCGAGTAAGGCGGATTGGACACGATTGCATCAAACGGTTGTTCATCGATAAAATGCGGCTCGGTCAGGGTATTGCCCAACCGGATACTGAACTTGTCGTAATTGATGTTGTGCAAAAACATGTTCATGCGAGCAAGATTGTAGGTGGTATGATTCAACTCCTGTCCAAAAAACCCATCCTCAACAACGTGATCGTCAAACTGCTTTTTGGCCTGCAACAACAGCGAACCTGACCCACAAGCCGGGTCGTATATCCTGTTTACCCTGGTTTGACCATGCATGGCAATCTGGGCTATCAATTTGGAGACATTTTGGGGAGTGAAAAACTCACCACCCGATTTGCCCGCATTGGCTGCATAGTTGGAAATCAGAAATTCATAAGCATCACCAAACAAATCGATTTCATTCTCATGAAATTCACCAAAATCAAGCTCTGCTACCCCCTTGAGCACTTTCGCAAGACGGTCATTCTTGGCTCTCACCGTATTGCCAAGTCGATTGCTAGTGGTATCAAAATCAGCAAACAAACCACTAATATCGTCTTCAGAAGGGGAATTACTCGCAGAGCCCTCAATAGCCGTGAAAATATCCGCTAAATCGGTGTTCAAAAGATCATTGCTGGCCGCCTTCGCAACCACATTGCAAAACAGTTGACTGGGATAAATGAAATAACCCGTGGTCTTGATGGCATCGTCCTTGATGTCGGCAGTGATCACATCGTCCGATAGACTCGCATAGTTGATGCTCTCGTCACCAGCCTCAATGTAACTGGCAAAGTTTTCACTGATGAAGCGATAGAAGAGCGAACCTAATACATATTGCTTGAAATCCCAACCATCAACCGTACCGCGCACGTCATTCGCGATTTGCCAGATCCGGCACTGCAGTTCTTGACGTTGCTCATGACTGGTCATGTTGATTGACCTCTAATTTTGTGAATCGTTGATTATAGGCAAGGGTTTAACTTGGTCAATAGAATCATCCCATGCTGGCCAATTAAATTGGCGCGGGATGATCCTGCTAGCGACCAGTTATATCGGTATATCTGTTACCGCCGCATTATCATAATTTCAACAAGTGCATGGTTAAACACCCAAAATCATTTGATGATTTTCTGGCCAACGCCCTGCATGTTGGTGTTCTGATGGAAACAAAAGAACTACCCAAACATTACCGAATACCAATACCATCAATGGGTGGTTACCTAAAGGATCTGCCTTTGAATTGGTCTAGCGACATGTTTTTATAATAATATTCAATTCAGCCTCACCCTCTTCAGAGCTGAATAGGGGTCAATTTACGTAGTGTGGAATAAATTCATGAGATTCCCTCTTGCGAGTTCTCGATTATCGATAAATTATCCAACGGAACTTGCAACTCGACAATGTTCTGCTTACAGATCACCCGAGAGTTTCGTTCATTATTTGGCTGTTCTCTAACTTCGAATCGTAGTGCCCTGAAACCCTTCGAAAGCCGCATTTACAATGGTTTCCAATTTTTGTACTTCGTTATCAGTTAGAGCAGAAAAACTTTTCTCACGTTTGCGTCTCGAAAGAGTCCCATCATTTTGACGAATCAACAGAATCAGATTTTGTGCTAATCGATCGGGCATGTCGACCATCTCAATAATTCCGGCCATGGCCTCATCATGCCTACGGAGATAATCAATTTGTACGGGCAAATAATGGTCCACTGTTCGTTCTACACAGGAGTAGAGAAACTCTGCCTCCTCCGTACAATCGAAATACCGATACAAGTCTGCTGTATCATTGAGCACCCCGACATTTTGTTTTGATGTTGGATGCCATTCGATGAAATCCATCAAGGGTGCAGAGTGAGCCTGTAATATTCTGCGATAGTCATCAATCCTGTCCAGCATGACCGATGACACAGGGAATACCGTGCCTAGCGGCATGTACTTGCGGTCCGCTAGAACATGATGAATTAGACAGCGATGAACACGACCGTTCCCATCCTGAAACGGATGGATATAAATGAATCCAAAGGCTGTTCCCGCAGCCTGCAGAACAGGGTCAATTCCATCAGAACGCATGCGCTTGTTCGTAGCTAGCATCCCTGTGCATAATGCTTCAAGATCCTCTGGGTTCGCACCGATAAATTCCGGCAAGGGATCATCGCGATAATCTCTTTCTCCAAGGAAAACTCCATCTGTACGGAAGCCCGGACGGACAAAACGCATATCTCTCATCAGTGCTCCGTGAAGACGCAGAATTTCTTCCATTGTTAGCTCGTTTTTACCAGCCTTAAGTACTTCTTTGCCCCACCGTTCTAGGCGGTTACGGGGAGCACGTTCGCCCTCGATTTGAAAACTCGCCTGACTATCCGCCAACAGCAGGAAGCTGGCGGCACGTGTTAGAATATGTCTACTGGTATGACCAACCATTTCCGAAGCCCGCTCTGCAAGTCCCTTTGCAGAGAATGATTCAAGAAGTGCTGTTCTGCGTATGATAGGACACCAATCACCATTACCAAGCAGGTTGTCCCTAACCTTATGACGTTTTGATAATTTTGCCTTGCCTGTATAGTAAGCTCGGATATCTAAGGCATCGACAGCCGTGACATTCGGTGCATCATCCATATCAAGTATCTGTCCTGTCAAAAGTTCAAAATAGAACCATATACGCCTCGCATGCACACCTGTTGGATTGGCTCTGATGAACTCTTCCAAAACCGACTTTGGAACCGTATCAAATATTCGTTTTAACACCAGTAGATCAATATTTTCATGTCGCAGGGCAAATACGAGGTGATTGACAAGATGATCTCCAATCTTGTAACGTCTGTCAAAGATGGTAAATCCCTCCTTCTCCCGCCGATTGCCGCCAATGTGTCTATCCGAAATACAGGTTGGTTGTCTAACAGGTGTGTGAATGCCAAGCGCTTGGACAAGCGCAGACCAACCCGCAAGCTGTGTCTGTGAGGGCACGATCCGATCTTGGAAATACTTGCCTGTCTCCAAATTTAGATGCATAAATCGAAAACTGATTATATATATCGAATTATCTTCATTATACGATAGGTAAGTCGAAATATGGACATGTCTTTCGAGGTCTTGGGATTCAAATTACGGGATTTTAGGGCTGGATGTGAATTGGCTCTTTGTTGCAAACTCTAGGTCAAACCCTTGAGAAAAATTTGATAGCGCTTGTTTAAATATAGGAGAAAAACACCCCAGTTGCACTTCATAGTGGAATGGGGGATGTACATATACACTTCATTGGGAATTCTCGATGTTGGCATTGGACAAAGGCAGGGGCAATATTGCCTGCTTAACTAATCTGTGCCCATTGCTGGACTTCAATTTGAACTGAAATCAGGAATCATTACCTTGATCACCATGTCGATATATTGAACAAGCAACCGGTTTCTGCACTCGCTACTGTTGGTAAGAGGCATTTGAGCCTTGTGGTCTTGATGCTGACCAGATAAATCGTCTAACTTCGTTCCAGATTTAGAACACTGAATCAGAGTCATTAGACCCTATACCCCCAAAGGGTTTAGGTTTTGCGTTGAATTGGATGACAAAGTCTTGTCTCATTCACTCTGGTGAACATAAATATTCTATGTGCTTGCAATTCCATCTGAAAGCATGTTCTTGTACAAGGCATTAATGGAACTCACTTCCTTTTCAATGCTGAAATGAAGTTCCACATGTTGTCGACAACGGATCGACCAGTCTTCGATTTTCCTGGGAGAAGTTATCATGGAATGAACGGCAAGAAACATTTGCTCCTGATCACCGGGTGGGACAACGATACCAGTCTTGCCCTCTTCAATCAGTTCAGCAAATGCACCCACATCAGTAGCAATCACCGGCACTCCACAAGCCATGGACTCGAGGGGAGTCAGGCCAAAACCCTCCCAACGCTGTGGTGCCACAAACAAATCTAGAATCTGATACCAGTCCGGCATTTTGTCAACTGGAGATTCCACAAGAAAAAGTATTCGGTCTTCAAGTCCTGCATCTCTGACCCTCTGGCGAAGATCATTCAAAAACCCCTGATGCTTGCGGGTCGCACGTCCCATGACGAGTGCCGATACATTGGGCAATTCCGGCAGCAATTCAATCATTGCCTCCACGAAGATATCAGTACCTTTCTGATGTCGAATGCGCCCATAACAGCCAACCAATGTGCCATCTGGAATATTCAGGGAGCGTCTGATGATGCTTTTATCGACAACCGGATAAAATTTACTTGTATCAATTCCATGCCGAATGACTGTCGCTGGGCATTCAAGATAGGAGGCGGACTTGCTCGAGGTTGCAATGACGGCATCCATCTGGGAAATGAGGAATCGTGTATAGCGGGTATGGTGGCGCTGAGAGGCCGAAGTGAATATCAGTTTCAGATTTTTTCGGAAGAGCCTTTTCAATATCAGTCCGAGAAGCATTTCGGTATTGCGCCTCGCATGCCAAACCCGCAGTTTTTTTCTGCCCAAAAAAAACAACGACCATATGGATATAGCTGGAAGGTTGTCTGGCAAACCCGGGCCAGTGGCAACAATGCTCATGAACTTGGTCTGAATCGGCAACAGGCGTACCAATGTCGCAGTCACACCGGATAGACGTCTTTTCAAGTTTGGCAGGATTACTTCAATATGATTATGCATGAGGAAGATGATAGTCATTCAAACCGTGAGCTTGTCGATGAATAAGTATTTGCCAGGCATGAACCAGGCCGAATTGTGCTTGTGCGAGTAACGCTTGGCTGAAAACGATAATCGTTTCAGCAAGTGCAGGACAAACTGATTGTCAAAATCATGTTTCCGCATTCTCGTCAAGATTTGACAAACAAGTTGACCTTGCTTCTTCATTTCTCATCCCGAAATCTTCACAATCCAAATTATCGCAAAAAGTATCGGCTGATGAATCAGGTAGTAGGCGAGGCTGTAGCGACCTGCCCAACAGAATATTCGACCGATCCTTCCGACAAAGGTAACGTGCTCAATAACCGTCCACCACCCCGCAACCTGGATGAGCTTGGCCCCACCAATACCAAACAATACGGAAGCAAGCCATGGAAAGATCGGCCGATAATCGCTAGCTGGCGGTGCATCAGAACTGAAACCGAGCACATATCCAACAGCCCCCTCTATTAAGCCAACCGGAACATTGATGCTAATCATAGTAACTGCTACCGCTAATGCTATGACCAACCATGTCGAACAGCGCAGAACCCCTAGTCCAAATATTGATCCTGCTACGATCATGTGGAGAATGCCAAAGCGGATGAATTCATCTGGCGTAACCATAGCTGTTACTGCTGTCACGCCAGCAGCAGATATTCCTATGATGCCGATTCGTTTGGCCCAAGACCTCCACCGAATACCTTGACCATGAGCGAGGTGCAGGCTGATACCCACCAGGACCAAAAAACTCCCAGCCACGGAAGCTGCGAACAACGACCAAAAAGCCTGATCACTTGTTCCTTGTGGTAGAAATCCAAAGAATTCTAGATCCCATGCCCCATGGACGATCGTCATCCCGAGTAGTGCGACTCCTCGTAACAGATCAATGAGTTGAATACGTTGCGATTTAATTTGGTGCAGATGCACCTTCTTCTGCAACGCAGGGACGAGGCGATGCTTTTTGGCGCCTCGGCGCCTTGATTTCATGCGTTTCGGCACAGTCCATCCATAAATTTCGGATTCGCGCTCGACAAATCAAGAAGTATTACAAATGCGACAGAACCATATGTACATCGATACCTTGATACGCATCATCAAATACAGGTTGAACCAGTTGCAGGAATTAGATAATGAAAACCAAGATGATCTGTGTGAGCAACAAATACTCGATGTGCAGATTTAACTTGTACACCATTAATGCCCATGCTTTTTCTTGCTCTCCAACATCTCGATAATCTGGTGATGATAATCAATGCCATCAAACCCGGCTATTTCCTGTAAACCGGTTGGACTGGTTACGTTTATTTCAATCAGTTTATCACCGATAATGTCAATACCAGCAAAAAAAATCCCTTCATCCTTTAAGGGATTCTTTAAAACCTGACAAATTTCTTTATCTTTTCGCGTTAAGCCTGCGGGATAGGCCTTACCTCCAGCATCCAAATTGTTGAGCTCCTTTCCCTCGGCATGTACTCGGAGGATAGCTCCCAATGGCTCACCATCCAATAACAATATACGCTTGTCTCCATCAGTTGCTGATGGAAGATATTCCTGGACAATCACCCAATGATGATGCTCCTCAATCAGTGCTTTCAACTTATGCGTTGAATCACCGGTCTGAAAGAACATGATACCCTTACCCCCAAAACCGTCTATGGGTTTGATGGTGACTCGTCCATAATTGTTTGCACATTCAACAATACTATCAATATTGGAAGTTACGAGAGTATACGGAGTTAGATTCGGAAATTTGAGTGCAGATAATTTTTCGTTGTAATTGCGGATACCTTGCGGACGATTAATGACATGTACTGATTTTGGCAACAAGTCGAGCAACAGGGTTGTGTAGAAATAACGCCTGTCAAAGGGAGGGTCAGTCCGAACCCAGACCACATCAAAATCCGAGATCGCGATCGTTTTTGAATAGATTATCGAAAGAGGATTTACATTATCGTGATTAACCTGTAACCAGTTCACATGCCCAAAGAGCTGGTTATGTCGGGCATGCAGATCGCTTTGATCCAGATAGCAGATTTCATGCCCACGCTCCGCACAGGCTTTTATAAGAAAATAAGTGGTATCTTTCCATGGCTTCATTCCATCAATCGGATCCATGATGAAAGCATGTTTCATAAGACTTTTTGGTCTTCTTCTGCTTGGGATTTTGGATAGCCTGCTATAGCGAAAGCCTCCTTGATTTCATCAAGAATTGCCGGATCATCAATGGTAGCTGGCATTTTCCACGGTGTATTGTCTGCAATTTTCTTCATGGTAGACCGTAAAATCTTGCCGGATCTTGTCTTTGGCAAACGGTCAACAACAATGGCGAGCTTGAATGCAGCAACCGGGCCGATTTCACTGCGAACCAACTGTATCGATTCCGAAATAATTTCAGCAGGATCCCGGTCAACTCCGGTATTCAGAACCAGACACCCCAAAGGCAACTCACCTTTCAAGTCATCATTTACCCCGAGCACAGCACACTCAGCGACATCTGGATGTGAAGCGAGTACTTCTTCAATTGCCCCAGTTGACAATCGATGTCCTGCAACATTGATCACGTCATCAGTCCTTGACATAACAAATACATAACCATCCTCATCAATGTATCCGGCATCACCCGTTTCATAGTGATCAGGAAATTTACTCAAATAGGATTCAAAAAATCGGTCACGCGCATTCCACAGAGTTGGAAAGGTCCCAGGTGGTAATGGCAATTTCGCCACCAAAGCGCCAATATTACCAGTCTTAACTGGTTGACCGCCGTCATCTACAGCTATAAGCTGCCAGCCCGGCACGGGCTTGGTTGGAGAACCATCTCTAATCGGCAACTGTTCAATGCCGACACAATTCGAACAAATCGCGGAACCGGTTTCTGTTTGCCACCAGTGGTCGATTACCGGCACATTCAATTTTTTACGTGCCCAGACCAGAGTATCGGGGTCAGTTCTCTCTCCAGCCAGAAAAAGATACTTGAGGGAGGAAATATCGTACTTGGTGACATACTCGCCATTTGGATCTTCGCGCTTGATCGCTCGAAACGCTGTAGGTGCAGTAAACAGGACCTTGACCTGATAATCGGAAATAATTCGCCAAAACACTCCGGGGTCAGGGGTGCCAACGGGTTTGCCTTCAAATACGATCGTTGTATTTCCATTAAAAAGCGGTGCATAAACAATATAAGAATGTCCTACCACCCAACCCACATCCGATGCCGCCCAGTAGACCTCGCCCGGGTTCATGTCATAAATATTCTTCATGGTCCACTTCAGGGCGACAATGCCTCCACCTGTATCCCGAACCACTCCCTTGGGTTGACCCGTAGTTCCCGATGTGTACAAAATATATAGTGGATCGGTTGACCAGACAGGTACACAATCAACATCTTCAGCCTGATCAGTCGCATCATGCCAATCTTTATCACGCCCATCAATCAAGGAAGCTTCGGCTTGGGTTCTTTGAAAGATTATGCAAGTATCTGGCTTGTGCTCAGCTTTTTCGATAGCGCTATCCAATAGAGGTTTGTATTCCACTACTCTTCCAGGCTCGATGCCACATGACGAAGCCACAATCATTTTTGGTTGACAATCGTCAATTCTGACTGCCAGCTCGTTGGCCGCAAAACCGCCAAAAACTACCGAATGAACCGCTCCAATCCGGGCACAGCTTAACATGCTGATAACCGCCTCCGGGATCATGGGCATATAGATGATGACTCGGTCACCCTGAACAATGCCGTTTGCCTCCAAGACCCCCGCAAACCGGGAAACCCTTTGTTGAAGTTCCCGATAACTTAGCGTTTGCTGTGTGCCGGTAATCGGACTTTCATGAATAATCGCAATTTGCTCACCTCGACCATTTTCAACATGGATATCTACTGCGTTATAACAAACATTGGTCTGACCACCTGTAAACCATCGATAAAATGGAGCTTCTGAGTCGTCTAGAATTCGGTCCCATTTTTTATACCAGTGAACATTCTCGGCTGCCTCAACCCAAAATCCCTCCGGATCCTTGCAAGCTCTGTCGTATATTTCGTCAAATTTCATGATGTAACTGTGTTGTGATTGGTAGAAGCTGGAGGCAACCCTTCAATTCTGGTGATCGCAAAACGAAGTCCCGAACAAGCACCTATTCTAATACAAATATTTCTCCGACACGGAGAAGAGAACATGATTGTGAGACTCCATCAAAGTCTTGCATGAACCGTTGCAATTTGATAACAAAATTTTCCTCTTTGAAATACTTTGGAAAGCTGGAAGTAACATATGCAAACTGACGGCCGATCGTGCAAGCTGTGAAAAACCACCGCCTCATGCCTTGATCCAAAAAAGTTAGAGATGCCCGTATTCTCTGATCGAAAATTGCATTCCAGATACCAGCAAGAGCAGGATCATCTGCAAGCATTAATTGTCATTTATAGTGCGAAGTTAGCTGTCGACACAGTCCACAGCATGGACTCGACTGAGGCACCAGTTGAGTTTTTTTAGAAAGCGTCTAATGGTTTACAAATCGTTTTTTTGGAGATGAATCTCGACCGAGTTATGGTCGAAAGTAGTGCGTGGGCGGAAAGGGGGGTTGAAAAAAGCGGCGTAACCGGATTAACTAACAAATTTCAAAAACCGTTAACCAAGAGGTACGCCACTATGAGAGATGATAACATTATTGACTATTCAAAAATCGGCAAGTTCAAGGATGAATTGACCGCGATTCTGCGCGAGGGTGCCCGTCGGCTGCTGCAGGTGGTAGTGGAAGCCGAGCTGGGCGAGTTCCTGAAGCAGTATGAAGACCGCCGCACCGAACAGAACCTCCGGCTGGTGGTGCGCAGTGGCCATCATCCGGAGCGCTCGATCCAGACCGGGATCGGCTCGGTCCCGGTGCGGATTCCGAAGGTTCGTTCCAACGACGGCAAGCCGGTGACCTTCCGCTCGTCGGTGGTTCCGCCGTATGTGCGCAAGAGTCGCACGCTGGAGGCCTGGGTGCCCTGGCTGTACCTGAAGGGGGTCAGCACCGGCGAGATGGCCGGCGTGCTGTCCGGGCTGCTGGGGAAGCAGGCGAAGGGGTTCTCGCCGTCAGTGGTCAAGCGTCTCAAGCGGGTCTGGCTGGACGAGAGGAAGGAGTGGACGCAGCGTGACCTGAGCCAGGACCGGTGGGTGTACGTCTGGGCGGACGGGGTGTACAGCGGTCTCCGCAACGAGGAGACGAAGCTCTGCTGCCTGGTGGTGATCGGCGTGGACGACCAGGGCCGGAAGTCGATTCTGGCCATCGAGGACGGGGTGCGCGAGTCCACCCTGAGCTGGCAGGACGTGCTGCTGGACCTGAAGAGCCGGGGCATGAACGCTCCGAAACTGGCGATCGGGGACGGTGCCATGGGGTTCTGGTCGGCACTCGACCGGGTCTATCCGGAGGCCCGACACCAGCGTTGCTGGGTGCACAAGACCGCCAACGTGCTGGCCGCCATGCCGAAGGCCATCCATCCCAAGGTGAAGTCGGCACTGCAGCAGATCCGGATGGCGGAGACCCGGGACCATGCCGACCGGGCCTTCGACCGTTTCCTGGCCCGCTACCAGGACCAGCATCCCAAGGCCGCAGTGAAGCTGATCCAGGATCGCAAGGAGCTGATGAACTTCTTCGACTTCCCGGCCGAGCACCGGCAGAGCATTCGTACCACCAACCCGATCGAGTCGACCTTTGCCACGATCCGCCACCGGACCCGGACGACCCGGGGCTGCCTGAGCCGCGACACCATGCTCGACATGATGTTCAAGCTCGGACAGTGCGCGGAATCCCGCTGGCGAAGGCTGCGCGGGTTCCGCAGGCTCGGACAGGTCATCGAGGGAGTGCAGTTCAAGGATGGAATTGAGGTACAATCAGACCAGAAAACGGTAGCCGCTGGATGAACCCCTTTCCGCCCCGCGCACTACTTTCGACCATAACTCATCTCGACCGACATATTAAGTTATGTCTGGGCATGATGTACTATGGTAAATGGATACGCAAATTACCAGCAGATAGACTGGTTTTCAAGAAACTCATTCTTTCAATCACTTTGGTAAACGCACTTGCAAATATTCGGTCAACCCCGCAAAAAACATGAAAAAGAGCTGGTCGCTCGCCCAAGTTCACATGTTCAGGACTTTTTTGTCTTGTTTTATGCCGCTACTCGTTCACTTTGAGTTCAATGGTTTTGAGAGATGGTTTTCTCTACGTTGGTATCCAGAGGTTTTTTCCATGCATGTCCATTTACAATCCAGCTTGCGATTCATTGCATGTACATTTACCTTGCACTGCCGTTATCGATTTCACGATGTTGCGGTCAAGAAACCCCTTGCCGATGAAATGCGGCTCCTCAAAAAACCAGGACAAGTGCGAATTCTGCCATTCTTTGAGACTTGTCCTGGATAAACCCGTATTATGACTCGCTATACTGGTACGAAACAAGTCAGTTGCCAAAACCATGGTCAGTTAATCAGTCTATTGTTTGGGGATCATGTATAAAAGTGCCGAAAGCATCAATCAAAAGTTAAAATTGAATGTCATTGTCAACAACATTTTGGGCAATAGGATTGGGTACATACACAATCAAATTCCAACGCCCTTTTTTTCATTAGGTTCAAATCGTTCAGATGTATCAAGAGTTTGATATATTTTTTCTGACTCGTAAATTCCCTATAGGTTTGGCCGAATACTTACAACCAATGAATGCATACTGTACCTTACGGAATGTGATCCGGATGCGCCGGTAAGCCGATTGGCTCCCCAGTCCACTGGATAGGCGTGTGCGGTGTCTGCCCACAGCCTCATGAGGCACCTCTACCCAGCCTGTTCAAGCGGTACCGAGTTCATGAGTGGCCTGTCCACTATTAATGCGGTGGACTGCCAGGTAAATTCAGGTTGTGCGTGGTTTTCGCTACTTCCCCTGCCTCAACCGTAAACTGCCCATTGCCGCCTTTGCCATAAGCAGTAACATAGTATCGGACAGTACCCACTCCGTAAGGCAGATCGCTTATGGTGTCCATTTTACCGCTCACCAATCTACCGCTACTATGATTAACTTGATAATAGCCGGTATGATCCGACAATTCGCTATTTTCAATTCCAGTCAAACTGCCTATGGATGGATCGGGATTCACTCCTTTGAACTCCACTATTAGATTCCAGGAAGGTCCATCACGGGGAATGCGGATTGAGCTACATGTATCCGTGCAGCGACAGGAATAACCGGGGTTGGCCGCGCAATACATCTTTTCTATGTATCCGAGAGGCTTCCCTTGTTCCCCTTCCGGCAATTGTGGCACGTAATGAATAGTAAGGGTCTTTTGCCAGAGGTTAAAGCGCTTGCACAGCGACGGCGTACTAGTATCATTTTCAATATCGCAGTTGGAATCTGCTCTATACATCGGGTGCACTTCCCATGATGATTGCCTAACTTCGACGCTTTGTGCCTGCACCGTTCCTACCAGCAATACGGATAAGGCAAGCACTGTTTTAAATAAAAAACTTTTATTCTTGATGAATAATGGCAAATGCCACTCTTTATTTTTGAATTGCATACGCATAAGAATTTATTAGTTTAATAAATGTTGGAAACAACTTGAAATGCTCTGAAATGGCAAGAAGAAATTTTTCGCCAGTCAAAGCAATTTTTTCTTTTGGAGTTGTACCGGGTATACGGCTTAAGGCAGGCATCGGAAAAATTATAAAGCCTTGTTAAATTAGCGTGTGAACATTCTTCACTAAGGACAGTATAAATTAATCATGACCCCAGTTCAAGGGCGTGTACGGGTTCACCACATATGAGACTGAGGGGTTCGGTCATGCACATTGTTGAATATACTCCATTGGGGTCATCATTTCAAGGGTATAGTGCGGCCTTATGCAGTTGTAGAAGTGCTGATAGTCGGCCAGTGCGGCCTGCGTCTCACGGACATTGAACTCGCCGCAATACTGGCTCCAGAACTCGACCCTGGAGCTGTCGTTGGCCCGCTCCACGACCCCGTTCAGCTTGGGGCTTTTCGGGGGCAGGACGAACCGCGGGATGCCGAGAGCCTCGCAGGCGTCCACCCCACCAGTTCGGCTTCTTGCCGTGCCGTCTGAGCAGCCGGTACAGCTACCCTCCCTCCTTGCGGTTGCGGCGTACGTACTGGCAAATCCATTCGTAACTCGCCATCTCCTCACCCTGCGCGCGGGCACGACCCGCAATCGGTTCCGGACTCCAGCCCTCCCGAAGCCGGTCTTCAACCACCTGCCACCGGTCCGGCGTCATCTTGCGCGGAACGCTCGAGACTTCCCGGCGTCGGCAGGCGGCCTTCTGCTCGGCCTGCCGGTCCCGGGCCACCTTCCTATCATCTCCCCACACTTGACTTCGCAAATTCCCTAACCTCCAAATAGAGTGTCCTGCGATGGGTACAACCCCATATCTGTCGCAGGTTTCGACTCTGGAACCGCAATCACCCACCGGGCAAAACGCCGACCCCTTCAAAACCACGATACCTGGAACTCTGGAGATGCTTTCCTGATTTTGCTTGAGAATCAGGAGAATTCACCATGCCCATTTCCCCGGCATCCTTAATTTACGAAGTTAAGTGTGGATTGATGATAGGCCACCTCCCGACTGATGGTGCCGGGACCGCGATTCAGCAGCTTCGCAATCTCGCGCTGCGATTTTCCACTGGACAACAGCCCCTGAATCTGTCATCGTTCGCCATACGCCAGCTGGTGGCATGTCGTTCGACATGATCATTCTCCATGAAGTTTTCAAAACCGGGATGGTCTGCCACCCGCTGGTCCTTTGCAACAGCTCCATGGGGAATGACCGAAACCACTGCTGTCCCAACGTTTAAAATAAAATCATTGACAAGCTATTGATAACGATAGAATATATGCCTATTTTAGGGTGTTGGAGGCTTGAGCGAACCCAAGCATGGTTTTGATCCCTCGACTCCCGGGTTCTTTGCAACAATTGTATAGGCATTATCGATATGTATCACGGTCAACTGGTATTCTCACAACTCATGAATTTCATCCCATGACACATTATGCGGCGGTGTATTGATCGCCATGATGGCAACCGCAAGGTCAAATCATTCAGTTGTACCCAGCAATACCGGTGTCTGGCATTTGCACAACTAACCGGGTGCGAAAGTCTGCGCGATATCGAAACCGGTCTCAGGGCACCAGCCAACAAACTCCCCCACATGGGTATTCAAAGCGGCGTATCCCGAAATACCTTGGCCAATGCCAACCAACAACGCGACTGGCGAATCGATTCCGATTTCACTCGGAGACTCATCCAGTCAGCACGGGAATTGTATCGTGATGACGAATGGAGTACGGAACCGAATGCGACTGTATACGCCCTGGATTCTTCGACGATCGATCTGTGTTTGTCGTTATTCCCTTGGGCTCCATTTCGTCGCACCAAAGCGGCAGTCAAGTTACACACCCTGCTCGACTTGAAAGGGAACATTCCCGCGTTCATCCATATTTCCGACGGCAAACTTCATGATGTGAACATTCTGGATCACCGGATTCCGGAAAGCGGTGCATTCCATGTCATGGATCGTGCTGATCTGGATTTCGCCCGCCTGAGGGTCCTCGACATGGTCGGCAGTTGTTTCGTCTTGCGATCGAAAAAGAATACCCAGTGCCAGCGCGTCCATTGGTATCCGGTCGACCGCTCCACTGGACTGGTTTGTGACCAACGAGTCCGATTGACCGGCACCGACACCCGGCATCATTATCCTGAATTATTGCGTAGAATTCGCTATCGAGACCCAGAGCGTGACAGGAACCTGGTATTCCTAACCAACAACATGGAACTGCCACCACTGGTCATTGCTGAACTGTACAAGAGCCGCTGGCACGTGGAACTGTTCTTCAAGTGGATCAAGCAGCACTTGCGGGTCAAATCGTTTTTTGGCCGTTCCGAGAATGCCGTCAAGAGTCAGCTATGGATCGCCATTTCGGTGTACGTGCTGTGCGCAATGATCAAAAAAAGTTGCAATCCGATCTCGCTCTCTACACACTCATGCAGACATTGAGCCGAACCTTGTTCGAGAGAATGTCGTTATATCAATTGCTGACAGAACCGGAATACAGAAGCGAACCGGACGGTTTTCCTAACCGATTGAGTTTATTCGATAAAACGTTGGGACACTAGTGGACCGAAACAACACCCCTCAACACCAGGTGTTGCACTTCATGGTTGAATGGGGGAATTTCGGTTCTACTTTCAAATGCAAGACCTATCGGGTTGTCAGTCCGTGCGGCATACCGATTCCAGAACACGATATCATTGTCTTCTCCGAGATCTGGAAGACTGATCGACGTGGACAAATCATACTTGACATTACATGAGGGCCAAATATTCACTGCTAACTTGCTTGCTTGCGAATAAAATAAGCAATCGCGATTCAATTCGGACAACCAGAATGCAACAACAAACCATTATTACAAATCGGGAAGATATCATCGGGGTAATCACCTTAAATCGTCCTGAACAGCTGAATGCAATCTCCATCCAACTAAGGGAAGAACTGACTGAGGCATTTGAGATCATGTCAAATGAAGACCAGGTCAAGGTGATTATTCTGACTGGTAACGAAAAAGCCTTCGCTGCCGGTGCTGATATCAAGGAAATGCAATCCAAGAGTTATATGGACATGTATCTTCACGACAATGCCTCCAAACTGCAGGTCGTGGTGAAAAACTGTCGAAAACCAATTATTGCGGCCGTCAGTGGCTATGCGTTGGGGGGTGGTTGCGAACTCGCCATGATGTGCGACTTTATTCTGGCAGCCGAGAATGCAAAATTTGGCCAGCCAGAAGTCTCAATCGGTGCTCTGCCGGGCTGGGGCGGAACACAAAGATTAACTGGCTTGATAGGCAAATCAAAAGCCATGGATATGTGCCTCACCGGCCGCATGATGGATGCCAGGGAGGCTGAATACTCTGGACTGGTTTCCCGGGTATTTCCTGTTGAGGGTTTTTTGAATGAAGTTAAGCAAATTGCCGCAGGCATTGCTTCAAGTTCAGCACCGGTCAACCACATGATCAAAGAATGCATCAATCAGTCTTTGGAAACCAATCTGCAATCGGGTTTGTTGTTTGAACATCGCCAGTTCCAAGCGGTCTTTGCAACCGAAGACCAGAAAGAAGGCATGTCCGCTTTTGTGGAGAAACGCAAGCCCGCTTGGAAAAACTCCTGAGCGCATGTTATATCGCATAATAGAATCTTCAGAACTAAACCATGGTTCAATCCAATACCAACTGGCAGTCAATTCCAGTCATTCTGATTGCAGGTTGTCTGATTGCAATGATTGGTTTTGGGATACGTGCTTCGTTTGGCTTGTATCTAGAGCCGATGACCTCCGACAATGGATGGACTCGGGAAATCTATGGGCTCGCCATGGCACTTCAGAATTTATTCTGGGGGCTAGGTTTACCAATTGCAGGAGCACTGGCGGATAAGCATGGTACCGGAAAAATCATTATTGGAGGAGCAATTCTGTACGCTCTTGGAATTTGGGGAATGGCGGAATCCGACGGTGTCATTTTTCTCCAATTAACGGGCGGAATCATGGTCGGGCTCGGGATTGCCTTCTCGGCATTTACCCTGGCAATTGCCGCGATGGTGCGTGCAGTTGGACCCAACCAAAGATCATTGGTGATGGGTGTTGGTACGGCCGCTGGTTCAATGGGACAAGTTGTATTTTCGCCTGTTAGCCAAGGATTTATTTCTACATTTGGCTGGTTCAATGCATTGTTAATATCTGCAATGATTATTCTGATTATGATTCCGTTGGCGGTTTGTCTGCCTAACTCAGCAAACAACAAAGAAGCGAGCGAGCAAGGTAATCAGACTTTGCGGGTAGCAGTGACGGAAGCATTGAGCCACAAAGGTTACGTACTTTTGACCTTGGGTTTTTTTGTCTGCGGGTTTCATGTTGCCTTTATTACTGTCCACTTGCCCGCCTACATCCAAGATTTGGGTATGGATCCCCTAATCGGCGCGTATAGTATTGCGCTGATTGGAATCATGAATATTTTTGGCTCGATTGGTTCTGGTGTCGCTGGCCAGAGATGGAGCAAGAAATACTGTCTGAGTACCATTTATCTGGGTCGTAGCGTGGTCACTCTGGCTTTATTAATGGCTCCAAAGACGCCACTGGTCATGCTGATTTTCGCGTCTGCCATGGGGATTCTTTGGCTGTCAACTGTCCCGCTTACCACGGGGATCATCGCCCAAGTATTTGGTATTCGCTATATGGCTACCTTGTTCGGCATCGTGTTTCTAAGCCATCAGTTCGGGAGTTTTATGGGTATCTGGCTGGGCGGGAGAATTTATGATGAAACAGGTTCCTACAATGGCATGTGGTGGGCCAGTGTGGTACTAGGAATCTTTGCTGCGGTTGTACATCCTCCCATCAACGAAAAACCCTTGGCTCGATTATCAGTCAAACATGCCCAAAGCAAAATGATTTGAAAGACACGGACTCAAGTCTAAAATCAGTTCGGTAGTACTTGACTCGCAATGATATAGACCCATAAAACGATGCATTCAACCATTGCATGGGTGGTTGTGGAGCGGGAACCAGGAATCGAACCTGACCCTCTAGGAGGTTTCCTAAGTGTCATAAACATTTAGGCCTCTCCCCTCTCCCGCATAGGGATCAATGCATAACATGCTTCATTGGGAATGTGTACGTAGATTTTGTCCCCAAACAGCGAATAAAGCCAAAATTTGAGATACGACCACATTCTTCTCGGACAATCACGGCAGAGCATAACCAGAATGTGAAAAATCGAGTCCCTTCCTCTCTATACAGCCCTGAAAAGGGTTCATTGACTTCAAACAGTTCCTGTAAGGGGTCGACAGAAGGCTCTTGCCGAAACGACGCGGCAAGAAAAAATAATATTGTGCATTACCAATTAATTCTCAAATCGACGAGATCTTGTCAACAATAGTAAGTAACCCCCTTGACGAAAGGTTGAAAATGCATGAATTCCAATGGATGGAAAGCGATCTTTCGGGCGGCTGGCGTTGCACCAAGTTGTATGATGAAAGTTCTGTACTGAAAACCCGCTGTGCATCATGCATTTATTAATGATGCACAGAACGCAATTTTACTGATTAGGCAAAAGCCCTAATCCTTCAATAGAAAATTTAAAAGTACTTCCAACGCCTTGTGTGGCGTGGTTTTCGAGCGGGTTGACTTTTCACCCAATGGATGATTCTGATTCCAGCCCAAAATCCACAGTCCATCATGCCTTGTGCCAAATAAAGCAGTTTCTATTTAAGGATTAGGGAGAAGATTTGTTGTTGCATTAAAACTCTGAATCAGGTACTCTCACACTCCCTCAAACGAGATGGCTACGTAGCTCAGCTGGTTAGAGCACATCACTCATAATGATGGGGTCCCCTGTTCGATCCAGGGCGTAGCCACCACTCCTTTTTCGCAACTTGTAAAGCAAAGCTCAATCAGGGAATGATACCGAGAGTCAAAGTTTGCAAGTGACTAGATTTCAGGATAGTGGGTAGTGGCTCATTTTGAACATTGCGATAGTGCATCAGTTTGAAAATCACCCCATTCTTCCGGTTGAAACGGGTATAATGACCGGAATATCAATCTACTTTGGAGAGAAAAATGAAACATTACCGTAACTCACCCCCCCCCCCCTCGCTAAGCTAGCGACCTTCCTGTTGCTGGCGATGCTGGCCGTGCCGACGATGGCACAGGTGGACTGGTCCATTTTGGGCGATACAGGGTCCAGTGCCTGCCCGGAGGGCCAGAGTCAAATTCTTGGGTTAGTCATACCATATGGATCCGTGAAAAAGCATGCGGTCCAGTTTGCTACGCCATCAATTTCACTTGGGGAACTCCGGGTAGCTTTGTCTAATCCCAGTCTTCAAAGTGCCGTTGTGTATCTGAGCGTGCTGAAAAATGGCAGGGAAGAGGCAAGCAGGCAGACTCTCGGAACTGCTGTAGCTGACACGTCCATAGTTGCGGGTACCCAAAACTTTAGCGGTCTGAAGCAAAATACGAAGTATACGGGAATTCTCCATGCTGGGAATGTTAGCAGTCCCATCTTAAGAGCCTGCTTCAAGACGGCGGCCGATCTGGAGATCCCCTTAGGCTCGGGTCGCGCCATCGACGGTACGTGGTCGAGCGGGTGCTACGCCTTCAGCAAGGACCCGAATCAGATCCGGGCTTGCTTCTGCGGAGCCAGGAACTCGTCGGGCAGCTGGGCGCGCACAGATGCCGAAGACGGCTACGAATATATGATGGACGCCGCCTGGAGAACCAGAGTGGGCTGCACGACCAACTGACGAAACCGGAGCGGCCACCGCCGTACCGGCTTGCGGCCTTGTCCGGAAACCCGGGACAGGGACGGCCTGTGGGCCGTCTCTTCCCGGCCGGGTCCTGCAATGTTCAAACTGTTCCACTACCGATTTCAGGAATACCATAAATTGAAAAATTTGATCACAAGTCCTTTCATCGATCCTTTGACAGCATCTTCGTATCAAAGGAATAAAGTGTCAATGGCTGAGAAACAAAACGCTAGGATATCAGTACTATGCTTCACACGAACAACCAAGTTTTCGAGGGATTAATTATCTGACAAGTTGTTGGCTGGAAGATTTTGGCTTGGGTAAATCCCTTCAAAAATCAACTCTTGCTCTGCCTTAATCCACTTTTCCGAGCGGGGCTTTATTTTCATCTTCAGGTTTTAAGCGAATAATAACGGTAGCGGTTTCCTTTCCTACCCTGGAGCAACTTCACTTCTTCCTCATCCATTTCTAAATTGTACGATTGCTCAATAAACGAATACAGTGCATGAGGAGTGCGGAATCAATAGCGCTATATCCAATCGGATTATTCTTGCAAAAATCATCGAATTCAAATGCAAGGGATTTTTCAAACTGAGACACACATATAATTGTGATTTGGCATTGCTAACGATTTCAATTTCCAAAAATCACGTCTCGCGAAATCAGAACATGAAAAGTTGGGTTGTCGTCAATTGCCATAATCACAAGAGGACACCTTGGAAACTTATGTTGCAGTTATAACTGGATTCTGCTCAATGCATTATCAATTGATCCAACAATCTGATCTAGATCATCACGAGTACAAATCAAGGCCGGACTGAGACAGATCGTATTGTTGTAATGCTGAAAACTTCTGTTGGTGCGACCAATCATCACGCCCTGCTCCAGACAGTCGGCAACAATTTGATTCATCACCGTTTCGTCAACTGGGACACGGGTTTTTCGATCGACAACCAGCTCTGCACCAGCAAACAAGCCTTTTCCGCGCACATCACCAACAATCGCATGCTTGTCCTTGAGTGCTTGAAGAAGACCCATCAAGTAATCACCCATCTGTACTACATTGTCGAGGAGATTCTCTTCTTCAATTATACGCACATTCTCGAGAGCCGCAGCAGGTCCACCCGCACATCCGCCAAAGGTACTGATATCCCGAAAATATTGCATCGTATCTGACGGTTCAGCCAAAAACTTCGTAAACAGTTCCTCAGTGGTGACGGTACAGGCAATAGCCGCATAACCGCTCGCAACTCCCTTGGCCATAACCACAATATCAGGCTTTATATCGTAATGCTGGTAACCGAACCACTTGCCCGTTCGACCCATGCCACATACCACTTCGTCCATGTGAATCAGAACGCCGTATTTTGTGCAGATCTCCTGAATCGTGTCAAAGTATCCTTCTGGAGGAGTGATCACCCCTCCACCTGCTGTAATTGGCTCCAGAATTACTGCGCCCACTGTGTCCGGTCCCTCTCGTAGAATCACGCTTTCCAGCTCACGAGCTGCAATGACACCAAAATCCGGACGATCACCATGTTCGTGGTGATACGCCAGGCAATGCGGAAATTCAACAAATCCGGGGGCAAACGGCCCATATTGATCCTTTCTTTGATGTTGACCGCATGCCGACAGATTGGCGATCGTTGTACCATGATAGTCGCGATCCCGATAAATAATCTTGTGCTTCTTGCCGCCATTCTCCTTCGCAGCCAGTTGTCGGACCAGTTTGAATCCTTTCTCATTTCCCTCGGACCCAGAAGTCGAAAAATACACGCGACTCAATCCCGGCATCTTTTCAATCAGCTTGTCTGCAAATTTCGCACCGGGAATATTGCCAGCAGTATTGGAAAAATAACACATTTGTGCTAGTTGATCCCGCACTGCATTGGCAATGCTCTCGCGACCGTAACCAACATTGACGGTCCAGACTCCACCTGAGACCGCATCGATATATTCCTTGCCATTGGTATCGCGAACTCGAAGGCCTTCACCTTCCACGATAACCATCGGTGCACCCTCCTGCATAGGCTTGTGCTGGACTAAATGATGCCAGACATGGGACCGGTCCATGTCAACAACTTCGTTCAAATTCTCGTCTGGAAATATCGGCGTATCCATAATTGATGTCAGAGTCTGGTTTTTGTTCGGATAATCATAACAGTATTGTAAAATATCTGTTTCCTTTTCGTCTGGAAAGTACCAGATGAAAATGATTCTACAGACCAGATATCCTGCAACTACCGAAACAAAAGCCACATGCTCGGTTATCGAGTATCGCCAACATGGAAGAGTCAGCAATAATCAGCCCTTTGAACGAAGAACAGCGTAAAGCTGTAACTGCCCCACCAGGACCTGTTCTGGTTCTCGCTGGAGCGGGTAGTGGCAAGACTCGAGCACTAGTCCATCGAATTGCCTGGCTGATTCAGGAACAGGGCACACATCCATGGTCAATCATCGCCATGACGTTTACCAACAAGTCTGCGCGCGAGATGCAATCACGAATTGAAAAATTGCTGGACACGCCATCCAAGGGCTTATGGATCGGCACTTTCCATGCCCTAGGTCTTCGAATCTTGCGCCAGAATTGGCAAGCTGCCGGCCTGACGGAACAATTCGAGGTCATCGACAATGCCGACCAGCTCCGGCAAATCAAGAAATCCATGAATGACTTGAAAATGGATGAAAAGGCGTTTCCTCCGAAACAAATGTTATGGCAAATTAACGCCTGCAAGGATGATGGCCATCGAGCGCATAATTTGCCCATGGACCTGTCAAGAAACGAAGTGTTCTCAGCAATCTACAAGGATTACGAAAAACGCTGCCAACAACTTGGACTGGTTGATTTCGGTGAATTGTTACTCCGTCCATACGAACTGCTCAAAAACAATCAGATTGTCAGAGAGTACTATCAAAACAAATTTGAACATGTTCTGATCGATGAATTTCAGGATACGAACCTGATTCAGTTCCAATGCGCAAAAGTCCTGAGTGCCGGACACCAGAGCATCTTTGCTGTCGGTGATGACGATCAGTCAATCTATGGATGGCGTGGCGCAAAAGTCGAGAACATGCTGGGCTTCAATCGGACCTTTCCGTCTGCATCAACTTTTCGACTGGAGCAAAACTACCGTTCTTCTGGTCATATTCTGCAGGCGGCAAATGCTGTCATCCGCAAGAATTCAAGGCGATTGGGGAAAAAACTTTGGACTCAGCAGTCAGATGGGGAAACGATACAAATTTACCGCAGCTTTACTGAAAATGATGAAGCAAGATTCGTGATATCAACGATCCAGTCATCAGTCGCCAGTGGCAAATCATACGATGAACATGCAATTTTGTATCGATCGAATGCGCAATCCAGGGCCTTTGAAGAACAACTAATTGCAGAAAGTATCCCCTATTCCGTATATGGCGGAATGAGGTTTTTTGAACGCGCGGAAATCAAAAACGCATTGGCCTATCTAAAACTTGCCGTCAATCAGGAATCTGATCCATCTTTCGACCGAGTGGTCAATATGCCGCCAAGAGGAATTGGCAACCGAACCATGGATTTGGTTCGGTCCCTTGCAGCCAAGAACAGCGTATCACTCTGGAAAGCAAGTACTCTGGCAATCGATGACCCTGAAACACCTTCACGAAGCCGAGAGCCGCTAAAGCGATTCAGAGCACTGATCGAGAAAATCATCTCTCTTTCGAAAAAATCAAGACTTGATGCTCTAGTGGAACAAACCATTCATGCGAGTGGACTGCTTGACCATTATTCCAAAGAGCGGGGGGAAGCGGCCATCTCACGGATCGAAAACTTGAAAGAACTCATCACGGCTGCTGCCAGCTATACCCTTGAACAAGAACTGGATCATGCCGATCAACTTCATGAAGAACTGAATTTGTTTCTCAATCACACCGCACTCGAACCCGGTCCTCGTGGAAGCGAAGAAGTGATTGATAATGTACAGCTGATGAGCCTGCATTCCGCTAAAGGGCTAGAATTCAAGACTGTATTTCTGTGCGGCATGGAGGATGGCCTGTTTCCGCATCAACTGTCTATATCCGAGGGCAATCTTGAAGAAGAACGCCGGCTTTGCTATGTCGGAATCACCCGTGCCATGCAAAAACTGTACCTATGCCACTCTCGATCAAGAAACGTCTTCGGGAAGCAAATGAGATGCACCCCCTCACGCTTTCTGGCGGAATTGCCTTCAGAATTATTGACTGGTTCAACAGGATTAGACACCCGGCACCAGGATTTTCAAGTGAAATCGGGCGGCGCCAGTCCAACGATAACCGACCTTTCCGGAAACACCCTGGAATTGGGTTGCACCGTACTTCACAAGCAGTTTGGAGAAGGTACTCTGATTCAAGTCGAAGGATCCGGTGCATCCACTAGAGTGCAGATTAACTTTTCTGCTCTTGGTAAAAAATGGCTGGTACTGAACTACGCTCGACTAAAGCGATTGTAAGTTTTACCGCTAGATTCCAGCCAAGATCGATAGCTGCCCTGCCCTAAACGTGTCTGCGCTTCCGAGTCTGGATTTCTGGGCGTCCGTTCCTCAATTATCGCCATCCAGTGAAGAGTAGGATTATCGACCTGATAGGGTCTTAAAGGGGCCGTTATCCGCTCGGGGTGCTCATACAGCATCTCATCAGTAACCGGGATAAACAGTTTGGTACTCATTGCAGGTATCCAAAGTCAGTCAATATCTACAAGTACTGTATTAGACACTTTTAATATGGCAATCGGTTTTGGATTTGATGGCAATTTCGTGGGTAATTTCATGGCAATAATTCGCTATTTCCACAGATCAATCCGTATCGGTTATACTTCAGACGAGAAAACAGTTTACAGGATTCGAGATGCCGCGTACCGTTGCCATTGTGGAGGATGACCTTTCCTATCTGGAAAACCTCTCGGAAGCACTAGCTCAACAGGGCTATGTCGTTCGTACATACTCCGACAAGAAACAGGCACTTGAAGGATTTAACAGTTCACTTCCGGACCTGGCAATCCTCGATATCATGCTTAAAGATGAGTCCGAAGGTGGATTTGAGTTGTGCAAAGCTCTGCGTCAGATGAGCCCCAACCTGCCAATTATCTTTCTGACTGCCCGCGACCGAGATGTGGATCGAATCTCCGGATTGCGACTAGATGCCTGGGACTACATCACCAAACCCACATCGCTTCAGTATTTAATGGTTCGGATATCTTCATTATTTCGCATTGCATCAAGCACACAAGAATCTGCAGACGATGCAACCCAGTTGATACTGGGGCACCTGGAGTTGGATCAGAACAGCATGTCTATTCTCTGGAAAGGCGAGTCCTTGCATCTAACCCTGACCGAATTCTGGCTGATTGAGGCACTGGCGAGAAATCCTGGTCATGTGAAAACCTATGAAGTACTGATTCAGACGACCCGCCAGCATTTTGTGGAGCGAAATACAATCAATGGATATGTACGAAGAATCCGAAAAAAATTCAAGGAGGTTGACCCTTCATTCTCAATGATCCAAACTGTATTTGGCGTTGGCTACAGGTGGAAAAACTAACCTTTTATCCATGTTACTTGACCACGATTTTGGAGCAAAAATACGCCAGAGATGACTGGATCTGCACCCTGGATTCCGACTGCTCATATGCATTGTCGCTTATTCTGATAGACCGATTTACCAGTCGATGATCAGTCATGTTCTGGAAAAATACCAGTATCCGACTCAAATTAATTGTCATTGGTATTATTCTCATGACAATCCCTCTCGCAATGAGCAATTTCTACATCCGAGAAATGGATCGATTTTTATGGCGAGGACAGAAAGAAGCGTTATTAACCACCGCCAAGGGGATCGCCACGATCCTTAATGACCAATCGGAATATTTCAGCCCGAACACCGCAGTACCTGAGGTGTTAGGAAAACAAGGGGCTCTGTATACGCAACGCATCGATGATCCCATTCAGTTAAATGGCAAAACCGATGACTGGGAATCCATGCAAATCCTTGCAAATTACTTTACTGGTGACGATCCCCAGTTTTGCAATCTGGATTACGATCCCAATTCCTTTTCACTCAAAAATATCATCGGCTATAACGATACCTATCTATATGGTCTATTTGAAGTCAATGATTCAGAGCGAATATATCGTGATCCCAACAGAGTTACCCTCAACTCGAGTGATCAGCTACGCATTTTGATGGAACGGGGGGATGGTAATTTGGAGCGATATCTGCTGCTTTCCAATGAGCCTGGCAGAATGAGTGCTTTTTTGATGGATGATCAATGGGAGTTACCCCTTACCGGAGAAAATGTCACCGAAGTTCAGGGAGAACTTGTCGATACCGATTGGGGCTACGTGATTGAATTTCGCATCCCCAGAGACTTCATCGGTTATCGATCCAAAATTGGTTTCTCGGTAGTAGATGTAGACAATCCAGAAACTCGAATGATTCGACAGATTATCACCACCTCACCTAGAGACTCTGGAGAGGAGCCTACTCAAGTCATCGTCCGTTCTCCGGGGTTAGCCAAGATCTTGGAGGGGCTCGGTCCATTGCGTTCACGAATCTGGGTTCTGGATCGACAACGGCAAGTCCGGTCGGTCGTGGGTAATCTATGGAACCCGCCAGAACCAGGATTTTCCGACATCGAAACCAATACCGAGCCTGTTCAAGCCGAGTTCATTCCGATACGGATGTTGACAGGTTTTGTCGACAGGCTTTTTCCCGCACCACCGCTTCAATTCAAGGATTATCCTCAGTCTTCGGTTGATCGACCGGATCAGATCATAACCAGCATTATTGACACTGGCAACCCAAGAGCTGATATTCGCATGTCTCTGGATAACAAGGCAGAAATCATTGTAGCGGGCCATCCGATTGTTGCTGATGGTGAAATCATCGGGGCGGTACTGGTTGAACAAAGCAGCACTGAGGCATCTTCTCTCCATTATCAATTTGTCCGATCGTTATCTGTGGTTACCGTACTGGTATTTATTTCTGTGCTCGTGATACTCACGATTTTTGCCTGGCGCTTGACTATGCGTATCCGCAGATTGCATCAGACCACCGAACAAGCCATTACACCTGAAGGACGGGTTCGCATTGAACATATACCGAAACAGGATTCTTCAAACGATGAACTTGGAGCACTCAATCGAAGTTTTACGGGCATGTTATCACGACTGTCCGGATACACCCGATATCTTGAAGGATTGCCAGATACGCTCGCCCATGAAATGAATAACCCATTGGGGGTAGTTACTTCCTCGCTGGAAATGCTGGAAGATGAGATACCGCAGACGAAAAATAATCACCATATGCAACGAGCGACTTATGGCATTCGCAGACTGAAATCATTACTTTCGAGCCTTACAGAAGCAGCTAGTCTGGAAGAAGCTTTGCAAGAAGAGGAAAAAGAGCTGATCAAATTACCGCAATTGTTGTCTGAATTTGTCGCAGGTTACCAGTATGTTTATAGTGGTCATGAATTTATTGTGGATAACCAGAATGCCGACTTGCTAATCAAAGGCAGTCCTGAGTATCTCGCTCAAATGCTGGATAAATTGATTGACAATGCCACCGAATACTGTACGGAGAACACACCTATTATTGTCCGTTCGAGAAAACGCGGCAATCATGCAGAAATTTCAATTTTGAACGAGGGGCCGAAATTACAAGAGGATATTCGAGATCGACTTTTTGAGCCTATGGTCTCCGGCTCGAACCATGATGCAAGGAAACCGCATCTGGGCCTCGGGCTTTATGTAGTAAAAGTGATCGCCGAGTATCACGGCGGAAATCACCGTGCAATCAACCGTGCCAATAACAAGGGTGTAGAACTCACCGTCTCCATTCCTTTGCAGGACTCAAGCAATAGCCCGACGATCCATTGAGATAAATGACGCTATGGAATTTGTCCGGGTTATGTTGGAGATGCTGTGAATAACAGTCCCCCCTGTAAAGAAATGGAAGGGAATTATATACGTAACTACTCGCCCACTTGATTGTACACCCCTAATCCTTAAATAGAAATTGCTTTATTGGGCACAGGGCATGATGGACTGTGGATTTTGGGCTGGAATCAGAATCATCCATTGGGTGAAAAGCCAACCCAGTCGAAAACCACACCACACAAGGCGTTGGAAGTACTTTCAAATTTTCTATTTAAGGATTAGGGTACATGAGAGAAAAGCATCAAGCGAGAGTTGATTCACCACAAATCGGCCAGTATCCGATCATGTGGCTTGAGGTTGCAAGTTCGAGTTCTCTGCGATCCCGCCGTGCTCGAGCAGATAGGTCCGGAAAGACGGGATCGGACATACATATCGATTTGCCGATTCCTCGTGCAAGGCCCCCTGGTGCACGAGGTGAATGAAGAAGGAGTCTGCATCCATGCCTGCCGGCAAGCGATATTTCCGAGGATCCGCCTCATGAAGGTCTTCCATCAAGCGCTTGATCCGAGAAGAGCCCTGATTGCTGTCCATTGTAGCCATCACTTCGGCCGTCAGATCTACGGCATCTTTCATCTTGATCGAAAATTGATTATTGTAATAGCCATCTGTTAAGGTTTTAATTTCGGCTCGTATTCTTTCCCAGGCCGCCCTGCCGAGATCGCCCTCCGTTCTCAGGGCTTCTGCGCCCAGTGCCTGCAAGACAATATGCAGATGTCGGGGCCAGCCGTCACAAGGCTGAAGCAGCCGATCGATCTCATGCCCGAATCCAGTAATGTCGATCCCGAAATGCGCACAGGACCTTTCCATGAGTTCCTGAACTTCATGATCCGGGAAACGCCCGATGTTGTGTTTCTGATTTGGAGGTATGCGAGTCAGATCCATCTGGGCAGCTGAGTATTCGGTATCGCTGAGACCCGCCAGCACCAGCGCAATCGGCAGGCCGCAATTACCATGGAGCGCTTGAAACAGCTTGGAGAGAGGATGTTTTCGGTCATGGTCCAGCCTTTGCGCCTCGTCGATGCCCAGCACGATCGGCCGGTCAAACCCACCATGCTGTTCAGCCCATTTCCCGAACACATCCCACCGTATGCGCGGTCTTGCTGGCTCCATGGTGGTCTCTTTTTTGCCGGTGACCTGGATTGAACCCAAGCCAAGCCCACCCCCCGCATCGAATGTCCGGCTGAAATACGATAAAAACTCCTCGGCGGCTGTCGGGTTGATGCTCCGGGCTAGTGGTTGAAGAATGTCAACCGGCTCCTCGATTACGCCAGACTCCAGCACTACCACCAGCGGGGGTTTGTCAACACTCTCCGTCTTCAGTCTCTCCGGATTCTTTTTGATCTCCTCCAAGATCGAGCTCTTGCCCGCCCCCGGCGCACCCTGGATAATGCGCGTCGCTTTCCCTGCGCCATGCTGATCGGTTCCCGAGCCCTCCCAGACCTGCTCGGCTGCAAGCGCAATGTCGTCGAGCACTTCGGACCGTCCAACAAACACCAGAGGCGGTTCTCCTTCCGTTCGCTTGAGAAAGGACTCCAGCTTTCTTTTCTGATCAGGATTCATCGCTACACCTCGCCACGGGCATGATCATTGAATGCATGCAGATATGGTATACAGAATAAAACGGATCACCGAAGACTACGCAAGTACACAGGCAAAAAAATCATTGCCTGAAAGCGGCATCCCGTTCGCTGTACCCGAGATCTGAAAACACTCATTGTGATCTGCTCATCCACTTTTTCATACTTGTTCACGTACATTTTCCAAGTCTGCAAAGGAAAATGGCATGGACAACTACAAGCTTGCAGTCTATCACTACGCCACTGCAAATGAAACGCTCATCCGCTTTCACTCTGTCATGACAACCCGAACCAATCGATCAAACTGTCTTCATTTCTGATCGATTGATTGAACTCAAACAGTTTTCCCTCATGGGAGACTTCACTGCAGATGGATTGGTTAGACTATTCGGGAGCGCAGGCCACGTGAGGGCGTCAATCTGGAACCGGATATCGGTTGAGTATTGCGGAACATCCCGAACACGAGGCGGCCTTGAGGCCGCCTCCGGTCCTCGATTTTGAATGATTCCAGTAGCCGAGAAAAGACTAGCCGGAAGTCATGTGACAGGTGCTGTCTCTGGTTCTGTCAGTTGGTCGTGCAGCCCACTCTGTTTCTCCAGGCGGCGTCCATCATATATTCGTAGCCGTCTTCGGCATCCGTGCGCGCCCAGCTGCCCGACGAGTTCCGGGCTCCGCAGAAGCACGCCAGGATCTGATTCACGTCCTTGCTGAAGGCGTAGCACCCGCTTGACCACGAATCGCCGGGACCGTCGCCGCCGCGACCCGAGCCTAAGGGGATCTCCAGATCGGCCGCGGTCTTGAAGCAGAATCTTGAAATGATCTTGGTGACATCTCCGATATGCGTGACTGCGGTGTAGCGCCTGTTCTGCTTCAGGTTGCTGAAAGTTCTAGCTCCTGACGTCACATCCGTGCCAACTGCGGCAGTTCCAAGAGTCAGCCTGCTCGCCTCTTCACTGCCATTTTCCAGCACGCTGAGATACACAGTGGCGCTTTTAAGTTCGCTCGCTCCTGGAATTAGAACTCTGATGTTCTGAAAATTAACTTGCGCATACGACAGCCGGACCGCGTTTTTGGTCAGGGTTCCATCGACAAGGGATATTCCGTTACGTATAGTCTGGCCCGACGGACAGGTACTCGCACCTGATGCACCATCAATAAAGGAGTAATCCACCTGCGCCATGGACGGCGCGGCCAGCATCGCCAGCAACAGGAAGGTCGCTAGCTTAGCGCGGAGGGGAGGGGGGGGGGGTATTATGCAATTGCTTCATCGTTTATTCCTCAAGATTGATACTTACGGATAATAGTTTTTTAGCATTATACTGGATTCTGGATTCGCTTTGTGAAAATATGCGAACTATTCAAACTGAGCCACTACCGTCTGCCGGTAGAATCTGATCCACTACCTGCTCCCAACAGATCTGCACAGTCGGCTTGAAAATCCGCCTGATGATCGTATAAAATGGAGACATGGAACAATCCACGAGTCACGAACAGGCAAAAGACATTGCCGAGTTGAAGAAACAGCACGCCGTGCTGGAGGAACGAATGAAGACACTGCAGTCCGACCTTCAGGGAACGCTCGAGCGTTTCCGGGCCGACATGGCCAGGCGGGATACCGAAGCCGGGAAGCGGGAAAACCGACTGCTCATAACCATGATCGTGGTGGTCGGCGTGGCCACCGCGGTGCTGGGCGTGCTGATCACTGCGCAGTAGCAACAAACTACTAACTGCCTCCAACAGGCGGAGCCAACCGTCCTGCTCCTGACCATCCGCCCACCGGTTCTATTTGAGGATTAAGGGTAACTACTTATATACTGTCGACATACTATACATAACACGGCATCATCCACTCCCGTCATCAAGGGTGGCTTGCAGGCTCGGAGCAGGTCATGATGGCACCGCAGGCGGCTGTAGAAACAGTTTATCTAGTCTGGATCCCGACCAGAATCAGCAGGAACGCAAAGAAGCTACCAAAGATGGCTATCATTATCATGATCTGGGCGGCCCCGAATACGATCTTCCAGCGAAGGTCGACCTTGTACTCCTTGCCCATATCGGCTTTCCAATCGTCCATATCGGCTTCCCGGTTGGCCATGTAGGCTGGCGGTCGTTCATACGATGTATTCATCTTCTCCTCCAGAACGGCGATCCGTTCCGATAGCTCATGGTAGTAAAGGTGTAAATATTCGGTCAACCCTGTAAAAAACATCCCCCATTCCACTATGAAGTGCAACAACCTGTGTCGCAGGTTATTGTTTGGTCATTGCCCATGGAGCTATTGCAAGGAACCTGCAGATGGTAGACAGTCTTGGTTTTGAAAAACTCATGGAGAATTGCCATGTCAAACGACTACCGCCAGCTGACATAAAGCGAACTTTGCCAGATTCGGGTTCTGTTTTCGCCCGAAAAACTACTGTGTGCGTCTGCGAAGATACTGAACCGAAATTCCAGCACCATCAGTCAGGAGATTGACCAAAATCAGGGGTAGCAAGGATTCGGCATAAGCAGGCCGAATAAAATGCAAAGCGTAAGCCTCAAGCGCTCCTCGCAAGATAACTCCGGAGAAGTGTCAGAAGGTTGAAGACTGACTTCGGGAAGCTAGATTCCCAGACAGATTTCACGCTACTATCGTGAGCAGGGCGGTGATTTGTACTGGTTTCTCAAGGGGCAATCTACCAGTCAAATTCAGACCGACAATATTACTTAATCAGCATGATTGATGCTTTCGAACTACCAAGATCCGAGTCTCCACTGCCGGATGTTTTGCATATGCCCCAACTCGGTTTCATCCGCGTTCCAAAGGTTGTTTCTGGAATCGGTATTTTGATAAACCTCTCGAAGCCCACTTGAACGTTCAACAGTCACTTGATCGAGACGATCGCCTATCCAGTGATAGATGATCGTACTTGGACCGGACTCATCCTCGGTCTGCTCAGAAGACAAGGAATAATCCAAGAGTGATTCTTCTGCTTGTTCGGGTTTGGGTATCTCGTGTGTAAATCCTAAAGCCGGAATTGCCAGCAACATCAGAGCAATCACCGGCAACCATAAGTCGAGCGACTGCTTTTCAGACACACCTTGCTTCAATTTGTCCATATACAGGTCCCTACAATTTGAAACAAATAACGAATTGTAGATGATAATCGGTTTGATTACAGGAAGTTTCATGATTATTAGTTCAAATATTGCCGGTGTTGAAAATGGTCTTTTTTCAAATTCATGTAGTTTTGCCACGCAAAATCTGTCCAATCCAATATTAGGCACTGGATCAGTTTGAAAATCCGCCCGTTTGCTGATTGAATTGGGTACAATCACCGAAATATCATTTCACTCCGTAGAAGAAAATGAAAGATTACCTTAATTTACCCCCCCCCCCTCGCTAAACTAGCAACCCTCCTGCTGCTTGCGGCCCTCGCATGGCCGGTGCAGGCCCAGCTGGTCATTCCGGCGACCACCGGGGCGGATGCGTGCACACGAGGGGGCTGGTCAGAGATTCAGGCAAGCGCAAGCCAGATAACGCACAATAGTGGCAGTCCGTCAAGCAACGCTGTACAGGTTGTCCTGCCGGAAATGACAATAAGTCGGTATAGAAGCTTGTCTGGGCGAACGGGAACCAGCTTCGCTCGGCTTGGAATCGCGGTGCAAAAAAACCCGAATGGAACGGCAGCGCAAGAGATTGATCTTGGCCCAGTCAGTTCATCCCAAACCATAAACGCACGGACTGTCACATTTGGAATGCTGGAAAAAAATGCACGTTATGTTATCAACCTGTATGTCGGGACTCCTGCATCTCCTGTAGTCCGTCTCTGCTTCAAGACCCGTGGCCAGTTCTCGAATGCGGAGCAGAAGCTGGTTGTTGTTGGGGGCGAGCTACAACTGGACTTTAGCAAGTCTGGAGGCTTCGGATGCTATGCAATTGCCAAGACACGGCAGGACATTCAGGAATGCATGTGCTACGGCACGCGGGGCGGAAGCCGGTTCAACACCACCACCGCCACAAGGCAGGCTTTAGGATGCCCGGATACCTCGTAGCCCATACCGGACCGGTATCAAAAACCGGTCGGACGGGTTCGAAAACCATACAGAAAAGGCGACTTTCGAGTCGCCTTTTCTGCGATTGAATCCTGCAATTTTCAAACTGAACCACTACCCAATATTAATCTTGTTCAAATTGCGATATCGCAAGGAAAATGGCAACAAAAGGAGAAGTAGCCAAACGCATGGTTTACAATACCCGACTAAGCAGAAATGGAATGTCTCCATACTCTAATTCAAGTTAGAAACAGCAAAACAGATTCGAGTCGTGCACATTGCCTAATCCCTCACAAAAAAAACTCATTCTTGTGGATGGATCGAATTTGCTCTATCGTGCCTATCACGCACTCGGCAGAGCTTCACTCACCACTTCCGACGGGCGGAAAACCCAGGCCGTCTTTGGCATGATCAACATGCTGAAAAACCTGCTCAGAGACGGTGGGGCGAAGTATATTGCTGTGGTCATGGATGCAAAAGGGGAGACCTTTCGACACAAATTGTATCCGGATTACAAGGCTAACCGCGAATCAATGCCAGATGATCTCAGGTATCAAAAAGAGTATCTGGAGCGTATCATCCCGGCCATGGGACTGAAGACTCTCTCGATACCGGGTGTAGAGGCTGATGATGTAATCGGCACTCTGGCAGTGCAAGGTCATCAGCTGGGGCTTTTCATCGAGATTGTCAGTAGCGATAAAGATTTGGCTCAACTTGTCAATGACAACATTCATATGGTCGACACCAAAAAAAATGAACGTATGGATGCATCCGGGGTTATTGAAAAATTTGGCATCCCGCCCAAATTGATTGCCGATTATCTCGCTCTGGCTGGCGATACTTCTGACAACATTCCCGGCATACCCGGAGTTGGAGGAAAAATTGCTGCGAAATGGCTCAATCAATTTGGAAGTCTGAATGAGATCAGGGCACAGGCCGGGACTATAGCCGGCAAGGTCGGAGAAAAACTGCGAGACAACCTTGAACAGTTAGATCTCTATTTAGAACTCGTGACGATCAATTGCAATGTTCAATTATCGGAAAGACCGGAAGATCTCACCATATCCGAACCAGACCAGGTAAATCTGAAGAAGTATTTCGAAGACTTGGAGTTTCGTACCTTGCTTGACGAACTCGGTTCCAAAACACAGTCGGAAAAAGCGCAATCAAGAGAGATGTCCGAGACTTTGGATTATGTTACCATACTTGACGAAGACGAACTTGATCAATGGATCTCCGCTCTGAATGGCAGCAATATCATCGCACTCGACACGGAAACCACGTCACTTGATCCACACCAAGCTGAACTGGTCGGCCTGTCTTTTTCGATCAAGCCCGGACAGGCTGCCTACATTCCATTCATTCACTCCTATCTAGGAGCACCGACACAACTCCCAAGAACACCCACCCTGAAGAAACTGAAAGAAATTCTTGAGAACCCGGAACGCCCAAAAACAGGTCAAAATCTCAAATACGACATGGAAGTGCTAAATCGATATGGCATAGCCATCAAGGGTGTTACGCACGATACCATGTTGATGTCTTATGTGCTAGATGCCAGCAGTTCCCGCCATGACCTTGATACGTTGGCAAAAAAGCACCTCGATAAAGACATGGTGAAATTCAAGGATATCGCCGGCACTGGCAAAAATCAGTTGACCTTCGATCAAATCTCTCTCGACACTGCCAGCCATTATGCTGCTGAGGATGCTGACATAACCCTTCAACTTCATCATCTTCTGAGTAAACAGCTGAATCAGCATGATGATCTAAAAAAGATATTTACCAATATTGAGATACCACTCATGGAGGTCCTGATCAAGACCGAGATCAATGGAGTAAAAGTCGATGCAAACATGCTGCATATCCAATCACAGGAAATTGCCAATAAACTGATTGAACTTGAGAGTCATGCTCACGAACTCGCTGGCAGGTCATTTAACATAAACTCCCCTTCCCAAATACAGGAGGTCTTGTTCACCGACTTGCAACTCCCCGCCATCAAAAAAACCCCAAAAGGGCAACCCTCAACTGCCGAGTCCGTATTGCAGGAACTCGCTTCAGATTATGAATTGCCCGGGATCATTCTCGACTATCGTGGACTTGCAAAACTGAAGAACACCTATACCGATAAATTGCCGACCCTGATCAATTCTCAGACTGGACGAATTCACACCTCATACCATCAGGCAGTCGCCTCAACAGGCCGGTTATCTTCATCTGACCCCAATCTGCAGAACATACCGGTACGCAGCGACGAAGGCAGACGAATTCGAGAAGCATTCATTGCAGAAGAGGGTAACAAGATCATCTCAGCAGACTATTCCCAAATCGAACTCAGGATTATGGCTCACTTATCCGGGGATCAGGGGTTAATGACGGCCTTTCATGACGGGGCTGATGTACACACGGCAACTGCTGCCGAAGTGTTTTCAGTGAAACCTGAACTGGTCGATGCCGAACTGCGACGCCGTGCCAAAGCCATCAACTTCGGTTTAATTTACGGAATGACCGCTTTTGGACTCGCACGACGACTACGAATCAATCAGAAGACTGCGAAGAATTATATAGACACCTATTTTGAACGCTATCCGGGCGTTTTGGAATATATGGAACAAGCAAAAGAAAATGCCCGTAGCAAGGGGTTTGTAGGTACATTGTTTGGACGTCGATTGAATCTGCCAGATATACATGCAAAAAATTCATCTATCCGACAGTATGCGGAACGAACTGCCATTAACGCCCCAATGCAAGGTACAGCTGCAGATTTGATCAAGATGGCAATGATTCAAATTGACCAATGGCTAAGCAACCGGCCCCAACTGAAGGCAATGATGATCATGCAAGTGCATGACGAGCTAGTATTTGAGGTGCCAAGTCATGAAGTAGATGAAGTGATCCACAAGGTTCGGGAGATTATGTCGAATGTTGCGAAATTACATGTTCCGTTAGTCGTTGATGTCGGTGTAGGTACCAACTGGAAAGAAGCACATTGAGGACCAATTCCGAATTATCAGAAAAGTACTAGCCTGGAACCATAATGTTCACAGACAATTTCACTAATGAGTAAAGCATCATGTCTGAATCGTTGATCAATCACTCCATTGAAACGAAATCAAAAATCGAACATTTTGCTCTAAATCGGTTGCAACCTCTGCTGCAACAGGCCAATATCCAGCTAAATGGTTCGAACCCGTGGGATCCTCAGATCAAGAATCCGGCTTTTTTTCAGCGAGTCCTGTTTCATGGTTCACTTGGTCTTGGAGATAGCTATGTTGATGGCTGGTGGGAATGCGAACAAATTGACGAATTTGTGAATCGAATACTTCGTTTACCGACCCATCAAAATAGACGATACGCCACACACCTGCTATCGAGGTTGCGAGCCAATCTGCTGAACCTTCAAAAGGAGTCCAGGGCCGCTCAGGTCGGTGAAAAACATTATGATGTTGGTAACGATCTGTATCAGGGCATGCTGGATAAACGGATGGTATATACCTGTGGTTACTGGGCCCATGCAGATAACCTTGATGATGCACAACGGGACAAACTGGATCTGGTTTGCAAAAAGATCTCCCTCAAACCCGGAATGCGGGTACTGGATATTGGTTGCGGCTGGGGGAGCTTTGCAAAATTTGCGGCCGAAAATTACCAGGCACAAGTGGTTGGCGTTACGATTTCCAGAGAACAGGTCAAACTGGGTATGGAGATGTGCAAGGGATTGCCCGTGGACTTGCGATTTCAAGATTATCGCAAAATCAATGAAAAGTTTGATGCAATCGTTTCACTTGGAATGTTTGAACATGTCGGTCATAAAAACTATCATGCCTACATGAAAGTTGCGCATGACTGTCTTCATGATAATGGACTTCTCCTGTTGCATACGATCGGCAAGAACAACTCATCGCCCGGTGTTGATCCCTGGGTTGGGAAATACATTTTTCCGAATGGAGAATTGCCTTCACTGCCTCTCATTACCAAAGCTGTTGAACCCTTCTTTCTGATCGAGGATATTCACAATTTCGGACCTGATTATGATCGCACCTTGATGGCATGGTTTGAAAATTTCAAACAATACTTTCCGACTCGCGAAAACCACCATGACGAACAGCGTTTCTGCCGCATGTGGAGTTATTATCTTCAAGTGTGTGCCGGGGCATTTCGAGCACGTGATCTGCAGTTATGGCAGATTGTACTTTCCAAAGGCAGGCCCTATCAGGCATACCGACGTCCCGAATAACTTCATCAATATCCTGCGGTGGTCTTTGGAACAAACTCAGCATCCAATGACAAGTAATTATCCGGCTGATGACAAGTCAAGAATATGACTGACGTCTGAAATATATCCATGCGAGAAAACTCTGTTTTCGCGAATGAGATGAGTAATGAAAACGCCCACCCGACTACTCGGTGAAAAAAAGCCGGCAGGAATATCCGTATTCCGGCCGGCCTGTGAAACAAGCTCGGTAGCTTATGCGAACCACCAGTTCTCGGCAATCCGGGCATTGTCCATTTGCCACGCATTACCGAGCGAACCATTACTGGCCAGCTTGGTACTCGCAGCACCAACATAACTCGCAAACATTGGAACGATAACTCCTCCCTCAACATTCAGAATCATTTGCATTTCATGGTAAATTTCCCTGCGTTTATCGGAATCGAGTTCGACACGGCCCTTATAGAGCAAATCCTGGAAACGTGGATGATCCCACTGAGAATCATTCCACGGAACACCTGCCTCGTAAGATGTCGAGAACATCCAGTCCTCAGTTGCTCGACCAGACCAGTAAACCGCAACAAAAGGTTTCTTGAGCCAGACATTTGACCAATAGCCATCAGCCGGTTCCTGAACAACATTAAGATTGATGCCACCAGCTCTAGCCGAAGCCTGATACAACTGACCTGCGTTGACCGCCCCCGGAAATCCTGCTTCTGAAACATTAATGTCAATATTCAATTCGTTCAAGCCCGATTTGGCCAGCAGGCTTTTCGCTCGATCAGGATCATATTCTGTCTGTGGTAGATCAGCATAATGATACTGATTAGCAGGTCCTATGGGATGATCATTACCCACCTGGCCATGACCCTGAAGTATCTTGTCTACCATTTCCTGTCGGTTGATACCGTATTTGAGTGCCTGGCGCACATTCAGGTCATCATAAGGCGGAGTCTTGGTCAACATGGCAAAGGTGTAGTGCTGATTACCTACAGCCTCAAAAATTTCAATGTTGGGATTCGCCCGAAGCAGCGGTGCAGTGTTGAAATCAACGCGATTTGCGGCGTCAATCTGACCTGTCATCAACGCATTCATTCGCGCAGCAGTGTCATTGATAGCGATGACTTCAACCTCGTCAAAGTGTCCATAATCGCCGACCCGATAACTGTCCGCATACCGGCTGGTTACCAAGCGCACACCCGGATCGAAAGATTCAACCTTATACAGTCCAGTACCAATTCCGTTTGCCATGGCTTCTTCAATCTGGCCTGCCGGGAAAATGCAAATATGATAATCAGACAACAAATATGGAAAGTCCGCATTTGCTTTTTCCAGTGTGAACATCACTTGATGCTCATTCATCTTTTTCATTTCGGAAACATTGGAAACAATTGGTTGGGCTGCTGATTTCGCTCCTTCAGCAACATGCAATTGCAACGATTCAATGACATCATCAACACCAAATGATTTTCCGTTATGGAACGTGACACCTTTGCGCAAGTTGACCACCCAGGTTTTGGCATCATCGGATGACCAGTCAACAGCGAGCTCGCCAACCAGTTCCCCGTCCGATGTAACCCGAGTAAGGCAGTCGAAAACTGTCCCATGTCCGGATAGAATCATGAAAATGTCAGAGTGAGTTCTTGAATCCCAGCTATCGGAGGTGTTTGCACCATCCAATCCCAATCGGAGCCTTCCACCTTTTTTTGGCATTGCTTGCGTTGAAATAGCCGGTACCATGGTCAGCGCAGTCGCCGCAGCTCCTGCTTTCAACACATCTCGTCTTGTCATGTTCATATTACTTTTACCTTTTACTATAGATATTAAAATTCAAAAATTAATCATAACCGATATTTTATCGATTTTCAATTTTATGCTCGATCCATGCGTTCAATTGCCGCATCACCGATATTGTCCAATCCCCTCTGTTCCAATAAGTTCGTAAGCCAGTTCGGATCCATCTCCGGCACTGAACTCAACAGCAAGCTCGTATATTCATGATGGGGAGGAGTGAACATCTCGGTTTTTCCACTGGCTTCGACAACTCGACCATTTTTCATCACCACTACTTCATCGGATATAGCCCTTACTGTAGCCAAATCGTGAGTAATGAACATGTAAGCGAGTCCCAGTGAGTCTTGAAGTCTCGCCAGCAATTTGAGAATACCTTCAGCAACCAGCTGGTCCAGAGCCGAAGTTACTTCATCACAGATGATGAACTGTGGGTCGGCGGCAAGTGCTCGGGCAATTCCAATCCTCTGTTTCTGTCCGCCCGACAATTCTGAAGGCAGGCGATCAATGAACTTGTCCGGATCCAGTTCAATTTGATCGAGTAATTCCCTCACTCGCTCATTTTTCTTCTGTCCTCTCAACCCCAAGTAAAATTCAACAGGCCGGCCAATAATTTCACGAATCCGCTTTCGAGGGTTCAACGCTGTATCAGCCATCTGGTAAATCATTTGGGCCTGTTTCAACTGTTCGACATTTCGCTGCCGGTAATATGCTGGTAATGGAACACCATTAAACTCGATTACTCCTTCAGATGGCTTCAATAATCCAGTTATGCATCGGGCGACTGTAGATTTGCCTGATCCTGATTCACCCACTACAGCAACTGTACGGCTCGCATGGATATCAAACGATACATCATGCAGAACCGGAACTTTTCCATAAGCTGCGGTGATATTGCGGATTCGTACAACCGGCATGTCCTCTGCAGATGCCAGTGGCTTTTCTTCACGGGTAAAGCTTCGGACTGCCCATAATGACTTGGTATAGTCCTCCTTGGGATCCTTGAGCATCGAATCAGTATCCGATTCTTCAACTTCATCGCCTTTCAGCAATACTTTTATTCGATCGGCCATTTGGGCAACCACCGCAAGATCATGCGTGATGTAGATGGCGGCGGTGTTGAACTGCTTCACGATATCTCGGATTGCGGCCAATACTTCAATCTGGGTGGTTACATCCAACGCAGTAGTCGGTTCATCAAAAATGATCAGATCTGGCCGGCATGCCATGGCCATGGCCGTCATGGCTCGTTGCAACTGCCCGCCCGATACTTGATGTGGATATCGAAATCCAATTTCATCCGGGTTGGGCAAGCGCAAGCGGCGATAAAGTTCAATTGCATCTTTTACCGACTCCGAGCGATTTGATATACCATGCTGAATTGGAGCTTCCGTGTGCTGATTGACAATCTTGTGTGCAGGGTTAAAGCTCGCAGCGGCAGATTGGGCAACATAGGCAATTCGACTACCCAATAATGAACGTCTGGCTTGGGCATCAGCGGCAATCAGATCGATGCCATCAAATTCCACTGTACCACTCGCAATTCGACAGCCATCACGCGCAAAACCCATGGCAGCCAGACCCAATGTTGATTTTCCGGCCCCGGACTCTCCAATCAAACCGAGTACTTCACCGCGATCCAAATGCAAATCCACGCTATTGATGATCGGTAGCCATTGCTCATCCGAAAGCCCCTGGATGACGATCTTTTCAATTTTGACCAATTGCCGATCGGTGTTCATGACATCAGTCCTTGAGCCCAGATGTCTTGTGAAGCATCCAGTCAACTACAAAATTAACCGCAACGGTCAGCAGGGCTATGGCGCCGGCTGCCATAAGCGGTAATGCTGCAGTGTGCGGACTGAACTGGGCGAAGTTGATAAACTGTGCCAAATCCCGCACCATGGTGCCCCAATCTGCTAAAGGCGGCTGAATTCCGATACCGAGAAACGATAAGGCAGCAATGGTCAGAAACACAAAGCAAAATCGCAAACCGAATTCTGCCAACAAGGGAGCATAGGCATTTGGCAGGACTTCACGAAAAATCAAGTAGGAAAGTTTCTCGCCTCTCAATTTTGCCGCCTCAATATAATCCATCACGACAATATTGAACCCGACTGCTCGAGCCAAACGAAACACTCGCGTACTATCCAGGACCGCAATAATCAAGACCATGTAAATCGTGATCAGTTCCTTGTTTGAACCAGCCCAGGCTGTTGCTATTGTCAATAGCAAAAGAGCAAATATCAATTGCGGTATCGCCATCAAAGCATCAACAACTCGGGATACTGCCTGATCAAACCAACCACTCAAAGTCGCAGCCAAAAACCCGAATGAAGACCCTATGAGAAATGCCAAAATGGTGGTGATGAAGGCTATGCCCACGGTATTTTGACCACCGTAAATAAGCCGTGAAAGCAAGTCTCTACCTAACTGATCAGTACCCAGAGGAAATCTTGGATCGCCTCCTAAGCTCGGATCACCCCCAGGCAAAACATTGATCTTTTCAAATATCTCCTCTTGACCGTAAGGGGCAATCACCCCTGCAAAAATGGACAGTATGGCATAGATGATGATAATCAAGATTCCAAATGCGGCAGTCAAGGGCATTTGTCGAAATAATTTACGAGTAGCTTGCGTACCAACACGCTTGCCGAGTGCCTGAAATAACCAGGACGCAACAGCAAATATCAAGAATCCCTGCACGGCCCATCGAAAAAAAATCGATTGGTCTATGAAATAATAGTGAAATACGACATACAGGAGCACCAGGCCAAATACGAACCCAATGCCGACCATAAGCGGCATGTCCCGAAAATATGCATTCAGCTTGTCGGAAGGCCATTGGATTTTTCGCCCAACAAATCGAAAAAACCAGCCAGTGATGCCGATCGCAACCGCCCACAACAACAGCCAGACAACGGTATCCATGGTCTATTTCGGATGCCTCAATCTCGGATTTGACAGGATCGAGAATATATCCGCAGTCAGATTCAGCAAAATGTATGCAGCTGCAAACACCAAACAACAAGCTTGAACTACCGGTATATCCCTAATTTTTACACTGTCTACAAACAGCTGCCCGATACCGGGATACACGAATACCACTTCAACAACCACAACTCCGGTCACCAGATAAGCCAGATTCAATGCAATGACATTGATAATTGGAGCCAGCGCATTGGGTAAAGCATGGAAAATAATTACCCGAGCAGGTTTAATCCCTTTAAGACGAGCCATCTCGATGTATGGACTAGCCAGCAAGTTAATGATGGCGGCTCTGGTCATACGCATCATATGCGCCATAACGACGAGAGTTAGGGTCAGAGCTGGCAATAGAGTTTTGTTCAGACGATCGCCGAAAGTCATCTCGGCATATATGTTGGATAAGGATGGCAGTATCGGATTGAGAACTGCCAGAAACAGGATCAGAACATAAGCCAGAAAAAACTCAGGCGATGAGATCGAACTCAAGGTGCTGATGTTGATAAACCGATCAAATACCGAATTTCGATACAGCGCAGCCATAATTCCGAGCAAAAGGGAAAGCGGGACTGCTATCATGGCTGTAACACCTGCCAGGAAGAGCGTGTTCTTGAATCTCGGTTCAAGTTGAGACGAAACTGACCCGATGCCACCTTTTGAGGCATCCTCTCCGGCAAAAGATGAAAAGTTGGCCTGTGCGAAGCTGACTCCAAAATCTCCTTTAAGAATTCCGCCTAACCAGTCCACATAGCGAACAATTGGATTTTTGTCAAGTCCAAGATCTTCACGAATGGCCTGGATAGCTTCTTCGGTCGCTCCCTGTCCCAAAATGGCTTGAGCGAAATCTCCAGGCAACAAGTTGACTGCGCCAAAAATCAGTACTGATACCACAAAAAGCGTGACTATACCCAGCGCCAGTCGATTCAAAATGATCAGAAGTACTGCTTTCATGCCTCGAATGACTGGGTATACTGATTGCTCGGAGCAGGATTCTGCAATGTCAATGGCTTGTGAAAAAGCAATCCGGGACGGAATCCGAATTTCGTTTGACTGATAAAAATCATTTCTTGGTTTGGTAGAGTCTCAGTCCGATGAATCATGTGAACATGGATATTGCAATTAAAAAACTCATCTGGGCAACTCAAACTCAGTTTGTCCATGACGAAAACTTGACTGTTTAGCCCGCTATGTATTGTTCCAACTGTTCAATGGTATACTTGTATTCACTGATCATAGCACGAACCAAGTCACCGATTGAGATCATACCTACAACTTTCTGACCTTCAACGATTGGCAAATGACGAAAATGTTTGTCTGTCATCATGGTCATGCATTCGCTGATGGATTTATCTCGAGTCGTGGTGTACACATTTCGAGTCATGATTTCACCAACTCGCGTTTCTTTTGATGATCGACACTCCAAGACAACCTTACGGGCGCAATCCCGTTCACTCAAGATGCCGGCAATCTTCTCGTCCTCGATTACTAGCACAGCACCAATCCCATGTTCAGACATGATCTTGATCGCATCATAAACAGAATCCTCTGAGGTCACGCTCCAGATTGTGCCGGGTTTGTTGGCTAAAATTTCAGCAATCTGACTCATCTTAAGGTTTTTTAATTCAGATATATTCAGTAGTGATAGCCCTATTGTAGATGAGTTGCATGAATTCTTCCATTACTAATTGAGTCAAATGATACAATTTACGACATGACAGTGAAGTCAAATTCAATGCTGAACTCTGATCAAGAAAACTGCCGTGATTGGAAATCTCGATACACTCGAACCAACCAAGAGATTCTCAGTCAGACTGATTTAAGCAACAGATCAGAAGGTTCAGTCCGTTTGATCGCAGTCAGCAAACAACATCCAGCAGAAGCTGTTGCCGAAATTGCTCGATTAGGCCAAAGGGATTTTGGTGAAAATTATGTGCAAGAAAGCCTGAGAAAAATTCAATCCGTGAACACACTCCTTGAATCCGATCCTCTACCAAATCCGCTTTGCTGGCACTTCATTGGCCATGTCCAAAGCAGAAAATGTCGGGATATCGCTGAAAACTTTGATTGGGTGCATACAATAGACAGCCCGAAAATTGCTCGACGCCTCGATTCATTCCGTGATCAGGAGGCGACATTGCAATCTCTAATTCAAGTCAATCTGCAAAATGAGTCAGGCAAGGCGGGAGTTTCAGCGAATGAACTAGCAGATTTGGCTGGATTGATTGATTCGCTTTCCAATCTCGAATTGCGCGGTCTCATGATCATACCTCGTCCTGAAACAAGCTATGATTTGCAATGCGAGGTGTTTCGTGAACTGCGCGAAATACTCGAAAAATTCCAATCTTGTTATCCAACCATGAATCAACTGTCCATGGGCATGTCAAACGATTTGGCAGCCGCAATTCATGAAGGTGCAACCATGATACGAGTAGGGACAGCAATATTTGGACCTCGACCAAAATAAGTTGCTCGGATTTTCCACATGAACAAGAAACTTGCATTCATAGGCGGTGGAAGCATGGCGCGTAGCTTGATCGGCGGGTTGTTGTCGAACAATTACGATCCTGCCCTGATTCGGGTCTCTGACCCTGTTGAGCGACAACGAGAAACATTGTTAACCGAATTTCCAGTTCGTGTAACGCAAGACAACCTTGCCTGCATTGATAATGCTGATGTCATCATTGCTGCAGTCAAACCTCAAACGATCAGAGAAGTACTACTATCGCTACGCCAACATCTCCAATCATCATCACAACTGCTGATCTCGATAGCGGCCGGCATCAGAACGAAAGACATGATGTGCTGGCTTAACTCTGAAATCCCGTTGATTCGCGTGATGCCAAACACCCCGGCCCTGATTGGTTGTGGCGCTTCGGTTTTGTTTGCCAATACCAATGCAGCCCTTTCTCACAAGAACATGGCCGAGAACATCATGCTGGCTGTGGGCGAGATAGCCTGGATCGACAATGAAGATCTTCTCGACACTGTAACCGGTATTTCAGGTAGTGGGCCAGCATATTTTTTTCGCATTATGGAAATCTTGATCAATACAGCCCAAAATAATGGACTGGATCCGGAACTGTCGAAAAATCTAGTCTTGCAGACTGCGCTGGGAGCTGCTCAACTTGCCAAGCTCAGCGACCTATCGGCAAGCGAACTTCGCAAACAGGTAACCTCGAAAAGAGGAACCACCGAAGCCGCCTTGAATTTTCTGGAAAATTCAAACATTGAAACAGTTTTTGAGGAAGCTGTCTCAGCTGCAATTATTCGCTCTAGAGAATTGGCTTCTGAACTCGGAGAGAGATAAGCATGCCGTATATTCAGAATTCGCTTGGTTTCCTTTTTGATGCAACCCTGGGCCTGTATGTGCTGGTGATATTGCTCAGACTCGTTTTTCAATACTGCAGTGCAGATCACAGGAATCCTCTATCGATCATGATCATACGCTTTACCGAGGCACCACTCCGAGTATTTCGCAGGTTCATCCCGCAAATATTTGGAGTCGATATGGCTTGTTTTGTGTTTGCTTTGACAGTTGCGATGATGCAATTCGCTTTAGTCCTGGGTGTTTCTGGCTATCCCCTTGATATTTTGGCAATTGCCTTCTTTGCATTGAGTGATATTTTATCAACCCTGGTTTGGATCATCATTATTGCGATTCTTGTAGCCGCAATCATGAGTTGGTTCATGCGCTCTTATCATCCAGTGTTATACCTGGCCGTGCAGATCAGCGAACCGATGTTGCGCCCTTTTCGAAAAATCATGCCGACTTTGGGAGGACTTGACCTCTCGCCGATTGTTGCATTTTTTGTACTGAACCTAATCTTGCAACTGGTAGTTGCGCCACTTGATGATTTCGGCCGATTTTTGTTGTTGAGCTAATTCTCTATGGAACAGATTTGAACGGCTATACACGCCAAGACGTGATGCTGCTGTGTCCCCTTGAACGGCAAACTTACCTGATCAATTGATTGAGCTTTCTGTTTCGACTGAAACCAAGTCGATGCAATTTGCTCCTATACAGTTTCAGTCACTGAACACACACAGCATCGATAATTTTTGCGGCTTCTTGGTCAAGCGCAATGGATTTTGAAATCATTCAAGTTGCTGTTTTCTTCCACATGGCATGAATTTCGATCGAATTTCAGGAACATTAGACATGATCTGACTGTCTCGCAATCAACCAGATCAAAGCCAACACGGGCAACCCGATAAATGCGGTAACGAGAAAGAAGTTCTCGTAACCAATCGTGTCGACCATGCTTCCTGAATAACCCCCAAGTATCTTGGGAAACATAAACATGAATGAAGTAAACACTGCATACTGCATGGCCGAGAATCGTACGTTGGTTAACGATGATAAAAAGGCAACAAAAGCTGCGCTTGCCAAGCCTGCACTCAGGTTATCCGCCATGATCACCACGTAGAGCATGACCAAATTTTGTCCTGTGTTTGCTAGCAGTATAAACAAAAGATTGGTAGCGGCCGATAATACAGCACCAAGAAACAGAATCTTCAGGACCCCGGCCCGGACGGCCAGCAATCCGCCGAGAAAACCGCCAATCAGGGTCATCCAAAGGCCAAAAAATTTGGAAGCATTGGCGATATCTGTTTTGCTAAAACCCAAATCCTGATAAAACACATTCGAAATAACCCCAAGCACAATATCCGAGATGCGATAACAACCAATCAATGCCAACAGGATCAGAGCAAATCGAATCCCATAACGCCTGAAAAAATCTGCGACGGGCTCAAAGTACAATGACCCCATGATCTCTCGAGGCACGACCCGAAAGGAAATCAGCATCTTGCCCATGATCAACGCCCCTGTTGACGCCAAGATTAAACGGATAAAACCTACCATGACGCCAGCAAGTGCTACGTTATCAGTTAACTGCTTGAACCATTCCTTAATGGTGATCGCGATGTCAGCAGTCAGTAAATATGTACCAATGAATGATGATACGCACAGGCCAAATAAAAGTAGAATCTGGATATGCTGCTGAGTACCATGTTGCTCGACTTCACCTGATATCTCAGGCTCCTTGATGATCAAGGTGGTAGCAATCCCAACACCCATGCATGCTGCCATTACTTGATAGGTTGTGCTCCATGCACTATAGGAGTAGTTGTCTGGGGTCGTGCCCAAGGCACTTGCCAGATAGAGTGATCCTGCACCAGTGGCCAGCATGCCAATTCGATAACCGACAATATAGGATGACGACATCATCGCCTGCAATTCAGGTTTTGCGGATTCTATGCGGTAGGCATCGATAACAATGTCCTGAGTTGCTGAGGAAAATCCGAGCATCACAGCTGCAAGAGCAAGATAAACCAGATTATGGTTTCCGCTTGCAGGATCGATAAATGACATCAGCAAGATAGCGATGACTACTGAAATTTGTGCGAGCAGGATCCAAGCTCGCCGTCGACCCAATTTTCGAGACAGGCCAGGCAAGGAAAGACTATCCGCAAGTGGAGCCCAAACGAATTTGAAGGAATAACCAAGAGCGGCCCAACTGAAAAAGGTCACTACCGAGCGTTCTATTCCTGCCTCTCTAAGCCAAAGGGACAGCGAGGAAAAGATCAACATCAACGGTAGCCCAGCCGAAAAGCCCAGAAACAGCATAGTGACGACTCGTGGATGCAAGAATGTCCGAATCGCTGAAGACCAGTTATTCGTTATACCACTTGCAGGCGCGTCATTGACAAAAGCCATAAATCAGTCTGAATTTATCGGTGTGTTGTCATGAAAATTGCATGGCATGTTTAAGGTTACAATGAATTGAAGACACGCTATTCCATGCACGGATTCTTGCCACTTGTACCGGTTTCCTGTCAAAATAGCGAATCAGGGCTTGAGCTCAAGCACATGTAATTCAAATATGTTGACATTGTTCAATGATAACCGATTTCCATTTTAGACATCGTGAACCAGAAACAGACTCAATTCATCAAGCTTTGCATTGCAAATGAAGTTCTGATTTTTGGTGAGTTCACCTTGAAATCGGGACGCATCAGCCCCTACTTTTTCAATGCCGGAAAATTCTCGAATGGGTATTTACTCGGTCAACTGGCAACACATCTTGGCTCAATGATTCACAAGAAATTAGGTCTTGACTTGATGTTATTTGGACCGGCATACAAAGGCATCCCAATTGCTGCGGCTACTGCAGTCAATATCTCGGAGCGCACAGGTGCCGAGATCATGTATGCCTACAACAGAAAGGAAATCAAAAACCATGGTGAAGGGGGGGGCACAGTCGGAGCACCAATCCATGGCAATGTCTTAATTCTTGATGATGTGATAACGGCCGGGACTTCTGTTTATGAGTCGCTTGCAGTGATTGAGGCTACGGGTGCGACTCTATGTGGTATCGTCACGATTCTAGACCGGCAAGAAAAATCGAATGGTTCATCCTTGTCAACCGCTCAAATCCTAAGAGATAGGCTCAAAGTTCCGGTCTTGTCATTAATCAAGCTGGATGATCTTGTGAGATTTATTGAAGCGGACCGATCCCTAAATACTCACCTTGAGAAAATGAACAACTATCGTGATCAGTATGGAGCGGATGGTTGAACATTAATGATCCTCAAATAGCCTGTTCGTTCAGTTCTCCAGTTCGGATACGCACTGCGGTATCGAGATTGGTTACGAAGATTTTCCCATCACCGAGATTGCCTGTGCGCGCCGCCTCCGAGATCGCATCAATAGTCTGATCAATTTGCTCTTCAGATACAGCAATCTCAAGTTTAACCTTCGGAATGAAGTCGATGGTGTATTCAGCGCCACGGTAAAGCTCGGTATTGCCTTTTTGACGACCAAAGCCCTTGACCTCAGTCACGGTCAATCCCTGAATATTGATATCGGATAGTGCATCCCGTACATCATCCAACTTGAACGGCTTGATTATAGCAGTAATAATTTTCATTGGCATCTGTCCTTCTGGTGCGGTCGAGTCATAACGGTCCAAGAATAAATCCCCACTACCCCAACTAACCTACAAGATAACTCTAAGGTGTCATAATTTCAGACCTGAAAACTCAATATCTGTAATTTGTGCATTTTAGCCCAATCTTTGCAAAATATGATAACTGGAGGTTGAAATAATGGAGCTCCAGCGCAATTCCAAAATCCATTCAGAAAAATTCTGACTGCTGTCCCATGCGGAGAAACATGAATTTTGTAATATATTGTATGGAGGTTCACTTGAAGAGGGAAATCTAGTCCAATCAGGGAAGCTATTAAACTCTCAACTCAACCATGAAGAAAGCATAATGAAGCAATCGAATACATTGCCCCCTCACTAAATTGGCAACCTTCATCCTGTTGGCGATGCTGGCCGGGCCGGTCGTGGCGCAGAAGAACTACACGCTCATTGCCGGCAAGGCAGGAAACGAATACTGCCCGGATGGCGTAACTTAATAAACCCCAGCGTTCTTGCCGTAGAGTCTGGATCCCCGCAAAAAAACCGGATCGGACTTACAACGCCAAAACTTACAGCATCAAATGCGCGATCATGGATCGGTTTCTCGTCTAGCTTCATATTTCCAATCCATCTTGATTTGTCTGCTAGCAAGTTTCAACGCCACACTTTGGGAGCGATTAACCTCACCAACCTCAACATAGCGCAAACGACCAGAACTTTCAGAGCCTGAAACAGAACACACCTTATGTCGCAACTCTCCATACGGGGAGGCCCAACTCAAATGATCTGGTTATATCAAGGCTCTGCTTCCGCACCGCCCCGACCTGAACATCCCCTTTGGCTACCGCCCCGGCAATAGTTCGAGCGGATGCTTTGCCTTTGTCAATCCGTGCCTGCAAGGCTCGCAGGCGGCAATCCGGGCGGGCGTGTGCGGGGTCCGGCATGTAACAACGAGACAGTGGAACCGGACCGGGGATCACACCTCCGATGGAGACGCCAGTGGCTACAGGTACATTCTCCCCGCCGCCGACAGAACCCGGCTGGGCTGCGACACGAACTGACCGTGGACACAGAAACACACTTCAGAGGGCAGTCTTCGGGCCGCTTTTTTTCATATATGAGGAAATGAAAATGCCGGTAGTCCGGTTTCATCATCCACATTCGCCACCTTTTTGACCCCCCCCCCCCAGTTAAAAATACTCAGCAAGCACGGCCTCTTTGTTCCTTGGCGCCAAGTGAGTAGTGGAAAATTATGCAGGCGGTCTGCTCCGGGCTACAGCGCATAAACTAGCACAGGTCCTCGCATTTTTCGCAGGCGTGGATTGATGATCTGTATCAGCAAGGAATACCAGCTACTGCAGTATCAATCGCCAGTAATGGTATCGCGAAATAACGGAATCCTCTCAGTCTCCCTTCATCACCGGATTCTTGCAAGCCAGATCGGTAGAAGTATGGAGTTTAAATCGGTACTTTTGGGGTAATCAAATCAGTAGAAATCTGGATATTGACTTCGGTATTTACGTCCTTCAATTCCGATCGGAAAACTCGAGCGTTGTACTAGAGGCTCAATTGCTGCAACAACTCATTCAACTTCGACCACCTCGAAAATCGAGAGGAATTTTTCAGGGCGATTTCGATGGCCTGCTTTTGACCAATCAGGACAACTAGTTTCTTGCCTCGCGTCACACCGGTATACAACAAATTGCGCTTTAGCATCATGAAATGCTGCTTTAACAATAACAAAATGACCGCAGGGTATTCCGAACCCTGACTTTTATGTATGGTGGTAGCATATGCCGGAACCAACAAATCCAGTTCTTTTTGTTCATATTCGACCATCCGACCGTCAAAGTTGACAACAAGACTCTTTCCCTGATCTTTCAGGCTTTCGATAATTCCGGTATCCCCATTGAAAATATCTTTGTCATAATCATTCGCAACCTGCATCACCTTGTCACCCGGTGAATATGACCAACCTGCACGTTCAATTTTCTCATCTGATAATGGATTTAAGATTGATTGCAAATCTGCATTCAAGGCCCGTGTGCCAGTTGGTCCATTGTTCATGGGGCATAAAACCTGAATATCACGAATTGGATCAAATCCAAATTTTTGCGGAATCCGACGACTTACAAGTGCAACAACCTTTTCGACCGCCTGACTCGGATTATCAACCGGAATAAAATAGAAATCCCCTTCTGTTTCAGGATTTTCCAACTCGGGCATACTACCGGTATTGATTCGATGTGCATTGATGATAATCCTGCTCTCAGCCATTTGCCGAAATACCTCGGTCAATTCGCAAACTCGAATATAGTCAGACCTGATAATATCTGCCAAAACCTGTCCGGGGCCGACAGAGGGCAATTGATCAATATCACCGATCATCAATAATCCAGAGCGATTGGGAATGGCCTTTAAAAGGTTTTTCATGAGTATCGTATCGATCATTGAGCATTCATCGACAATCAATAGATCGCATTTGAGCGGCCTGCCCTCATTGCGGACGAACAAACCACTTTTTGGATCAAACTCCAATTGCCGGTGAATCGTCTTGGCTTCCATTCCAGTTGCCTCACTCAAACGTTTTGCTGCACGACCAGTTGGCGCACACAAAAGAACCTGCAACTTCTTAGCGGTAATGATCCGGACAATCGAATCAACAATTGTGGTCTTCCCCACACCTGGGCCACCGGTTATTACCAATACTTTTGAGCGTATCGCCTCGGAGAGTGCTGTATTTTGGCTTTGCGACAGATTGAAGCCGATTTTCTTTTCGACCCAGTCGATTGCCTTCTCGATATCAATGGATGGCCAACGCTTGGGAGCAGAGTGAATTCGTTTGAGATGATAAGCAATTGAACGTTCCGCATTTAGCAGATTGCTTAGAAAGACACAGGCTGTTCCTTCAACCGATACCCTGATCAGACTTTCGGACTTCAATTCTAAATCTAATGCATTACGAATAAACTCCATCGGAACTTCAAGCAAATTTGAGGCTGTATTCAGCATTTCATGCTCCGGCAGTCCACAATTTCCATCTTTGGCCGCTTCAGTTAAAACATGTGCGATGCCTGCTCCAACCCTGATCATGGCGGTTTTCTCAATGCCTAGATTCTGAGCGATCTTGTCAGCACCTAGAAATCCGATACCATGCATGTCACGAGCCAGTCGGTATGGATTTTCATCCAAAATCATGATGGCGTTCGATCCATATTCTTTATAGATGCGAATCGCCTTTGAGGTTGATATTCCATGCTGGTGCAGATAGACCATAATCTCGCGTATTTTTCTCTGTTCCTTCCAGGCAGTCATTATCTGCTCCAGGCGCGACTGACCAATCCCTTCAATCTCCCGTAAACGATCGGGTTCATTATCCATTATCGAAAACACTTTTTCACCAAAGTAATCCACCAGACGTTTCGCATACACTTCGCCAATACCAGGAATCATTCCTGAACCCAGATATCTTTCGATACCATCCAATGACTTCGGTTCTGAAACCGTGATATAACTTGCACGAAACTGCAAGCCGTGTTTTCCATCTTTCACAAATTTTCCTGAAGCATCGATCCATTCACCAGAAGATATAGCCGGACAGTTACCGACTAAGGTAACAAGTTTGTTATGGCCTCGGGCATCTAAACGCAACACGGTAAACCCGTCCTCTTCACTGTGAAAGACGATATTACCTACCAAACCCGAAATTACTTCTTCACCCGGTACAGATTGAGTCAATCCTGGCCTTGAGGGATGATTCGGTCCTGATAATGGCTCTTTTCTACTCATCCGAGAATCCGCCTAATAAGATCCATACGATTAGATGGTTTAAATTGAATTCTTGCGACTGTTTGCTGGACAGTATTGACTTTTTGTTGACATGTTGAAATTTCGAATCATCTTACCTGTGCATTGGCAGAAAGACTGCCAATCGCAGTTTTTATAACACTTTCCCAAATACAGTAGCTTGCAATCTTTCGACGTATCATTCAGTCATCAGATATCACTTCCTAGCGACCCTTTTTCTTGGAACCAACATAGCAAATGCACTCTGATGTTTTGAGACTATTCAAATGATACTTTGTCGCGTTTGGAGTCATTGGGTATGGATCGACTAAAATACGCAAATATCATAGGCCATTCTCAGACAACAGTTCAATATCCGCAACTATCCCTAGAAGATCGCAAAATTTGATTGGCAATTCTTCCATGAGCTGATCAGCATTTTCTATGCATATCACTTGCCCATCATTATTACGACCTACTTCCAGAATGCCTCCCTGCGCATTAGCAAAACCGGATATCCATTTCATGTATTGGTCATGCCCGGATGCTTTCCAATCTGAATTTGGGCTTCATACATGACAAACTCCATCCACCATTTCACTCATGTAATAAATGATCAAATCATGCATACAGATAACTTGCATCGTGTGGTCGGCTCAAGAGCCTGAATAAATCGCTTGCCAACAGTACATGTCAAATCAGTCCCTTACCTCTAAAGTCTTGTACAGAAAGCCCGCAAAATTATCCGTTAAGCTTTGGTCTAGCCAGGCCATGTTAGATCACGGCCCTCATCCTCAGGAACCATACCGCTATTTTTGGATTCGCTGTGAAGTTGCATGAAAAAAACTGCAAGACTCTTGATTCGATGAATTCGGATTTTTCTCTATATAGTCAGCAGGTAACTACTCGCCCCTTGATTGTACTTCAGAGAAAACCATCCAACGAGAGTTGATTCACCACCAATCGGCCAGTATCCGATCATGTGGCTTGAGGTTGCAAGTTCGAGTTCTCCACGATCCCGCCGTGCTCGAGCAGATAGGTCCGGAAAGACGGGATCGGACATGCGTATCGATTGGCCGATTCCTCGTGCAAGCCCCCCTGGTGCACGAGGTGAATGAAGAAGGCGTCTGCATCCATTGCTGTAGGAAAGCAATAGGTTTGGGGATCAGACTTATGCAATTCTTTCATGAAATATTTAATCTGGGCACGATTCCGATTGCACTCCAGTTCGGCCATTACTCCAGCAGTCAAATTGATGGCATCTTCCATCTCGCTTGAAAACTGACCGTCGTAATACCCGTCTCTTCCAGCCTTGATCTCGGATTGTATCCGTTCCCAAACCACCTTGCCGAGATCCCCCTCCGTTCTCAGAACTTCTTCGACCAATGCCTGCATGACGATATGCAGATGCCGAGGCCAGCCGTCGCAAGGCTCAATCAGCCGATCGATCTCATGCTCGAATCCAGTAGTGTCGATCCCGAAATGCGCACAGGACCTTTCCATGAGTTCCTGAACTTCATGATCCGGGAAACGCCCGATGTTGTGCTTCTGCCTGTGCGGTATGCGGGTCAGGCCCATCTTGCGGGCCGAGTGTTCGGTATCGCTGAGACCCGCCAGCACCAGCGCAATCGGCAGCCCGCAACCGTCATGGAGACTCTGAAACAGCTTGGAGAGAGGATCTTCGGAATCACGTTGAAAGCGCTGTGCTTCGTCGATGGCCAGCACGATCGGACGGTCAAACCCGCCATGCTGTTCAGCCCAGTCCCCCAACACATCCCAGTGCATGCGCGGTCTTGCCGGCTCCATGGTGGTCTCTTGCTTGCCGAAGGCCTTGACCGGGCCCAAGCCAATCCCAGCCTCCCCGCCGGATGTCCGAACGGAATGCGATAAAAACTCCTCGGCGGCTGTCGGGTTGATGCTCCGGGCTAGTGGTTGAAGAATGTCTGCAGCTCCCCCAATATCGCCAGACTTCAGTGCGACCACCAGCGGAGCCTTGCCGACACTCTCCGTGTACAGTCTCTCCGGATTGTGCCTGATCTGCTGCACGATCGAGCTCTTGCCCGCTCCCGGCGCGCCCTGGATAATGCGCGTCGCTTTCTCCATGCCATACCCATTGGTATCGGTAAATTCCCACACCTGCTCGGCTGCAAGCGCAATGTCGTCGAGCACTTCGGCCCGTCCAACAAACACCAGGGGAGGCTTCCCTTCCGTTCGCTTGAGAAAGGACTCCAGTTCTTTTTTCTGATCCGGATTCATCGCTACACCTCGCCACGGGCATGATCATTGAATGCATGCAGATATAGTATACAGAATAAAACGGATCACCGAAGACTACGCAAGTACACAGGCAAATAAATCTAAATCATTGCCTGAAAGCGGCATCCCGTTCGCTGTACCCGAAATTTGACGATGGACTGAACGATCTGACAGACATCACGAAACTTTCACATGTGCCCGGGATCGGAAAACGATCTCCTTGAGCTCCTGCCCCCACTCTCCCGTACTAGTTCCATGGATATTCGAGGCCTGCAAGAGAAAACGGCATGGCGAAATACATGCCTGCAGTCTATCACGCCATGCTGCTGGGAATGGAACGCTCACTCGCTTTCACCCTGTCATGACAACCCGAACCAATCGATCAAACTGTCTTCATTTCGGACCGATCGAGCTCAACGAGCTTTCCACTCACGCGAGACTTCACTGCAGATGGATTGGCCAGACTGCTGGTTCGGGAAATGAACTCTGAAACTTCAGCAAAGTACGGTTCCAAAATATCTGCTCGTCACCAATAGGGGGCGAGTAGATACGTCAGCTGAATTGATCGAGTTATCTATCTCTGCCGAAGCATATCAAGAGTTGCATCTTGCTGCTTCAATGATAATTCATTTCACGAGTGTACCAGACTTAAACGATTGCGCCATAAGCTTGATATCAGAACATGCTGTTCGGAATTATTACCATCCGAATACAACTCGGCTAGAACCATGGCAACCGCAAGCCTATTTCGAATTTCATGAAAAAATTCTCACTGTAGTGGTAGGGATTGCCATGATCAGTCTCTGAAAAGTGGCGCGCCCGGAGAGATTCGAACTCCCGACCGCCTGGTTCGTAGCCAGGTACTCTATCCAACTGAGCTACGGGCGCATAATGGAGATTTCATGAATTCGAAGTGCGAATTATACTCCCGAAAAGCTGTCTTCGACAACTTCATGACGTTGAAAACCTAAGCCACTAATCGTCATTTCAATTACATTGCCGGGCTTCAGATATTCGGGATTCTGCATGCCAAGCGCGACTCCCGACGGGGTCCCTGTCGAGATAATATCACCACTTTGAAGACTCATGAATTGACTAATGTATGAAATCAGATATGCAACACTAAAAATCATTGAGGCAGTGTTACCTTGTTGTTTTATCTTCCCGTTAACCTTCAACTGCATCTCGAGTATCTGTGGATTCGGTATTTCATCTCGGGTAACTAGCCAAGGACCAATCGGACCGAAGCTGTCATACGACTTGCCCTTAACCCATTGTCCCTTTCGTTCAATTTGGAATTCTCGTTCAGAAACATCATTAACCATGCAATAACCTGCAACATGCTCCAGTGCAGACGACTCGTCGATATATCTGCCGCCCTTGCCAATTACCGCAGCAAGCTCGATCTCCCAGTCTGTCTTTTGGGAATCCCGTGGCAACAAGATCGGATCATGAGGTCCAGATATGCTTGAGGTCGCTTTCATGAACAATACCGGTTCTTCCGGTGTATTGAGACCAGCTTCACGGGCATGATCTCGATAGTTGAGCCCAACACAAATGAATTTGCCAACTCGTCCAACACATGGCCCATATCGCTCGATATTATCAACGAGCGGCAAGGATTTCAGATCTATACGCCTTACCTTATCCAACCCGGAGTCGAGAAGTACATCTGATCCAAGATCTTGAACAACCTCTGACAAATCACGCATAACTCCGGTTTCATCATCAAAAATTGCGGGCTTTTCCTGACCCACTGGGCCATATCTCAATAACTTCATAAACCAACTTTGTAAATATTCGGCCAAACCTGGAAAAATATGAAAAGCACTGAACACTCGGACAAGATCGCGTGTTCGGAACTTTCTTCGTTCCTTTCTGCAAATACTCGCCCTATTTGAGATCAATTGTTTTACAGATAATTTTTATTATAATTTCGCATTTTGCAAAAAAATAACAAAATTATGATATAGGAGACTACAAGTTATAAACAGAGAAAAAACGCACTTGAAGTGGGCAGAGGCTATCAATCTCTGTAATGCGTTTGCCGTATACTTCTTGTCTTCAATCAAATTCTACCAATCAATACAAGGGGCACAAAGTGGCTACTACATACCTAATTACCTTAACAGATAATTCTGCGGCCGCTCTGGAAACAATAAAGCAAACATGGCCGGACGGGTATTATCCAATCTCTGATAATTTGATAATGGTTTCAGTTAAAGGTGTTTCAACGCCCAGCCAAATCGCAGAAAAGGTTGGCATAAAAATTGAGGGTACTTCTTTTGGGCTTGTATTGTCTATGAATAAAGCAACAGCTGCGGGCTGCCTCTTCTACACAAATAAGTTCTTGACATAACTCACCGGAAGGGCTATATTCCGGTGCATGGACGCACTGACCCCAATTCGCGAAACCCTGTTAGAGCCAGAACCATGGTCTTGGCTGTTGGCGCTATTGGAGTCGGAGACCTGTACCAGTCGTCGTCAAGTGGCCCGGGCCCTGTGCGAGCAGTTTGATTTCCAGGATGCCCGGGGATTGCCCCGGATCAGCAGTTGCAGTGCCGCCTTGGCGAAACTCGAGGCGTCGGGCAAGATCTCCCTGCCGGTCAGTCCAACCGGCAGCGGGGCTCGTGGTCATCCGAAAAGGCTGGAGAAGGCGGTTCCGAGTCCGCTCGAGGTGCCCGATCGGGTGGATCGGATTGCCGGGTTGCATGTATCTCGGGTCTGCGATGATCACCATCATCGCATCTTCAACGAACTGATGGCCCGCGAACACCCGATGGGGAGCGTGTTTCAAGCCGGAGCCCAGATGCGCTACCTGATCGGTTCGGATCACGGCTGGCTGGGCGGGTTGGGATTTTCCTCTTGCGCCTATCTACTGAAGGCCCGGGATCAGTGGATTGGTTGGGATACCGAGCATCCGCCTCGGCATCTGGTGACCAGTCTCAGCCGCTTTCTGATCCGTCCCGAGGTGCATTGTCAAAACCTCGCCTCGTGGGCATTGGCCCGGACGCTGGGCAGACTCGGGGAGGATTTCATGCGACAATACGGCTATCGTCCGGTGCTGGTCGAGACCTTTGTGAATGCAGGGCAGTACACCGGAGTTTCGCTGCTGGCAGCCGGCTGGACTCATGTGGGTGAAACGGCCGGTCGGGGGCGTTTCTCGCCCGCCGGACAACGGGTGCCGAAACGGGCCATCTGGTGTCGTCCACTGAGCGCCGACTGGCGAGCGGCTTTGGGTGTTTGCCCACCCGAGGTCGTCAAGCGGGACATGGCCGAGGGTCTGGATCGGTGGAGTTGGAGCGAACAGGAATTTGGCGGTGCGCCGCTGGGAGACAAGCGATTGAGCAGACGACTGGTCAGGAGTGCCCACATGATGGCGGAATCGCCCATGGACTCGTTTCCGGCGGCGGCCAAAGGGGATGCGGCGAGTGTGGCCGGCTTTTACCGCATGATCGAACATCCGGCCGAGTCGGAGGTGTCGGTTGAGAACATTCTGGCGGTGCATCGTGAGCGGACCATTGAGCGGATTGCGAAGCAGTCTTCGGTGTTGCTGATCCAGGATGGAACCGATCTGAACTTTGCCACCCACGGTGCCTGTGAGGGTCTCGGTCTGATTGGCAGGAACCGGTCCAGCGAAGGCAGTCTGGGGTTGCATCTGCACAGCACTCTGGCGGTGTCTGCGAGCGGCGTGCCGTTGGGTGTGATGCAGCTGGAGTTTGATGCTCCGGCTACTCGGGACGAGTCATGCAAGAGCGACTCAAACCACAAGACCCAGCGTTGGATTCGCGGTTTGCAGGACAGTGCTCAAGCGGCGCAAAGGGTGCCGGATGTGTCCTGCATTGCGGTCATGGACCGGGAAGGAGATGCCCATGAGATATTCCACCACTGCCGGCAGCTGGAGCATTTGGACTTGATTGTTCGGGCAAGACATGATCGCGTGCTGGGTGCGCAGGGTGCCCGTCTGTTTGACCGGATCCGTCAGGCTCCAGTCCAGGCCCGAGTGGAAATTGAGGTGATGCGGAGTTCGGCCCGCCGGTCGGCCCGTGGACAGCGGGAGAAAGCGTTACGGGAGGCTCGACTGGCAGCGTGCGAATTGCGTTGGCAGGAAGTGACGATCTTGGCCAACCCTTCCTCCTCCCGCTCGACCGGCGTGCCCTTGAACCTGGTGCATGTCCAGGAGACCTCGGTTCCCCGTGATGGCAGTGATCCTCTGGAATGGTTTCTGCTGACCTCGCTGCCGGTCGAGCATGCCGAGGCTGCCGAGCAGCTGCTGGACTGCTACCGCTTGCGCTGGCGGATTGAGGACTGGCACCGGATCCTGAAATCCGGCTGCAAGGCCGAATTTCTGAATCTGCAAACGGCCGATCGACTGGAACGTGCGATTGCGATCAAGGCGGTGATTGCCTGGCGCCTGCATGCCATGGTGCTGTTGGGACGGGACACGCCCGAGTTGCCGGCCGAGGTGCTGTTCTCCAATCTGGAAATCCGCATGCTGGAATTGGTTGCCCTCGACCGCAAACGCCCTCCGCCTTCGAATTTGGGTAGAGCGGTATTGACCATGGCCATGCTTGGTGGCTATCTGGCTCGGAACAACGACCCACCGCCCGGACACAAGGTGATCTGGACCGGCTATGTCGAACTCGGCGCCTACGGCCGAGCTTATGAATTGTTCAAGCGCCTGGATCCGGAATACCTGTATCCGAATTTACGTCCAGACAAAACTTGTGGCTAATAGGCAGGCTGCGGGCGTGCTTCCAAGCGATGTTGTTGACTGGATTAAATCAGCAGAAAATGCCGAACAGCAAGCAAACAAATCCAAGGCCTGAAGAGAAGTCTCTTTTTCAATCAGAGGCTGAAAGCGTCTATGAATCCAAAAGCCTTCCAAATAAGGCCGTGGATTGGTATAAGCGCCATGGAACATTTAAAATAATCGGTGTTATATCATCACTTGTGGCAATTGTAGGGGTTGCGTTATCTGGATATAACGGTATTATATCTAGGATAGACAATAGATTTTCAGATGTTCAAAGTAGTTTTTCTGAAAAACTGTCAGACATTTCAGAATTAACAAATAATAATTCAGTTACTCTTGGAAGGGTAGACGAAAGGCTTGTATATCTGAAAGAAGATGTGTCTGAATTGAAGGTCAAAACATCTCAAATAAAAGATGATGTCTCTGATTTGCAAACAGATGTAGAAATATTGAAAACTGAAGTAAAACGGATTGAGGCAAGTTGATAAGCCTAATCGGAATTCTGAAAACGTTGCGTTTTACCCAGAATAACCCTCCCTCCCTTCTGCTCCATACAACGACCTTTTATATCATGCTTTTTTTTGATCGTCTTGTAGGTCAGTCTCCAAATCCTTCTCGCTTTCTACTTTAATTTCAATAATTTCAATATAACTGCTAAACTCAAAACCTTCTGTTGCTGTAATGTCAATGGGAAATGACAATTTATAAGATCCATCAGGCAATGAAACAATGTGAGTTCCATCAGGCAAACGTGCACGTGTTATATTTTCTTTCACAGGTTCCTGATGCAACTTCCGCATTGCATTCTCCAGCTTTTCCTGCTTTTTTGTCTAGACCAATGCCAATTTTGAGGGTATTGCCAGTAATTGTAATACCGCCAACATCCACCGACTCCTTTTTGGCAAGCAGGTCTCTAAGCTCATTGTTTCTTTCTTGCCTTGAGATCGCCAATTTCCTCTTTCAAGGAATCTATTTCCGCACGACCTTTTACCCCATACATAAACCGCTCATTCAACCAAAGAAAGATTCTGTTTTTAAGCAGTGATGACAGCCATTCCATCCCGTCATTCTACTCCGGTCTGGATTTTATTGCGTAGCAGTCATGGTGCAGAATGTATATAATTCCCTTTTCTTTCAACGCAGGATTAGACAAATATTTCCCTGGATTTCGCATTCATAGCTAATCGTGAATCAGATATCAACAACCTGATCATGCGGTTCACGCAACTGAATCGGCACTGGTTTTCGATTTTTACCTATTGCAACATAAGTGTAGGTCGCCTCGGTTACCTTGAGATACTCCTGATTCTCCTCTCGCCGTCTAACCCAGGTCTCAATGTGTACCGAAACGGAAGTAGTTCCAATCTTTCGTGTTTCACAAAAGCAACTAACCTGATCACCAACATACACAGGGAGATGGAATTTCATTGATTCAACCGCAACCGTCACGATACGATTGACCACTCGATAACTTGCATGGATTGCCCCAGCAAGATCCATCTGAGACATGATCCATCCCCCAAAAATATCGCCACCCGGATTAGCATCAGCCGGCATGGCGATGGTTCTTAGTGATGGGACTCGAGCCACCGGAAACTTCTCGTTAGCCACATTTATACCATTAATCGATAGGGTTAAAGTAATGGCGACCGGAAGAAATATTTTCGACTTGCTCAACCAGCATGTGAAAATGTGATTCATGCCCTGGCGTCAAGAAATTTTCGGCATTAATCACAATCAGTGCTGAGTCACTGTAGTTCATGTAGTACTGGGTATAGCTGTCCGTCAACCGAGCCAACATCTCACGCTTCAACTTTCTTTCATAGAGTATTCCCCTGCTTTGTATGCGCTCCATGAGCACATCAACTGAGACCTGTAGATAAATCACCAAATCCGGAGAGGGAATCTTCACCGCCAATTGAAGAAACAATTGGTTATATAACTCCAGTTCATCCGGTTCCAAAGTCAAATTGGCAAATATGGATTCTTTCGCTAATGTAAAATCTGTGATACGAACCGAGTGGAGTAAATTCTCCTGTCTCAATTCTTTCAATCTCTTGGTTCTCTGAAAAAGGAAATGCAGTTGTGTCTGCAGAGCAAAATGATCCGGCTGGTTGTAGAACCGTTGTAAAAAAGGATTATCATCAGCATGCTCATGAATCAATTCACCACCAAACTGAGCAGCAAGTCGAGTTGCAAGAGCTAGTTTGCCGACCCCTATCGGGCCGTCAACCGCAATAAATTTTTTGTTAAGTGAAATATTACACCCCGCAGAATATTACGCATTTTGGTTATCATACCCAGAATTCTTCCACAGTACGATATCCAATAACAAATTCACGTTAACTCAATTCAACGAGTAGAATTATTTTCGACGCATGAAACTCTTAATCGATTTTTTTCCGCTACTGGTCTTCTTTGTTGCCTTCAAGCTATTCGACATTTATGTTGCAACGGCTGCCGCAATTGTAGCCACGATTATTCAAATCAGCGTCTTTTGGCTCAAATATCGCCGCTTTGAGACTGTGCATTTGATTACTCTGGTCATCATAAGCATATTCGGTGGACTGACCATTTTCTTGCAGGATGATGTCTTCATCAAATGGAAACCCACGATCGTAAACTGGACTTTTTTTGCTGTCATTATGACCATGCAGTTTACCAAAAAATCAGCGCTTGAATATGTGATTGGCAATCAGATTTCGCTGCCCGCAAAAGTCTGGAGAAATCTAAACCTTGCCTGGGCGCTGTTTTTCCTGTTGCTCGGGAGCCTTAATGTATATGTCGCTTTTTTTCATAACCTCGCTGCAGACCCACAAACCCGTACCGAGTTCTGGGTCAACTTCAGGGTGTTTTGGTTGTTTGGCTTGACCGTGGTTTTTTCAATTGGCCAGTTCTTTTATCTCTATCGCTATTTGAAAGAACAGCCTGAATAACTCCGTCTTCCGGTCTTTCTCAAGCCGTGATTATTCAGGGTCGCGGTGTTCTGCACCGCCAGTACCAGCGACTCCAACTTCGATCCAGAAGCTTCGCAGTCTCACGTACCGATATTCCTGTAGATAACCGTGTGTTGATCTGGGATCGTTCCCCACATGCTAGTTGTCGGTAGACGTGTACATGACCATTCTCATGTACTGTTGAAACAGAGATTGTCAACCACCTGACGGTCTTCTCGACATGCAGATATCCCCTTCCAAAACAACATCCAGCACCTCGAAGTGTTTCAATTCCTTATTGCTGTTATCAGACTATTGGTCAACCTATCGAGCAGAATCTATATCTCGATCCCAAACAATATCCCGGTCATTCTTTGTATTCTGCCTAAGCATATTCAGCCATTTTTCATGCAGTTCTAAATCCTCATGAGTTGCTGCAGCACGAATCAAGTCATCAGAATTTTCGATCTTTTGATGGGATTTTTGACGACCATGCAGATTAGTCACTTCACCTCCCTGCTCACCAAGCAAGGTTACTTGTCCTCCTGTCATTTGCAGGTAGACTCGGGCCAATAGTTCAGCGTCCAGCAATGCACCATGCAAGGTGCGGTTTGTGTTATTCACCCCATATCGACGACACAACGAATCGAGATCATTGCGTTGACCGGGATGCTTGGATCTCGCCAGTTCCAAAGTATCAATAATCTGACATAGTTCCTGGAGTTTCTGATTTGCATGGCCATCAATCAGGGCGAGTTCATTGTTCAGAAATCCGAGATCAAATTCGGCATTGTGAATAATCAGATCAGCATCTTCAATGAACCCCAATAGTTCGTCCGAAATCTCGCGGAATAACGGAGATTGCGCCAATTTCTCGTTAGTAATTCCATGCACTTGAACAGCTTCTTCACTAACCCCCCTCTCAGGATTAATGTATTTGTGAAATTTACTATTGGTTATATGGCGATTGATCAATTCAATCGCACCGATTTCCACGATGCGATCCCCTTCTTTTACATTCAGCCCGGTTGTTTCGGTATCGAGTACGACTTGCCTCATGACAAATTCTTCTTTAGACCTTGTTTCGCCAGTTTATCTGCTCTTTCATTACCCGCATTCCCAGCGTGCCCCTTAACCCAACGCCATCGCACGGAATGCTTTCGAATCAAATGATCCAGTGACTCCCAGAGATCCCGATTCTTGACAGGATTACGCTGTGCTGTGCGCCAGTTGTTTCTTTTCCAAGCCGGTAGCCAGCTCTCAATCCCGCTTTTTAGATACTTGGAATCCGTATAGAGGTCTACATCACACTTCTGCTTGAGTGCCTTGAGGGCTTCAATACTAGCAGTCATCTCCATTCGATTATTTGTGGTATGTTGATCACCGCCAATCAGCTCTCTCTTATGCTCTCCCGAGATCAGCAATGCTCCCCAACCGCCCGGACCCGGATTTCCTTGACATGCCCCATCAGTATAGATCACTACTTTTGGCAATCTATCGCCAGTATCACTCACTATTGATTGCCTCCTTGTTCATGACCCTCGCCACTTTCTGTGGCACCGGACGCACTACCGTCGGCAGAAATTTTGTCCAGGCTGTTGACAGTTGACGATTCAGGGTCAACGTGATTTCGCGTTTTTTGCCAACAATAACATACACACTGCCCAATCCCGGCCACCATCGATTGCCGGCCTTTTCCAAAAATTTCATTTTTGCCTGATATCGTTCAGAGTTAATCGGAGGTCGATAGACCAGCATGCGGGCACCGATCAGATCGTATCCGAGCAGCAACAGCCAGTCTTGTACCCGCCCTATCGAGTAGAATTTTCCGTTCCAAGGCATTCGGCCGGTTTTACGTAATATGGAATGCAAACACCCATAAATGCTGAAGATGTTAAATCCAATAATTGCCAGGCATCCTTCAGGTTCCAGAATCTCATTTATTTCTCTCAATACGTCATGGGGATTTTCGCAATGATCTATGGTATGCGGCAGAACAATCAAATTTTGCGATCGTTGAGGAAACGGGAGCGCGAACGGTCTGGCAATGATATAGCGGCTTTTTCTATCCTGCTTCCAGTTCTCTCCACCATATGGTATGTCGAATTGGTCTCCCCCATCCACAATGTATCGCTCACGAGATTCAAAACCCTCTAAAAAGGGTACTTCCGGCATGCCAATCTGAAGAGACCTTGCATAAAAGCCGGATGGGACTAACTCAGAGAAAGTCTTCGTCTCGGCCTGAATGACTGATTTGCCAACCGGTGATTGAAACCATCGATCCATGTAGCATTTCCGATTTGTCGAGTTTGATCATTAACAGTACAGGTTTGCCATTATAATCCAAGCCTTCACAAAACACTTGCCCTACAGAATTGCAAATGACATCCCCATCCGTTCATCTTACATCAGAATTAATTCGTATCGAATCGGTCACCCCAAATGACAATGGCTGTCAACCACTGCTTGAGCAACGCCTTGCTCCTCTTGGCTTTCGGTGTGAATCCATGGTTTTTGAAGATGTAACGAACCTGTGGGCTAGGCATGGAACCAAAGGGCCGCTTTTGGTATTTGCTGGTCATACTGACGTCGTGCCAACTGGACCGCTGGAGAAATGGACTCACCATCCGTTCTCTGCACACATCGAAGATGGCATGTTATATGGTCGTGGCGCCGCAGACATGAAAGGGGGAATTGCCAGCTTCGTTATCGCGTGCGAGAACTTCATACGCAAGCATCCCAACTATGAAGGCTCAATTGCATTACTCATTACCAGTGATGAGGAAGGTGTAGCAAAATGGGGTACTCGAGCTGTTGTTGATGAATTAATGATCAGAAAAGAGGCAATTGATTATTGTGTGGTTGGAGAGCCGACCAGTGAAAAAAGTTGTGGCGACACCATCAAGATCGGTCGACGTGGATCACTCAATCTAGCCCTAACGGTTAAAGGCCAGCAAGGACACATCGCCTATCCACACCTCGCCAATAATCCGATTCATGCCTTGGCGCCGGTTTTGTTGGATCTGGTGGAGGCCAAATGGGATCGTGGAAATGAGAATTTCCCTCCGACAAGTTTGCAAGTCTCAAACATAATGAGCGGAACCGGAGCCGCCAATGTGATACCTGGAGATGCCAGCGTCCTGTTCAATTTTCGTTACTCGCCCGAAACCAATGAGCAAGAGATCAAGCAGAGAGTGAATGAGATTCTGGTCAGGCATGAAATCGAATATGATCTTAAGTATACGAGTAGCGCTAAACCATACTATACTCAGGATCGCGCTTTGATCGAAATTGCTTCCCAAGCGATTTCGGATATCATCGGTACACCTCCTGACATTGCGACAAGTGGAGGCACATCAGACGGAAGGTTCATGGCACAGATATGCGACCATGTAGTCGAACTTGGGCCCATAAATGAAACGATTCATCAGATTGATGAATGTGTCAGCATACAAGATCTCGATACGCTAACGACAATCTATACAAAAGTGCTTGAACGCGTGTTCTGCTGATGGTAATCCATAGCTACAAGCTGAATTTGACACAATTTCTGCTTGTATAATCGCAAGTATTTGGTCATTTCTACGTAGGAACTTTTATTATTGGCATTTCATTCACTCTGCCTGCCGCGAAATACTGAAATAATAACTAGCTTGATGCATCACTGATCACGGTTGAGTCGTGGCCAAAATTGGGGATAGTTGTCTCAAAAAATTGCCTGGAATGGAAAGCATGGCAGTTGTCAGTGCGGGCTCAGCAAGCAGTGTTCTATGGGAAGGGTCTTTTGCTAGAACATCGATAAGTCACTAAAAATATTACAAGGCCATAAACAGCAACCACTCTCCCCACCATGATAAGATGATCACCTCATGAATGCAGACATAACCACTCAGACAGTACCTTATCGGTTACCGGTCGGTTATCAATCGTTTGCAAATCTTCGAAATGAAGGTTGTTATTATGTCGACAAGACATCTTTGATTGGGGATATGATTGGCAATGGACGGTTCTACTTTCTCTCCCGTCCGCGCCGTTTCGGCAAGAGTCTCCTGATGAGTACACTGAAGGAACTGTTCGAGTGCAATGAACCCCTGTTTCGAGGTCTGGACATTCATCCGCACTGGGACTGGTCGGTCAAGCATCCCGTGGTTCGCTTGAGTTTTGGGGGAGAAGTCGATTCACTTGAGCTGCTGGAAGATACGGCATTAAGTCAACTGTACAGTGTCGAAAAGGCTTTTGGCCTCAAGATTCCTCCGGTGAAATCCGCCTCCGAGAGACTGCGACACATTCTGATGCAACTCCATCAAGCAACCGGTCAACAGGTAGTGGTGCTGGTTGACGAATATGACCGTCCGGTCCTGAATGTGCTGGAAGATGACGAGAAAGCCAAGGAGAACAGGGATAAACTCCGTAATCTGTATAGCATTCTAAAGGATGCAGAAGATCATGTTCGGTTCGTGTACGTGACCGGCATCACGATGTTTTCCAAGGACAGCTTTTCATCGGGTCTCAACAATCTCGATGACATCAGTCTCTACCCTCCCCTGGCATCGATTTGCGGATATGCGGACCAGGATCTGGATACGGTGTTTGCTCCCGAGCTGGAAGGGCTGGACCGGGACACGATTCGCGAATGGTACAACGGCTACAGCTGGCTGGGCGAGGACAAGCTCTGCAATCCCCACGACATCCTCCACCTGTTCAACAAGCGCAAGTTTCGGACTCACTGGTTCAGGTCGGGACAGCCCGGCTGCCTGTACCGGATGCTGCTGAAGAGAGAAGCCGGTTCCATGGATCTGGAAAACCTGGAAGTCGATGAAGAGGACATCGTCAGTTTCGAGCCGGGTTCCTTCAGCATTGAAGCCCTGCTGTTCCAGTCCGGCCATCCGACCATTGTCCGGGAACTCGAGGGGGAAGACGAGCACCGGGCGATCTACCAGCTATACTATCCGACCCTCGAGATTCAGAAGCGATTCAACAAGGGGTTCATCCGGCATCTGACGGGAAATGGCCAGATGGCGGAAGATGCGGGCAGGAAACTGCTCCGGCATCCGGGAGAAAACGACTTCCCGGCCATGCAAGGGCAGATTCAGGCCTTGTTTTCCCGCATTCCCCATGAATGGCATCAAGGCGGCGGTCTTGCCCGTTACGAATCCTGGTATGCGAGCTTGCTGTTCACGTGCTTCAAGGCCCTGGATGTCGATGTCACGGCCGAGGACGGTTCAAGCCATGGCCGCTCGGACATGGTGGCGGTGCATGACCGTCAGGCGTTTGTCCTCGAATTCAGGATGCTGAAGGAAAACAGGACGGTTGAGGAAACTCTCGATGGCGCCATTGCACAAGTTCGCACCAAAGGCTACGCCGACAAGTATCGGGACCGCGGAGAATCCATTCACCTGATTGGCATGGTGTTCGGAGGGGATGATCGAAACCTGCGGGATAATCGCGTGGAGAAGTTCTGACCTTGAACGAAGCTCGTCCGTTTTCTTTCCCACTCATTTGCAAATTAAACTGTGGATGTATTTGCAGGGCGGAGCCCCTGCAAATGCCGACGAAAAGAAAAGCATTCATCAAGTCTACTAAACTCAAAGTGGACGAGTAGCCGCAGAAAACAAAAAATTTGGACATTTGATCTTGGTTACGCCAACAGCGCTTTTTCATGTTTTTTACAGGACTGACCGAATATTCACATATAATTTTTAGAATCATCGGAAATTTCTAAACTTTTTACTTCCTACTTCGAATTATGGACAAGAATCTGCCGGAACCGAACGAAAAGGATGAATGGAAAAGAAATGCTAGTGAAACGGGGCTACGCCTTTTCTTTATTTTTCTTTTTGGGTTCATTCTCTATTTCACAATAATTTTTACCCTGGCACTTGTCATGTTTCAATTGGGCCACAAGTTCATTACCGGAAGTCCAAACCTCAAATTGCAAAATTTTAGCCATGATCTGGCCATATTCATGCACCGGATTCTTGATTACTTGAACTTCAATTCCGATCAGAAACCTTTCCCTTTTGACGAATGGCCATCAAGCAACGGATGACAAATATTCGCTGATTTTCCAGTCGAACTTACCCAGCTCTGAATCAACCGATAACCTGTTACAACTATCCGTGATCAATAACCCCAAGCCAGCCAACTTTATTCGGCAGATCATTGATGACGACCTCAAAGCGGGTCGTCATCAGGAAATTGTGACACGGTTTCCGCCTGAGCCCAACGGTTATCTCCATATCGGACATTGCAAGGCGATCTGGCTGAATTTTGGAATCAAGGATGATTACAAGGGACGATGTACGCTCCGTTTTGATGATACCAACCCACTCAAGGAAAGCCAGAAATTTGCTTCCAAGATTGAAGAGGATATCCGATGGCTAGGATACAAGTGGAGTTCACTCGCCCATGCCTCCGACTATTTCGATCAATTTTATGAATACGCAGTTCACCTGATTAACCATGCCCTGGCATATGTCGACAGTCAATCTGGAGAAGAAATCCGGCGGCAACGCGGTACTTTGACCGAGCCGGGCATGAACAGTCCTTATCGCGAGCGGAGTGTTGAGGAGAACCTGTCCTTATTTCGAGCAATGCGAGATGGTAAATTTGCAGATGGGGAACATGTTTTGCGTGCCAAAATCGACATGCATGCTTCAAACATCAATTTGAGAGACCCGGTTCTATATCGCATTCGCCACCATGTTCATCAAAGAACAGGAAATAAATGGTGCATATATCCCATGTACGACTTTGCACATGGACAAGGCGATGCGATAGAAAGAGTCACGCATTCCTTGTGCACACTTGAATTCGAAGATCATCGGGCCTTGTATGACTGGTTTATCGAACATCTTCCCGTTCCATCGAAACCTCGACAGATCGAATTTTCGCGCCTAAACCTCAACTACACCGTGATGAGTAAACGATTGTTAACCCAGCTGGTTGAACTTGGCCATGTTTCAGGCTGGGACGATCCGCGGATGCCCACAATCTCGGGGCTGAGACGACGGGGATATACGCCTGAATCGCTGAAAAACTTTATTGCATCGGTAGGAATTACCCGAAAGCCAAATGTGATCGAGATGGGATTGCTGGAAAAATGCATTCGTGATGATCTAGACCCCAAAGTCCCTCGTGCCATGGCGGTATTAAGACCGCTAAAGGTAATTATCGAAAACTATCCAGAATCGGCAACTGAGTCAATAGAGGTTCCCAATCATCCGCATAATCCACAGATTGGTCGACGCCAGCTGACTTTTTCCCGAGAGATTTTCATTGAGCGGAGTGATTATGAGGATAACCCCCCCAAGGGTTATTATCGGCTGGCACCAGGACGAGAAGTTCGATTGCGACATGCCTATGTCATTCGGTTCAAAGAGGTGATTCATGATGAACATGGTGAACCGGTCGAAATTCGGTGCGAATATGATCCCGAGACAGCGTCAGGAAAAACGCAGGATGGCAGAAAAGTCAAAGGAATTGTTCATTGGGTTAGCGCCAACCATGCGATCAACGCTGAAGTGCGACTGTATGACCGGTTGTTTTCGGTTGCAGATCCGCTTGCTGATGGCAAACGGAATTATCTTGATTGCCTGAATGCTGTATCATTGGAATGTCTTCAGGATTGCAAATTGGAAATGGAACTAGGACATGCAGCTCCCCAGACCCGCTACCAGTTTGAACGAGTTGGCTATTTTTTTCAGGATACGAGCAGTCGACCGGGCGCACTAGTCTTCAATCGAATCGTCTCATTGCGTGATACATGGATAAAAAAATCTCAACATTCTTCGAACGGATAACAGAAACATGATTGAATTTTTTGTAGAGTATGGGCTGTTTCTAGCAAAAGCCCTGACCGTTGTTCTTGGAATCGTGTTCGTTGTCGGCAGCCTGTTTGCATTGGCGATGAAACAGAGAGCCCCTGATGAGCCCAAACTTGAAATTACTCATCTGAACAAGCAATACCAGAACATGTCCAAGGCCTTGAATGTCATCACCCTCTCCGAAACGGAACAGAAGGCTGAACTAAAGGCTGACAAAAAGCGTCAAAAAGCGAAAGCGAAAGAGGATAAGAAAGCAAGTAGTACAGACACGCAACAAAGGAAACGAATTTTTGTTCTGGATTTTGTTGGCGATCTGCAAGCCACGAATGTCGCTCGATTACGAGAAGAAATCAGTGCGGTTCTGTTAACTGCAGTCGAAGGAGATGAGGTGTTGCTTCGTTTGGAAAGTGCTGGTGGCACTGTGCATGGCTACGGACTGGCAGCATCACAACTACAGCGCCTCCGATCTCGTGGCATTCCCTTGACGATTGCCGTGGACAAAGTCGCAGCAAGTGGTGGATACATGATGGCATGTGTAGGTACTACGGTGATTGCAGCCCCTTTTTCGATCATTGGCTCCATCGGAGTATTGGCCCAAATACCCAACTTTAATGAACTGTTGAAAAAGCATGGAGTCGAATTTGAACAGTTATACTCTGGCGAGTACAAAAGAACCTTGACTATGTTCGGCGAAAACTCCGAAAAAGGACGCAAGAAAATGCAAACGGATCTTGAAGAGACGCACCAGCTCTTCAAGCAGTTTGTGCAGATGCGGAGGCCCAATTTACTGATCGACGAGGTTTCGACCGGGGAACATTGGTTAGGCTCCCGGGCGATAGAGTTAGGTTTGGTTGACAAGTTACAGACCAGTGATGACTTTCTAATCGCGGCACTGGATGATGCCGATCTTGTCAGCCTCAGTTACTTCAAGAAAAAGACGCTACTTGAAAAATTCAACGATATGATGAGCCTCCGGTCATGGCGTGGTGATCAGGCACCAGAACAAACTCGCCCGCCAATGCTGGTCTGAACACAATGATTTATGTTCTAGCTGACCGGCCGCCGCCTGAGATTGCCGAATCCAGTTATATTGCGAATACAGCCGATATTATCGGATGGGTATCAATCGGAGAGGAATCCAGCATCTGGTTCAATACGGTCTTGAGAGGAGACAACGAATTAATCCGAATTGGAGATCGCTCGAATGTTCAGGATTGCAGTGTAATGCATACAGATCCCGGGTTTCCGGTCGAAATTGGGAATGATGTGACCGTAGGGCACAGCACCATGCTCCATGGTTGCAGTGTAGGTCGAGGAAGTTTAATCGGAATTGGTTCTGTGATTTTGAACAATGCAGTAATTGGTCAGGATTGCCTAGTTGGAGCAAAATCCTTAATAACCGAAAATAAGACTTTTCCGGATCGAACGTTGATTCTGGGCTCTCCGGCCAAGGCTATTCGAGAGTTGAGTGACGAGGAGATTCTCGAACTCAGAAAGGCCTCACAATCATACGTCAGCAAGATTCCGAGATATCGAGCAGCTGCGATTCAAGCCTAATTCTCAAATCCTGTTTGAAAGGTTTCGGTTCCGGAACGCGATGTTCAATGCAAGCCGGATTGTCCCATAAGCGAAGTTGGATAATTCTTCATCAGCTGGCCGATTTGTCCAGGATACCGACTTTGTTCAAACCTAATTCCAGGTCAGCCAAAATATCTTCGATATGTTCCAGGCCAACAGACAACCTGACCAACGTATCGGTGATTCTTGCCCGATCACGGGCTTCCTGAGATATGCGGGCATGAGTTGTTGTCGCAGGATGAGTAATCGTGGTTTTTACGTCACCAAGATTTCCAGTAATCGAGAGCATTTCGGTACCGTCAATCATGGTCCATGCATCGTACTTTCCACCTTGAATCTCGAAGGAGACAATTCCGCCAAAACCTGAAAATAATTGTTTCGCGAGTTCATGCTGAGGATGCGTTTGTAATCCGGGGTAATGAACCCTCTTAACTAAGGGGTGACTCTGTAGCCATCGGGCTACCGCCAATGCATTACTGCAATGATATTTCATTCGAACTGGTAATGTTTCAAGACCCTTGATGAAAGTCCATGCATTGAATGGGCTCATGGTAGGGCCGGTTGTGCGTAGCATTGTGAACAGCTTTTCATGTATTGCGGACTCATTGGTGACGATTGCACCACCCACGCATCTTCCTTGACCGTCAAGATATTTGGTGGCTGTATGGACCACGATATCCGCACCGTTTTCTATAGGACGTTGCAAGATCGGTGTCATAAATGCATTGTCTACAACCAGTAATGCACCTATATCATGGGCAACCCTGGAAATTTGCTTGATATCAGCTACTTCACATAACGGATTACTTGGCGTCTCAAGAAAAAACAGTTTCGTATTTGGTCTGATTGCAAGTTTCCATTGTTTTGGGTCGGTCATATTCACAAACGAAGTCTGCACGCCAAATTTTTCGAAAACATTGGTCAGAAGTGAGACTGTTGATCCAAACAGAGCAGACGAGGCTACAACATGGTCTCCTGATTTGAGCAACGCCAGTAGAGTCCCATGAATTGCGGCCATTCCGGATGCTACTGCGACACAGTGTGACGCATTTTCCAGTTCTGCCAGCCGGTTTTCGAATCCAGCTACTGTGGGATTGGTAAATCTTGAGTAGACATTGCCTTTTTCCTGACCGCTGAACAGCATGCTGGCCTGCTCGGCATGATCGAAAACATAACTTGAGGTAGTGAAGATTGCTTCATTGTGTTCCCTCTCCGGTGTGCGTTTTTGACCGTGTCTTATCGCCACTGTCTGACGATGAAGCGGTCTGATATCTTTTGCCATGGAACCTTTCCAAAAAATTCTGTATGCTATTGACATAAAAAAACCGTCTGCCAGCTTTACTAACGAGACGGAGTTTGGTTCTTGTGACAAATGTCTCTTTAGCCGTACTTCTAATGCGCCCGCAAGCTGATCTCAAATCGGCGCTATCGATATTCTGTTGCTTGTACCCTCTAATGTCAATACCTGCATCATGTAATGCAACAACTTGTGGGGTTCATGAGTTGTTCAAGCTACCTAGAGAAGCTGAAAAAGAAAATCAGAGAAAAAAGTCAGCCGTGCAGCCCCATAGAAAGGAAAAAAGATGTGCTAGATGCCATCTTGCAACCTGGCGTAAATCGTGTAAAACCATTTACTCATATGGCTTCAGATGAATACGAAGCAATCATTCGTCAATTTCATCGTCTCACCAATGATCACGGTCTTTGAAAAATAGAGAAGTTTTGGGAATCTTGAAGGAGACTGAGCAAAGACAGATAAACCCGTATTTATTCATTTCCTCTTTTCATTCTTCTTCAAGTAGTTCCACTCGTCCGACTTTTTCGGCTCTGACTGCATAATCATCTTTGCCAACTGCTCCAGTGTTGCGTCAATCCATTCAAAGTGTTCGTGATTTGAATTGATTGACCCGTTTCTATTTTTCGTTCATTTAATTACCCTTTGTAGTTTTCTATTTCCTTGATAATTTCATCCAGTTCACCCTGCACCCACTCGTGCTTGTTCGGGAATTTCTTGTGGATATGCTTTTCCAGTTTCCGAAAATGAGGGGTTTCCAGCTTGTATTTAATTTTGTATCTCCTTTCAGGATCAGATGTCTGGCAGGCGGCAAGTCTTTTTTGGGCATCCCAGGCAATGCCAACCTTGTACTCCCCGGGGTAGTTTGGATGCGAAATCAAATATACAAACTTCTTTTCCCGATAGTCACTGCCCAGATCCGTTCTTGTCGGTGGGTCATTCTGCATATGGATATCCTTGCCGTATCCAAGTGTATCGTGCGGATCGGCCACACCCGTGTCCAGTCGCATCTTCACCAGTTCATATGCCTTGAACGATATGTCAATGCCAATCCACTTACGGTCAAGCATTTCGGCAGGAGTTATGGTCGAAAGTAGTGCGTGGGCGGAAAGGGGGGTTGAAAAAGGCGGCGTAACCGGATTAACTATTCCATTATGACCAATCGGATCGCTAAATTATGGGATTTGACAATATCGGGATGCGTCTTAACCTACAGAAATTGTATAATTCCTTCTTTGCTTTAGCCCATTAAATCGCAGCCAATGAATTCAATAGCACCGATTACAGACTCGTACCGATCAGGACCGGATGATAGAGGGCATTTCGGAATTTTTGGTGGGAGATTTGTTGCCGAAACACTCATGCCGCTTATCTTGGAAGTAAATCAGGCATGGCAAAAATACCGCCATGATAAAGACTATCTTTCCGATATCCTGTATTACGCTGAACATTATGTAGGACGGCCGAGTCCTCTCTATTTTGCAAAACGCCTGTCAGAGCATCTGGATGGTGCAAAGATCTATTTCAAGCGAGATGAGTTAAATCATACTGGCTCTCATAAAATCAATAATACCCTTGGCCAAATCCTTCTAGCCAAGAGAATGAACAAGCAACGTATCATTGCCGAGACAGGGGCTGGTCAGCATGGTGTTGCAGCCGCCACAGTTTGCGCCTTGTTCGATCTGCCTTGCATTGTCTACATGGGTAAGACCGATATCGAAAGACAAGCACCCAATGTTTTCAGAATGAAACTGCTTGGCACCGAAGTAGTGCCGGTGACCAGCGGTACTGCTACCCTAAAAGATGCAATGAACGAGGCATTGAGGGACTGGGTAGCCAATGTCCATGACACCTTCTATATCATCGGCACTTGTGCCGGACCTCATCCCTATCCTGAGATGGTGCGAGAGTTCCAGTCAATCATCGGTCGCGAAACACGTGAACAGATTATGCAATACGAGAATCGCTTGCCAGATGTACTGGTGGCCTGTATCGGTGGAGGATCAAATGCAATCGGACTTTTTCATCCCTTTCTTGATGATTCGAGTGTTGATATCATCGGAGTCGAAGCGGGTGGACTCGGCATAGATACTGGTCAGCATGCAGCTTCATTAACTGGAGGACAACCGGGTGTCTTGCATGGCAATCGCACCTACCTGCTGCAAGACAATGATGGACAAATTCAGGATGCACATTCCATCTCGGCTGGTCTTGACTACCCCGGTATTGGACCTGAGCATTCTTGGCTGCATGAACAAGGGCGCATTGAATATGTTTCAGTCACAGACCAGGAAGCTTTGGAGGCTTTCCAGGTTTGCTGCCGCACTGAAGGCATTATTCCCGCGCTAGAACCATCTCATGCGCTCGCACATGTAATCAAGATAGCTCCCTCCATGTCAAAAGACAAAATTATTGTAATGAACATGTGTGGACGAGGAGACAAGGACGTATTTACGGTAGCGGATGCTCTGGGAGAGAAGCTATGACCCAGCGTCTGCAAACCCGGTTTGCAGCTCTGAAGCAGGAGAATCGAGCCGGGCTAGTTACCTTCATCACGGCCGGAGATCCAAGCTCTGAGATTTCGCTGGAAATCCTGAACGGGTTGCCAAAAGCCGGAGCAGATATCATTGAACTTGGCATGCCATTTTCTGACCCCATGGCTGATGGTCCGGCAATCCAGCTCTCAAGCCAGCGCGCTCTCAAAAATGGTGCGTCAATGATCAATACTTTGCAGATGGTCGAATCATTTCGAAAAAAAGATGCTGTAACGCCAATCATTCTGATGGGGTATTTCAATCCAATCTATCGATATGGACCCCAAAAATTTCTGACCGACGCAATCAGTATTGGTGTTGATGGACTTATTATCGTCGACCTTCCCCCAGAACAAGATGATGAGCTTTGCCATGCCTGTCTAACCACAGGATTGAACTGGATACGGTTAACCACACCCACCAGTGATAGCAATCGACTCTCTCGCATATTGAAAAACAGTTCGGGCTTTGTCTACCATATAGCAATTGCCGGAATAACAGGAACCCGGTCTGCCGAGATTGAGGAACTAGAAGACACAGTGAAAGGAATTCGCTTACAAACAGATCTTCCAATTGCGGTTGGATTTGGTATCAAGTCCCAATCGCAAGTTAGAGATATTGGACGATTTTCGGATGCGGTTGTGGTTGGATCTGCGCTGGTAAATACTGTCAAATCTGCACAGGAACAGAACCGAACCAAACAGGAAATAGTTTCACAAGTTCATGAGTTTGTTTCCGATCTCGCGGCCGGACTCCAATAAACCTTGATCATGATTCTGCATCTTGCTCGTTGGAACTCCATTCTTCGGCAATTGCAGTACCGATATACCCCCTGGATTGCGATGAATGGTTTCAACTGTTCATAATATCCTCTATTCCAGAACTTGGCCTAGCGCTACAAAAATTAGAATTGCTGATACCCAGTATCCTTTCGCAGTAATCCCAGTCGGATTTCTTCACTGTGGAAACCGTCCGCATCACGGCATTGCCTGCATTTAGAAGTTTTGCATGCCCGCTTGCAGCCCGCAAAGCAAAGATAACTGATAAATTAGCAATGGTCCGGCCTTCTGTCAATGAAACTGGCAAGCTGGAAGATGCATTGCCAACCTGCGAGATGGCAGATCGAAATTACTATTGACAACAATTGCTGGTTAATGCATTCACGGGAAACCCGTCATCAATACCGAGAACTTCATGCAATTATTCTTGAGGAAATCAAATCAAGGTTTGACCTTGTCACTCCATATTCTCTTGCAAGCGCCGGCCATCTCCCGAGAGCCGCTCTGGTTTGCTCAATGATGCTACAAATGACGGTTTTGGGAAGCTTTGCCTCAAGACCTAGCTTCACCAGTTCGGATTGGCTCGGGGTCCTTCCCTCGCCCATCACCGTTGTACTATGCTCTCCTCGAGGCCCGGATGAAAAGGTCAGGTCATAAGCGGGTGATAGTTTCCATTCGCCGTGTTTATTCATCAGGTAGCAGAAATTCTTTCCGTGATCATCGCGGTTATGTGCGAGCACATTAAACACGGCAAGTCGAAACATTTTTTCCACTTCACGAATATCTCTGGTCAAGATCATGGTCAACACCAGCAAGTCTTCATAATCCAGTGATGGAACTCGAAAGTCCGAATGCAGGAGACCGCATGCAGAATGTATATGTTTCCGATTATTCTGATTCCTGTCAAAACGTTGAACAGCAAAATATCCGCCACCGGTTCGAGAGGGGAACAGGTGCACATCTGGAATCATCATACCTGCATTAGCAGCCATTAATGCATAGACATATTCAATCGCCCCGGCATCAGCACCATCATTCGTATTCGGAAATTTCACAAGCCACGGCTGATAGCCCCCATCCATCTTGTATGTTCCATGAATGATGTCTGTCTTGTTCTCGTGGAAACCGATCATGGCTTTTGGCCGGGAGCCGGCTGATGAGCAATTGAGAGCCAATAGTTGTGGGAGCAGATCTGTCGCCTCACCGGACAAAACCTTGACAACCTGACTGGCGACCGCTTCCACACTGAACCTGTCATCATGAGGATTGTCGGTTGCGTGCTCAGGCTCGTAAACAAGTGCACCAATGCCGGTATGCCCAACGTATGCAAGACGATCCAATGCTGATAGTTGTTGTGGCAAAACACCGAGCGACCTCAATTTTCGGTCCAGTAGCATGCGTCCCCAACCATCTGGAAGACTGTCATAAAACACTCCAGGCAGGCCTTCCAATACAGAAGGATCAAGCGACTGTACGCCCGTTTTCAAGGGGAATCTGACCGGAGATACCTCGAGGCCTGTTTCGACAAATGATCTGTCATATTCAAAATAGATTCTATGATCGCGTTTTGCTAGACGACCTACATGCAGGATCAAGTCATCCAGATACAAGAAGACCCGGACTTGTGAAACAGGCTTGAAAGTCATGTCCTCCAGCCGCGTTTTCTAGGTTTTTTCGGACGATCATCCAATACGTCATCAATTGATTCAAAATGTTCAGAATGATCGTTCAAGGCCTGCACAAAGGCTTCAAGACATCCGAGAACCATCAACATCTTCAAAAACGATTCCAGGGAGATCAAGCCCGTTTGTTCATACTTGCGTAAAGTGGGCAATGGAACTCCCGATCTCATTGCCAGGCCGGCTTGTGTCAGACCTTGGCTGATCCTTACGGTTTTCAGTTGCAAGCGCAGTAGTTCTTGCGCTTTTGAAACTGAATTAAGTAATATCATAGTAATAATATATAATGTTTTTTTCTATTATATAATATTTTAATATTATTTATCATGGGAAGTGCATGTGATGCGTGAAACTCCTTGCTAGGGAATCATTTGAAGGGACTACATCAGAATTAAGGCAGATTTCAGTGATTGAGCATTTTTTGGCCGGAAGGAGTTATGGTCGAAAGTAGTGCGCGGGGCGGAAAGGGGTTCATCCAGCGGCGTAACCGGATTAACTATTACATTGAGAAAAAAGTTAACCAAAGAGGTACGCCACCATGAGCGATGATACCATTATTGACTGTTCGCAAATCGGAAAATTTGAAGATGTCCTGACCGGGATTCTCCACGACAGCGCCCAGCAGTTGCTGTGCAAGGCGGTGGAGGCGGAGCTGGGCGAGTTCCTGAAGCTGTATGAAGACCGCCGCACCGGACAGAACCTCCGGCTGGTGGTGCGCAGCGGCCATCATCCGGAGCGCCTGATCCAGACCGGGATCGGCCCGGTCCCGGTGCGGATTCCGAAGGTTCGTTCCAACGACGGCAAGCCGGTGACCTTCCGCTCGTCGGTGGTTCCGCCGTATGTGCGCAAGAGTCGCACGCTGAAGGCCTGGGTGCCCTGGCTGTACCTGAAGGGGGTCAGCACCGGCGAGATGGCCGGCGTGCTGTCCGGGCTGCTGGGGAAGCAGGCGAAGGGGTTCTCGCCGTCAGTGGTCAAGCGTCTCAAGCGGGTCTGGCTGGACGAGAGGAAGGAGTGGACGCAGCGTGACCTGAGCCAGGACCGGTGGGTGTATGTCTGGGCGGACGGGGTGTACAGCGGGCTGCGCAACGAGGAGACGAAGCTCTGCTGCCTGGTGGTGATCGGCGTGGACGACCAGAGCCGGAAGTCGATTCTGGCCATCGAGGACGGGGTGCGCGAGTCCACCCTCAGCTGGCAGGACGTGCTGCTGGACCTGAAGAGCCGGGGCATGAACGCTCCGAAACTGGCGATCGGGGACGGTGCCATGGGATTCTGGTCGGTGCTCGACCGGGTGTTTCCGGAGACCCGGCACCAGCGTTGCCGGGTGCACAAGACCGCCAACGTGCTGGCCGCCATGCCGAAGGCCATCCATCCCAGGGTGAAGTCGGCACTGCAGCAGATCTGGATGGCGGAGACCCGGGACCATGCCGACCGGGCCTTCGACCGTTTCCTGGCCTGCTACCAGGACCAGTATCCCAAGGCCGCTGTGAAGCTGATCCAGGATCGCAAGGAGCTGATGAACTTCTTCGACTTCCCGGCCGAACACTGGCAGAGCATTCGTACCACCAACCCGATCGAGTCGACCTTCGCCACGATCCGCCATCGGACCCGGACGACCCGGGGCTGCCTGAGCCGCGACACCATGCTCGACATGATGTTCAAGCTCGGCCAGTGCGCGGAATCCCGCTGGCGAAGGCTGCGCGGGTTCCGCAGGCTCGGACAGGTCATCGAGGGAGTGCAGTTCCAGGACGGAATTGAGGTACAATCAGACCAGAAAACGGTAGCCGCTGGATGAACCCCTTTCCGCCCCGCGCACTACTTTCAGCCATAACTCTACCCGAAGTCATCATGGCGGTTGCTTTTGACGTAGCAGCGCAGTGCTGCTATTTCATTTGCTCCTTTCACGGTCCAGTGCATGCCGCCCCGCTTGAGCCGGGTACCGATGGCGTTCTTGCAGCCGGCTTCGACTACTGCGCTTGAGATGCATAGCCCCTGATCGCGGAATGTGGCATAGCGCATGCGTTCTTTGTTGTGCTGATAGTAGCCAATCACTGAATCCACGGACTCGTGCCGGGACGACTCGCTCTGCAGAACTTGGATCAATTTTTCGATATCGCCGTCCTTGAGTTGCCGGATACGGTCTTCCGACCAGCGACGGGCCAGATCGGAGCCGTTGCCATAGAGGAGCTTACCCAGCTCCCAGAGTTTTTCTTTCGCATGGTAGATGTCGACGATCTGGATTGCTTTCGGGAATAATTCAGTACAGAGGTTCCATATCCACCGAGCCCCATCTCCGATCACGACCTGTCCGGGCGCCTGATCGAAGCCTCGGCGAAGCGCCTCCCGCTCGACCCGCCTGGCGAAAGCCGACAATAGCCTGGCCGAGTCGGGGGCATGGGCCGACTCAATGGCGGCACTGCGGGTGACCGAGTCCGGATCCACCACCGCATGTCCCTTCTGGTTCCGTCCCTCGGCACTCCAGACCGAAACAATCTTCATGTCCCGGGTTTTCGAGCGTCCATCCGGCTGTTTTCCCGCCCGCCCCGCGATCTCCGCAGTCCGCATCGGTACACCGGTGCCATCCATGCCCAGATACAAGGTCGGTGCCGGTGGCGATTCAAGCTCAGTCTGGTTCTGCTCGTGCTGGGCAATCCGCTGTCCCAGCATCTCGGCCGTGCGCTCCACCTGACTGGCACTGACCTTGACCTTTGCGAGTCCCCGCAACAGGTACTGCGATTCGGCAAAACTGTTGCGGGCGCTGACCAGCCCGATCATGCACTGGACGCCCGGCGAGACCGAACGATCGTCCAGCCCCAGCGCCTCGTCACGCGGATGGGAAGCTGATGCCAGAGCCATTTCCAGTGCCTGGAAATCCAGCGGTCTGGCCAAGTGCTGGCCGGCCAGCAGGACATCGACTTCGCAGGCCGCATGCCAGTCAAGCGTTTCCGCCAGCGGTGCCGGTGCTGCACCGTTTTTTTTCTGCGCTGGGACTTCAGCTGCAGGTCGCACATGGATTCGTTGACCTCGGTGTATTCCCGGACCAGGGTCTTGAAGCGCTGGTGCTCAAGCAACTGGGCACGGGCCTGCTCAACGGCCTGCTTTGGAATCCCGCGACATGCGGACTTGCCGTTGCGAGACCACGCCAGCTGCCAGCCGGGATGCCCGGGGGAATCTTCTCCGGCACAGTGACAGGAAGGCTTGCCGCATTGGGTAAAGCGTTGATGGAGGGTGCCTGGACGGAATTCGCCAAGGCTGGCGATTTCTGCGAGCAGGCGTCGGGATCGGGATTTGAGGGAATCAAGGGTTTCCATGAGAGTTTCCTTCATCGAATATCTGCATAATAGATTATTATGCAGATATTCGATCGAAAACAACCCTCGTACCTCATGTAATCGAACTTGCCTTAAAATAGACGCACACCCTCATTTGAAAATGAACTTGTTTTCAGAAAGCAAAATCAGTATAATGGAGGGAAATGTCAACCGTGAAACTCATGAGGAAAACACGATGAAACAAATCCATTATTCACCCCCCCCCCCCTCGCTAAACTAGCGACCTTCCTGTTGCTGGCGATGCTGGCCGCTCCGTCCATGGCGCAGGTGGATTACTCCTTCATTGATGGTGCATCAGGCCAGAGTACCTGCCCGCCAGGCCAGACCATACGTACCGGAATATCCCTTGTCGGCGGATCCCTGACCAAAAACGCGGTCCAGCTGGAGACGTCTTTACTTGGTATTCATAACATCCGAGTTTTAATCCCAGGGGCGGACGCTCTTCAAAGCGCCACTGTGTATCTCAGCGTGCTGGAAAATGGCAGTGAAGAGGCGAGCAGGCAGACTCTTGGAACTGCTGTAGCTGGCACGGATGTGTCAGGAGCTAGAACTTTCAGCAACCTGAAGCAGAACAGGCGCTACACCGCAGTCACGCATATCGGAGATGTCACCAGGATCATTTCAAGATTCTGCTTCAAGACCGCGGCCGATCTGGAGATCCCCTTTGGCTCGGGTCGCGCCATCGACGGTTCGTGGTCGAGCGGCTGCTTCGCCTTCAGCAGGGACAGGAATCAGATCAATGCATGTCTATGCGGAGCCCGAAACTCGTCGGGCCAGTGGGCGCGCACGGACAGCGAAGACGGCTACGAATATATTAGGGACGCCACCTGGAGGACCAGTGTGGGCTGCACGACCAACTGACGGGGCCCGATGCGGCGTCCGCATGAACGCCCGACCGGCCGCGGCGATCCTCGGACCCGTCCGGAAAACCCGGAACGAGGGACAGGGGGCGGCCTTCAGGCTGCCTCTTCCCGGTTTGGTTCTATAGTTTCCAAGCTAAGCCACTACCCGTTCTTCTAAGCAAGACGCAATCTTTAGCACTCTCGTCGCAAACTGAGAATGTTGATCAGCTACCCAGCAAGTTTCGGACAAGTACACGAATAAGCAACAGATACTTATCAAAGTCCCCGAGGTCATATATAATGCGTGTATATATTAATGGCCTCCGGGATTGGGGCTTCTGCACGGCGAGAGGCGTTTCCGTTAGGAACCTCATTAACCCGCGAAAAGACATACGCTACTAGTCTATCGACATACCATACATAACACGGCATCATCCACTACCGTCATCCAGGGTGGCTACCAGTCGCTTGTAGGCACGGATGCTTCGCATGCCCGCCAGCAACTCGACCATTCCCAACCATAGTAGCTTGGTGCCTGGCAAGGGCTGTCTCTTGGTCGGCAGGAATCCGGCCAGTTTGCCGACCTGAACCGCATGTTCGCGAACGGTCAGGCCCGGTGGTGGTGGCGATGGCCGTGTCCGGTACAGACCACTGAGCAGAGTCTGGCAGGTCTCGATTTCTTCCGGGTCAACCACGCGACTGGCCAGCTCATCCGGCTCGCTCCTGGCCAGTCGTTGCAACTCGAATACACGCCATGCCGTGATCGCATCGAAGGCCAGGCACTTGACCAGATCGACCGCATCGTCACACTGACGCTTGCTGATCCTGGTGCCGCTCCTGAGCACCCGAAAATGCTCTTCAATGCCCCAGCGCGCCTCGTACCACTGACAGATTCGCAGCGCATTTCCGGCATCCGCCTCGCCTTCGCTACACGGCAATAGCCAGTTCAGGGGCTTCTTCACCCCCGCCGGTGGATGATCTTCACGGGCCGATACCGCAATCAGCGGCAGACTGTCCTGATCCTTTCCCGGTGCCTGGATCTGGACCTTCGAGATGCGTAGTGAAACCTTCGCCGTGCGGGCCACACGGGCACGCTTGCCACCCTGTTCACCCATCTTGATCAGCCGCTCTGCAGCCACTGGACCGGCTTCCACATGCACACGCAGGTCCCGGGTTTCTCCTCCCTCCATCACCACCTTGCGCCGTCTCGACCCATTGCCACGCACCAGCAGACCGACCCGGGAGGACAACCGGCTCTGCCGGTCGAACAGCTCTCGGACATCCCCCTCACGGTCGCAAACCGACACCACCCGGGTCTGCTCCCCAACCGCGTCGGACAGTTCGCTGGCGGTCTCAAGACCCTCCGACCAGCACACCGACTCCTTGAGATCCTGGCCACCCGCCGCACAGCGGGCACGGAAACGACCATCGATGTCCAGCACCCCCAGCACCTTCCCCGTATCCGAAAAGACCAGATTCGCATGCGCGCAGATGCCCCTGGGCAGTGCCACCGATACTCGTCAGGCCATCGGTACTCCTCTTCCGGGTGTCGAAATTCAAAGCGGTGGAATCCTGCACCGACAGCACCGCCTCGTGCTGCGCGCATCGCGATACCGTCGTCGATTGGCGATGGGATTCCAGAATGTCGTTCATGCTCACCTGCTTGCTCGACAGCAACCGGTACGCCGCCCGGCGTTCCGGTGACGTCTTGAACAGGCGCGGAATTTCGTCGGCACTCGACTCGTCCCAGGCCCTGCTTCGGCAGGCCCTCGGCACAGCGCCGGCCCGAAGTCGTGCCGATCCGTTCCCAGCCGGCAGCCTGACAACTCCCGCCCGGATGCGAACCATCCACATGAGCATACGCCAACCTCGGCGTCCTCCCGTACCGCTCCAGCCAGTCGGCATACAGACGTTCTCTCGCCAGCCGCAAGGCAGCCGAAGCCAGACCGCATGCCCGAACCCCGGGCAGGATCAGGAAACGGGTGTTGTTCAGCACCTCGTCCAGATGCGCAACCCGGGCCCGCTGCGACCAGCCAATCCACCGGTCACGCTCCCTTTCATGCCAGCTTGCGGTATGAAAGGACAGACCCCCAGAGCACCATGATGCTCACTCATGAGCCAGTACTTCACGCACTTGCCCGGCACCTGTGGATCACCATGCGGATGATGGCAATGCATCATCGCACGCCAGTCACCCGACTCTCCAGGACTGACCGGAACCACCGACAGCTCCCCCAGCTCCGCCAGCTTCATCCGAAGTTCCGGCACCGGTCCCTGGAACTTCAGCTCCTTCCGCTCGGCAAACACCCCACCGGGCTCCGGCAATTCGACCGACAGGGCCGAGGCCAGCCTCGGCAGGATCTTGCGAGCCTGGGCTTCGCACGGAACTCCTTGTTGATTGCACCACCCGGACTTCTCGCACAAACCCCGAGCCAGACCGGAACGGGTATAATCCCCCGATGACACCGCACCCTTGAACCACTCGATCGACCGACTGTCCAATTCCCGCATGCCTGTCTTCATGACCAATTCCCGAAATAAATTGAATGTCAGGAATTAAACACAAAAAGCACGACCGTGTCATGTATGGTATGTTGATAGGCTACTAGTACAGCGTAACATGAATACATTGACATTACAGGGGTTTTCGCCTATGGTGGTCATCCCTGAATCAATGACGGCGGCCATGATGGCTCGAAAGACGGAAAAGCCAGTGCTGGTCGTGAGCGTGAAGCATCGGGCGATGCTTCACGCCCTGTCGATCTCTGACGCGCTGGACCTGCACTCCGGGGAGATCATCGCCAATGTCGAGAGACTGCACCGTAGCCGGGAGTTCATCGAACTCCCGAAGCACCTCGACGCCCAATGGCCGGGAGTCGCAACCATCCGCATTATTCTTGCCAGCCACTCCTCGCATGTCCCGAAGGAGAACAGGGCTGGCTGGCCACCCGGCTGGGGCCGGTTCCAGTACGTGCATACTCCCGTGCATGCCTTGTGGCTGAGCCGGGTCGAGTTCGCGTTCCCAAAGATGGCTCGCACCTTCTTGGGCACATCCGGGTCGGCTCGCTGAACGGGCTCCGCCAGCGCATCCTCCGGGGCATTGGGGAAATGAACGCGGAACCGGCGCCATTCCGCTGGAAGGGCTTCGACAGGCCGATGCCGGAATATATGTCATCGAATCAATGATATGATGCACTAGCAATGGCTAGCATTGCAAATAAGTATGTAATTCCCAAACAAAAGCACAGGTTTTGCCTTAAACCCTCAACAACCAGATTTCTACATCCTGGTCTTCTGCACATATTTTGATGCAGGCCAATCAATTGATTGGAGGATCTCTAGTGAGTCTTTCCAGCAACTGCCTAGCTTGCTCCTTTTGTTTTTCAGAGCCCGCTTCACGAACCTCGCATATGTAACGCCTTGTCAATTCTTTTTCGTCCTGCCTAAGGAAATACTCTGCCAGTTCCAAAGCCAAATCCAGACCATCTGATGAAGTCCCGTGGACTGTTTGCGAACTGCTTTCGGCAGGGATCTGCCGACTTGATGCTTGCGATCTGCTCTGGTTTTCAGCGCGCTTGATTAGCAACCACAGCAAAAGCGTAAATAGCAGTATTCCTACAAGAATCCAAGACTGGATATTCAACGCAACTCGAGCATGCTTATGCAAATAACCATGGTGCAACCTTGCGTCTTGACTCTTCATAATTTCTTATGCGATCTGCTTTTGCAAGTGTCATTCCGATGTCATCTAATCCCTGAAGCAAAGCTTCTTTGCGAAAGGCATCAATCTCGAATCGAATCAAAGATCCATCCTCCAAAAGGGTCAAAGACTGTTCGGGTAAATCCACGCAAATTGAATAACCGGGAGACATTTCAACTTGAGTGAACAGACTATCGACTACCTTGGACTCCAGAACGATCGGCAAAATGCCATTTTTAAAGCAATTGTTAAAAAAGATATCGGCAAAACTTGGAGCAATAATGCAGCGAAAGCCGTAATCCAATAAAGCCCAAGGAGCATGCTCTCTTGAAGATCCACACCCGAAATTATCACGGGCTAGCAGAATGTTAGCGCCTTCATATCTAGACTGGTTCAATACAAAATCTGGATTTAGCGGACGAGAGCTGTTGTCCTGATCTGGCTCGCCATAATCAAGATAGCGCCATTCATCAAACAGATTTGGACCAAATCCCGTTCGCTTTATTGACTTTAGAAATTGCTTCGGTATGATTGCGTCAGTATCTACATTAGCCCTATCAAGCGGTAGCACAATACCTTCATGGACAAGAAATTTTTCCATGCTCTAAAGCCTCGCAGGATCAGTGAAGTAACCGGCTATCGCTGCCGCCGCTGCCATTGCAGGTGAGACCAGGTGGGTACGCCCGCCCTGACCTTGTCGGCCTTCAAAATTCCGATTGGATGTTGATGCACATCGCTCCTTTGGCTGCAAACGATCTGAATTCATGGCAAGACACATTGAGCAGCCCGGATTTCGCCATTCGAAACCGGCATCAAGAAAAACCTTATGCAAACCCTCTTCTTCTGCTTGCTGTTTTACCAAGCCAGAACCGGGGACTACCAGTGCCTGCTTGATACTTTGCGAAACTTTTCGGCCTTTCGCTACCGAAGCAGCTTCTCTCAAGTCTTCAATACGACTATTGGTACATGAACCGATAAAAACAAGATCAAGTGGTATTGAGGAAATGGGCGTACCTGGCTTCAAACCCATGTATTCAAGAGCGCGTTGCATTCCCTCCTGTTTGATCGGATCGGTTTCCTGACTTGGATCGGGAACCGATTTATCTAGATCAACGACCATTTCTGGGGAAGTTCCCCAAGTAACCTGAGGCATTATTTTTGCGCCATCAATCACGATCTCCTGGTCAAATTCGGCGTCGTTGTCGCTCACCAGATCAGTCCAGCTTGCAACCGCCTTATCCCACATCTCCGCTTTCGGCGCATAGGGTCTTCCTTCAATATAATCAAAAGTCTTTTGATCGGGGCGAATCATCCCTGCTCTTGCACCCGCCTCTATCGTCATGTTGCATACCGTCATCCGACCTTCCATACTCAGCGCTTCGATGACTGAGCCGGCAAACTCGATTGCATAACCAGTACCACCAGCAGTCCCGATTTGGCCGATGATGGCGAGAACCACATCCTTGGCGGTAACACCATGACTCAACTGACCCTCAACACGAATCCGCATATTTCTGGATTTTCGCGAAATCAGACACTGGGTCGCCATGACATGCTCAACTTCTGATGTTCCAATACCGAATGCCAATGCTCCGAATGCGCCGTGTGTTGATGTATGAGAGTCACCACACACGATAGTCATACCGGGTAAAGTAATTCCTTGCTCGGGTCCAATTACATGTACGATTCCCTGTCTCGGATCAGACATTCCGAACTGAGTTACACCAAAATGATTGCAATTTTGATCCAGTGTCTGAATCTGCAACCTTGAAACAGGATCATCAATTGTTGCACTGTCGACTGTCGTCGGCACATTGTGATCGGGTACTGCAACTGTTGATTCTGTTCGCCAGAATTTACGACCCGAGAGATGCAACCCCTCAAATGCCTGCGGTGAAGTAACCTCATGCACCAAGTGGCGATCAATATAGATCAGAGATGTTCCATTGGGATCGTCATGGACAAGATGCTGATCCCATAATTTATCGTAAAGTGTTTTTCCGCTCATGCTTGAATTACTGAATCCGAAGAGAACAAAAATAGGCAACCTGTAAATCTACAAGTTACAACTAAGCCGGGAAATCACTGGTTATCAAAACTGATTTTCAGGATGAATGCCCTAGTTGCCAAATTATATGGCAATTCCTCTCTTGCTTGACTCCCCAATCCTTAAATAGAAACGATTTTACCCGTACCGAGCCGGGATTTGAGCAGTTGATCGGAAAAATGGTCCGGAATGGTCCAAGCGGTCGGATTCCGGTCATGAATGATGCTCATTCACTTCCCGGGTCGTGGTGTGGTAGCCGGTTTTGGGCCTCAGGGCAAATGCTGGGCGTGCGAGTCCATGGCACTGTTCGGCCAGTTTTGGATGGATCCAGAGGAATCGGGGAATCAGAACAGTCGGCAGGTGCCGGTCCGATTGCCATGCCACTCGAGACCGAGTGTCATGCGCAACAGAACCAGCAGATTACAGGCAATCACATTCAGGTACAGACAGACCGCATTGGCTCGGAATGTACTACCGGGCAAATGAGCACCACTGAAATCACTGCGCAGTTCCTCGAGACGATTTTCCGAGCTGTCTGCACGCTGGTTGTACCACCACACAATCTCCGCATTGCCGAGCCCGTCCCGATCCAGATCCGTCGCAATGGCACGATAGACGAATCCGTCTTTCAGGGCACTTTCCTCATCCGCCGGATGCAACTGCTGTTCCTGCATCCTGATCTCCGTCTGCTCGGGCTGTGCCGGGGTGTCCGGGTCTTTCGGCTTGACTTTGCCGGGCACTCGGGTTTTCTGCACCGCCAGGCAAAAGGCTTCCGGAGTCTCGCCCATTGCATGCAAGGTTCGGGCGAGAAATCCGGTCTCGGACCTATCATCATTCCACACTTGACTTCATGAATTAAGCATGCCGGGGAACCGAGCGCTTAATTCACCTCATTGATAAACAGAAAACATGGAAGCATCCCCAGCATCCTGTGTTTCATGGTTCTCGATGAGCCGTCGACCCTCCGGCGGATGATTGCGAATCGGGAGTTGAAATCCCATGATACACATGGCTTTGCGCCTATTGCCGGTCACCCTTTTTAGGATTGGTGAAATTGCGAAGTCAAGTGTGGGGGGATGATAGGTCTCGGACAGGGAACCATCTTCATGGACTACCGGCTGCCACTCCGATTCCGGAATCTCGGCAATCAGGTCACGGACATTCCGGCTCATCCTGGCTCGAATGGCGAAACGGGCTCCCTGTTCCCGGCAGAGATTGATGACTCTCGCTTGACAGGAAGCGGCATCTGCTCGAAACCCGGAAACCCGAACGCCTTCCGGCAAGGCCGCAATACCGTGATTGAAAAACTCGACATTGCGGGCCGACGGCGATACATTGCCCTTGCGCAGTTCCGCGTGCAGCACTTGACCGGTCTCTGCAATGTGCCCGACCATCGGGGTAAATCCCCGCTTGCCTTTACAGGTACGATCTGCGGTTTTCTTTTTCGCATGAATCACCGTCGCATCGATATCCAGGGTCACAGGATCACGGGTGCCGAGACTCGCCTGCAACAGTTGACGATTGACCTCGGGCAAGACATTCCTCGAGGCCCGATGCTTGCCGACCGAACGCAGCCAGTTGCCCAGGGTACTGGAGCAGGGAATCGACTGGAATCCCGGCAGCTTAATCAAGCTCCGGTCCTTGTGCAGGTGTACGATGTCATCGAGGTGTCTGGCGCCTTCATGCAGCATCAGGATGAAGGCATGGAAGAGCGTGCTGTGCCGATAGCCTCGATGGCTGCCCGGGGCGGGCATCCGTTGATCCATGATTTCCCCGAGCTTGAGGCGCTCAGGCAGGGCTGCCGGGACGGTCAGGCAGGCCCGGGCGGTGATGTTTCGATTGCCTTTTGCGGTTTTGCAGGGTAGAGTTTTCCTAATCCTTGTGAAATGGACATGGTTGATTTTTTCACCCAACGGGTGATGTTTATGGAACGCCTATTTTACCACTAATACTCTATTTTCAAAAGGATTTTTCCATTTATACCAATTTCTAATTGTCGATTAGGGCACATTGTTATTTGATGATGTTTTTTCATCTGTTTTAGGTTTTGAGGCTGTCTGTCAATCAGTCCATGGCAAAAAATTCGGTAGCGTCCCACTGTGAAATTCACACTTGTCTTTCGGTAGCAAATCCCATAGAATGACCTAATCAACACAATTGCAAATTGGAGACGACCCCCATGAACCACGTCATCACCCCCCCCCCCCCCCCTCACAAGTTAAGATTTCCCCTGTTCCTGCTGCTGGCAGTACTTGCGGTGCCGGCCACGGCGCAGACGACCGTAACCAGCAACGGGCGAAACGGTCCCACGGCTTGCCTGGATCAGACGCAGGTCAATGCCGGTAATATCCCCATCACGGCCTTATCCACAACCAGCGTAACTTTCACTAATCCGACTATCACATGGAACCAATATGTCACGCGGCTTGGCGATGTACCAGCACCTGCAAAGGCGTTTGTGACGTTTGGGGTTTACAACACTGATACAGGTTCATTAATAGGGAGAACATTCGTTACCCTTACAAGCGGTCAGTCGTTCAGTAGCCGGACCATACAACGAAGTGGCTTGGCCGCGAAGACTCTTTATTATTTGGAAGCTACTGTGCAGGCACAAGATGCAGACAGTAACCCGATCCAGGATATACCGGATCAGGTGTTTGCCCGACGCTGCTTCATGACGGGCGGCTCCTACACCATGACGGTCGCCCCGAACACGTCAGGCCGGAATAGCGGGTGCTTCGCGATCAGTGAATTTAAGGGGACTATGGATACCATCCAGCATGTCCGCAACTGCTGGTGCGGACGCAAGACCACCTTGCCCCTGTTCAGTTCAACCCAGGACAACACCAATTGGCACAACATGTGGAATTGCCGATAGCGGCCCTTGCCAGACCCGAGCGTGGCGGCATCCGGACTGCCCCTGTCGTTGCTGACTGCAGGATCCGCCGTCGCCCATGTTCCGGATGCTGGCGACACCTGCGGGCGCATCGGTATATGCGCCCGCAACCTCATCAACAAAAGCCTGCAAGGACATTTTAAAACTGATACACGGCCGAAAATTCGCATGAAATGAATCCCATTTGTTCCCCGTTTGCCTGCCTGAAAGCCCCCCCCCCCCGCAAACTGCTTTTTTCCTGAACGAACAAATATGCATTCAATAGGAAACAGCAGGTTGCAAACAAAGACCGGAAAATATCATCGAAAATCAGAATTGCTGGCCCTGATTAAGAATTTGGGTCAGACTTGGAGTTGACTTGTATGTTGATTTCATCGAAAATAGGATGCATTCATCATGAGGAACAAGAAAATGAAAAACTTGACCCTGACAGTTTTTGTATTCGTTATTGGGATTGGAACTGCGTCCGCAGACAAGATCTCTCTGTGTGAGCATTGGAATGGTCCTCCTGCTTGGACATGCGGATTCGCGTTTGGCTATAGCGAGGCCGGTAAGGGATCATGCAAGATGGAGTTTACAAATGGATTCCCATACTGGTCAGACCGTGGTTTCATTACGGTTGATCCTGATCCTGCCAATTGGACTGAATATGCAAGAACTTACTTCGGTAAACTCAAGAATATTGCTGATTCCGAAGGTCTTTGCAAATGTTCAGTAAAGATCAAATGCGGATACATCAATATAATTAGCAATGGCTGGATTGCCATGCCTTCGCCCCAATTCTCGCATCATGAATGCGAGATGACTCCAGACTCCCTGCGTGCACTAAAATACGATAGGAATAACGGCCAAATGACACCGAGTTGCTAGCTCAGCGACTTTCCAAGAATTCACTGTCGCCAGGAATAGTTTCGGTTGAGGGTGCACAGACTCCAATAATATGCCAGTTCAGCCGGCATGCTTTACTTGGGAATTCTCATTCATGTTCTATTTTCGGCAAGATGCTGATGCCTTGAACACGCCAGAAAAACAAGACCATTGGTGAGATCGTCAACGATATGTTGAATGAATCGCTTGAGGACTTGAAGACCAATAATGATTTAAATGTTAGACTCCGGATTTCTGAAGCTACGGAAGCTTGCGAATATCCAATAATACACTTCCGACAGCCTTGAAGCGTTGCTTAAACCCATCCATAATGGAGACGTCCTGTATGAATTAGATCCGCAAACCGAGAAAGTAAAAATGGCAAAATGGAAGTTTGTCCCAGATATCGAATTACTACTATCCGCCGCATATGCCAAACACAAACGGCAGAATGGCCCCTACGATCAATTGGATATCTTGGCATTTTGCATTCGAAATTGGCTTTCTCAACCAATTGCCTTAAACTGATCAGCAAACCTAACCCCTTCCAACAAAGGGCATCTGGTTCGCCATGACCGTCATGAATAACACATTCTCCTCAAGTGGCAAACTGTCCATATACAGGACTGCTCTAGCTACATTGTCAACATTCATGATGGGCTCAACTGCCATACTACCGTCTGCCTGTAATACCCCGGTCTTCATTCTTTCAGTCATTGGGGTTGACGCATTGCCAATATCAATCTGACCACAGGATATTCGGTGCTCTCGACCTTCCAGCGCTAGCGATTTTGTAAGTCCAGTGATCGCATGTTTGGTTGACGTGTAGGGAACCGAATACAACCTTGGAGTATGGGACGAAATTGAACCATTGTTAATGATTCGCCCGCCAATTGGCTGTTGTTTCTTCATTAGACTAACTGCCTCTCGAGCACACAGAAAACAACCGGTTAAATTGATATCAACTACTGACAGCCATTCCTCAACACTCAGCTCATCAATCGGTACAGCACGCGCACCAATTCCTGCATTGTTAAATAGCAAATCAAGCCTTGAAAACTTGGCTTCTATCTCGGAATACGCCTGTTGAACCTGCTCAGGCAAGGCAACATCACATGATTTGACCAGATAATCATCAGGCTGAACCCGCGCCATGTTCACAGTCTCAGTCAGGGGTTCAAGCCTCCTACCCAATAGTGCAACCCGATATCCCTGTTGGAATAGAGCCAAAGTGACCGATCTGCCGACTCCGCTTCCGGCCCCTGTTACCAAGGCAACTTTCGATGACTCATTACTCATTCGGTCTACTCAAAAACGAGATCCTTCAACATCGGTAGTGCCAACATCGATGAACTCACTCGCGGTTAGACTTTTCACAAAACTCCGAGGTATTTTGTGCCCGATGGCGCAAGGCATGGTCCATCAAGGTTAACGCAAGCATGGCCTCAACAATCGGCACACCACGAATGCCGACACATGGATCATGACGACCAGTGGTTGATATATCAACCGGTTGATTGTCCAGATTGACTGTCTTGCCCGGGACCTGGATACTTGAGGTAGGCTTGAAGGCTACTCTTGCTGTAATCGTCTGACCCGTTGAAATACCACCTAATACACCTCCCGAATTATTGGATAAAAATCCATCAGCGGTCATCTCATCTCGATGCAAAGACCCCAATTGACGAATTGACTGAAATCCAGCACCGATTTCGACCCCCTTCACTGCATTAATGCTCATCATGGATTTGGCAATATCGGCATCCAGCCGATCAAAAATCGGTTCACCCCAGCCAACCGGTACGCCCAGTGCTTCAACATGTACTCCTGCACCAAGGGAATCTCCATCCCGGCGTGTCTTCTCAATTAATTTTTCAAGCTCAGGTACTACTTGCTCATCAGCAACGAAAAAAGGATTTTTGTTCACGGTTTGCCAATCCCGTATTTCAATCGAACACTCACCGATTTGATATACACAAGCCTGAATAATCACATGATAATGGAGATTGAGATAAGCTTTGGCGATGGATCCCGCGGCGACTCGTATGGCAGTCTCCCTAGCGGATGACCGTCCACCCCCTCGATAATCACGAAATCCGTATTTCTTGGTATAGGTGTAATCTGCATGTCCAGGACGAAATCGATCCTTGATCTTTGCATAGTCTCGCGAACGAGCATCTTCATTGCGTATCAACAATCCGATTGGTGTTCCGGTTGTCTTCCCTTCAAAAACACCCGATACAATTTCTACCCGGTCGCTCTCTCGGCGCTGAGTGGTGAATTTTGACTGCCCGGGCTTGCGACGATCGAGGTCAACCTGAAGCATGCTCTCATTCAGCCTGAGCCCGGGAGGGCATCCGTCAATGATACCCCCTAGAGCCGGACCATGACTTTCCCCAAAAGTCGTAACCGAAAATAATTTGCCGAACGTGTTACCTGACAAGGTTCTATTATTGAGATTAGGAATTGCTGATTTTAACGGTTAGTCCAGTCCAATTAAATGATTTCTCTTGATCTTCAACCGATACCTGCGAAAACTGGATCGATTCCAGTTTCGATGAATTAGGCTGATTCGCCGGCCATTTTCGACCTGTCCGAAACCTCTGGATTATCTGAACACCGTGAATAATTGCTCAACCTCGAATTTCGATCAAGAAAACTGGATTGACGGGTGTTCAAGCTCATCAGCTTGAACAACTTCAGTCTCTTGTGATGCTTCGGCAAGCCATATTTTGACTGCACTACATTTACGCACGGTATCACAATACTCCTGACTGACAAAATCGAGTTCAACATTTACACTCCGAAATCGCATCACAACAGGTGCATACATCGAATCCGCGATGCCAAAACGACCAAATAACCAAGGCCCATCGTCTGCAAACCGTTCACGGCAGAAATTCCAGATTTGCTGTATGCGCTTGACATCTTGCATAACCATGTTGCTCAGTTGGTATTCTGGAAAAAACTTTCGGCAATTCATGGGCAATCCACTCCTTAAAGCCTGGAAACTCGAATGCATTTCTGCAGACACCGAACGCGCAACTGCCCTTGCATACGGCTCTTGCGGCCAACCTTGGGTATCCGGATATGTTTCCGATAGATATTCGAGGATCGCCAGACTATCCCAAATTTCAATTGTCTCATCAATTAGAACCGGCACCTTGCCATGTGCAAAACGCTCCTTGACGAGAGACCGATTGTTGAGGGAGAGTTTCTCAATCTCCGCCTCAAGACCGTGATAGGAAATAAACAACCATGGTCGCATAGACCAGCTTGAATAAGTTTGATTCCCAATAATTAGTTTCATCATTATCAGAACCCAGTTCAAGTCCGAAGTGCAACACTGCCCCCGATTGCGAACGCATGAACAGAGTTGTATCGGTGGGCATGGCTGCGAGTGCAAGATGAGCACTTGTATCTGACCATGCTGGTCAATGGTGGCGACAATCTCACCATGAGTGGAATCATGTACGGGATTGTCGGGTTGCGCAAGACCCGGAAAAAGGCCTCTCCCGATCGCTTCTGCCCTGGCTGAAATCAGGCGGCCAGTGATGATCCCCGGTTCCTTTCACGAACCGTGAGAGTCGGCGGGATTGCATGCCGTCTGGTCGAGCAGCCTGTTGACATGAAAGGAACAGGAACCGCAATGCCGAATGACACGGTCAGGCCTGCCCGGCATCGGCCAAGGCGTCTGGAGATTTCTCTACCTGGTCGACTGGCGCAAAGCGCCATGTTCTCACGATCCGTCACCGGACCCGGGCGATCCGAGGCTGCCTGAGCCGCGACACCATGCTCGACATGATGTTCAAGCTCGGCCAGTGCGCGGAATCCCGCTGGCGAAGGCTGCGCGGGTTCCGCAGGCTCGGACAGGTCATCGAGGGAGTGCAGTTCCAGGACGGAATTGAGGTACAATCAGACCAGAAAACGGTAGCCGCTGGATGAACCCTTTTCCATCCCGCGCACTACTTTCGACCATAACTCTAAGAGAACGCGCAATATTATCTCTGCATTCGCATATATCTGGGTAGTATGACTCAAATTTTAATGTGTCAGACAAAATATAACGAGATATCCACTCCCAGCAAAACCCAATTAGCAACAAGCTTCCAAAAACAATAAGAGAATAGATTAAACCGTCGATAATAACTGGAGAAATGTAAATATCCCCTATCATGAACGGCTTCCCACGAATACTGTTATAAAGCCAGTACCAACCAAGAAGTTTAATGGTTGCAGAAACAGACCTGTAGATGATAATGTTTGGGTTAAATTCTTTCTCCATCCCCGCATTCTAATCACCTCAAGCACCCTTGTCAACCTTTCTTTATAATTCCTAAATTTTAAATCGGTATAATATCTTTGAAAACTTGATAAAGTAGTTCTGCTGAACGCTCTTGATCAGCTGGTTTCGTGATCAAGTCCTGACGGATTTCAAGTAGGGCCACTCGCATGTTATTATTGTGTCCATGTTCAACATGTGCATAACCTTGAGGTGAATGACCAGTATAAGGCTTGTTGTCTCCAATGTAGAGATGATCAAAACGAGCGAAGCGTTCAAGGAGCTGGTGTCTGACATTTCCGGGATATTCATCCCAGATCACCCCATAATGCCATGGGCGTTGCTCTTCGCCAATAATCGGTGAGAAACTATGCAAAGCCAGAAGTAGGGGGTCATCGTGGTGCTCAATCATGTCTTTTGCCATTCGAGAAAATTTTTTATGATAAGGGGCAAATAATTTATCAATACGCTCTTGACGAGCACACGCATCGAGGTCCGTGTTTCCTGGAATAGCAATTCCATCGGATACTTTGAGAATTAAAGAGGGATCTTCGGGATATCGATTGAGATCAATGACCAAACGAGAATAGCCGGCCATGATCAAAGGAGCATCAAGCATCTCTGACAGTAGCAGTGATACCTGCTTCGCCCCGATATCGAGAGCTATATGGCTCTCAAGCTGTTCCAGATCAAGACCCAGATTTGAAAGTCCCTCTGGAATCCGGTTTTCAGCATGATCACAACCGATCAATAACGGAGTTTCACCATTACTATTGTAGATTTCATATATGGGTGGTTCGTGAGGTTTGAGCATAGGTTCCATTCATTGATTCAATCAGAGCACTAGGTTTCAAGGCTCGCCATGCGTAATCGTATTATAGACTGTGGACTTTTTGTTTGTCTTGCGGTCATTTGGAGTTCATCCTTTCTGCTCATCAAGATTAGTGTCGAAACCATACCACCCTATACCCTGACCGCAACCAGACTCTGCATCGCGGCAATCATATTCTGGATATATCTTGCTGCAACCCGAGGAAAACTCCCCTTGAATTCTGAGGCTTTGGTGTTTTATCTGGTCATAGCCCTGCTTGGACACTGCTTTCCCTATACCTTGATCAGCTGGGGAGAAACTCGCATAAGCAGCTCCTTAGCGGCAATTCTTATGGGTATCATGCCAATAGTCGTGGTACTTCTTGCGCACTGGTTGATTCCCGATGAACCGCTCAATCGGACAAAAGCAATGGGCGTGGGCATCAGCTTTTTCGGTCTCTTGTTGTTAGTTGGTTTTGCCACATTTTCTTATTTACAGCAAGATATCCTCGGGCAATTCGGTGTATTGGGCGGAGCGATTTGTTACTCTCTGTGCACAATATACATCCGTCATCACAAGCCGACTCAAATCCGAACTCTTGCGACCGGAACCATGACAATCGGCGCTCTCATAAGTCTAGTCTTTGCCTTTATTTTTGAAAATCCGGTTGATCTTGAACCATCAAGCAGTTCTCTCTGGTCAGTTCTTGCTCTTGGACTGTTTCAAACAGCGCTTGCTACCCTCATGTATTTTAGGTTAATCCGTCGACTCGGAGCATCTACCTTTTCACAAATAAATTATCTGATACCGATTCTTGGTGGTCTATGGGGAATATGGCTACTTGGCGAACCTTCCAGCTGGAAATTGTTCGGGTCATTAGCAATGGTATTGTTTGGTATATATCTGGTCCAGAAATCCAATCCGAAATTATCGAAAGAAAACTAGTCGAACATACCCTATTCGACCAGCCATAAAATACCCAAATACCATAACTCCAAACGAGTCACCGTAAAGCATGGCTCATTTGCAACCATAGATACCCAATTCTGGTTTCACCAAATTAAGGTCATCATGGCGCATGCAACTTAAGTAACCCAAAAAATGGAACCGCAAAAAATCGTTATGGTGTAAGCACACTCCGCCTTATGCAAATGAATTGGAAAAATTGATCAGTTGATCCAGTTTTTCATTGCCTCGACCGCCATCAAGGATACTGCAGGCGAGTTCAATACCCTCTGCGAGTGTATTGGTTCTGTTTCCCGCATAAATGGTTGCGCCCGAATTCAATGCAACAATATCGTAGGCCGGCCCTTTCTTGCCTTCTAAAACGCCACGGATCATTTCCAAGGAGTTCAGTGCACTATCTACGATCAACCGCTCAATTGACGAACGCTTGAACCCAAATTGCTCGGGTTCGATTTTGTATTGCTGAATACTTCCGTCCACAAATTCAGCGACCCGAGTTGGGGCTGCTATTGAAATTTCATCCAATCCATCATCCGAACAAACCACTAGCGTGTGTTCGGAACAGAGTTCGGCGTAGGCTTCAGCTAACGGACATACGAGATCTTGACTGAATACACCAGCCAACTGAAATCGCGCTCCTGCAGGATTGGTCAAGGGCCCCAACAAATTAAATATGGTTCTGATCCCGATTTGTTTCCTCGGACCAATGCCATAACGCATCGCAGTGTGATGCGTTGGAGCAAACAGAAAGCCAATACCGCATTCATCGATACACTGCCCGACTTGTTTGGCATTGATCCTGATATTTACTCCAGCTGCTTCAAGCAAGTCAGCACTCCCAGATTTACCGGTTGCTGCACGGCTACCATGCTTAGCCACGGCAAGTCCAGATACGGACGCGACAATTGCGCTGGCAGTAGAGACATTCATCAGCCTCGCTCCGTCTCCTCCAGTCCCGACACAGTCCACCAACTTTTCCTGCCTCGTGACGACCTTTTCGGAAAATTCCCGCATAATTGTTGCCGCACCGGTGATCTCTTCCCTCGTCTCGCCCTTGATCATCATGGCAGCTAAAAACGCACCGAATTGTGCATCCGTCGCTTCACCTGACATCATAGTTCGCATCACATCCTGCATCTCAAGGCGACTAAGATTTTTCCCAGCCGCTACTTGTTTGATCGCATCTTTTATCGTCATCATGTCAAAGTCAACTTTTGAAAATTATTTGAATTACCGGTTTAGAAATTTCATCGGGTCAACTGGATTACCGCTTTTACGAATCTCAAAATGCAAGACTGGCCTGTTGGTATCAGTCTGGCCCATACTTGCAATTTGCTGGCCGGAATTGATTGCTTGACCTTCTCTTACCAGAATTTCCTTGTTGTGTGCATAAGCACTAATGTACTCGGATGAGTGCTTGATAATGATCAGCTTGCCATAACCGCGCAAACCTTCTCCCGCATAGACAACCTGACCTCCGGAAGTCGCTCGAATCGGCGAACCTTCAGCTCCTGCGATCTGAATACCCTTGTTCCCGGTCTTGGGAGAGAATTTGCCAACCAGTTTGCCTTGCGCCGGCCAGGACCACTTTCCGGCAACCGGTACAGTTGGGGTCACAATCACATTTTCAGGAGACGGAGTTGCAATGGCCTTGGATTCGCTCGGCTGTCGCTGTCTCGGCAAACTGGTCAAAACAACCGGCTTGGTCTCTTGCGCGCTTTTTTGCTTTGCAGGATAGAGGTATATCTGATCACCAATGTGAATAGTGTACGGTGACTTGATATTATTCCACTCGGCTACCTGCTTGTAATCCAAGTTAAATGCCCAAGAAATACCATACAGCGTATCACCTTTCTGGACTGTATAAATCCTGGGTGTATACTGATACTTCGCCTCATCGCTAATGGGTACGTCAATTAAATTTGAACTGGTGCATCCAGCCAGTAACGACACCGCCAGCAATGATAAAACAACCCGATTCATTCAAATAGTCTCAATGCCAAAAAGCCGAACACGGCAATTGCAAGGAACAGCCATCCTATTTTCTCAATGTGAAGATTGATATCCGCTTCATATTTCTCACCCCCCCAGCGAACCAAAGCTGCCACCAAAAAAAACTGGGAACCTCGCCCAACCAGAGAAATCAGAAAAAACGGAAGAATCGCCATACCCAATGTTCCTGATGCAATAGTAAAGAGTTTATAGGGTATCGGAGTCAATCCGGAAAGAAAAAGCAACCAAACGCCGTAATCCTGATACCAAATCTGCAATGAATCGAATTGCTGTAGCAAATCATAAAACTTGAGAATTTGAATTCCAACTTTATCAAATAGCAAGAAACCGATGAAATAACCGAATAACCCACCGATGGATGAGGCAATCGTACAAATCAGTGCCAGTCTCCAGGCTTGAAGTCGATCTGCCAACACCATGGGCGCCAGCATGAAAGAAGTTGGCACTGGAAAAAAGGAGGATTCGATAAAACTTACACCAGACAACCACCAGACTGCCTTGGGATGTCTTGACCATTTCAAGGTTGCAACGTACAAAGGGCCAAATAATTTCATTGTTCATGCTCTGCCTTGAAGCATCGGTACAAACCGAACAGCAAGATGAGTGTTTTCCTGAAACCCGATTCGAGTCCGGATTACAACCTTCAAGGTTTGCTTGTCTTGACCAACTGGTATGACCAATCTTCCACCTACCGCAAGCTGTTTCATCAAGCTTTGCGGGATTTCAGGGGGAGCAGCCGTAACAATAATGCCATCGTACGGCTGATAGGTTGTCCAGCCCTGAAAACCGTTTCCATTCATGAATTTGATGTTTCTGTATCCGAGTTCCTTAAGCAGTCGACGCGCATCAAACTGCAACTTGCGAATCCGTTCAATCGAATAGACTTGCTTGGCAAGTTTTGACAGAATCGCACTCTGGTAGCCACTGCCTGTACCAATCTCAAGAACTTTACCCAGACTATCCTGATCGCCGAGCAATAACTCGGTCATTCTGGCAACAATATAGGGTTGAGAAATGGTCTGATCATTACCAATTGGAAGTGGGGTATTGTCGTATGCCTTGTGCTCAAGTCCTCCACTGACAAACAGATGACGGGGCGTGTTCAACATGAGCTCAAGCACCTTTTCACTGCCAATGCCTTCCCTTCTCAACCGGTCAACCAGGCGCTGTCTGGTCCGCATCGAGGTCCTTCCAACACCTTGGATACGCTGATCAGAAATTACCCTGGAATCTTTCATGTTTCATTTCAAGGAAGGCTTGCAAACAAGTCAGATTTTGCATATTCACTCTTCAATGAATCGAGGATTCCGTGATGAGTCATGTCGTGTGCCAAGGGAGTAATCGATACCCGCTGCCTGGAAATAGCATCAAAATCTGTGCCTGGTCCATTGTCTCTTGGTGCCCCGATCTCGCCGATTTGATATATTTTCAGTTCATTTTGATCGGTTTCAAGTCGAATTGGTTCTCCATGATCACGCTTTCCACAGCGTGTAAATTCAATTCCCTGCAAGTGGTCATAGGGTATGTCGGGTACATTGATGTTCAATAAACACAAATCGGAAATAGCAACATTTCGTATCCAGTCAAACAACTCTTGAATCACACGGGCTGCTGTATCGAAGTATTCGAGACGCTCTCCAACCAGTGAGACTGCGATTGATGGCAGACGTAAAAAGCGACCTTCAAGAGCAGCAGCTACGGTCCCGGAGTAGATGGTATCATCGCCTAGATTGCCGCCATTGTTGATGCCGGATACGACCAGATCAGGTACAAAATCGATCATGCCGTTCACAGCTAGATGAACGCAGTCTGCAGGTGTTCCTTCAATCGAATACTGGTTTTCACCTCGATAGTGAGCTCTAATGGGTTTGCGCAATGTCAAGGCATTACTGAATCCGCTACAGTTTGTGCTGGGTGCAGCAACAGCAATTTGTCCAGTGTTCGCAAGCGCTTCCTTCAACACCTTCAGTCCGGGTGCATCGAAACCATCGTCATTGCTGATTAGAATGTTAATCGACATTGAAGGCGGATATATTCATGTCAATCAAGGAATGAATTTTGACAATCCGAGTTTAAGCCCGATGCGCAACACTTTTTCGATCATTAATAAGCGGTGAGATACCATCAAGTAACAGGTTCGTTAATGCGGACAACCAAAGGTGCAAAATTCATCATTTCGTCCGCCAAATAATACAACCTTGGTTGTTTCGAATCATAAGCAGGGCTGCAAGACAATGCAATGCCAGCCGAAGCAAATTATAATTGGCATGCTTCACTATTTTATTCCCTCTTTCTTTCGTTTTGACCACAGATCGAGATAAATGAGGGTTTGCCGAATCTAGACTTTTCAACAGTTTTCCTTTACCTGGAACCGATTGCTCGTGAAAATAAAAACAATCTTGTACATCTGTATTTCAAGCAAAAAGCAAATGCATCAGAACATGATTGTTGAGTGCTGACTTGCCCATTCATTTATCCACTTTTTTACGTATTCACCAAGACAACACGGACATTTCTCCAGTATGCGGCTATTGTACTTCCCTGTTCTCAACGATTTCTGCAAAAATCATAAGACCCAATGGAATGCCCTTGTGAACTTGGGTATTCATCAAAATCCGATTTCGAAGCAATTCTCCCGTAGGAGTCAGATGGTAAACCCTCATCTTGAGATTGAAGATTTTCTATTTCAAAGTCCGAGTATACAGGGCTTGATAACAACACCATGCAGTCAAACCAAGGCATAACTTTTTTACAGTCTTAAATGTAGCGTAAATGGTTATCATGTCGGGGATTGAATTTGCAATCTCGGCAACAACCACAGGACAGTCCCTTGAGCAATAATGAAAAAATTTTTATCGAGGTTTTCCTGGACTTGATCCTGTCTTCCAGTGATGGCCAACATGCGGAACTCTGCAAGGCTCTGTATAGAAATGTCACACCCCTGACGCCACGCCAAAGAAAGTGAACTTGTACTTTTATAAGTCGATGCACAAATACCTGGCATTTCAACGATCCTCATCAGATAATATTGCCGCATCAAGTCTGACGCTCTGTGAACAAACAGATGGATATGCGGTTACGAACATTGTTTCGCTGGAAGTCCCGGATCCTGGTATTTCGGGATACAACGATGGCCTCAATGGCTTTATCGAGCGAATTGTCAACCCGAACGTCATGGAAGTGAAGTTGGATGCAACTCTCATGCCGCGGAAACGAACAATCACCGACTGGGCATCCATTGAAGTCGCTTCCACACTTCACACGTTTTCGGTGTGTGCAAACAAATCAACAGGCGCAAAACATCCTTCGGACAGAATCGATGGTTCAATTTTCTTTTCGCCTCTTGCGACACAAACTCCAATCTTGATGCCGTGCTTGTGGGTCGATGGTTAGTTGAGGCAGAAAAATGGCCTCCTCACACAGCAACCGAACTTGTTGACAGCGATCCATACTCAATGGAACTGCTCAAATCACGAACGGTTGCCTAATTCCAATCGTCACTTAACACATCATTTCCACCTGAGCCTTGTCGGGATTTTCTACGCGTATGGATATCTCGGTACCTGAATACATGCTTAGTTCTGAACAATTTGAGCGCTCAACACCGGTCTAATACCGTCTCGTCACGAAAAAATTCGATTTAAGGATTGGAGGATATTGTGCAGTCCGTTCGGCTGTGAGGCGAATGACAGATTTGGTGCAATCACTGATGAATCCTGATCAGGCCCTGTTTGCCAATGGTTGACAAGATGGTCTGTTGCACTATTTCAGCTTGGTCTCTGGAATCAAAAGGGCCAATTGAGACCACAAACAAGCCATTTGCAGTATCGGACACAGATTTCGGATGAAGTTGAAGACCGAGACTCGCGAGTTTCAGTCGCAAATTGACCGCATTTGCCTGATTTGAAAATGCGCCAACCTGAATCAGGTATTGAATCGATGCCTGATTCTGACTGTTACTGGTCAGTTCTCCCGCCTCACCATCCGGAAAAACTGCCGTGATGGTAACGCGAGAGGTTCCCTTTCGAACAATGTCGAGCTTGGTCGCCGCCGCATAAGAAAGATCAACAATCCGTCCTCTCAGAAATGGACCACGATCATTGACCTTGACCACTACTTCACGCTGGTTTTCGTGATTATGGACTCGAATCCATGTTGGCAAGGGTAAAGTGGGATGAGCTGCAGTCATTGCAAACATGTCATACGGTTCCCCGCTTGAGGTACGCTTGCCATGGAACTTCTTGCCATACCATGAGGCATAGCCGGTTTGCTCAAATCCACGGGCTGATTTCATTGGAACATATTGCTTTCCAAACACCTCATATGGATTGTTCCCGGTAGGCGATAGCAGCGCATTTTGCGGAACTGCATCGGGAATCCGGGCAACATCGACACTCTCACTGGGCGGGCCATCATCCTTATAGTAACCACCGCCGCCGCCATAAGTAGTAGCCGAGGCCTTTTGGGCGGGAATTGATATACCGCTTCGGCTTACTATTTCTGGCAAATTGATGCCACAACCTGCAATTGCTGCAAGCGAGAGATACAACATCAAGCGAGCTAAAACGGATAAGCACATAAATGATCAGTATATGGTTGTCATTAACAATTTGATTGATGATTTTCGCAGCATGATTGTTCTGATCGTTATTCTTGACTACAGCTCGGTATTGTAGTGCGATATGGAACGAAATGTTGAGGGTGTCGTAGGCCGATACGATTTTATCTAACCAACAGCATAATGAGAACTGGTTAAAACACGCAATTACGAATTAATGTGCACCAGACTTAAGATCGGGTCGCATTTGCAATTACCTGAGCGACATCCTGCACCCCCGAATATTGAACTTCATGATCGAATTGGGGTTCTGTACTAATTCTGCAAACTTGCAAAATGACATATACTGAATCCTTCGAATGCCAGATCAGTCAAAACCAGAAACTCCAAATGTTACAGCCCCACCACCGTATTGCAATCTACATGGAAGACAACCTCGAATCGGATCATGGAAAAATGGGGTTTGGCATTATGCGCTTCAGCAAAAACAAAATTGCTTGCGTTATTGACTCGACAAATGCCGGAAAGTCCATAAGAGAGGTCACTTCTCTCCCGTTTGACTATCCTGTGCTCCCAACAATCGAGCAAGCCGCACAAGCCGGAGCCGATGTTTTAGCGATTGGAATCGCCCCGTCAGGTGGACGCATCCCCGATGACTGGATGAGACCCCTCAATCACGCCATCCAAATCGGCATGAGCATAGTGAACGGCCTGCATGACTCATTGCAAGAGAAATTTTCTGACAAGCTGAAACCTGGCCAATGGATATGGGATGTTCGTCAACCGACATTTACACCGGCCATTGCCAGCGCTCAAGCGACTAGACTGAACAATAAACGTATTCTGATGGTTGGTACCGATATGGCAATCGGAAAAATGTCCGCAGGACTCGAAATCTGGAAATGGATTTGCCAACAGCACCCAAATCTGAACACCGAATTCTTAGCCACGGGGCAAACCGGTATCACAATCACTGGAAAAGGTATCCCTCTGGATGGGTTCAAGTTGGATCATGCTTGCGGAGCGGTAGAAAACCTGGTGATGGAAGCATCCGATGCCGATATACTGATTATTGAGGGACAGGGCTCGTTGTTGCATCCGGGCAGTACTGCTACACTCCCCTTGATGCGTGGCACCTGTCCAACACACTTGATCATGTGCCACAAGGCCGGCATGACCTCCGTCCGTGCATCAGAAAAGATACCTGTCCCGCCAATTAAACGGTTCATTCAATTGAATGAACAAGTCGCATCAGCTTGTGGCTCCTTGATGGAAGCATCAACAATCGGCATCGCACTGAATACCTCTGCACTTGACGAAGCAAATGCAGTCGAGGAAATAAAATCTCTGGAAATGGAGACGGGTTATCCGGTTCAGGATGTGGTGCGTTTCGGTGCAGGGAAACTTGCGTCTTTGATCGTTCAAAAAACATCCTAAGTCAATTCTGACTTTGTTGATCGAATCGAGATCACAACTCCCGCAGCAATAATGGTGAGAATTCCTGTTATTGCGACCGCATCAAGCAACTCACCCCAGATTACCCATCCCCAAAACCCCGCAAATACAATGAAACTGTATTCATAAACTGCGATATAAGTTGGCTCGGCAATCTGATAAGCACGAATTAATGCCAAAACGGCAAACAAGGATCCAATTCCCTGAATAATGGTCCAGAACAAGAAATCTCCACTCGGATTCACCCATCCGGTACTGACAAATGGAACTAGGGCGTTTTCATTCCCCAGCAAAGGAAACACGCTTAGGGTGATTATACCTAGTAACCCGAGTACACCAGTACAGATAAAAAACCCAAACAACAAGACCAGCGGATCTTCATTCGCACATTTGTGTCGAGTCACAAGTTGACCAAGCGCATACATCATGCCAGCTAGTGCTGGCACCAGAGTATAGACACTAAAATCCTGCGGATCGGGTTTGAGAACAAGAACAATGCCAACAAACCCGAAAATTACAGCCAGAATCCTCCACAAGCCAATTTGTATCTTGAATATCAATACCGAAAAAATCAGCAAGAATATTGGAGATGTAAACAGTATTGCACCGGCAATCGCAATTGGAAGAAAGGAAATTGCAATGAAGTAGATTAGTATTGCACTCGCCATCAAAATTGACCGAAATGCAACCCACCACAAATTACTGGTGGAAAATCGGCGCTTCCGATAGGCCATGCACCCTGCGATTAAGATGCAAGTGAACACGGCTCTCATCAGGTAAAACTGCCATACTCCACCCTCATCGGCAACGAATCGAATAAAATTGTCAACCAGGCCAATTATCGACATGCCACCTATCAGCAACAGCCCGCCACGCAGAGTTGCAGTGTTCTTGATTAGCACCGTCCAGCCTCCAATTTATGCATTGACAAACTTGATCATCGATAATTCAGGAAAACCAGTAGACCTCGTTAGTGCCTCCAGGACAGACGCACAGAAGAACCGAGGAATGACCGATTCATGTTTTCGGCGTGGACAGTGTACAACAATGCCCTATGGGGATTGTCAAATAATTCAAGCAATATTCTGTTATCGTCAATACACGTCACATGCCTTTACATTTCAATAAACATGATTGAACTGTGGATACCAATTACAGTTGTAGCCGGATTCTTTCAGAATCTGCGATCTGCTATCCAAAAAAAACTAAAGGATGACCTGTCAACGATCGGGGCCGCATATTCCCGATTTATCTATGCACTGCCAGTAGCACTTGCCTATCTTTTGTTATTGCTCAAAGGCGGTAATCTACCGACTCCTGAACCCAATACCCAATTCCTGATTTTCTGTCTAATTGGCGGGGTTAGCCAAATCCTGTTCACTCTGTCGTTACTCTGGACATTTACCTACAAGAGTTTCGCAGTCGGCACCACCTTCTCCAAGCTGGAAGTGATCATGGTAGCGATCGTTGCCGCTCTGGTCCTTGGTGAAACCATCAGTCAATGGGCAATCATCTCGATTGGCATTTCATCTCTTGGCGTTCTGGCCCTGTCAATGGGTGAGCGAAATATCACGGCATCCTCACTAATCCAGGGGCTGTTCAGTAAAGCCACTTTGCTTGGACTGACAACCGCATCACTGCTCGGCGCCTCATCTGCACTGTTTCGGGGAGCAACGCAGGCTCTTGACTATGAACCATTTTATGCAAACGCAGCCTATACTCTCGTAATCTCGCTAATCATGCAGACTCTGATCATGGGATTCGGCATGCTGATTCTCGATCGCGGAAATCTGATCTCGGTCTTTCGACATTGGCGGTGGGGTGGTTTAGCTGGCATTGCCGGCGCCTTTGCCAGCATATGCTGGTTTACCGCATTCACCTTGCAAAAAGCGGCATTCGTACGCGCACTTGGACAAATCGAACTGGTGTTCACATTCCTCGCAACCGTGTTCTATTTTCGAGAAAAAGTCACAAACAAAGAAATTATCGGGGTGGTTCTGATTACAACCGGAATCATTTCACTGTTGTTACTCGGCTAACTGAAATCCTGTCGAGCAAGACAAATCGGCAGGAAGGATGCTCAAAAGATTGACTGAAGCACTTCCTGATAGTGTGAAACAAATCTGATTTTCAAACCTCTCCGAACATAGTCCGGTAATTCACCGTAGTCTCCCCGATTCTGGCTTGGCAATAGAATATTGCGAATTTTCATGCGCCTTGCTGCCACAATCTTCTCGCGAATTCCTCCTACGGGCAGAACCTGCCCTGTGAGCGATAGCTCACCAGTCATCGCCAGATTGCCCTTGATTTTCTTGCCAAGAGCCAAGGACACCAAAGCCGATGCGATAGTAATGCCGGCACTTGGCCCATCTTTGGGAGTGGCCCCTGTCGGCACATGCAGATGAATCATGGATTTTTCAAAGAAATGATGATCAACCCCCAATGATTCCGCATTGCCAATCACGTAACTGTATGCGATTTCAGCCGACTCCTTCATGATGTCGCCAAGATGTCCGGTTAGACGAAACCCCCGAGTGAATTCATGCGCTCGAGTTGCCTCAATGTCGAGCGTACTACCTCCCAATGCGGTCCAGGCCAACCCTCTTGCAACTCCAATTCCGACAATCAGGTTCTCTTTTCCAAAACGTGCATTACCCAAATAGTCTTCCAGATCAGCAGCCTTGACATGAACTGGCGGTTGATGACCATCCAGCAACTGCATGACAGATTTTCTGACAATCGTGCCGATCATTTTTTCCAGTCGGCGCACTCCTGCCTCTCGAGCATATCCATCAATAATTTTTCGAATCGCGGTTGAATCAATACGTAATTGGCCACGCTTTTTGAGTCCCGCCGTAGTGATTTGCTTGGGCAGTAAATGCTTGCGGGCAATCGCAACTTTCTCGTCAGTCAAATAACCCGACAACCGGATTTCCTCCATGCGATCCAGGAGTGGTGCTGGAATTGTATCCAGTTGATTTGCAGTGCAAATGAAAAGTACATTCGACAAATCAATCCTGACATCAAGATAATGATCCAGATATTCTTTGTTCTGCTCAGGGTCGAGAACTTCAAGTAGAGCGTGTGCTGGATCCCCGCGATATGAAGCCCCGACTTTGTCAATTTCATCAAGCATGATTACCGGGTTGGAGGTACCACACTCCCTCAAGGCCTGAACAAATTTTCCAGGCATCGAACCAATGTAGGTGCGACGGTGACCCTTAATCTCAGCCTCATCACGCATGCCGCCCAGCGAAAATCGATAGAACTTTCTTGCCAAAGCATTGGCAATTGATCGGCCAAGTGATGTCTTGCCGACTCCTGGTGGGCCGACAAACAGGATGATCGATCCAGAGATTACACCACGCATTTTACCGACTGCAATAAATTCCAGAATACGTTGTTTGGCCTCGTCAAGACCCTCGTGATCGGCATCAAGAATCTTTCTCGCGGGATCCAGATCAAGTCGATCTTCACTACACAATCCCCATGGAATGGCTGTCAACCAGTCAAGATAATTTCGGGTGACCGTATACTCGGGCGATCCTCTCTCAAGTATCGCCATTTTTTCCATCTCTTCTTCGATTTTCTTGCTTGCATGATCTGGAACAACGAGTTTTTCAAGTCGACTTCGAAAAGTTTCTATTTCTGTTTCTCGATCATCCTTTGAAATCCCGAGCTCTTTCTGAATATATTTCAGTTGCTCACGTAACAGGTTCTCACGCTGATGTTGAGATAACTCACCCTCGATATGTGTTCGTATATCGGATTGCACCTTGGCGATTTCGACTTCCTTGCGCAGCAGTACCAAGGTCTTTTCCATCCTCGGGGCAAGTTCAACAGTATTCAGGATATCCTGAAGTTCAGGAGAATCCGCGGTGGTCATGCTGGCTCCAAAATCAGCCAATCTCGCAGGGTCTGCTGTACCGAAATTGTTCAGGAACATTTTTAACTCTTCACCATACATTGGGTTCAGTGGCAGAAGTTCCTTGATGGTATTAAATATGGCAGTCGTATAAGCCTTGATCTGGTTCGATCGCGGCGTTGTTGTCTCGGGAAAATAACGAACCTGAGCAGTAAATGGTCTCTTGCGACTTACCCAATCAAGAATTTGCAACCGCTGAACTCCCGAAACCACCATATGTATCTGATTCTCCTGTCGCTCCAACTGGTGGATCCGGCACACTGTACCGATTTCAGACAAATCACTAACTGTTGCGTCATCCATATCAACATCTGAGGTATACAGCACACCCAAATAACCCATCTCCTCTTCATGAATTGCCTTGAACGTGCTCTCCCAAACCGAGAAATCAATCACGACAGGTAAAATCTGGCCGGGAAATATCGGCTTTTTCGATACCGGGAGTATGTACAAGTTACCCGGCAGAACGTCAGCTGATCGAGCGATTTCATTGACGACCTCTGGCTCGACTTCTTCATTCATCGGAATTAATCATTCGGAAAATGGAAAGTGTTGTTGGGAAATGAATCTTGCCCATAGATGGTTGCATTTTCATTAAAGACAATAGGACAGATCCTTTGCGATGGCGATGGCTCGGGAGTTAATCGCCTTAACCCGACTCCACTAATACACCGTTTTCAAGACTGTAAACTCGATCTGCCTGTCTAGCCAAAGACCGATTATGGGTAACCATAATCAAGGCAAATTTGTCCTGACTGTCATAATGCAACAAAGTCTCATGAACTCGTGCAGCGGTTTTTTCGTCCAAATTGCCCGTCGGTTCATCGGCCATAACACAGGAAGGTTTACTGACAATGGCACGGGCGATGGCGGTACGTTGCCGCTCTCCGCCAGACAACTCCCCCGGCTTGTGATGGATTCGATCTTTCAATCCCACCCGCTCCAGAATTTCCCTGGCTTGATCGAATGTCGAGGCTTGACATGCTCGCCTAATCAACAGAGGCATGGCGACATTTTCGATGACCGTGAACTCAGCCAAAAGATGATGAAATTGATATACAAAACCGAGATGAGCGTTTCGAATATGCCCTCGCTTTTTCTGGGAGGTTTCGTTCATGTCAAAACCATTTATCAAAACCTGACCGCTTGAGGGGGTGGCCAATCCCCCAAGGACATGCAAGAGCGTACTCTTTCCTGACCCCGACATGCCGACAATGGCTATTCGTTCTCCCTGATGCAACTCCAGATTGACTCCCTTGAGCACATCCACTTCCAAGTCTCCTTCCTGAAAGGTCTTTGTTACATCCTTGCAATGCACAACCGGTTTCTTGCCGGTGTTGGAGTCAGTCATAACGCAAGGCTTCGGCCGGCTCGACACGAGCGGCCCGAAGTGCTGGGTAAATGGTAGCCAGAAAACTCATGATCAAGGATGCCACAATCACAACCATCACATCAAACCACTCTAAACGGGCAGGAAATTTGCTGATCACATAGACATCCGAAGGAAATAGTTCGGTATTGAAAAGCTGTTCAATCCAAGGGACCAGGGTTTCCATATTCAGGGCCGTGATCACTCCGATCGTTCCTCCGAGAAGTACACCAATCACTCCGATCGTGGATCCCTGAACCATGAAAACGCGCATAACGCTTGCCGGACTCATGCCAAGCGTTCTTAAAATGGCGACATCAGCTTGCTTGTCGGTAACTATCATGACCAGTGTCGAGACCAAATTGAAGGCAGCAACGGCCACAATCAGCATCATGACAATAAAAACAACGCGTTTTTCAATTTCAAGAGCCCGGAAAAAATTCCGGTGTTCCTGAGTCCAGTCGCGCACTCGAAATCCACTCCCCAGCGCTTGTTGCAGTTCACTGCGCAAGGTTCTGGCACCATCGATATCATGCAACTTCAGTCGTACTCCGCTGACTGCTTCGTCAATGCCTAGCACTTTCTGTAAATCTTCAATATTTACAAGCGCGATACCGTTGTCGTACTCATGCATATCAATCTCGAACAATCCGACCACGGTAAACCTTTTGATCCTTGGTAAAATCCCGGCAGGGGTCACCTTGCCCTTGGGTGCTACCAAGTTGACCTTGTTACCTACCTGAAGTGCCAAAGACCGCGCGAGCTGACTGCCGAGAACAATACCGTAACTACCCGGTTCAAGTTCATCCGTGCTTCCTGTTATCACATGGTTCAACAACTCGGAAACTGTCCTTTCATATTCTGGATAAATGCCTCGGATCAATGCTCCTTTCACATGCTTGCCATTGCTCAACAGGCCCTGCCCCAATACAAAGGGAGCAAGCGCAGATACATCGTCAAGCTCGTGAACATATTGGGCAACTGGCAACCAGTTGCTGAGAAATCCGCTCTGAGCCTGGATGGTGACATGTGAGACCACAAATAAAATGCGCTCCCGAAGCTCACCGTGGAATCCATTCATCACTGACATAATCGTGATCAAAGCCCAGACGCCCAGAATAATACCGAGCATCGAAATTACCGAAATGAAAGAGATAAAGTGATTTCTGCGCTTGGCACGAAGATAACGCAGACCAATACCCAACTCGAGAGATTTCAACATTTATTAGGTTGGTGGCTGTTGATGACGGAGATGTGGAAATAACACCACATCCCGAATTGAAGGTGAGTCAGTCAGAATCATGACCAGGCGATCAACCCCTATTCCTTCTCCCGCTGTAGGAGGGAGTCCATGCTCGAGAGCACAGATGTAATCGGCATCAAAATGCATTGCTTCCTGATCGCCAGCATCCTTTTTGTCTACCTGATCTTGAAACCGTTCGGCCTGATCTTCGGCATCATTCAATTCGGAAAAGCCATTGGCAATTTCACGGCCTGCAATGAAAAACTCGAAACGATCACTAATATCAGGCTGCTCATCATTGCGTCTCGATAGTGGCGAAACTTCAACAGGATACCCGGTAATGAAAGTCGGATTAATCAGTTTGTGTTCCACCTGTTTTTCAAAAATTTCCATTTGAATCTTGCCAATGCCATCCGTTATTCCAACCTGGATTTGCAAATGGCTTGCAAGTTCACGAATCGCACGTTCATCACGCAGATCGTTCTCGGAAATATCCGGATTGAATTTCAAGATTGAGTACAACATGTCATAACACTCGAATTTTCCCGAAAAATCGATTTCCTGGCCTTGATAATTCAAATGTTCATGACCTACTACTTTTTCACAAAGACTTTTTACCAGTTCTTCTGTCAGAGCAATGAAATCATGGTAGTCAGCATAGGCGCAATAGAACTCCATCATTGTGAATTCAGGATTGTGCCGGGTGCTGATACCTTCATTACGAAAATTTCGGTTGATTTCAAATACTCGTTCAAAACCACCAACAACCAACTTTTTCAGATACAACTCCGGTGCTACGCGAAGATACAGATCCATATTGAGAGTATTGTGATGAGTAATAAAGGGGCGTGCAACAGCGCCGCCCGGAATGGGATGCATCATTGGAGTTTCAACTTCCAGATATCGATGTGAAATCATGAATTCACGGATATGTTGAATAATTGCGGCACGCATGAGAAACACGGATCTTGTCGTGTCATTCATAATGAGATCAAGATAGCGCTGTCGATAACGAATTTCTGAATCAATAAGTCCATGAAATTTTTCTGGCAAGGGTCTCAATGCCTTGGTCAGCAGGCGAATATTCTTGACTCTTATCGACAATTCACCTGTTCGCGTCCGAAATAAATCTCCCTCGGCACCCAGAATATCGCCTATGTCAAAATTCTTGAATGCATCATATGCAGTTTCACCCAGATGATCCTTTTGCAAAAATAACTGGATTTGCCCGGTACTGTCCTGAACATGAGTGAAGCTGGCCTTGCCCATTAGGCGACGAGTCATTAATCTCCCTGCAACCTTTACATGTATGGGGGGCTGATTTTCGGAAAACTCTGCATCGGCGTATTGATTTTGGAGATCTCCTGCAAATGCATCCCGTCGAAAATCGTTGGGGAAGGGTTTTCCACCTTCTCTGAGTCGAGCAAGTTTATTACGCCGCTGTGCGAGCTGGTCGACGTGTTCGCTCATCGCGTAAACCTATCTTGTCTGAGCATGAATTACAGCCCCGATTTCAGGCTTGCTTCAATAAATTCACTCAACGAACCGTCCAGGACAGCTTGCGTATTGCCGGTTTCAACACCGGTCCGAAGATCCTTGATTCGAGACTGGTCGAGAACATAAGAGCGGATCTGACTCCCCCACCCAATATCCGATTTACTGTCTTCTTCGGATTGTTTTTCCTGTCTGCGTTTCGCCAACTCCAGTTCGTACAGTTTTGCCTTTAACAAGGTCATTGCGAAATCTTTATTGCGATGTTGAGAGCGGTCATTGTGTGATTGCGCGACAATTCCGGTTGGAAGATGAGTCAACCGAACAGCCGAGTCGGTCTTGTTTCGATGCTGTCCACCGGCACCACTGGCTCGGTAGGTGTCAACCCGCAAATCTGCAGGATTGATGGAAATATCGAAACTATCATCAATTTCAGGATAGACATAAACAGATGCAAAAGAGGTATGACGTCGATTCCCGGAGTCGTAAGGGCTCTTTCGTACCAATCGATGCACACCGGTTTCGGTGCGCAGATAACCATATGCATAAGAACCTGTTACCTTTATGGTCGCACTCTTTATTCCAGCTACTTCACCGTTTGATCGTTCAATGAGCTCAAACCCAAACCCTTGTTCTTCACACCAGCGCGTATACATCCTGAGCAACATTTGTGCCCAATCCTGAGCCTCAGTCCCCCCTGAACCTGATTGAATATCGAGAAAAGCATTGGAGTCATCGACCTCACCATCAAACATGCGACGAAATTCCATTTCGTCAAGACGCTTTTCCATGCCGTCAATATCATTATCAACCTCAGTGAGTATTTCGCTATCCTGCTCATCAATGGCTAGCTGAAGCAGCTCGAGCGCCTCATCAGAATCTAGAGTCAGCTGTTCAATTGCGTGCACTTCCTGTTCCAGAGACGAACGCTCACGGCCTAGTTCCTGTGAGCGTTTAAGATCGTTCCAGATATCCGGATTTTCAAGAATCAGATGAATTTCTTCCAGGCGATCTTTCTTGGAATCAAAGTCAAAGATACCCCCTCAACGCCGTGACACGTTGACGGATGGTTTCGATGGTTTCACGTAACTCGTTGATTGATCGCATAGTATACTGACTCTGTTGTCGGGTTTTCCAAAGTGGTGAGAATACCTGATTTTTGTTCTGAATAATACAGCGGACAGTTATTTTTCCAAGCTTGATATTTTGGATTGAACATTCTGTTTCAAAGCTTTCAAAGTTCCGAATTTTAGAAGGTCATGATGCCGTGTTTCAGCATTCACGGAATTTGAAATTGTGCAAACCATCGCAACATGCAACGTTATTCTGGAAGTGCTGGGAAAGTTCATGTACACACGAGACAACGCGATCAAACATCCGAACGACACAAACCAAGGAGCAACAACGATGATTGATATCGCATGGTGAAAGCCAAAACACGCTAATTGCGGTCATGCTGGAACTTAGCCTGTGTCTTCAGATTAACATAAGAGAATACCCTGAACCGTTGCTGATGTCCTCGGGAAAACTGAACAATGGATGGCGCTTTCTCCAGATTTTCCATGTCGTACAATTTCAATTCTGCTGGTGTCTCAGACAAGACCATGCATGCGTAGGAAAGTCAGAATGTCTACCTGCTTACTCTGATAACTTAAGCGTAAAACAAAACTTACCCCAAAAACGCTTCTAACAAAGTGCGAAAAGTTTGCGTATCGACAAGGAAAGCAGAGTACAGGAATCCGCAACTCACTCTTCATGACCTGAATTTACCCAGTCTTCATGCCTTCACAGTTTATGATTGGGAATTACATATGCGAAAGTGACGAAACAGCCGGATCGGCTGCTGGCCGACCAGTGCCGGTATGAAGGAAAGCCCTAATCGACAATTAGAAATCGGTATAAATGGAAAAATCCTTGTGAAAATAGAGTATTAGTGGTAAAATACGCATTTTAAAAACATCACCCATTGGGTGAAAAAATCAACCACTCCATTTCACAAGGATCATGAAGATTCTACCCTGCAAAACCGCAAAAAGCAAATCTGCAAAACAACCTGTTGCCAACCAGACCAAGACGGCATAATCAAACCATGACCGTCACTTACCCCAAAATTTGTTAAGTGAATGCCATTAGGCGGCAGTAGCAGTAGGGGATAGTCCTTAGCGCGCGGAATTTTGCCCGCGCACCCTTCACAGATTGCAACATCGTTGTTTGGGACGCCTCTTGTTTCCAGCGTGATGCCGAGTGCATGGAACAAATCTGTCTGTCGGGACATCGCTAGGCACCGCGCTGGTCACTGCTCTTGCGCAAACCAGTGCGGAGATTGAACATGACGGCCAGGCGAACCTTCCGGTTGCTGGCCGTATGCCCTGATTTCAGGGGCGGCTACCCGGTATCACCCGGCCCCCGAAACGCGCTCATGGAGCTTCTCCCGCCCGGCTTGCGTACGGCTACTGGTTGCCGCCGAGCAACCCGCCCCCGGGTCCGACCCTAGCGCAGCCCTTGCCGCCCATGAACAGGAAGTAGGCACTCCCTGCCGTTGCATACCCACGCCCAGGGCCAGGCGTGATCACCTGCACCACCAGCTCGCCGGGGCCTTGATTGGGATTGTTGGCATTGCGGTTGCTCCAGACATGGGCACCGCTCTTGGGGCGCACTTCGACGATGTTCTCGCCAAGCGCACCGCCGGCGAAGGTAAGGGAATCTCTTCCGCCAAGCACATTCTGCCAAGCATTTGAGTTCACTTCCTTCGTGCGCCACTCCCAATCGGTGAACTCGGCACCGGCGCGGTTTGTATTACGTGTGCTCAGAAATTTGACGGTCGTGAAACTCCGCGGCGTTACGTTGGGGTTACTGGAAGACAAAATGACCTTGAAGCGGCCCAGCATGGCGTGATCGCCGCAGCCGTCCACGACGGTTTTGCCGGAAACCGGTGCGAGTCGGATCGTGCAGGTGCTGGTGGTGCATTGAGGAGGGGGAGGGGGGAGTTGCGCCTGCGCCGCTCCTGCCGACAGAAGGAAGAGCGTCATCGCGGCCGCGAGGGTTGTCAGTCTAGCGAGGGGGGGGGGGCAATGACATTAACTTAAGCATTGTTTATCTCCAAATAGTTGTCGATTGTAGTAATTATAAAATGATCGAGGTCATTTTATACGAAAATGATCTCGTTTTTCGGATAATTTGCGCATTTTTTACCGCCAAAGTCATACCCCTAATCGACAATTAGAAATCGGGAAAAATAAAAAAAATCCTTGTGAAAATAGAGTATTAGTGGTAAAATTAGCGTTTCCTAAATATCACCCATTGGGTGAAAAAATCAACCACTCCAACTTTCACAAGGATCATGAAAATTCTACCCTGCAAAACCGCAAAAGGCAATCGAAAAATCACCGCCCGTGCCGGACTGACCGTTCCAGCAGCCCTGCCTGAGCGTCTGAAACTCGGGGCAATCATGGATCAACGGATGCCCGCCCCGGGCAGCCATCGAGGCTATCGGCACAGCACGCTCTTCCATGCCTTCATCCTGATGCTGCATGAAGGCGCCAGACACCTCGATGACATCGTACACCTGCACAAGGACCGGAGCTTGATTAAGCTGCCGGGATTCCAGTCGATTCCCTGCTCAAGCACCCTGGGCAACTGGCTGCGTTCGGTCGGCAAGCATCGGGCCTCGAGGAATGTCTTGCCCGAGGTCAATCGTCAACTGTTGCAGGCGAGTCTCGGTACCCGTGATCAGGTGACCCTGGATATCGATGCGACGGTGATTCATGCGAAAAGGAAAACCGCAGATCGTACCTGTAAAGGCAAGCGGGGATTTACCCCGATGGTCGGGCACATTGCAGAGACCGGTCAAGTGCTGCACGCGGAACTACGCAAGGGCAATGTACCGCCATCGGCCCGCAATGTCGAGTTTTTCAAGCACTGTATCGAGGCCTTGCCAGAAGGCGTTCGGGTTGCCAGGTTTCGAGCCGATGCCGCTTCCTGTCAGGCGGCAATCATCAATCTCTGCCGGGAACAGGGAGCCCGTTTTGCCATTCGCGCCAGGATGAGCCGGAATGTCCGTGCCTTGATTGCGGAGATTCCGGAATCGGAGTGGCAGCCGGTAGTCGATGAGGATGGTTCTCTCTCCGAGACCGAGTTTCTCGCCCGAACCTGGCATGCGATGGACAAGACTCCGGAAGCCTTTTGCCTGGTGGTGCAGAAAACCCGAGTGCCCCGCAAAGTCAAGTCTCAGGACCCCGATACTCCAGCGCAGCCGGAGCAGATGGAGATTGCGATGCAGGAACAGCAGTTGAACCCGGTGGATGGGGAAAGTGCCCTGAAAGACGGATTCATCTACCGTGCCATTGCGACGGATCTGGATCGGGACGGGCTCGGCAATGCGGAGATTGTGTGGTGGTACAACCAGCGTGCAGACAGCTCGGAAAATCGTCTCGAGGAACTGCGCAGCGACTTCAGTGGCGCTCACTTGCCCTGCAGCACATTCCGAGCCAATGCGGTCTGTCTGTACTTGAATGTAATCGCCTGTAACCTGCTCGTTCTCCTGCGCATGAAGCTCGGTCTCGAGTGGCATGGCAATCGGGCCGGAACCTTCCGAACCCGCTTGCATGACATGGCCGGTCTGATTGTGCGTCACTCCCGGGAGTGGGTGCTGAAGGTCAACCCGGTGGATCGGAAACTGCTGGATGAAGCACTCTGGATGATCCGCACCTGCCGCCTGTTCTGATCCCCGGATTCCTCTGGACCCATCCAGGACTGGCCGAACAGGGCCATGGATTCGCACGCCCGGAATTTGCCCGGAGGCTCAAAACCCGCTGCCGCGCCACGATCTGGCAAATGAATGAGAATCATTCTTGATCGGAATCCGGCCGACCGGACCATTCCGGATCAATTTTCCGCTCAACTGCTCGAATACCGGCTCATAACGGGTAAAATCATTTCTATTTAAGGATTAGGGCTATCCTGTTTTCGTTACTACTGTATATAATTCCCTTATGATTGAAGGGGCTGATTTCCTTGCTGTTGTCTGCTTCTGTTGAGAATTCAGATAACTCCAATACATTTTTGTAGTGAGGTTCTGATTATGCAAACGATATCAAATTACATCTTCCATGTCTTTTTCCAACACTTCCAGGTTTTTTCGAATATTCAGCATATGCGGGTTCACCTCCAAGGCCTGCTTGAAAAATTCAACTGCCAATTCCGGCTTTTCCTGTTTCAAGTAAATAAGCCCCTGCCCTGACAAAGCTCCGAAATGACGGGGTTCCAAAGACAGAGTTTTCCCTACATCTTGAGTTGAGAGATCGTATTCTTCCATTAGGTAGTAAATCGTCGCACGCCGGTTCCAACCTTCGGCAAATTCAGGATCAAGTGAAATCACACGCGAATAAATACCAACGGCCTGATCGTAATCGGAACGTCGCATGCTTACTTCACCCTGCTCCATCAGATATTCAATCTCCTGATTTTCATGCTGATACCAGATGAACCAGATTTTCTGGATAATTACCTGAGCTTCATCGCTATCTTGAGTGGTCTGCAAACGATCAAACAATAGTTCGAGTTCTGGATCGTTCTGGTCCGACAAGAGGGAACCTGTCGAAAAAAACATGCTTAAGACAAGAATTTTAATTATAAATCGCAACACGGGTTCAATGATCGTTCAAACACAGGTTGATAGCATCTCACAGGAACCATCATTCTGCAAGTTGAAAAATTCGGTTTTGTAATATGACTTAATTGGAGCAAGGATGGGTCTTTTATCGGTACAGTTTCTTGAACAACAAACTTTTAGACAAAGAGTCATGATGACTACCAGCCTTCACTTTATTCAAATAGAAGAATGATGAATACGCAGTTACAGACAGATGCGGACTGCTACCCAAAGGCATGCAAACATTTCGACGACTTCGGGATAAGGGTTGCCATTATGCCGGCAAAACACTCTTGAACTGGCGCATGATTGATAAGATTGACTGCTACTTTCTCTCTCGCCCCCGTCGTTCCGCATTAGTCCTCTGGTGAGTACACTGAAAGAGTTGCTTAAGGGCAATGAGTCTATGTTTCCAGATTTGGAAGAAAACGACTTTTCTGGGTTCAAGGAGAAAATGGACAACTTGCATTCGGAATTTGTTCATACATGAAATGATCACGCAAAGCCGGGTGATCATGAATATTGTATACAAGTATGCTGTATGTGAGCTTGAGGACAACAATGGTTGTCCAGATGTTCAAGGAAAGATCACCCGTGGCCGCTCAGATAGAACACTTTTGCATGAAAACCCGGTATTCATGTTTGAATTCGGGATGTTGACAGGCAGCGAAAATATAGAAAATAACATGCAACTACGCGCCCCCAACTATGATAAGATGGTTACATAATGAGTGAACAATCATCAGCAGGTCGCCATCCGCTACCGCTTGGCTACCAGTCATTTTCCGACCTTCGACAGGACGGTTGCTACTATGTTGACAAGACGCCTCTGATCCGGCAGATGATCGATGAGGGGCGGTACTACTTCCTCTCACGTCCGCGCCGTTTCGGCAAGAGTCTTCTGGTCGATACCTTGCAGGAACTGTTCGAGGGCAATGAGCCCCTGTTTCGGGGCCTGGACATTCATCCGCACTGGGACTGGTCGGTCAAGCATCCGGTGGTCCGCTTGAGTTTTGGTGGAGACATCGATACGCCTGACGAAATACAAAATCATGTACTGAACCAGTTGTACAAGATTGAGCGGGAATTTGATCTGAAGACCTTTCCATCAGTACACTCAGCGGCAGATCGACTGGACAATGTCCTTTACCTTCTGCATCAAGCGACTGGCCAGCAGGCAGTGATCCTGGTTGACGAATACGACCGTCCGGTCCTGAATGTGCTGGAAGATGACGAGATAGCTCGGGCAAACCGGAACAAACTCCGTAATCTGTATAGCATTCTAAAAGATGCACAAAAGCACATCCGGTTCGTGTTCGTGACCGGCATCACGATGTTTTCCAAGACCAGTTTTTCATCCGGCCTGAACAATCTTGACAACATCAGTCTCTACCCTCCCCTGGCATCGATTTGCGGCTATACCGATCATGACCTGGATACGGTGTTTGCCCCCGAACTGGAGGGACTGGACCGGGACGAGATTCGCGAATGGTACAACGGCTACAGCTGGCTGGGCGAGGACAAGCTCTACAATCCCCACGACATTCTGCATCTGTTCAAGAGTCGCGAGTTCTCCGAGCACTGGTTCGAATCCGGGGGGCCGGGTTATCTCTACCGGATACTGGAGAAGAACCGGGTCAGCCCCATGCAGCTGGAAAACCTGGTGGTCGATGCCTCCTCACTGAAAAAGTTTGAACTGGGCACGTTCACTCCCGAGGCCTTGCTGTTCCAGTCCGGGTATCTGACCGTCAAGGAGAAGGAACTGCAAGGCAAGCGCATCGTGTACCGCCTGCACTATCCGAATTTTGCAGTACAGAGCAGTTTCAGCTGGGGAATGGCCGAGCACTGGACCAGGCGAGGCCGGGAGATTGCAGAGGCCGGAAATGCACTGATTCAGGCTCTGGCAGAGAACGACTACTCGGCGTTCCAGGTGAAGATCAAGGCCATGCTCTCGGGGATTCCCCATGCCTGGCCGGACAGCGGCAGCCTGGATCATCATGAATCCTGGTTCGCAAGCTTGCTGTACATGAGCTTCCGGACCACCGCGGTTGACCTGAAGGCCGAGGAGATGACCAGCCATGGCCGCTCGGACATGGTGGTGCATGAGAATCAGGTGTTCGTGTTCGAGTTCAAGGTGCTGGAAGGCAGCGAAAACATGGAGGAAAGGACGAAAGAAGAACTGGACAAGGCGATCGAACAGATTCGTGCAAAAAAGTATGCCGAGAAGTATCTTGACCGCGGGGAACCGATTCACCTGATCGGAATGGTATTTGGCGAGAAAGCTCGAAACCTGCTGGATATCCGGGTGGAGAGGCTTTGACCTTGAATGAATCTCCTGAAGGTTCATGAATGTGTCTGCCAGTCACTCTGCATGCCAGGAAATAATTGACTGATCATGGATGTATCAACTGACTTGTTTCGTACCAGTATAGCGAGTCATAATACGGGTTGATCCAGGACAAGTCTCAAAGAATGGCAGAATTCGCATTTGTCCCGGTTTTTTGAGGAGCCGCATTTCATCGGCAAGGGGTTTCTTGATCGCAACATCGTGAAATCGATAACGGCAGTGCAAGGTAAATGTGCATGCAATGAATTGCAATCTGGATTGCAAATGGACATGCTTGGAAAAACCCCTCTGGATACCAACGTAGAGAAAACCATCTCTCAAAACCATTGAACTCAAAGTGGACGAGCAACTACATAATACAAAAATAGCTTGATGAAACGAACGCACATATTCGCGCAAAAGGCCATTCCGATTGGAAACACGGCGGCGGAGAACCGATTCACCTGATCGGCATGACATTCAGTGAGAATGTTCGAAACTTGCAAGCATTTACTGCTCACTGCGATTTTCAAAACAGATGAACCGTGCTCAAATAGCGACTATTGCACAGAATTCAAAAATTGACACTTCAAGTTATCTAGTACGACCTATTTCAAGATGGATACCGGTGCCCTCATACTTAATCTGCTAATCTACCTCGGTTCGGCCGTAGTTCTGGTGTCCTTGTTTGCGCGACTCGGCCTTGGTTCGGTTCTAGGCTATCTGTTTGCCGGAATGCTTATCGGTCCATGGGGGCTCGGCTTTATTGACAACACCCATGATGTGCTTGAACTCTCCGAGCTTGGCATCATGCTCTTGCTCTTCATCATTGGTTTGGAACTTGATCCGCGCAGACTCTTGGCGATGAGAAAGCCCATCGCGCTCTTTGGAGGATTTCAGGTAGGACTGAGCGCATTACTGATCGGTGGTGTTGTCATGCTACTGGGACTTAGTTGGCAGATTGCTGTGATTATCGGCTTGGCTATGGCTTTGTCATCGACTGCCATGTCATTGCAAATTATCAATGAAAGAAATTTGCTCAAACGCCCTATCGGACAAGCCGGGTTTCCAGTCCTGCTTTTTCAGGACTTGTTGGTGGTTCCAGTCTTGGCATTGATACCATTCTTGTCTGGAAACCAGCTGGAATCACAGGAAGTAAACAGTCCTGCGATGATGGGACTAACCGTGATTGCCGCCTCTATCAGCATTTTCCTGGTCAGTCGCTATGCCCTGCATCATATCTTTCGATTTGTGGCCTCAACACGGCTACCTGAAATATTCACTGCATTATCACTCCTGCTGATTTTGGGCCTTTCTACAATCATGTACAAATTGGGGCTTTCACTGGCGCTGGGAGCGTTTCTGGCCGGGGTCATTCTTGCCGATTCAGAATATCGTCATGCCCTCAAGTCCGATATTCAACCTTTTAAGGGTCTGTTGCTTGGACTGTTTTTCATCTCTGTCGGAATGAACATGGATTTCGGGCTGTTGTTCGATAATCCGTTACTCATTGTAACCGCAGCATTTGCTATCTTGATTATCAAGTCAGCCGTTCTTTATGTACTCGCGGTTATGACAAAACTCGATGTAAGCGAACGCCCCATGTTTTCGTTCCTGTTCTCTCAGGGTGGCGAATTTGCGTTTGTACTATTTGCCTTCGCAGCAACTTCAGGTGTGCTGGAACCGGATTTATCTTCCAAGCTGATTCTGGTCGTCACCTTGACCATGATGATGACACCATTCCTGGTAGTCATGAACGACAAACTGATTGAGCCCCGTTATCAGAAATTTGCTGAGAAGAATCTCGAGATGGATGATATTGATCATGAAAGTCGAGTAATTCTGGTCGGTTTCGGGCGAGTAGGGCAGATTATCGGGCGCATGCTGCATATCAACGGAATTGAACCAATTGTTATCGAAAACGACCCCGATCACATTGAGCGTGTGCGGCGATTTGGATATAAAACCTATTATGGCGATCTATTCAAGCATGATGTATTAAAAGCCGTGAACGCCGAACAGGCCGACATGATCATTCTGACCATGAATAATGCCGCAGTAACGAATCAAGCTGTGGAACTGATCCAGAATGGATACCCGGATTTGCGAATTATTGCAAGAGCCAGTGACCGAGATCATGCCATAGATTTATTTAGCATGAATGTCAAGGATGTAACAAGGGACACCTTCTATTCATCGGTCGAGATGGGCAAGCAAATCCTGAATCACCTCGGGTTTCCAAAAGACCATGTAGACAGTATGGCGAAAGCGTATGTAGAACGGGATATCGAAAAACTCATGAGACAGGTTGACAACCGTGATGAGGAGAAAGAATTGATTTCGATCGCCTTGCATTCGCGCGAACAACTCGAACAGACCCTTGAGCTGGATGATATTGTTGAAAAGCAATTAGAACTTCAGGGCCCGAAATCGAAATCCCATAAACCCAGCTAGTCGTCGGCATTCGCGTAAAATAACTGCTCCTCTCCAATCCGAAATTCATTGATCATTTGCTGACCCTTTTCCCCTGATAACCACTCAATCAATGCTTGTGCGCCTTGGTAATTGATGTTGTGTCGTTTGGGATTAACTGCCATCACGCTATACTGGTTAAATAGCATGGGATCTCCTTCGAACCGAATCGCAAGCGGGGAACGCTCCCTTGTGAATAACCAGGTACCTCGGTCGGTTAGCGTGTAGGCTTCGAGTTCTCCAGCAATTTGCAAGGTCTTACCCATACCTTGTCCTACTTCCCGATACCAGGTTTCTTCAGGAAGAGAACCTGTCATCTGCCAGATTTGCAATTCTTTCTTATGAGTGCCAGAGTCATCACCGCGAGAAATGAAAAGAACCTTGTTGTCGCGGATTTTCTGAAACGCCTCGACCACGGATGAAACCTCGCTGAAATCAATGCCTCCCTGGCTTTTCGTTGGTCCAACGACCACAAAATCGTTGTACATGAATTCCGTACGATCGACGCCATGCCCTTCTTCAACAAATTCGATTTCTGCGCTCTTCGCATGAACCATCACCACATCGACGTCACCTGCCCTCCCAATCTGCAACGCCTTGCCCGTCCCGGCTGCTATGATCTGAAATCGATAACCAGTATCTTTTTCGATTTCTGGAACAAGATATTGGGTAAGGCCGGAATTTTCAGTGCTGGTGGTTGTTGCAATTTTTACAATTCGAGGGTCTTGATCTGCAAAGGATGAAAGGACGAATTGACAAGACAATATAACAGTAAGAGCTAACCATAATGCTTGTATTTGAATTCGCAGAAGACGCATACTAGTTTTGGGGGTGAAGAACTTCAGAATCATTTTATTTATAACCGAGATTCATAATAAGACCAACACTCGGTATTTGCATAAGATGAAATTTTTTCGACCGGTCTCAGATCAAGTCACGACGAATACGAATGTCATTGTCTGAATTACTTGTCAATCACTATTCCAAAGATGCGTCCTGAACTAACCCCATTTCAAGGTTGAATCGGGGCTGTAAATCATGGATATCTTATTTCGATCTCTCGAATAATCAACGGAATAAATTTTTCGTTATGCCCAGACTGAAGTTCTCCTAATGTTGCCCCAATCTTCTCGCAGTATATCGGCTCAGAAAAATTGAAACTAAGGAACTTGTTGGATTCTCTGTCCAGCTGATTCTTAATGGATTGCCTCTCGGATGTAGATAAGGCTCTCAAGACATTTTCTAAGATTATCTGATCAAAGTCTAGAGTAAGACAATGGAAATCAGACCCATACAGGGCTTTAAATGTACTTGAAAATTTGTCAGGTTGCCCACAAGAATCGAACCCATAAATTGGAACACCATAGAAATAGTGACATATGGATTGAGAGCTATATCCTTCGCTTTTTAGTTTGATGCCATAATCTGGAAGCATGGATTTTAACTGTTCCGGCAGGTGATTTATGTGCTGTCAAAAAACCCTTAATCGGGTTTGATTATAACTCGGCTTCACACAATACCACAAGACCACAAGCACTGATTTCGCTGTTACCTGAATAAGATTGAGCATCATGAAATCGAACGATTTGAAGTCAAAAATTTAAGCAATTACTTTGGATAAGGGCTTTCGTTAGATTCATTCAGTATCGTCAAGATACGGGCGATCCAAATCCGCCGCCACCCGGTGTTTCGATCACAAATAGATCACCAGATTCAAGTTCAATCGAATCACTGCCTGCCAATTGAGTAATTCTTGAGTCAACATGTTCAACTCGATTGGATCCAACTTGTGCAGATTGTCCACCTTCAAGCCCATAGGGGGGAACTTGACGGTGCCCTGAAATAATATTGACAGACACTGCTTCGCCAAAACGAATTTTGCGTATGACACCATCGCCACCATGATAACGTCCTTGTCCACCTGACCCCCGACGAATCTCGAACGATTCAACACGCACCGGAAATCGCCATTCGAGAACTTCGGGATCGGTAAGACGTGAATTGGTCATGTGAGTATGTACTGCATGAGTACCATGATAGTTTGCACCTGCACCTGAGCCACCGCAGATTGTTTCATAATACTGGACTTGATCATTACCCCAGATGAAGTTATTCATGGTTCCCTGAGCCGCTGCAACTGTACCGAGAGCACCAAACAGCGTATCAACGAGACATTGAGAAGTCTCTACATTACCAGCAATAACCGCAGCTGGATGCTTGGGATTGATCATCGAATTCTCGGGTATGATGATCTCAAGAGGTTTGAGACAACCTTCATTCAACGGAATCTGGTCATTTACCAAACACCGAAACACATATAACACCGCCGCACGGACCACTGCTGTCGGCGCGTTGAAATTTCCTGGATGCTGTTCGCTGGTACCAGTAAAGTCAATGATTGCCCTTCGGGCCGAATGGTCAACGGTTATCCTGACAGAAATTTGATGACCATCGTCCATGTGATAAGTGAACTGACCATCAACGAGAACATCTAACACTCTTCGTACTGATTCTTCTGCATTATCTTGTACATGTTTCATGTAGGCATGAACCGTCTTTACTCCATACCAGTCAATCATGCGGAGCAACTCCTGTGCCCCCTTCTCACAGGCTGCAAGTTGTGCCTTGAAATCTGCAATATTCATGTCGGGATTTCGGGCTGGCCAAACCCCACTCGCTAACAGATCGCGCATTGAGGACTCCATGAATTTGCCGTTCTCAACCAGTTTCTCGTTGTCGATAACCACTCCTTCTTCTTCTATATGGGTTGAGTCGGCAGGTGCAGAACCCGGAGATTTCCCCCCAATATCTGCATGGTGTCCTCTTGATGCAGTAAAGAACAGCAATTCCGCCTGCCTGGAAAACACCGGACGAATGATGGTAACGTCAGGTAAATGTGTACCTCCATTATAGGGTGCATTCAGGATATAGGCATCGCCTGGCTGCATCCGGTCGCGTCGTTCACGAATTACAGTCTTGATGCTTTCAGACATTGAGCCCAGGTGAACGGGCATGTGAGGAGCATTCGCCACTAATGCGCCTGCTGGATCAAAAATTGCACAGGAGAAGTCGAGTCGTTCCTTGATATTGACTGAAACCGCAGTATTCTCAAGTACTGAACCCATTTGCTCGGCGATTGACATAAACAGATTATTGAACACCTCCAGCATAACTGGATCTACATCGGTGCCAATTGCGACCGATTCCTTGCGTGGAACGTATCGCTCAATCAGGAGGTTTGCAGTTTCATCCAGTGTAGCCTGCCATCCTGGTTCAATGCACAGCGTTCCGGTTGATTCAAGAATCACTGCTGGCCCCTGAATCTGATATCCAGGCAAAAGGGCCTCGCGTTCAAAAAATGGCGTCTTGTGCCATTCGCCGTCCATATAACAGAACCTCTCGGCAATTGATTTTGCCGTTTGCATGGAACCAGATCGTTTTATTCTGTTCCTGCCAGTTACAACAGATCGAGCTTTGCTTATGGCTTCGACCTGGATGGATTCGACAATCAGTTCCTTGTCGGGAGATGTAAATCCAAAACGCATCCTGTGGACCTCCTCAAACCTACTCTGTATTTGTTTAACCTGTGCGAACTGGATCGGGAAAGAGGTATCTGACCCCTCATAGTGCACATAAACCAGAATTTTGTAGTCAGTAGTTTTTTTGCCGGTTTTCGAAACTTGCTTGGCAAGCGATTCATCACAAGCAGATTTGAGCTCATCGACCAAGCCTGTGAGTTCTTGAACTAGCTCTTCTGTCAGTCTTTCCTCAATTGCACGCTGGCGATCTACGACCGTGTCAGCCAGTCCCATTCCGTATGCCGACAAAATTCCGGAAAATTCATGCACCAGAATACTGTTCATGCCCAATGCGTCAGCAACCATGCAAGCATGTTGGCCGGCAGCCCCGCCAAAACAGCAGAGCGTATAGCGGGTAACATCATATCCTCGTTGAACCGAGATTTTCTTGATCGCATTGCTCATGTTCCCCACAGCGACCGCCAGGAAACCGGAGGCTACTTCTTCGGGTGATCGCGTATCGCCGGTTTGTTGTCGGACCGTTTCAGAAAGTTCTGTAAATTGATTGCGTACTTCAATCGCATCAATCGGTTGGTCACCCGTCTCACCAAACACGCATGGAAACATGTCGGGTTGCAGTTTTCCGATCATGACGTTGCAATCCGTGATGGTCAACGGGCCATTATTTCGATAACAGACCGGCCCGGGGTTGGCACCGGCCGAATCTGGACCGACTCGGTAGCGGGCTCCATCAAAATGCAAGATTGACCCACCTCCGGCCGCTACGGTATGGATCATCATCATCGGGGCCCTGAGTCTGACTCCGGCCACTTCGGTTTCAAAGGACTTTTCAAACTCGCCGTTGTAGTGGCTGACATCAGTTGAAGTCCCTCCCATATCAAATCCAATCACTTCATTGAAACCTGCAGCCTCGCTGATTCGGGCCATGCCAACGACACCTCCCGCCGGCCCAGAAAGTATCGCATCCTTGCCATAAAAAAAGCGGGCATCTGCAAGTCCACCGTTCGAACGCATCAATTTGAGCTTGCCAGATGGAATATCAGCTCCGCCTAATTGACCGGCAACTTCAGTCACATATTTGCGGATAACTGGTGAAAGGTAGGCATCAACAACCGTTGTATCACCCCGTGGTATATATTTCATCAGTGGACTGACTTGATGACTGATTGAAATTTGTGAAAATCCGATTGTCCTTGCGATAGTCTTCAGCAAATCTTCGTGTAACGTATATCGATAACCATGCATCAGTATGATTGCAACTGAGCGAATGCCCTCATCAAAATATCGTTTCAATCCCAAACGGGCTGCTTCTTCATCCAGGGGTTTGACAACTTTCCCATGAGCATCTAGACGTTCATCCACTTCCAGGACATCACAGTACAGCATTTCGGGCAACTGGATATTGAGCGCAAATAGATCGGGTCGGGTTTGATAGCCAATCCGAAGCTGGTCTCGAAAACCGCGGGTGGTCACCAGCAGGGTGGGCTCCCCGGTTCTTTCAAGCAAGGCATTGGTGGCAACTGTTGTACCCATTCTTACAGCAGAAATCTGCTGTATTGGCAACTTGTCTTTGGACACTACATTCAGAATATCCCGAATACCCTGAATCGCTGCGTCTTGATAGCCAGGACTTTCAGAAAGTAGTTTGTGGGTCAGCATCTCCCCGTTTGGCTGAAGTGCAATAATATCGGTGAACGTGCCACCCCGATCGACCCAAAATTCCCACTTGTTATTCAATTCCATAAGAGTCACGATGTCGGGTCAAGGATGGTGTCATGCACTACGGGATACAGCAGTTACAGGTACATGGATAGTATATGGAATTTTTTAGAAAACTGGTATTTTTTGCAACCTTCCAACATATTCAGGACAACGAACATGTCGAGTATTATCACGGTGCACTAGCGGCTTCCATGGTGGCTCCGGGATATTTTTATGCCCTACCACTGAGACCAGAATTTATCACCCCGCAGGACAGGGACAAGAAACAGGATTGTGGAATCAAGGCCGCCTACCGTTGGCTAGACAACCATGCACAGCACCATGCCTCGCTAAAGCCGATCTATCCGGTCACGACCTGTATGCGAAGCAACCGATGTGCCGCAAGGTCCTGAAGCACGGTGCCGACTTTATCTTGCGCGTCAAGACCGACCATCACACCACCCTGTTCCGCTGCCTCCACGGACTCAAGTGCCCGAGCAAAAAACGGCTTGAGAAAGCCCAAGCTGCATCCATACCTTCACATGGAACGAACACCCGTTGCCACTGACCGCCGACAAGCAACCTCAACCGGCTTGCTACATCGAACGAAAAACACGTCAGGTCGGACACAAAAATCCACCGCATGCTTCCGTTTCATCACCTCATTGAAGCCCGATGGCGACCATGTCGAAATGCTCATCCGGTGCGGCCGAACCCGCTGGAAAGTTGAAAACGAGATGGTCAACTTGCTCAAGAATCAGGGCTGCCATATCGAGCATGACTTCGGTCATGGGAAACAGGGTCTGTCGAATCCATTGCTGACCCTCAACCCGCTTGACTTCGCATGCCACAGCATCCGTGATCAAATCCGTGAACCCTGGATAGAGGTCCGCAACAAGTTCGGAAGAAGAGTCCGTTCTTCATCACTCTCGACACCATCACGGCTTGGCAGTACTCGAATAGCGGGCACTTCCTGTTGATCCAGACTGTCTACCCACAGCAACGAAGAGCTCAAGGCCCTGCCTGACAACCGCTACTTCCAATCAAGAAGCAGCCCCCCTAATGTCATTAACTTTAAGAATCATTATTTCCTTGAGTACGGCTTTGGCGGTTAAAAATGCGCAAATTGAACGAAAAATAGAGTCAATATTTGTATACAATACTTCAATCTACAACTATTTGGAAATGAAAAATGCTTAAGTTAATGGCATTGCCCCCTCAATTTTTTTAACCCAAATCAGACCCATGTAAAATCAAAATTCCCAAGATTGGAATTGCTGGCCAGTCATCAGGGTGTTGCACTTCGGAGTGAAATAGGGGTATGATAATAACCAAACTAGACCTATGATGGAGGAAACCATTATGAAAAAGATTGTTCTAAGCACTTTAATTCTTCTGCTATCGTTGCCAGTAGCGGCGGAGAAGATCATACCCGATGTCACAGTACATCTGGAAGTGGAGAATATTCAAGTCAGGGAGGGAGAGGATGCAGTATTCAACCTCAGACTATCCCGTCCTCTCGACTTCGACATTCGGTATGCTTACCGCACCGAGGACAACACCGCCAAGGCCGGCAAGGATTACGTGGCGGAAAATGGGCTTTTCGTGATCCCCGCAGGAAAGCGGCTTATGGAGCTGTCGATAAAAACGCTCAAGGATGACGTCATCGACAAAAACCGCTTCAAGCTAGTGCTGTCCGATATGGAAACAAAAGGCTATGGAAAGGTATGGGGAGCTTACGCGTGGACCGACTGGTGGCGCATTGAAAGCCTTCCTAGGACGAAAACAGTCTATGCTCGGATCCGCAATGTGTTGTCAGAAGGTATAAGAAGGCAATCACCGGGTGGTAACAAATTCTAGGGCGTGTTAACACTACGCAGTGCATCGAGGGCCTGGGCAAGGGCGATAAATCCGAGGTACATGATGTCAAGCTTGTCGAAGCGGGAGAAGACCCTGCGGAACAGGCGCTCGACCTCATTGCACCGCTCCGCCGGTACATGTTCCGGTCGTATTCCCAGCGAGTCACGCGGTTGCTTTTGGGAGGCACCACGGACCTGAAGCCGAGGTCGCCGCCGCTGGCCCGAGGGTTTCATCGTCTTAATAGGCGCGGTCTTGCGGTCTCATGACCAGGGCTGGCGGCTCGATAGCCGGTCTCCAGCCGCTTAAGGAGTTGCCGTCCTGGCGTTGGAGCGTGTGCGTTGCCGGAGGAGAGCGCGAAGGTCAGGGCAATCCGGTCATCCGCGGCGACCAGATGAAGCTTGGTGTTCCAGCCGCCCAAGGACTTGCCGATGCACTGAGTGCTGTTTTTTTTGAGTGTCCATGCCGTCGGGTTGCATCCTATGCTAGTGCTGTCGAGGCCCAGAACCTCGACCCTGATCCGGATCATCCGCTCCCGTTGCAGATGCTCGGACACGCAGTCCAGGATTCTATCCTCCTCCTTGTTCCACTTTCAATCACTCAATTATATACGGTCACGACCTGTATGCGAAGCAACCGATGTGCCGCAAGATCCTGAAGCACGGTGCCGACTTTATCTTGCGCGTCAAGACCGACGATCACACCACCCTGTTCCGCTACCTCCACGGACTCAAGTGCCCGAGCAAAAAACGGCTTGAGAAAGCCCAAACCGCATTCATACACTCACATGGAGCGAACACCGGTTGCCACTGACCGCCGACAAGCAACCTCAACCGGCTTGCTACATCGAACGAAAAACACGTCAGGTCGGACACAAAAACCCACCGTATGCTTCCGCTTCATCACCTCATTGAAGCCCGATGGCGACCATGTCGAAATGCTCATCCGGTGCGGCCGAATCCGCTGGAAAGTTGAAAACGAGATGGTCAACTTGCTCAAGAATCAGGGCTGCCATATCGAACATGACTTCGGTCATGGGAAACAGGGTCTGTCGAATCCATTGCTGACCCTCAACCCGCTTGACTTCGCATGCCACAGCATCCGTGATCAAATCCGTGAACCCTGGATAGAGGTCCGCAACAAGTTCGGAAGAAGAGTCCGTTCTTCATCACTCTCGACACCATCACGGCTTGGCAGTACTCGAATAGCGGGCACTCCCCGCTGATCCAGACTGTCTACCCACAGCAACGAAGAGCTCAAGGCCCTGCCTGACAACCGCTACTTCCGATCAAGAAGCAGACCAGCCCCCTCAATTTTTTTAACCCAAATCAGACTCATGTAAAATCAAAATTCCCGAGATTGGAATTGCTGGCCAGTCATCAGGGTGTTGCACTTCGGAGTGGAATTGGGGTTTATATATTACGGTATCTTTCAGGCTCATTCCATAATGAAATTCATCGACACTGACTTTCTATATTCTCGCGAAATTTTCAGATTGAAATGAAAGCTCGCTGACCATTGCATAATCATGCTTTGACTGTTATCCTCTGCAATACCGTTGGGGAGCTCGCTGAACGAGCTGAGAAGCACAGAATGCCGACCCATCGAACCTGATCCAGATAATGCTGGCGAAGGAAACGGTCCAGCTAATCCAAGTCTCTGCAAAGTCCGTTTCTGCGCCATGCTTAAGCGAGACGAAATACTTGGGTGCAACTTCATACATTCCAACCGCACTGACGATCGCCGGCTCCGACAGTTCAGGAGGAGCGGGTATTCAGGCCGACCTGAAAACTTTCAGTGCTCTGGGAGTCTACGGAGCCAGCGCAATTACTGCCATCACGGCCCAGAACACCCTCAAGGTAGATCGTGTCGAAGCATTGCCAAATGGCATGGTTCGACAACAGATACTGACAGTACTGCAGGATCTTTCTGTAGACGCAATCAAGATCGGCATGGTCCTGTCTGCAAATATCGTCAAGGAAATCGCTGATGCAATCAGTAACTACCAAGGCTATGTAATCCTGGATCCCGTCATGATTGCCAAATCCGGAGATGCCCTGCTTGATCAAGATGCAATCGACTGCATGTGTACTCTACTTCTGCCCAAAGCCCATTTGATTACCCCAAATCTACCCGAAGTTTCCGTCCTGTCGAATGAACAACAAGCAAGCAATGCCGATCAGGCATTAAACCAGGGACATGCCCTTATGGATCTCGGCGCTAAAGCAGTTTTAGTAAAAGGAGGACACGCAAATGACTCGACTTGTACCGATTGGCTGATCGTCAATCAACAACCGCCGATCAAATTGACTTCACCCAGGGTCAATACACAAAATACACACGGAACTGGTTGCACATATTCGGCTGCTATCGCAGCTTATCTCGCCAAATCAGAATCATTACTGGATGCGGTCACGCATGCACATGAATATCTCGCCCAAGCAATTCAATCTGCCGATCAGCTGAATATCGGTTCCGGCCATGGGCCCGTTCATCATTTCCACAAAATCTGGCAATGAGTCAGGTCGCCATAATCGGGGCTGGTGTCGCAGGGCTGACTTGCGCCTGCGAACTCGTGGATCGGCATGTTGATATCTGCATACATGAGCAGACCAACAAACTAGGAGAAGGATCGTGTTCCTGGTTCGCAGGAGGCATGCTCGCCCCCTACTGCGAACGGGATACCGCTGAACAGGAAGTCATGTTGCGTGGCCTGATAGCAACAAAATGGTGGAAAAAACATGTCACCGAAGTCACTCAAAATGGATCCCTGGTACTGGCGCTACCCCGCGATCGAAATGAACTGGAAAGATTATCTCGTTTAGGCAAGCAATGTCGTTGGGTCAATCAACCGGAAATCTCAACAATTGAACCGGATTTATCAGAATTTTCAGGACCTGGTTTGCTGTTTCCGGATGAGGCTCACCTGAATCCCCGCAAGGCACTTCAGGATTTAGTCAATTATCTGGCAAAACGTAAAGTGTCGATTCAATTCGACCATGCTGTCCGGGCAGAAGAACTGGATGCAAAATTTATTCTCGACTGTCGCGGCTACAACTCTCATGATGTGTTATCTGGACTCCGAGGAGTCAAGGGTGAGATGATGATTCTTCGAACCAAGGATATTAGCCTGACCCGACCAGTACGACTTCTGCATCCTCGACAACCGATTTACATCGTACCGAGAAACGACCATCAGTATATGCTAGGCGCGACCCTGATCGAAAACCACGAACGGACAAGATTCAGTGTTTGGTCAATGCTTGACCTGCTCAATTCAGCACTACTTCTTTCTTCCAGTTTCGGCGAGGCCGAAATCATCGAATCGGGCGTAGATATCCGCCCAGCCTTTGATGACAATGTCCCAAGGCTTTATCGCAAAGACAACGTAATTTTTGTTAACGGTCTATATAGACACGGTTTTCTGCTCAGCCCATCCCTGGCTATACAAGCAGCCGATGCTGTGCTTAATCCGGATTATTGGGAGGAATTGCCACCATGCTCATAATTATCAATGGCGAAAATCGGGAAGTGATGAATCAACTGCTTAGCGAGATTCTTGTCGAATGCGGTTATCAGAAGTCTCATTTCGCGACTGCCTTAAATGGAATTTTCATCCACAAACACTTAAGAGAATCCACCACAGTCATGCCCGGTGATCGCATAGAAGTGGTTACCCCAAATACTGGAGGCTGAATCCAACCATGACCAAGCTTGAACTCTATGGACAGTCCTTCAATAGCCGGATTCTTCTTGGTACCGCACGCTATCCCTCTCCAAACGTGCTGGCGAAAGCCGTTCAGGCTGCAAAGACCGAAATCGTGACAGTATCCCTGAGAAGAGAAGCCGGGGACAGTTATGCTGGCGAAAAATTCTGGAATTTGATCAAATCACTCAATGTCAAAATTCTACCCAACACGGCAGGCTGCTACTCTGCAAGAGAGGCGATCACTACTGCCCAAATGGCCCGTGAATTATTTCAGACTGACTGGATCAAGTTGGAGGTGATCGGAGATTCAGAATCACTACACCCCGATACTGCCAGTTTGGTTGAAGCGGCCAGAGTCTTGAACTCGGAAGAATTCAAGGTCTTTCCGTATACCACGGAAGATTTGGTTGTAGCCGGCAAGCTGCTGGAGGCCGGATGCGAGGTTCTCATGCCTTGGGGTGCACCAATCGGAACAGCTCGCGGACTGAACAACGAGTATGGTCTTCGAACCTTGCGGTCCCGCTTTGCTACCGTTCCGATCATCGTTGACGCCGGTATCGGACTCCCCTCCCATGCAACCCGAGCAATGGAGCTCGGCTGTGATGCCGTATTGTTGAATACTGCCGTGGCTCGAGCCGAAGACCCGGCGAGGATAGCAGAGGCCTTTGCAGAAGGAATTCGAGCCGGTCGAAACGCCTACCTTTCGGGTCCCATGCAACCTTCCGATATGCCACAGACCTCAACCAGCTTGATTGACAAGGCTGACCTCCAGCAATGACCTTCGATCCCTTCTATCCAATTTTTGACAACAGTGCATGGATGAAACGACTTGTACCCTTGGGAATTCGCCAGGTACAACTCCGGATCAAGAGTGACGATCCAGACTTGATTCGTGACGAAGCCCTGAAATCCATGGAAATATGTCAAAAATACGATTGTCAGCTGTTCCTGAATGATTATTGGAAACTTGCCATTGAACTCGGTTGCGATGCTGTCCATCTGGGACAGGAAGATCTTGAACTCGCTGATCTGTCGCAAATTTCGGTCGCCAATATCAGCCTCGGAGTTAGCACCCATTCAAAACAGGAATTGACTCAAGCACTGTCTGCACAGCCATGTTATGTGGCTCTAGGTCCAATCTATCCAACCATTCTCAAAAAAATGCCCTGGTTGCCTCAAGGGCTTGAACGGATTACAGAGTGGAAATTGAACGTTGGATCAATCCCACTCGTTGCCATTGGTGGGCTTAACCCAGAGCGGGGAATCGCCGCTCTGGAATATGGCGCCGATTGCGTATCAGTGGTCACCGACATCACTCTCAACTCCCAACCGGAACATCAAGTCAATTACTGGCTCGAAATCACGGAGCCTTATCGAAAATCCTAATTCACTGGAAAGGAAACATGAAAAAACTGATCTTCATTATCACGCTAATATTGACAAGTCCAGCCTGGTCAATGGAAAAACTTTCCTTGATCCTCGACTGGTTCATCAATCCTGATCATGGGCCAATTCTGATTGCTCAAGAAAATGGATATTTTGCTGAGCAGAACCTTGAAGTCGAGATTGTGCCGCCAGCAGATCCATCAGTACCGCCGAAAATTGTGGCTGCAGGGGAAGCCGATCTGGCTATTTCCTATCAACCTCAACTGCACCTACAGGTAGCCGAAAACCTTCCAGTAATTCGGGTTGGCACGCTGGTTGCAACACCGTTAAATTGTCTGTTGGTGCTCAAAGATGGTCCCATCAAATCGATTGCCGATTTGGCTGGGCGCAAAATCGGATTTTCAGTCGCCGGGGTGGAAGAAGCCGTGCTGACTGCCCTATTGAGACCGCATGACTTGGAAGTCCAAGACGTCGAATTGGTCAATGTCAACTGGTCATTATCTCCTTCACTCATGAGCAGACAGGTTGATGCCGTAATCGGTGCATACAGAAATTTCGAACTAAACCAAATGAAACTTGAGAATATTGAGGGAAAGTGCTTCTATGTCGAGGAAGAAGGGTTGCCACCTTATGATGAACTCATCTATATCGCTAATCCAAACACCATTGACAAGAAAAAAATTCGCAGATTTATCAAAGCGGTAGAAAAAGGCGTGCAGTACATTGTCAATCATCCTCAAGAAAGTTGGCTGATCTTTGCCTCAACTTCCCCTGAACTCAATGATGACTTGAATCGACTCGCCTGGTTCGATACCCTGCCTCGCTTCGCACTCCGCCCTGCCGCTCTGGATGTTGGACGATATCGGGATATGGACCAGTTCTTTCTGGATTCCGGACTAATTGCAACACCCAATCCGATTGATCGTTTGGCCATCGATATCACGGAAGAATAGGAAAGGGATACCAAAAACCTGTTCATTCCCATGAATTCAGTGGATTGTTCAAAACTTGGCCTTCGTCTGTCTGGCAAATTTTCTTACCATGAACGGCCGTTGTTCAGTGATTTGATCCTGGAGCTGCAGCCGGGGTCTTGGACATGTTTACTGGGCAGTTCCGGAATTGGCAAGACGACCCTGCTTCGGCTTATTGCGGGATTAGAGACTGGCGGCTCATTTACCGGCTCAATTTCAGCAACTGATCATCTTTCCATCGATGGACGGGTTGCCTACATGGCTCAGTCAGATTTGCTACTGCCCTGGTTGACAGTACGCCAAAATGTCTCCCTTGGTGCCAGTTTGCGAAGAGAGCCACGAAATCATGAAAAAATCGACCGCTTGATTCGGAGAGTTGGACTTGAAGATTACCAATCAAGCAAGCCAGGACAACTCTCAGGGGGCATGCGACAAAGATGCGCGCTTGCCCGAACCCTGATGGAAAATGCCCCTCTAATTCTTCTTGACGAGCCTTTTTCTGCTCTCGATCCGGTAACCCGCAGACAGATGCAGTCTTTAGCCTCGTCTACATTGAAAGACAGAACAGTCCTTCTGGTTACTCATGATCTGGCTGAGGCACTCCGGCTAGGCAGTCGAATTTATGCGATGCATCAAGGCAAGCTTGAACAGTTCGAACTGCCAGCGTGTCAATCAATCCGTGAACTGGATGATCCGACCATCCTGGAAATTCAGTCTCGGATTTTTGCAGTGCTGAATGCATGAAACCAAAATTCGACAGCTTGCCCCTGATCCGAGTCTGGGAAATTCTATTTGCAGGCCTGCTGATGATCCTGATCTGGCAGGTGGTGGTATGGACCACGAAAGTGGAGTCTTTCATTCTTCCAGGCCCAGGGGCGGTTGTCCGCGCATTTGTCAATCAGTTCCCTTTAATTTGGCACCATGCATTGATTACTGCTGTAGAAGTCGTGGCGGGTTTGCTGTTGGGTGTTACGGCTGGTATTCTTACCGCATTGACACTGACCATGTCAAAACGTGGCCGCAGATTTATCATGCCGGCTCTGGTTATGAGTCAGACCATTCCCGTATTCGCACTGGCACCCTTGCTAACCCTCTGGTTAGGCTACGGCTTGGCCTCGAAAATTGCCATGGCAGTCTTGATTGTGTACTTCCCGGTCACATCAACCTTTCTAGATGGATTGTCAAATACACCAAAAGGCTATCTCGATCTTGCTCATACCATGCGGAGTCCGAATCGTTCAACATTGATGCAAATAAGGGTTCCTGCAGCAATTCCATCCCTGACCTCCGGTATCCGACTTGCTGCCGTCTATGCACCGATTGGTGCAGTGATCGGAGAATGGGTTGGCGCATCAAATGGATTGGGTTATTTGATGTTATTGGCCAACGGTCGGGTCAAAATAGATCTGATGTTTGCCGCATTGTTGGCCTTGTGCATACTTACCGTAGCCATAAGATCGGTCGTCGGTCTGCTCTGCAGCCGTTTCGATCAATGGTCGGGTCTGTACGAGCGGAACTGATACGATTTCATGGAATCGTGATCACGCATCCACCCTATTGGAGTGAACTGGCTTCGACCAATTCTTCCATCTGAATTGTCATTGACATGGCTCTAACTGAACAGCTGTATTGCCAATTCAACTCGCAGATGATTGCCAGCACATTTCCAGAACATTCACTCAAACGTCAGAATTTCTTCACGCAATCATTCAGACCCCGAATCAAGGACTCAATACCCCAAACAACTCCTTCGGCGCTCATCTGAACTCTCTCACCAATACGACGCAGACGAGAGAGAAAGTAGAAATCACCCTCGTTGATCATTTGCCGGATCTCAGGCGTTTTATCAACGTAGTAACGGCCTTCATTACGGAGGTTGAAAACACCTGATAATCGATCATCAATTCAAAAAGTCTTGGCTGGGAGTTGACGTTCAGTCAAGTTCTGCAGTTCCAGTCTCATGCCTCCATCTCCGGGCGATCCATGATCACCCGATTCACGACCAGACGAAGTTTCTCCATACTGTCTGACGCCTTGATCCAGACGTCGTTGGGCTTCGACGATTTTCATATGCAGTTCTCTGGAATATTCCAGTTCATGTGCCCGCGGTGGTTCTCCCAGGCGAGTTCGGATCCACAGATAAATTGAACCATCCCGTTTCAAGGCTTGATCCGGTTCAACCACACTTGCCGCTACCAATTCAAATTGCTCAGGTATCTGTACATCTGTTGGCCAGCCACTCATGCGCTCCAGCAAATTCCAATGCACCAGATAGCAAACTGGCAATAGTATCAAGACTCCAATTCGCACAGCCGAAGTCATCCGGCCTTGCGCCCAACTCGAAGCCAGGATAACAAGTGGTACAAGGTATACCAAACTGACCGTCAATTTGGCCATAGTGGTTCATGATCAAGTTTGTAGGGAGTCAAGATCGCCGGCAAATCACTGAAAATTTCCGGCTGATCGTCCGGCCTTACGGTAAACCGGATCACAGTCTGTTCATGATCGACATCTCGCATAATTACGCGATCAGCAAATATTCGCTCAAATTTCGGATTGACTCGGTCAATCCTAACCTCCACAGGTACTGATGTTGTCTGTCCAGAGCTGGAATTGCCGCTTGATTTGGAGCCAGAGTCATAAAAGAACAAATTCACGATGTACTCGCCATATTGCTTCTTCCGAATTGTCACGATCTCCTGATTGATCGGATTCACCATCTCCTGACCATTGATCACAATGGTGTCGTTCACCACGCCTCGGTCATCTCGATCCAAATGCAGCCATCCTGCATCCCGTTTCAGATAGGATACGACCTGATCATCCGGCCCCTTGACCCACAGGTCAATATCATCCTTGAGCAATTCAGGCCATGTTGCCGAGATAATATATTCGGCCTTCTTTTCAATATTCGCCTGTTTGGACTCCGGATTGATATACAGCAAGGCAACCAGGAACAGGAAGACAAAACCAAGCAAGCAGTTGAATAGAAGATCGATAAACGGATCAATCTGGGAAATGCGTTTAGGTTGCTTCAGATATAGACTTGCCAAATTGATCTTCTCCCCTGCGTGAACGAACAGTATATTGAATAACACGCGATACCAGCTCGTCTGCACCCGAATCAAGATTCTTGCAATACACTCCGAGAACCAGAGACAAGCTGATTCCAGTCAGTGTCGTGTAGAGAGCAACCTGCATGCCACCCCCCATGCTCGACATCAGATCCTGCAATACGGAAATGTCATCACCCTCGAGATTGTAGACAGATCCCAACATGATGATGAATCCAATCACAGTACCGACCAACCCAAGCCGAATCAGGCTGTCCGAGATAAACCATCCCAAACGATGTCCTTTGTGAATTTGTTCTGCAAGCCAGGCGTGCATTGCTTCATCGTGAAGGGTATTCTCTCGATTCGGGTGTAGCATCAGATCCAGATATTCATCTATTGCGCTGGATTTTGTTCGGTGGATTTCAGCTGACCTTCCCGTTCCAATGCGATGCAAGAAGCAAAAATTCATTTGCGACAGACGGTACGCACTAACCCCCAAATAACCACATGCCACCAGAAAAACCACGCCAATAATCAGCGAAAGGCGGGTAATGTCTGCTTCAATAATCTGGTCAATAAAATGATACCGCCAAACAACAAAGAAACCAAAAAGCACCAGGCCAGAGATTGTTAACCAGGTGTAGAATGGACGAAAGGCACTCGATTGCCAGGATTCTTTTGCACTATTCATGTTGAGTTGTTCAAGTACTCGACCGATATTCGGCTCTCATGATCGACTTGACATATCCTTGAGTAAACGTGCCAGTATAAAGGTTGCATGATAAAACGCCTCGGCATGCATCTGGGTTGATTGCATTGTCTCCATTTCCTGCATGGTTTGTGCCAATGACCCTGCCATATGCAAATCAACTGAACTCAACAACATGGCCAGTCGATACCATTCTCCAGAGGCAGACGGAATTTGACGATCAGGCACCGCAACTACACTCATGCCAGCCTCTGGCAACAAGGCTTGTGCTTCCACCCAATTCCCTTGCTGACGGAATTTCAGTACACTCTCATTCAACAATTCGAGCACTCTTTCGAACACCTCGGGATCATCGGTAAGTTGCCACCAGTCAAGAAGTCCACTGGCAACCAGAACATAAGTCTCCAGAGTTGACAGTTGCTCCTTTTCATCTTCGGCGATAACCGGAAGATTCTCCCGTTCGGTCTCGCGAAGCAGCAACTTTGCCAATGTCTGAGCGTCGTCAATGAATCGGTCATGCAGAGCAGAACCGTAGGCCAAAGCCGATAATACCAAGCCATTCCAAGCCAGTACCGGCTTGTCATCTCGATCCTGTGGACGAGAATTTCGATAATTCCGTAACCTCATCTGCACATCTGTTGCATTGCTCAGCGGTGATGGCAAGACATGAGGTTCATCAGGCATTCGATCCTCGATTAGCTCCATCCAGTCGCTCCCCAACACTTCCTCAAGCTCACTGGAAGTCCATAGATAATATCCGCCATCAAGTCCCTCTGACGATACCGCCGACAAGGAAGATGCATACCAACCGCTACTCAGCTTGAAATTCGAAACCACATGGTCAAGCATGTTGAGACCAGCTTGCTGATATCGGTCATTTTGAAATACGACCGATGCACGTAACAACAATTTACTCAGCAGAGCCTGGTTATAGAGCATTTGCTCAAAATGCGGTTTGTCCCAGGCTCTTGTCTCACTATAGCGAAACACACCGCCTTCAATTGGATCGATCAGTGCGGAATTGAGCATCGTATTCAAGGTAATCTCGATGAAAGTCTCGATCTGCGGTTCCGGGTTCAAGTGCGACAGCTCTATCAGCATATTCATTTGTGGTGCAAACGGAAATTTTGCACTCAAGCCAAATCCACCAAATGTCATATCGGTGGCAGCATTCGCCTGCACCAAAAACCGTTGCAGCAAATCAAGCGATGATAATCCTGCGGCTGGACGATCCTCGGACAATCGAGATTCGCGACGTTTCCGGCTGTCAGCATAAGCCGAATCCGAAATGTCCAGAGCAGACCTCTCCCAGTGATCAATGAACTCCTCAAGTGATTTCAGCATGGAATCCGGATCTGTGTAGGTATACCCGAATATTGGATAACCATCCGGTGTCAAGATAACAGCGACCGGCCATCCAGCAACACTTCGAGTTTCCTGCATGAATGACTGCAATGAACGATCCTCTTCAACATGTACCTCTCGATCCATGATAATCGGGATAAATCGATGATTGATAAAATCGGCGAGCTTCGGGTTGCTGAATGTATCCTCCGCCATTCGATAGCACCAGTAACAGGAAAGATAACCGCTTGAAATGAGGAGCGGGCGATTGAGATTACGTGCCAACTGGAGTGCTTGTGGGGCCAGCGACTGCCAAAGGATCAGATCGTCCGAGTGTTTTGCTACATATGGCGAAATATTGTTGCGTACCGTGTAATCCCGCTCTAGGCCAGGCTCGACATCTTTTGCCTGAGCCACAGAGAACCCCAGACAAAACAAGATCAGGGTAGCAATCAGCTGAACCCACCCAAATCTGGAATCAGCGTTAGGATTGGCTTTGCAAGTTTTGGATAGCTGTATCGATTGACCGCTCCAGATAGTAGACATAATAATCGGGGGTCAAAAGTCCAGTAAGTCGGTCGGCAATTTCTCGTTTTTGATGATCAAGAAAAAGAACCGTCGGAGTCCAGTCGGTTTCATAGGCAGCAAGAAATTCTCGAGTACTGATTTCCTGCCCACCTTGATCAATAATTGTCTCGCCGGGATCAATCGAAATCTTGCCTATCGATACGCTGTCTCGGTATTGGCCACTCGCCAAGATTGCAGAAAAGAACTCTTCTTCAACTCGACGACAATACGGACAATCTTCCTGATCGACCATAACGACAACCACATTCTCTGAAGCTCGAGTTTGGCCTGTTACCCGGTTCCAATTGGTAATCTTGTCCATAGGAACATTCGTTTGTGTAAAGGCTTATTCCAGTATCTCGAAAAGAGTGAACAATCTGGAAATAGTCTAGTTTCGCTTGTTGCTATATCGAATTGAGTTACAGTGAACAAATACCTTTATCGAGGCACACGTGTCACCCACATAATTGCCTCGCGTTTGGCTTGTTCAATGCCATCAGTCGCTTGCTCATGGGCGATTGCTACCAGGTTCATGGCCATTTCCATATCCCCATTCTCTGCAGCCTCTTTAGCCTTTTTCAGAATCTTCTTGGTATCTCGCCATTCCGTTTGCATGCTTGCAGCTTCCTTGCGCTTGTTGTCCGCAACTTCCCATGCGGCATCAAAATCACTGGCAATGCTGATTCCAGAAATGGTAAATGTCAGGGTCAGTAAAATTGCAATCAAATATTTCGTCATGGATCTACTCCCGTGAACCCGTTGTGTAATTATCGTCTAGCGCCAGGACCGTTGAACTCTTGGCCATTGCTCATGTAAGTAAGAAAATACTCGAGTTCGCGATACTCTTGACCTTGCGCCTTGAAGTCTTTTGCCCGGACTTGCTTGTTACAACCCCCAAAACGACGATGCAAGGTACCGATCTCTCCCCATTTCGAACGGTAAACAGGCCAATGTGTAGCATGACCAAGAGCTGGGCTCAGTTTTTCCAGACGCACACTCTTGCCTGAACCCGTGCCATGACAATCAAAGCAGGAAAAATTCAACTGCCCCCGCTTGGTGTAGTAAAAGCGCTTGCCTCGCTCGTAAGCCGCCAATGCATCGGAATCATTTTCCGGAACGACAACATTGACGCTTTGACCTCGGGAAACATAGGAGATATAGGCCGATAATTCAGCGATTTTTCCTTTTTTCCATCTTAGTGGTTCTTCGCCGTTACTCGTTCGACATTCATTGATGGCCAATTCCAGGGTAATGACTTCCTTGCGTTCACTGTCCCAGTGAGGGTATTGACCTCGGACAGCACCGTCACCAAAGCAGTCGGAATAAGACTTGCCGTTGGCAAACTTCTTGTTGAACTCCACTTCACCTGCATCAACAGCTATCTCATATGGCGGGAATTCTTCAATCTGCTCCCAATCAGCCCGAGCGATTGGATCCACGGAATAGATACCATTTTTGAAATCATCCAATGGGACATCGGGAAATTTGGTCGTGAAATATTTCTCAAAAGCTGCCCGATCGTTCTCCGGATTGGCGAATGTACCACTCCATGCCAAGCACATGGCGGTCGCTATCAGAACTGTATATTTTTTTACCATCTTATTCTCCACCAAGTTCGCATTGCACCTAGTTCGATGCGAATTTGCATTGATTATTTGACAATCGCTTCGCCAGAATCCGTCTCGCCCATGTTGTCGACAGATGAAAGTTGAATCGTATCACCAACATTGGGACCTGAAACGGTAAACGACAGATATGGATTTTTCGAGATTGCTGGTCCCATGTTGCAACGTAGCAATTCATTGCCATTATGAGTGCAGGTTACCTCCGTAATGTGATGTGCCGGTATCGGTTCACCCGTTTTCGAATCTTTGCGCAGGCCGGTTTCCATCGCATGCTTCATCAAGGCTTTCACTTCGACCATGCCATCTTTCATTTTTGCTTTGCATTTTATTGCCATTACATTTACCTCCGATTATCCACCGCAACCGCCAATGGTAACTTTAACTTCTTTGCTGGAAGCGGTATACACTTTATTGCCATCCGCCTTGACTACCGCAACGAGGGGCGAGGTCTTGCCCATCTTGATTCGGGTTGCAACGGATACGTTTGACTGATTCGACATCACGAATGTCGAAACCAGCGGGGCAGGATTTTCCGGCACCAGAAGAGCAATCTCCTGTATGTTGTTCAATCCAACATTGATACTGACGGGCACCACTCGGCCGTTCTCGGCAATATCAGGAGCCTTGAAGGTAATCGCATCCGTTTCAATCATTTCAGACTCGCCAAATAGAGCATTCGCGGCATCATTCACGGTTTCGGTATCAAATGCAGCAGTCGGCCAACTGGCCAGAGCCGAAACTGGCAACAGACCAGAAGTCACGCCAACACCAAAACCCGTGATGGCGGCAAGTTTCAGGTTAAATTCTCTTCTCTTCATCGTTACTGTCTCCTCGATTTGTTTACAGGGTGTACAAGTATTCTACAATTGCATCAATTTCCTCGTCCGTCAGGATGTTATGCAAGCCGAACGGGGGCATAATGGTGTTGGCATTGAATTCAAGCGGGTTGTAGATGCGAGCCCGCAGGTTTTCGCGATCCGGGAAGCGGAGTTTCATGGCTATGAGTGGTGGACCTTGCGTGCCTGGCTGATTGCCATCGTCCATCATGTGACAGGACAGGCAGTTTCCTTTTTGCCTGTTGAAAGCCACTTTCTTCCCGAGACTGACCGCCTCTTCGTCAGCAAGAGCAGCATCGCCCTCAAAAACCCCAAAAGAACCTAGAGTCATGGCAAATGCCAAACTCAAAAACATAAGAGCCTTCTTGATCATCAACCCTCCACCTTTGTCATGTGTCTTTAATCTTGATTTGTGCAATGATGTGATCAAACACATCAAGTTGTTATTTCTTATCTGTGTATGGTAATCAAGCCTTTTCAACTTGGCAAGCAATTTTTTGCACTTGTGTCAAAAAAAGTTCATCACCGAGTGATTGCATGGATTTTCACTCAAGACTGTTTGCTGCTGGACTTGTACCAGCAGGATTTTCGTTGTTTGACATTTGTTTTTGCAATCAGTCCTGGATAATGCAATTCCTGTACAACCCCAATGACAATTTTTTCAATACAATTGTAAATCAAGTCAATCGAGATCGAAATTAAAATTTGAAAATTGATTTCAGGTAAAGTGGCATACATTGGCGCCGGCAATTGGGATAACTGAATTCGATGTTTGAAAAACCGAGTTGTCGACCAGAATCAGATTAGAATCCCCTCATAATCCTTGATCCCCGGATTATCGAATACCCCGATTATCGTAGGGTGATACATTTTTTTGATTCGTATAACGTTGTCTGCCCCGCGCTCTGCGAGAAAATAGTCACGCACAATATCCCAGATCAATCTCCCATCCGGATAATCGCCAACAACTCCCCACCCTGCAACCATGTAGGTGCCCTCGGCGATTATGCGTTCACCATCATCCAGGACCGCTTCCGTTATTCTTTGCAACAAGGGTTTTGATGGTTCGATTGAGTAATGCATGCCCGAGACTCTGGCCATATCACCACCCGCTTGAAGATAAGGATCCGGATCGAACAGATTGTCAGCAACCGACTCCAAAATGGTTAGCAATGTCTCACCTGTCATTTCTTGAACGTATGTCTCGCCGTAAGTCATCGCGGTCTGAGTCATCACATCTTCCATGGTAATCCAGTCTCCCGCCAGCACGGTCGTACCCCATCGAAAACCTGGAGATAGGGCAATCTGGGCGTCATACTCATGCATCAGCGCATCGCAGATTAACTGATCCCATGTACCCATGAAATTTCCACGTCGATATAATGTCCGATCGGCTATTGCAAGTTTCTCCGAGAGAATTTCATCGTAGCGAAAACCCAATCGAGCAGGCTGTACCTTGCGATCAGGGGCTCGGCTTTCGACCACAGAATCCTGATAGATTTGAGTTCGTATCGATGACACTAACCTGGACATATCCGGGTCAGATTCGATCAATGAATCAAAAACAGGGAGTAAATGATATGCCATCCCTTTCTCCTGTCCAGCTCCAATTTTGATGTCGAGCACTCCAACAAACTTCCCATTGGTTCCAGCGTTCGTAACCAAACAGGCTTTACCATTCGGAGTTTCGACTTCAACCGGCACTGGAATTCCATCATGAGTATGACCACCCAAGATGGCATCGATACCGTTGACTCTGGAAGCTAACTTGAGGTCAACGTCCATGCCATTATGGGAGAGGAGAATCAGGGCATCGGGAGCTTCAACATCGGTTACTTGATCGACCAATTCGATCAGCTCATCTTCGCGGATTCCAAACGTCCAATCCGGAATGAATCCTTGAGGATTTGCATTCGCAGTTCGCGGAAAAGCCTGCCCAATCACGGCAATTCGATAATCGGCAACTTCCCGGATCGTGTATGGCTTGAACGGAATTCCATTGTCTTCATCGTGCAGGCCGATACCATCGAACTGCTCTGCCATTTCAAAGTAGGTGTCTTCAAACAGACTGTCTTCCTTTATGCGCACATTTTGAGCAAGGAACTCGCCGTTGAAGGCCTGAATATTTGACAGGGTCTCATGCTGATGGTAAGTGAACTCCCAGTGACCAGTCATGATATCAATACCTAGCTGATTGGATACCTCGACCATGTCTCGACCCCGCGACCACAATGATGTTGCTGAACCCTGCCACAAATCCCCTCCATCCAGTGTCAAAACCCGTCCTGCTCCCGCTTGATCCTTCAACAATTTGTACAGGGTTGCAAGGTTTGCCGCCCCGCCCATTTTTCCGTATTTCCTGGCATTGGCCTCAAAATCCAGATAAGTGAAAGCATAAGCTTCAATGGAGCCCTCCTGAAGGTTGGCGCTATCGAGCAATGAACGGCCAACTCGGTGCGGCAACTTGCCCTCGGCAAGCCCAATGCCTAAATTAACATTCGGCTCCCGAAAGTAAACGGGCAATAGCTGAGCATGAATATCGGTGGTATGAAGAATTCTTGCCTCTCCTTTCAGCGGCAAGTTATAGAGTTGATCCAATGAATCGGCGAAAGCTTGTCCTTGCCAGAGATCTGTATATTCTGCGATCAAAGAGCCGGTTGTCGCAGCCCCAAGCAGTTTTAGAAAAGAACGACGAGTGGTCATATTGAAATTAATCGTAGCAATGAGTGAAGAATTTTGACTTTTTTTGCTGACCTTGTCACTGCGTCAAGGCAATCTCTTCAAGCAAGTGTAGCACAGGAACAACAGTCGTGGTGATCATTGAAGTCGTGATCGTTCAGGGAAAACAAACTGATCGCTTGTGTCAACCATTGCCGCAACAAGCATGAAACGATCTGCATGGCTACAGCAAAAGCGGTCAGGTTTTACGATCTGTCTTGCTGCTGAAGCGAGATTTCATGTCACTCCATTCGTCTTGAACCATCCCCGGATATCCGGTTCCGGTCCAAATGGTTTTTTGGTTGTGGTGATTTGAATCTTGAAAGGATTTGGAAACCGAAGGCGGGCGCGGCGATGACTAACGCGACAAAATCGGCCTGCAAAGAGGGCGCGATAAATACCACTCCAGACAAAGCCATCAAAATCCGGGACAGGACTTTCATGGGTGCAAGCAAATAGCCTACGACAGACGCCGACAGCGCAATCACCCCGAGAATGCAACTGATGCTTGTATAGGCAAATTCCCATACGTCAAAACCGGTTGAGGATACAAACAGCAGAACCGGTGCATACACAAATGCCATGGGAGCAACAACTTTTCCCAAACCTAAAGTGAATGCGGATATTCCGGTTCGAAACGGATTGGAATTAGCGATTGCAGAAGCTGCGTATGCGGAAGTGCAAACCGGCGGGGTGATTTCCGCAACAACTCCGTAATAAAGAACAAACATATGACTGGCAATTGGAGGGATTCCGAGTTGTGCCAATGCAGGCTGAGCTACGGATACAAGCATGATATACAGGGCTGTTGTAGGAATTCCCGCGCCCATCAGTATGCAAATGATCGCAACAAAAATGAGCGAAAGAAGCAGCTGCAGATCAGCAATAGTAAAATTCAGCAGATTTCCCAGTGACACCACATGATGGATATCACTGGCTAGATTGGCGGCACCTTGGGTAACCATGAAGCCGACTCTGAAACCAATACCGGTGGTGTTGATGACGCCAACGACAATACCGACTGCAGCGGCTGCAGCTCCGACAGCCAATGAATACTTGACTCCAACTTCAAATATGGAAATCATATTTGGAACACTTACTGGCTTTTGTGTATTGAAAGTTGCAATGACAGACCCAAAAGACAGGATCAAGGTCGTAGCGAGATCAAATCCGCCAGAAAAATATTTGTACAGGATGAAAGCCAGGAACAAAGCCGGAAAGATCAGGCTTCTCACATCCCGATAACGAGACATACCGGCAATAATGGCAAGTGAGATTCCGCAAAAAGCAGACATAAAGGGCGTATACCCAGAAAAAAGAACCCACATTAATCCGATCAGTGGAATGATGTTCGCCCAGCCCTCACTCCATACTTCCCTGAGTTTAGGCATTGCGTCTAGGGCCATCCCTTTCAATTCCAGCTTCCGAGCCATCAGGTGTACCACTGAAAATACGCCAACATAATGCAGAAGTGCCGGAAATATGGCAGCAATGACTATGGTGGTATAAGGGACTTCAAGAAACTCGGCCATTATGAAGGCCGCTGCTCCCATTATGGGTGGCGTAATTTGCCCCCCTGCTGAAGCCGCTGCTTCAACCCCTCCTGCAAAATGCCCAGGATAGCCAAGCCGTTTCATATTTGGAATGGTTAACGCTCCGGTGGAAACAGTATTGGCGACAGAAGAGCCGGAGATGGTCCCAAAAAAAGCCGATGAAACGACCGAAACCTTGGCCGGACCTCCGGTATATCGGCCGGCTAGAATTGTAGCATTGTCGATGAATAACTTGCCCAGGCCTGTTCGTTGAGCGACAACTCCAAATAGAACAAAATGGAAGACAATGGTAGAGACTACCCACAGCGTAACTCCAAATATCCCTTCCTGGGGGAAATACATTGATGACACAAAAGTGTTGAAACGAACTCCCGGATGTTGCAAGAGCCCTGGAAAATATGGTCCGAACAGGGCATATGAGATAAACAAGCAGATAATAAGCGGCAAGACCCAGCCCAGAGTCCGCCGCGCAATATCAAGCACCAATACAATAATTATTACCGAGAAGACAATATCATAAAGGTTTGGGTTACCCATGCGGAATGACTGCTCCTCAATACCAAGGAATGCAACGCCATGCCAGGCAAAACCGAGATAGAGGGCGGAGGTCGCCCCCAGCAGCATCAATACAAGATCATAAATTGGAACATTGCCAACTCGGAACACACTCGTGTTGCTGGTCATCAGTTTCCGAGTGCGTACGATCGGAAACAGAGCATAGATGAGGATAAACAGACCGGCCAAATGCCAGCCCATGTGCCAGTGATCGGGGGGCAGACCAAAACCCGCAGTGTAGTAATGATAAATCGCAAAAATGATTGCGATCAGGCGCAAGAAAGTGTGGAATCGAGGGCCTATCTGCCGAGTGTTGACGCCTTCATCATATTTTCTTTCGATGCGGTCAAGTTGCTCGGTGGTGAGCTCTTGCTGGCCTTTTTCGGGAGCTTGAATTTGAATGCCGCTTTAGTGAAAAACCGGCGCCAGGGGGACTGCCGCCGGTTATTGCATTTCTGGGAGAATGATCGGATTACTGAATCATTCCCTGTTCACGATAAAACTTTTCTGCCCCTGCATGTAGAGGTACACCCAGGGATGCAATACCATCCAGAGCGGTTTCTGCCGTGATCAACCTGCCTTTCGGATGTCCGTTGTCCAGCAACTTTCTGGTATTGCTGTTCCATAGTGCGGCAGTGATTCCATAAACCAGCTCCTCTGGAAGGGTTGAAGAAGCAACAAGCAACGCACTGACTGCCGGTGTTCGCACATCGTAATCAATTCCTTCATATACTCCTGCAGGTATCTGGGAGGGAATATAAGCCGGAATAATATCGTTGATTTTCTTGACATCAGCTTCGCTAAACGAGTGCAGTTCCATGCCCTTGGTAGATGCGAGCTGAACCATGGCAGCAACCGGCCACCCGGCGGCATAAAAATAGGCATCGAGCTGTCCGTCAGCCAAGCGCTCAGCACTTTGAGAATTATTCAGTTCTGCTTCTTCCATATTGTCCCGAGTCACACCCCAGGCTTCCAGCATTTGCAACACGGCAACCTGCGTTCCTGAGCCCGCCTGGGCAATTCCAACTCGTTTGTTTGCCAAATCGCCAAGATCGTTGATGGATGATCCTTTCGGCAAGACGAGATGTAGATCTTCGGGATAGAGATTTGCAATAATGCGAAGATTCGGATGCGGTTTGCCCTCGAATTTTCCTTCACCTAGGTACATCGAGCGGGTGACATCGGCAGCGGCCAAGCCTGCTTCCAGTTCACCATTTTGAACAGCGGCATTGTTGAACACCGATGCTGTGGTTGACTGGGCAATTGCGATCAATCCGGGAACTCCACATTGACCACCTTTATCGCAAGGGCGTGCTCCGGGAGGAGCTGATATCGAATTGGCGATCGTTCCTCCTATCGGAAAATAGGTTCCGCCCGCGCCGCCTGTACCGATTCTGAAGAAAGTCGCATCTTGCGCCAGCACTTGAGTGCCGAACATGGACGCGGCTAGAGCTAATACCATAATGAGTTTACGTAAAGTCATGTTTTATAACAATGAAATCCTGATTAATAAAATTGTGATAACCACTCGCTCTCTCGATTCGCCCCGGCAAGAGAAGCATTATAGAATGGATTCTACTGATTGTAATTTATCCTTGGCAATAATCAAACAAATTATCCAGCGAGTTATTCTGTTTTCTTTCAATAGTTCTCATGAAACAAAAATCGTTCTGAATATCCAATTTGGAGTATAAAATATGTCCAGATTCTGCAATATAATTGTGAGGGCAGATCATTGAAAAACCTACGGCGACAGTATCAATTTCGTCGTATCCTGTTCAATGTAGTTTAAGAAGTTTACTTTTGCTGTCGTGGCGCATTCCTTATTCCAAATCCCAATACAAATCACCGAAACTGACATGAACGATACAACACAATTGCTTGATGCGAGAAAGTTGAACTGCCCGCTACCAATACTAAAAGCCAAAAAAACCATTAACGGCATGAAGTCCGGGGAAACCCTGAAGATCCTGGCGACCGACCCGGGTTCTGTTCGAGATTTTGAGGCTTTTGCCAACCAGACTGGCCATAAACTGCTTGAGTCGACCACTTCCGATAGTGAATTTCATTTTATTCTCGAGAAGGCCTAATGGAACGATTGCCTAGTCTGATCCTGCCAGAATTATGGAACTCGAACACGTTCAAAAAATAGCTCTTATCGGGTTTCTTGGGGCGACAATTTTTGGTGCGATTGCGAGTCGTACTCAATTTTGTACCATGGGAGCGATTAGCGACTGGATCAATATGGGGTCTTTGACTCGCTTCAGAGTCTGGTTTCTGGCGATGGGTCTTGCCCTGATCGTCACTCAAGCCCTCTATTTGACTGGAAGCATTGATTTGGGAGAATCGATCTATCACACTACAAGTTTTACTTGGCTAGGATATATTTTTGGCGGGTTGCTGTTCGGTATCGGCATGACCATCGCTTCGGGATGTGGTCAAAGAACAGTTGTACGGCTTGGCGGGGGTAATCTCAAATCACTCATTGTGCTGTTGGTCATGGGTTTGACGGCTTACATGACTTTGCGTGGAATACTCTCCATACCACGACTGTACATCAACGATCCAACAACCTGGCAATTCTCGGATGCTGGCCTTGCCAGTCAGGGATTACATGATGTTCTATCCCGGTTTACGGGTTTATCTTCCAGTAATGCAGCCGTTCTGCTGACTGTAATTATCGGCGGTGCCGCTATTGTGTTCGCCTTTCTTGACCGGCAGGTCTGGTCACGCTTTGACAACCTGCTGGCTGGAATCGGAATCGGTTTGCTGATTGCCGGAGCCTGGTACACGACGGGAGTGATCGGGCATGATGACTTCGATCCAATTCAGCTTGAAGGAGTTTCTTTCATATCTCCTGTTGGTAATACGATCAGTTACTTGATGACTTTTACCGGTGCCACGATTAATTTTGGCATTGCGATTGTCCTGGGAACTTTGTTTGGATCATTCGTATACAGTCTGGTTACTGGGAATTTTCGTGTCGAAAGTTTCAACGATACCGGTGACCTGATCAATCATATCGTTGGGGCAGTATTGATGGGTTTTGGCGGTGTACTGGCGTTGGGTTGCACGATTGGCCAGGGTATAACAGGAATGTCAACCCTTGCACTCAGTTCGATACTGGCTTTAGGTTCAATCATTTTCGGTTGTGTTTTCACTCTGAAAGTTCAGTACAACCTGCTGGATGACATGGGGTTTTGGAAAGCAGTCAAGGCAACCACCTTGGAGATGCTAGGAAGAAGGTCTTCGGTAGAATAGGTCAAGAGTTGCGAGCCTTGAGACAAGGACTTGATTGGAGCATCTCTCCGAATATTGGTAACCTTGTGCTATTGCTTCACTGATTTTTTCCAGTGCTGTATTGCGAGATTCCAAAGGCAGATAGGTCAGATCAATATCCACCGATAGCCGTGGCATATTGCGAACATGGAAGTTGATTGCCTTGTCACCCTTTAACGCAAGCAAATCTCTTTTGCTGCATGAGATATAACATGCAACATGAGTGGTGCCTGCTTGAAATAAGGGCTTTCTTTGGATAATTATATATTTAAGTAACATCAAGCCACTTCATATATCTTTTCACGGATCAAAGGGGTATCCAACGATAACGCCCCTCCCCGTGCAGTTGCCCCAATCCCGGAGGCCAGCATGTTGCGGGCCGCGTTCAGGTCCGCATTTTCGGCATGGCCACAGGCCACGCACCTGAACACCGCTTGCGATGTTCGATTTTCCTTGCTGACATGACCGCAGGCACTGCATGCCTGCGACGTGCAGGCCGGGCTGATCCTGATGACCTCTGCCTTGTATTGCAGTTTCTGTTCCAGTCCGTGCCAGCCGGTCTTCAGGATTTCGCGATTCAGTCCCGACCTGGCCTTTACGTTCTTGCCCGGATCGTCGATAGTTCCCTTGGCTGACCCGGTCATGCCTTGCGTGTTCAGGTCTTCCAGCACCACCAGTCCTGCATTGTCGGCAATCTCGCGGCTGACCTGATGCTGCCAGTTGTCCCTGGTTTTTTTCAGGTGCCGGAAGCATTTCTGCAACTTGAGCCTGGTCCTGTATCTGCGTCTTGAACCCTTGACCTGTCGGGCAAGCTTTCGTTGATACCTCTTTCTCCTCGCTTCCTTTCTTGCCAGCTCGGGCATGTGGTGGATGACCTCGCTGCCGTTGCTGTCCACTACCGCAACCTGTCCGACATTGCGGTCAACCCCTGCCGTGATCGGATTGTCGTTGCAGGAAAACTCGACCTCGTAACAGACAACCGCGTACCACTTGCCCGCCTCCCTCTTGACTGCTGCCTTGACCGGCTTGCCCTCCGGCCAGGGATTGCCGCCCTTGCGCTGGATGCGCAACCAGCCAATCTTCGGAATGCAAAGTTTGCCATCCTGTATCCTGATGTCTTCGGGAATGGTAAAGGATGGATTGGAACCATGTCTGGACTTGAACTTCGGAAAGCCCTTGCCCGACTGGAAACAAGCTTGCCATGCGTCTGATTGATACTTGAGGGCGTGTCTTGTTATCGCACATGAATACTCGTCAAGCCAGTCAATCTCCTTGCGCAATTTCGTAAACTGAACACCCAGCGAAAAGAAGGAGGTCTTCGGCTTGGCGGCCAACTCCGGATAACGTTGCCACAACTCCATTTGCTTTCGATTCTCGCCCAGGAAGTGATTCCAGACAAACCGGCAGGCACCTGCCTGACCTGCAAGCTTGCGAGCTTTCGATTCCGAACCCGGAATCAGGCGGCAGGTGATGTTTCGATATGCGGTACAATCGCTCATGCGGTTCAACCTTACTCTCTTAAGTGTTGATTTGGATATGGGAATGCAAATCCCATATCACGCATCATATGCAATTTTACAGGCATGGTCAAATGTTACTTATCCCTAATCCTTAAATAGAAAATTTGAAAGTACTTCCAACGCCTTGTGTGGTGTGGTTTTCGAACGGGTTGGCTTGTCATCCAATGGATGATTCTGATTCCAGCCCAAAATCCACAGTCCATCATGCCTTGTGCCAAATAAAGCAATCTCTATTTAAGGATTAGGGCTTATGTATATAATTCCCACTTTCATCTATTGCTCTGTAGTTTAAGGGCAATGACCGAAACAACACCCCTCAACACAGGGTGTTGCACTTCATGGTTGAATGGGGGGTCTCATAAAACTTATCAAAAAATTGTAAACTTTGTCCTTAAAAGATCCGTTATTCATAATTTGCCTTCCTACTTTATCTTTTTTTACTATGAGATACTATGGCTAATGGCAAACACATAATCCAATCATAGACTCATTCATTGTCTATGGCAATTGTGTCCAAAACCATCCTGGAACCCTCCAACCCCTGATCCGCCGCCCTGCCCAACCACATCTTTGCAACCTCAGCGTTCTGTTTGACGCAATCCCCGTCAAGATACATGCAACCGAGCCCGTGCTCCGCTAGCGCCATGCCCTGCTCAGCGGCCGCAGTCATCCATCGATATGCCATCAGTTCATTGCGAACAACCCCGAGCCCTCTTTGATACATGACCGCCAGCCGATATTGAGCTTGCGACACACCATTTTCGGCAGGAGGTCCGAGCAACCGCATGGCCTGCACAAAGTGCTTTGCCTCAAATGCGGCAACGCCGCTTGCAAGGTTCATTTCCGAGCAACCCATTTCATCCTTTCGAGTATCTTTGGACATGGTTCAATTTTCAGGTATTATTGGGCAGTCCCTCTCGAACTGCCAGTACTGCCGCCTCAACTCGAGAATGAAGTCCCAGCTTTTTTAGTATCGACTTGACATGCAATTTGACAGTGCCGTCTGATATTCCAAGATCAAGCGCGATACGCTTGTTGCTCTGACCCTCTGTCAAATGCCGTAAAATCTCCATCTCACGAGGTGACAAGCAGTCAAAAATCGAGTCCGGGCATTTCTGTCTTTTGGCCTTTTTCTGAATGATGAATGCCAACTTTCCAGCCAGCTGCGGTGCAACCACAACCTCACCTGAAATCACTTTCTTCATGGCAGCAACCAGTTCATCAGGGGCCATGTCCTTCAACAAGTAGCCGTCAGCCTGATGATGCAAACATTCCGTCAAGTCGGAGGTCTCGTCACTCGTAGTCAAAATAAGGATCGGTAATTCGGCATGATTCTTGCGCAAAGTCCGGAGTGTCTGAATACCATCCAGCCTCGGCATGCGAAGATCGACCATAACTACATCTGGACACTCCTTACTCACCCATTCGATGCCTTCAGCACCATTCGAAAAGGAAGTTACTTCAACACCTCTGCGCCGTAACAATCCCTCGAGACCCTCTCTGAAGAGCGCATGATCATCAATTAATACCGCTTTCATCTCTTGGCATGTTATCGCTGTCTATTGTATTTTTTGTCGCAATCCTGCCGGTGTTCAAATTCGAGCACGACTCGACTGCCTTCTCCAGGCTCGGACTCGCATTTCAGATCCGCGCCGAGCTTGGTTGCCCGTTCCGCCATGATCTGCAACCCGACATGTTCTCCCAGCTGAACCGAACCTGATGACTGTTGTTCATCATACCCGATACCATCGTCCTCAACAACAATTCGACAAATTCCATCGCGATTTCTAAGCAATACTCTTACATTGTTCGCTCTGGCATGCTTTTTCGTATTGTTCAGAGCTTCTTGAATGATTCGAATGACATTCGATCTCATGTCCGGAGAAAGTTCATCATCCTGCCACTCGTTCTGAAAAAACACCGAAAGGTTCGTATCTCGTTCACATGCCTCAATCAGTTTGGCTACGGAACCAGGAATATCCTGTAACTGATAAGGCGCTCGGAACTGACCAATGAGAGAACGCAACTCCTGAACTGCTTCATCAACCTGTTCTTCCAGTTTCTCGATTTCCTCCCAGGTAACTCGCTCGTCACCCTGATGGAGGGTTTCGTCCAGGACCCGAACCTGAATACGAAGACCAGATAATGTCTGAGCGAGTGAATCATGCAGTTCATTGGCAAGTCGTGCTCTGGCTTCAATCATGTACAATCGCTCGGATTCATCATTCAGCCGAAATTGCTCGAGCATGACCCCGAGATGTTGTCCGATGCTCGAATACAGTCTGCGATTCTCAGGATTGACTGCTTCCTCGTCTTCAAAAAATAATTGCAGGATGCCAAGATCAGTATCAAGATACTGAATCGGTATCCTCACGCTATACATTGGATTGGAAATTCCCGGACTTGCCATGTTCCCATGCATATCATTGGTTGTCTGGAAACTCACTTCTCCATGATTCTGCTGTGCCTTCTCGAGACAGTCAATCTCAGAGATATATGGGCTGTCTGCAGCTAATCCATAACTATGCACCAGTTGATGTTGACCCTGAACGAGAATACTGATCAACGAAGCTCTCGCTTGAAGCACATCTCTGCAACAATCCATAAAATGACCGAACAGTCTCTCAACTGTATCAAAATGAGTTGATGAACTGACAACTTCATACAGCAACTCCAATGACAGCGATTTCTGATCCAGTCTTTGCGTTTGTTGGCTTACCCGATCTCTCAAACTCTGTTGCATCTCGAGCATCCGCTTGCTCAAGTGATTGATTTGCGCGATCAGCTCCGCAAAATCACCCCTGCCGGGTTCAACAATCTGAGCACCCAGCTTGCCCTTACTGACCTCTACAGCCCAATCATGCACCTGTCGGATTGGATGGATTAGAACAGTTCTGATCATCACCACCCCGCGTACGATACAAATCATCGCACCTGCAACATACATCCAATCGGGAATCCAGAACCGAAGCAAGCCATGTCCAACCAGCAGATTTTGCATGATCCAGGTAAAAAGCAGCAAACATGCTCCGAAAAGCGGATACATGACCTCTCGACAAATCAGTCCAAATCCAGGTCGATACCACCGAGTTTGTGGTTCCACCAGGCATTCAGGCTCGAAAGACCTGTCTGATTTCGAATCGATTGAGTTCAAATCCATGTTGCCAACAACCGGATCCGACCCAATATAGAGATAGCGAAGACGACTGAACTACTTTTTCTGGTTTGGCTTGATGTGTTCGCTGTCGTTCGGATTGATAAATATGAAATGATGCTCTCCATCTTCCATTTCGACATAGTCCAACTCTGCTCCGGCAAGCAATTCCGTACTCGTCGGAGCAACCACAATATCAATGCCATTGCTGTTGCTGTAACTGTCATTATGATCACCACTGTCAAAACCCATCGCATAATCAAGAGTACCATTGCCCAGACGCCTCGCAGCAAGCCGCAAAAACATGCCCTCTGACTGGGTTTCCTCCATCGAAAATCGAATTTGCTTGGCTGCCGCCTTGGAAATGGTAATCATCTAGTGTCTCTCAATTCATTGAATTTTTTCGCTATCCAGTACTCCGCGTAATATAACGAGTGAAATGCTCAATCCAAGGATAGCCCCGTGTGTTTCGCAAATGCGAAAATCCTGCAAGCACACCCTGACGAACAAGGCCATCATGCTCTCCATCTAAACCATATCCACGAACCACTTCCCAGGCATAGTCGATGTCCTCTTCCATGCTCTCTAGAGATGAATGGTGGAATTCATGCGCTCGCACTAGCGGATATGATTGACGCTTGTCAAACCCCGTACTCTGGTGCCACAAATGTTTGTCTGTTGGGGACAACTCAACATAACCACGCCCAATGGGGCGATCGTTCATTCTGACATCAGCAGACAAGTATCCCGCCATGCGATAGCGACGACCCTGCCAATGAAGACTGCGGGCCAAATACATCAATCCGCCACACTCCGCATATACCGGACGACCCGAACGACAAAAACCGGCAACCGACTTGAGCATTGATTGATTACGCCCCAATCGTTCGGCATGAAGTTCAGGAAATCCGCCCCCAATGAATATGGCATCCACTTCGGGCAACCCGCCATCTTCCAACGGACTGAAATAGCGGATATCTATCCCCGCATTCTTTATCATTTCAAGATCATCGCAATAATAAAATGAAAAAGCCTGATCGCGTGCAATACCCAGTCGCAAGCCCTTTAAGCACGGCAGTTGTTCCCAGTCGTCACAAGATTGCAAATCAATACAATGCTGTTCAAGCAGATTGGTTAAACCATGAATATCCAGGGCCGACTCGACGACCGACGCAATCCTTGCAACATTTTGCTCGGCATGCTGATCTTCAGCGCTTGTAACCAATCCAAGATGCCTCTCATCAATGGACATTTCTGGCTGTTCAGGTACTGCACCGATCACCGGCAGATCGGTATGGTCACCGACCGAGGCACGAAGTTTCAATTCATGCCTGCGACCCGACACATTATTCAAAATGACTCCGATTATATTCAGCTGCGGGTCGAAAGCCTGATAACCGATCAGAATCGGTGCAATTCCTCGTGTCATGCCCTTGCAATCGACTACCAGAATAACTGGCAACTTCAAAAGTTTTGCGAGTGCTGCATTACTGTCTGATCCCGAAGCACTGACACCATCGAACAAACCCATTGTCCCTTCAACCAGCACCAGATCCTGGTTCCGGCAGTGATAGGCAAACTTATCCGTTATCTCCTGCTCCGTCATGCTGTTGTAATCCAAGTTTACACAAGAATTTTCTGCAGCAATCCCTATCCACATTGGATCAATGTAATCCGGACCTTTTTTGAACGGCGCCAGATTTACCCCCCGGTCCCTGAATGCACGACTTAGACCCAGTGCAAGCATGGTCTTGCCGGAAGAGCGACGGGTTGCCGATAACAAAAAGCCCAGCATTGTCATTGCCTACAGAAAGCAGCCCTTGCTAGGTCCATCAAGACGGTTTTGCACGTTGCGCCTCTGCAGGAAGAAATGGAAGAACCCGAGTCGCAACCAGAATAATGATGCCGGCCATGGAAATCCCACCCAAACCAAGTGCCAGTTCCGGCCAGCTAGGAGCATACTGGACAACAACGCCATCAAAGAATGTGCTTCTGATCTGCTTGCCTGGAAACATCAGCTGCGGGTAACTTTGCCCTGCAATGACCATGACATAAAGCAAACAAAAGCTGCCAATCACTTTCGGGATCGCTACACCGGCCAATCGCATGCCGATATCCGGTTTTTCTTTCACCAGGAAAATCATTCCGAGCGGAACTGCTGTACCAATGACAATTTGCCCTGCCCAGAATAAAAAGGTATAGATTCCACCATCAAAGAGTACAAACAAAACCACATCAGAACGGGCTGCAGTGTATAGACCTGTCAAATAAAATACACAAACGAGAAAACCTTCCAGCACAATCAAAATTCCGAGAAGTCTCATCAGAGAATATGAAATTTCCGGCTTCATTGATGAGTCGGACAGTCGTTCTACAATTTGGGTAACCAATATGAATACAGCGGTCCCCAGAGACAGTGACAAGACAATGAATAATGGTACCATCATTGCGGAGTGGTAAAACTGTCTAGCGACAATAAATCCAAAAATCGACCCGGTTCCTGCAGTCAATACAAAGCGCCAGCCAAACGCAAACAGTCCAGCGATTTTTATATGTTGATTCATTTTGCGCTCGAACATAAACCAAAGATAGACACCAACCACCACAATGAATCCCGTATACAGGAAAATGTTCCAGGCAAAGATTGATTTGAAGTTATAGTGTGTCATGGCAACGATTAGACGATCTGGCCGTCCTAGATCCAATACCAATATCAACAAGCCCCCAATCAGCAGGCTTATTGCCAACAATCCAGAGAAACGGCTCCATGCTGAATACAGGGTTTTTCCAAAAAGAGAGGCCATCGAGGCGACGTTCAGGACACCTGAAGCGGAGAGAATGAGTAATATCGCGAATACATGCGGCAACCCCCATACTATCTGATTATTCATGCCGGTTATCCAATGCCCTTCACTTTCCATGTAGTGAGCAGCACCCAGACCAAACAGGACAAGAATCACCAGTGAGGTTGCATAAATGAAGTAAGACGGGCGGTTCGCGGTCAGAGTACGGTAGGACTGACTCATGGCGTTATACGTTCTGGTATCGTACTCCAGTATTCAGCTTCAGGTCTTCGCGAATCTGACGGGATGGCTCACTTTTGAGTTTTTGAGACAGTTCACTATCCGAATTCATCATGTTACCAAAGGTCATCGCACCTCCCCCCTCGACATGACATGCCTCAACACAGGCTGGCGTACGTCCAACATCAATCCGGTGCGTACAAAAGGTGCAACTCTCAACAACACCTTTACCACGAGGAGACCAGGATCTCTGATTGGACAGATTCTCATGAATAAAGGACCTTGCCTTGTAAGGACAGGCGATCATGCAATAACGACAACCGATACATGTGTGTTTGTCTACCAGCACAACACCATCATCCCGACGGAACGAAGCACCCGTAGGGCATACATCTACACACGGGGGGTGTTCACAGTGCTGGCACAGCATTGGCAATGAATCAATGTGTGACGTTTGCTCATCAACCAGATCCAGTTTTCGAATCCACTGTGCATCCGTCTCGAGCCGCCCGAAACCTTCGAGGTTGTGTTCAGTATTGCAAGCGGAAACACAAGCATCACAACCGTTGCCACATTTTTGCGTATCGATCAGCAAACCCCAACGAACCAGTTTTGATTCTGTTTCCGATGCGGTTTTTGCCTTGGCCAGTTCAATCAGACTAAACCCGGCACCGGTCAAAGATACAGCGGCCGCAAGCATCAATTTGCGTCGTTTCGAATTTACTGCTTGAAGATTTTCCGGATGACTGCTCATGGCACAACGGCCCATTTCCTTCTTAGTGCATTTACTGACTCGGGCAATCCGGAATTCATGAGGCCAGAATAACCGGAATGAGTGTCTGGCACACTCGCATGACAGGAAAAGCAGTCAATCTTCACACTTACTGCCTCGTGGCAAACCGCACAAAACTGACCAGATGCATGAATCGGAATCGCTTCCTGTTTTTGATTGGTCTGGGTATGACACTCAACACAATCAACAAGACTGTGGCGTATGGATCGATCACCTTCCCGCATGGTCAAATCGCGATCATGGAACAGAAACTGCATATGTTGCTTGCGCATGATTTCAGTCGGCTCGATGCATTGGTCACCCTTGCCGCGCGGAATGTTCAGCCAGTCCGCCAAAGACACACTGGTCAAGACAGCCATCAACCAGCAAACCAGCCAACGCAAAGGCACTCCTTACTCCCCCATACCCATGTCGATATAGCCGGTTGGACAGACATCTGCACAGATATGACAACCGATACATCGATCGTAATCCGTATCGACATAGCGTCCCATGGTTGACTTTCCCTTGCCTACTCGAAATACCGCATCCTGCGGACAGTAAATCACGCAGTTATCGCATTCAAAACACATGCCACAACTCATGCATCGACCCGCTTCCTTTTGGGCAGACTCAGCAGAAAGTCCTTGATGACGTTCTTCAAAATGACTGAGCACATGATCCTTGTCTGGCCCATGTGACTTGCGTAGATTCCTTGGTTCGTAACCGAAATGACCTAAAAATAGCTGATCGGATGAAATGATTTCATGGGTACTGCGATCTTCGTAATTGTGGACCGCGAAATTGGCATCGCATGTCCCCCAGTCCTGACTGGCATCGTAGTCTTCCGGCTCCAGACTGTTTTCACGCAACTTGTCAAGAAGATTGAAATGATGCACATCAACCTTGGGACGTTTGCCTGGATCAACACCTTTTAGAAAATGGTCAATTGAATTGGCTGCAATAGAGGCTTGACCAATTGCAGTCGTCAGAAGATGAGGTCGGATAATATCGCCAGCCACGAAATGCCCCGGGCGTTCATTCATGCGGTACAACGGATCGGCATCAATCAGACCCCGGCCGTTATCGAGTTCCTCCAAACCCTCAAGATTGCCAGACTGTCCAATCGCCGAGACAATCAGATCACATTCAATCTCGAATTCTGTTCCCTCAACGGGCTGCGGGCGCCCATCAGAAGCAATCGTGCATTCGGCTAACTTGAGCGCATGAGCACGTCCTTCATCATCCAGCAACACCTCAATTGGCATGACGCCATAGCGAATATCAACGCCTTCGTGTAAAGCATCTTCAACTTCGTGATCAGTCGCCGTCATCTCCGTTCGAGGAAACAGCGAGGTCAGAGTTACTTCAGCGCCTTCACGCATGGCTGCAAAAGCCGAATCATGGGCAACATACCCTCCTATGACTTTCTCAACACGCAAAGATTTATTCAGGTTGCTAATCTTGCCGAGACGTCGAGCTACGGATACAACATCAATCGAAGTATCGCCTCCGCCAACACAGATTACCCGATCAGCACTGACCTGAAGTACACCCTTGTTGAAAGCCTCGAGAAATTCCACACCGCTGACACAGTTCGGTGCCTGTGATCCCGGTATGGGCAAGGATCGTCCGCTTTGACAACCAATGCTCCAGAGCACGGCATCAAAATTTTTCTCAAGATCCTTCATTGACATATCAACGCCAACTCGAACTCCTGTCTTCACTTCGATACCACCCATATCCAAAATCCGTTGTATTTCGTGATCGAGATAATTGCGTGGCGTTCTGTAGCCGGGGATGCCATAGCGCATCATGCCACCTAATTCAGAATGGTCATCAAAAATGGTCGAGCCATGGCCTTTTCTGCGTAACTGGTAAGCCGCCGCCAAGCCGGCTGGTCCTCCACCCACGATGGCCACCCGAGATCGGCCAAGTTCGGGGGCATGAAATACGAATTTTTGATCATAGGCAGTATCACCGATGAATTGCTCTACCGCATTAATTCCAACAAAGTCATCGACCTGATTGCGGTTACAACCCGACTCACAAGGCGCAGGACAAACCCGTCCCATCATTGACGGAAAGGGATTGGCATGGGTACTGCGACGAAATGCATATTCCTGCCAGCTTAAATCCTGAGGCGGCTTTTCAACACCCTTTACAATCTGCAACCATCCACGAACATCTTCACCTGAAGGGCAGCTGCCCTGACAGGGGGGTGTCCTGTGGATATAAGTAGGGCATTTATGTGAATGGTCAGCACTGAAAATCGCTTCCTGCAGGTTGTCCCATTGGTAATCACCATCCTCGAAAGCCCGGAAAGTCAACTTAACGGCTTGGCCATGGTCTTGATCGGTCATGATTTCTTCCTCACTTTTCCTCTCATGGAGGGTTACTGCTCTGCACCCATTATCAGAGCATCGCCAACCAGTTGATGGACGCTGATAATCATGTCCATACCCAAACTGTAAAACGGCAGAACCTTGGTGAACTGGCTCTTGCAAATTGCGCAAATGGCGGCCATGTGGGTAACTTGATGTTGTTCAATCACTTCATGCAAGGCTTGTACTCGAGGCAATGCACCCTTGACTCGCAACTCGGTCAGATCATCGGTCAAGAGACCTCCCCCACCCCCGCAACAGAAGGTTCCTTCACGGATACTATCCTCACGCATGTCTACGAAGTGGTTACAGGAAGCGCGAATCAGGGCTCGCGGAATCATGAACTGGCCGCCAGGTACATTTCCCATCCTCGAGCCACGTGAAACATTGCATGAATCATGAAAAGTTACCACCTTCTCATCGTTCTGTTGTCTGTCGAATTTCAGTGCGCCCGCCTTAATGAGATCATAAGTTGCTTCACAGATATGCTGAGGTGCAGGATAATTCGGATCGAGAAAGTCAAACGGGCCAATCAGAGTATTCCAGTAACTGTAAGCAACCCGCCAAGCATGCCCGCATTCTCCAACTATGATCCGTTTCACTCCGAGTTCGAGTGCCGCCTCTCGAATCCGCATTGCAACTTTCTGCATGCTCTCGTCATTGCCGATAAACAAGCCGAAGTTGGCCGCTTCCGAGGCATGAGAACTCAGTGTCCAGGGAATTCCTGCCTGATGAAAAACCTTGGCATAACCGATCAATCCATCTACATGCGGTTCGGCAAAGAAATCAGCCGAAGGAGTAACCAGCAGAACATCTGCATCTGCATCATCCAGCGGCAAACGAACATCAATATCAATATCCTCCTTGATTTCCTCTTCAAGATCGATCAGTGTATCGGCCATGGCGGGTTGAGGCAAACCAAGGTTGTTGCCGATTTTGAAAACCTTGCCAATGATCTCGTTCGAGTATTTTTGCCCAATGCCCACGCTAGCCAGAATTTCACGACCGGCCATGGTAATTTCCGCAGTATCGATTCCGTATGGGCAATAGACTGAACAACGGCGACATTCCGAGCACTGATGATAGTAGCTGTACCAGTCTTCCAGCACTTCACGAGTCAAATCGACCGCGCCTACCAGCCAAGGGAAATACTTGCCTGCGAAGGTGAAATAACGTCTGTACACCTTTCGCATCAAGTCCTGTCGGGCAACCGGCATGTTCTTCGGGTCGGATGTGCCTAGAAAGTAATGACATTTATCGGTGCAGGCTCCGCATTTGACGCAACTGTCCATGAACACTTGCAGAGACCGGTACTTGCCCAGCAATTCCTTCATCTTGGCTAGTGCCCGATCGTGCCAGTCCTCGACCAATTCTTCCGGGAAACCCAATGCACTCTGGTGATCCGATTTGGCAACAAATGGACGACTGTGAGCCATGGCTCCATCAACTACTGATGGCGTGGAAGGGATGTTGGTAACCACCGGGATGGTAAACTCGGCTTTCATGATGATCGGATACCCTGATATCGAAATTCACGTGGGTTATCAGCCTGATTTCGTGTAGGACTGAAAAACACCCCGGGGGCATGCAAGAGTTTGCTAACCGGAAAGACGGTCATCAGGACCGCAACCAGGCCTAAATGGGTTAGCAACAGCGGGTCCCTTGGCAAAGGGGCAAGATCGAACCTCATCAAGCCCAGAAAAAAAGCTTTGACCGCAACGATATCGGTATGCCAGACATGCTTCATCATGAGTCCTGTAATGACGATGGCCAGCAGCAGTATTAGCATCAAGTGATCGGAAGGGGATGAAATATAACGCACTCGATCCACCAGGAATCGGCGCCCCCACAAACCAGCCAGCCCGAACAGCATGGCCCATGCGGCATACACGCCAAACGGAGAGAGAATCGCGACCCACACCCATACCGGTTCCGTGAAATACCGCAAATGGCGAATGAGTACAATCAGCATTGCAAAATGAAATATCCAGCCAAATATCCAAGTCCATTTGCTGGCTTTGAACAGGCTTTCGAACAACACCGTTTCACGAACCATGCGCCCCACTACACCCAGCATGGTCGTAGGCGCAGGAGTGGTGGGGATTTTGTATGGTGCTGGAGTGCGAGCGTAAATCACAATTTTACGGGTCACGCCCAATAGCAAAACCAGCGTAGCCAGATAGAACGCTCCGGCATACAAATAGGTTACGATCGACACAGCTGAAAAATCCCCTGAACCGAACGGACATTTGTCTGTTCGGTTGAGAATGACTGGCGAGAAAGGAACTGCATAAACAAGAAGAACCAAGCTGCAAATCGCAACTCGGTGGCAACCCTGCGATTACTTGCGAATCATGATCCGATTCTAGACGCAGCCCGTAGGCTTTGGCAAACCTGCGTATTTACAGGCCTGCTTTGCGGGCCCATAAGGAAATAACTCATAAAGATATCGACTGTTACCCTTATCCTTGCCCAACCTTTTGCCAATTGCTTTGGTCAATACTCTGACTGCTGGAGCAATCTGATACTCGTCATAATACTCGCGCAAAAAGTTAACAACTTCCCAGTGATTTTCAGTGAGATCACATCCGTCCTGCTGAGCCATGGCCTCAGCCAGCTCTGCACTCCAGTCAGACAAGTTGGCAAGATATCCCTCTTCGTCTGTCTCGAAGGATTGGCCGTTGATTTCTAGTGTCATTTCCTACTCCGAAATAATTGTTGAAATATAGGTTTTACAGATTTTGCACATCAATCAGAGAACATTACCTTGATGTGCACACATTTATAGCCAGGACTGTACCTTATCGTGCTGGACAGCAAGCCTCACGAATCCGGCATAATCAACCACCTCTACTCCACTCACGATTCGATCTTCCTGGACCCCACGCGCCTGGAGATCTTCCCGAAGAACGCACACACTGCGATCCTTGAGACAGGTCTGAACAACCTCGCTAGCTTCACCATCGACCAGGGCCCCGTACACTCCATCTTCAATCAGCAATATGCAGGAACCAGACTGTGACAGACGTGCACAACTCTCGAGACAGTTCTTTTCAAACGGGGATTTATTGACGACATGTAGCATTTCTGCAAGACTCAGAAATTAAGCAGCACGTCCGATTCATCCATAATTTTCTGCATCTCCCCAGCACTAACGACATGAATCAGGGGCTTCTCTTCCCAATCATCGTCCTCATCCTCATAAACCAGTGGCATCAGATCATCCTCCGACAGTCCACGACGTTCCAGGGATTCACGTTCGACATAAATTCGCTTGACATCATAATCACCCAGAGCACGATAAGTTGCGCTGAAGTTCTTGGTACCTATGGCCTTGGTGTCCTGACCCGATTTGAGCTGAAAGACACCATCATCCAGATAAGCCATCGCGACATCCTGATCAAAGGCCGCGCCAATCAAGGCAACCTCAAGACCTTCCTGAGCATAATTTGTGCCATGGGGCGCTCTGCGATTGATATACAGAAACTTCTTGACAATACCAGATTGCAGTTCTTCGCTCAAAGCCTGTTGCCCCAGATTGTTGTATACTACTTGATCGTCAATCGCCAAATGTCACCAGACGATCCGCTTGGATGCCCGCTTCAATGAGCTGTCCAAGACCCGAAATTCGGAACCCGTCCGCGATATTGCTGGCATCCTTGTTATTTCGTTTTTGCTCATCCTCATCGACGATTCCACGTCGTTGCGCCGCTGCCACACAAACTACCAGATCCAGTTCATGTTCCTGAGCCAGCTGACTCCATCGATTGGTGACATGTCGATCATCTTGCGGAGGTGTCGTAAGACGAGTTCCATTGTTCACTCCATCGTGGTAGAAAAAAACCCGAATCACCTGATGTCCCTGTTCAAGTGCAGCTTGAGTGAAATAGAACGCGCTATCACTCGCCTGATGCGTGTAGGGACCCTCGTTGACAAGAACTGCAAATTTCATGTTTCAATCTGTGTACGATGATCAGAAACGGATATGGGTGGACGAGTTCAGGCTTTTTCGTGAGCCGCGCCAGTTATCGATGTGATACTTGGTGAAGGGCAGTCCGGTCAATTCAAAAAACCTGGGCCAGCCGATTCGATCAACCCACTCATTGACGCGCTCCCAGTCCTTGGCATCTTGCTGATAGGTTTTTAGAATCTTCTTGACGATTGCCGTCGCTTCAGGCCAGCGCGGAGGATTATTGGGAACACCACCTGCAACCAATTTCTGAAAACTTGGCTTGCTACGAGCATTCGAATGATTGCCACCAACCCAGATTGCCAATTTGGAATGTTCCGGATCATTGATCTGCATCGGTGGACAAGGGGGATAGCAGGCTCCACAGCAAATGCATTTTTTTTCATCAACTTCAAGACTCGGCTTGCCATCAACCATTGCAGGACGAATGGCCGCGACCGGACAGCGAGCAACTACGGATGGACGCTCGCATACATTTGCAACCAGCGAGTGGTTAATCTTGGGTGGTTTCGTATGTTGGACGTTGATTGCAATATCCCCCTGCCCGCCACAGTTGATCTGACAGCAGGAGGTGGTAATATGCACACGATTCGGCATCCGGCAATGCTTGAATTCGTCAATCAATTCGTCCATCATTGCTTTGACAACGCCAGATGCATCGGTACCGGGTATATCGCAATGCAACCAGCCCTGGGTGTGCGAAATAAAAGCCACTGAATTCGCTGTTCCGCCAACTACGAAGCCTTCTTTCTCCAGGGCTTCAATCAACGGTTCGACTTTTTCTTCACGGTCTACCATATATTCGATATTGCTACGGATAGTGAAGCGCACATGGCCATCGCCATATTTGTCGCCAATATCGCAAAGCTTTCTCAATGTATAGACATCGAGAATACGCTGGGTACCGGCTTTCACGGTCCAGATTGACTCCCCGCTTTCGGCATGATGGACCAGTACGCCCGGTCGTGGATGTTCATGATATTTCCACTGTCCGAAGTTTCGAATCATTGACGGATGCATGTACTGCATTCCGTCTGGGCATCCCGACTCGATTGGTCGGCGCATTTCCTGAAGATTCATGCTCTTACCCTCCCTGAGCGGCAACCCGCTTCCGCTCAAACCATTTCTCAGCCTCTTCGTCCCATCCGTCCATGCGAACATAGGAACTCTCGCGCGGGTGCGCAATCATGTTTGGATCAACATCCAGTTCAACACCTTCCAGGAAGTTGACGAGGCCAATACGTTCAATCATTTCCCCACATCGTTCGTGTTCGAGACCATTTTCAGCCCAGAAATCGATGATATTCTCGGCAATCTCGACGATTTTTTCATAATCCTCATCGGTCTCGAGTTTCATGAAGGGGACAATAACCGTGCCCATCAAATCTCCAATTTTCAGAGTCCGCTTGCCACCGACCAGTATCGTAACCCCCCGATCATCGCCGGGTGACAATGCTCGATTCATGACATTCAAGCAATGCATGCATTTCACACAGTTGCGATTGTCGATCTCAAGCTGATCATCATCAGTCAGGGTCATGCAGTTGCTTGGACAACGGGTAATCACATTATCAATCACATACTGCCGGCCCTTGTTCTGTATGAAATTCGTGACCTGTCCTTCATCAACCTTGATGTCATCACGCCAGGTGCCGATCACCGCAAAATCTGCTCGTTCAATCGAGTTTGTGCAATCGTTCGGGCAACCCGATATCTTGAATTTGAACTTGTATGGCAGAGCGGGCCGGTGAACATCATCCGTGAAGTTGTTCACCAATTCTCTTTGCAATCGATGCTCGTTGGTACAGGACTGTTCACAACGCGCGGCTCCAACACAAGACATGGCAGTTCGAACGCAAGGCCCTGCCCCACCCAAGTCAAAACCATAATCATTGATTTCGTCAAAGAAGTGCTGGGTGTTTTCTGTAGTAGCGCCGATGAACATGATATTCCCGGTTTGCCCGTGAAAAGTAACGAGCCCGGAACCCCAACGCTCCCAACTTTCGGCTAGCTGTCGGAGCATGTCGGTGCTGTAATGATTACCGGCAGGTGGCTGAACCCTGAGGGTATGGAATTCCTTGGAATCGGGAAATTGCTGGCCAACTTCCGAAAAGCGGGGGATGATGCCGGCACCATACCCAAATACGCTAACCGTACCGCCTTTCCAGTAACCTTTGCGGGTTTCGTACGAGTGTTCCAGCTGACCCAAAAGATCATTGGCAACACCGTTAATACGTTGATCCGGGTGCTTATCTCTCAGATTCTTGATTCCTGATATGAAACTCGGCCACGGACCAGACTCTAGTTCGTCAAGCATTGGCGTAACATGAAATTTGTCGCGACTATCGCTCATGTTCTATCCCCTTGTGTGTGTTTTTGAGTTTTCTGCATTTCTTCCCTGTTATCAGCCTCCCTTGTTTGACATCCAATCGTGTAGAGACTTTCCTCGCTTATTGTAATTTCCAACTTGCTATCGACTCCAGCCCCCCAATTGGATAAATTGCCAGGCAAATCTATCCCTATCGGGGTATGGACGAATACCAATCAACACTTCAAAGTATACCATGCAAGTTTTTGGATAAAATTCAATCTGTGTTTACCTATCCTTACATCCGAAAAATGACCCCAATGAATACGAAAGAGAAACTGATAAAGGAATTGATCCAGATGCAGAAGAAATTCATGAAGATTGAGAAAACCAGTGGCATTGATTTCGAGAATTATTATGATGCGAATGGTGGAAATGAGTTAGCGGAATATCAGTCAAAATATAATGAGCTTGCTAACCGTCTTGTTGACCTCGCTCACACGGAAAAGGGTTCTAGTCGCTGACTTGAATTTTCCCTTGCTCAATCCCTCAATGTTTCGTTTCTGTTTTCCATTTGCATGCAACCAAAACATCCAAACGGTCATTCTTTCCAATTTTTTGCTTCCTCGGTCGAGCCTTTTTTCCCGTCCTCATAGCCGGCCTGCCAAGCTTCTGTAACACGTTGCTCTTCAATCTCTGGATTACCCAGATAACCGCTGGCCCAACCCAAAATATATTGTCTTGAGATTTTCATCTCTTCAAGATTCTTGATCGTTTTGTAGTACTGGTTTGACATTACTTTATGTATTTTCTTGGTAAGTGAAGATAACCACAGGTTCTTATTTGAGTCATTTGGTAACTATTCACCCTCTTTGAGTTCAGTTATTTTGAAAGATGTTTTTCTTTTCGTCAGCATTTCGAAGGGTTATGCGGGCATATGCATCCACAGTTTAATTTGCAGATGAGTGCAAATGGAAACAGATGAACTTCGTTCAAGGTCAGAATTTCTCCACGCGAATATCCCGCAGGTTTGGTCTGTCTTGTCAAATACCATGCCAATCAGGTGAACCGGTTCTCCGTGGTCCCGATACTTGTCGGCATATTTTTTTGTACGAATTTGCTTGATGGCGGCATGGAGAGTCTCTTCAACCGTCCTGTTTTCCTTCAGCATCTTGAATTCGAAGACAAACACCTGACGGTCATGCACCACCACCATGTCCGAGCGACCATGACTTGAACTGTCCTCGGCCGTGACATCGACATCCAGGGCCTTGAAACAAGTGAACAGCAAGCTCGCGTACCAGGATTCGTAACGGGCAAGACCACCGCCTTGATGCCACTCATAAGGAATGTCAGAGAAAAAGGTCTGAATCTGCTCTTGCATGGCCGAGAAGTCGTTTTCACCCAGATGCCGGAACAGTTTCCTGCCCGTATCTTCCGCCATCTTGCCATTGCCCGTCAGATGCCGGATGAACCCCTTGCTGAATCGCCTCTGAATCTCGAGGTTCGGATAGGATAGCTGGTAGATCACCCGGTGCCCGTCTTCTCCCTCGATTTCCCGGACAATGGTCAGATGGCCGGACTGGAACAGCAGGGCTTCAATGCTGAAGGAACCCGGCTCGAAACTGACGATGTCCTCTTCATCGACTTCCAGGTTTTCCAGATCCATGGTACCGGCCTCTCTCTTCAGCAGCATCCGGTACAGGCAGCCGGGCTGTCCCGACCTGAACCAGTGAGGCCTGAATTTCCGAATGTTGAACAGATGAAGGATGTCGTGGGGATTGTAGAGCTTGTCCTCGCCCAGCCAGCTGTAGCCGTTGTGCCATTCGCGAATCGTGTCCCGGTCCAGCCCTTCCAGCTCGGGAGCAAATACCGTATCCAGATCCTGATCGGTATAGCCGCAAATCGATGCGTAGCGGGGATACAGGCTGATGTCCGCGAGATTGTTGAGACCTGAAGAAAACCTGTCCTTGGAAACATCGTGATGCCGGTCACGAACACGAACCGGATGTGTTTTTGAGCACTCTTCAGGATGCTGTAGATCTCCCGAAGGCTATCCCTGTTCGCTTTAGCCTTCTCGTCATCTTCCAGCACATCCAGCACCGGCTTGTCATGTTCATCGACCAGTACCACTGCCTGCTGACCGGTTGCTTGGTGCAGGCGGGTCAGAATGCTCCGAAGCCGGTTAGGAGAATCCGTGACTGGAGGCAAGGATTCGAGATCGAACGCCAACACGATCTCGTGCAACTGGTTAAGTACGTTTTTCTCCAGGGACTCGGGCGTGCTGACTGTTCCATCCAGGGTCAGGCGAACCACCGGATGCTTGACCGACCAGTCCCAGTGCGGATGAATGTCCAGACCTCGAAACAGGGGCTCATTCCCCTCGAACAGTTCCTGCAGGGTATCGACCAGCTGACTCTTGCCGAAACGGCGCGGGCGAGAGAGAAAGCAGTACCGCCCCTCATCAATCATCTGCCGGATCAAGGGCGTCTTGTCAACATAGTAGCAACCATCCTGTCGTAGATCAGCAAATGACTGGTAGCCAATGGGCTGCGCATGGCGCCCTGTCTGAACGGTTGAAATCATGATGCAGTCATCTTAACATAATGGAGCGAATAATTTCGTTATGATGTTGATGCAGAGGAGATTTCAGGTATTTGATGTTCGAACTGGCATTCAATTCTTTGATCAGAGAATGCCTATGTGTTTGCATGGTATAGCGTCATTTCGGTTTTTACATGCCATTCGCAGTCTTTACCCGGCAAAATGGTCAGCAAATCACCACTTGACACTTCAATCGGTTGTTCTCCTTCAATGACAATAACTGCATCCCCTTCCTCAATATAAAAAGTTTGGCTAACTGTAACTGCTGAACTTGCATGCTCGCCGACCGGTTTTTGAGTCATCGGCCAGTCTTCCACATTCAGCACCTCGAGTTTCATCGGGGAAGGTGCATGTTCAACCAATATCTGATTCATGATTACAAAGCCTCAACCATCCGGAAATTCCCAAGTGATGCCCCCAAGTCGGGCAGACCGGATATCTTGAATAACCATACGTCCTGCCTGTTCAAGATTTACAGTTCCGCCCTTGACCAAACACCCTCGTCGTTTTCCAATCTCGATTAATATTTCCATGGATGTTCGTTCAAGATTCCTTATATTGTAACGTCTACAAAGTCGCTCCTGTTGTTGATCTTTCAGAAAATCGAGAGCATACAAGGCAATGTCCTGATAATGAATGACTGTGTCACGGATAGCGCCGGTGATGGCAAGATGAAGTCCGCTTTCGGGAGATTCAATTTTTGGCCAAGTCAAACCGGGGGTATCCAGAACATCAAATCCAGCATCGATCTGGATCCTTTGCTGCTGACGTGTAAGTGCTGGCTGGTTACCAGTTTTGGCAACTACTCGTTCACATAGCGTGTTAATCAAAGTGGATTTTCCTGAATTTGGTATCCCTACTACCATTGCCAAAACCCGTGGACGGTTCCGACCAAGGTCTGAAAAAACTTTCTTGCATATTGCGGGAATGTGTCTGATCTCAGACCACTTGCGAAGATCTGCAACCAAAACTGGACGCTTGAATCTGCTGGAGATAAAATCCGACCATGCATCAGTTAAGACTGGATCAGATAAGTCGGGTTTTGACATCACTGTTATGCAAGGCTTATCACCTCTCAGGGAATCAATCAGAGGGTTCATGCTACTGGCCGGGACTCTACTATCGAGTATCTCAATAAATAAATCCACCTTGGACTGAACGCTGGAGATTTCTTTTCTGGCCTTGTGCATATGACCAGGAAACCATTGGATATCGTTCAGATGATTAAATGACTGTTTGTTCATGCAGCAATCGATATCGACCATATGTGTATGTTATGTGTGCTGAGTTCAGATCTCGGTCACTCCTATTGCGAGAAATACCCATGACTTTCCAGTGAATTTTTTTACTCTGCGGAAGCTTGTAGAATAGCGTATACCGCAACAAAGAGCAGAATTCCCAATACAGCATCCTCCTTGGATTTCTTGCCTGATAAACATCGGTTATGGACATCACTGCACATCAAATCATTGTTTTCAGCATATTAGGCAAAACGGAGTGAGATTCTATTTTCTGATATAGTCAGGCTCTCTTTTCTTGCCGCTAACAAGCCCCATGTGTATCGTGTTCCTAGCTATCGAGCAGCATCCTGACTACCCCCTGATTATCGCTGCCAACCGTGACGAATACCATGAAAGACCATCCAGAAGCATGCAATATTGGGGAAAAAATCCACAAATCCTGGCAGGCCAGGATTTACGAGAAGGCGGAACCTGGCTTGGACTCACACGGACAGGCTACTTCAGCACAGTGACCAACTATCCAGACGTGACAGACACCCATCAACAATATCATAGCCGTGGAGAATTAGTTCGTCAGTTTCTGATCAACGAGCCTACATATCCCGAATCAAAACGATATCTGACCAAAGATGGAAATGCCTATCGGCCTTTTAATCTGATTTTTGGTCATTATTCTGATCTTTATACCTACAGTAATCGTGAGCAAGAATTCACTTCACTTGCCAAAGGGTACCACAGTATATCCAATGGCCCGATGAATCAGGCTTGGCCAAAAGTATCGTATGGGGTCAAGAAACTGACAGACTTGATCGACAGGGGTAACAAGATAAACTCACAAATTCTTACCGAGTTCATGCAGGATCAGTCATTGCCTACCGAAAGTTTTGCAAAATCCGGTACTGTGTCCTCTTTCTCATCGATATTCATTCGCGGTGATCTCTACGGAACACGCACCACAACCTGTTTGCTCTTCAATGGAAAGGATGTCCAAATCACGGAATCCAACTACAAACCTTCTGGTGAGATCGCGGAACAGCATGAATTTATGCTTGAGTTAACACATGCTCCATGATCTGAGAATTCTGGTATTCAAGCACATGTCCTGTCAGAATCCGGGGATTTTCAGGGACCATGCTACTCAACGCAAGATTGAATTCGTGGAAATTGATCTCTATCATGGAGATTCAATTCCCAGTATCCGAAATTTCGATGGGTTATGGGTCATGGGCGGGAGCATGAATGTTTGGGAAGAGCAGAAATTTCCCTGGCTAACGCAAGAAAAACAGACCATTCGTAATGCGTGTGACCGAGATTTGCCTTTTTTCGGAATTTGCTTGGGTCATCAGTTACTGGCGGATGCACTTGGTGGTCAAGTCACACCAAGCAGACAGGTTGAAATTGGTTCATTCTCGATCCAACCGACATTGGAGGGTGCTGGACATCAGCTATTCGAGGGAATTTCCTGGAACACGCAGTGGGCTAATGTGCATACAGTTGAAGTCTTGAGACCCCCTGAAAATGCAACGATTCTGGCTCGAAGCACTGCTTGCTCAAATCATGCAATGGCTGTTGGAGATCGTGCATATTCGGTCCAATTTCATCCCGAAGTCTGTCAGACGACCATGTCCGGGTGGCTTGCGATACCGGATATCGTTCCAACAATTATTGATTTGTTAGGGGAGCGAGAATTTGAGGAGTTCACTGAGTCTGTTGAACTCAATAGAGCACATACCGAAAAAGCTGCCGCTCACTTGCTGGATAACTGGTTGTCTCTGGTATTCTGAATTCCTGGAGCTGTAATCCAGTATAATTACAATCAGAAACTGATACTTCACCTAGAATTTTCATGAATTGGCCTGCAGAACAACTTAATGTGCTTCAAGAACCACTTGAAACGTGTTCACTTTCACCCATGACCGGATTCATCCGGAATGGTTGTTGTGAAACTGGACCCGGAGATTTTGGCTCGCATACAGTCTGTGTGCAAGTTACTGAAGAGTTCCTCGCCTTCAGCAAGGAACAGGGCAATGATCTTTCCACGCCCCGACCCGAATTCGGATTTCCGGGCTTGCAGGATGGTGATCGCTGGTGTGTCTGTGCACCACGCTATTCCGAAGCATTAAAAGCCGGCTTTGCTCCACGCGTGTACTTGCGGTCCACTCACCAAAATGCACTTGAATATGTAAGCCTTCCTGAACTCATGAAAAAAGCGCTCGACGTGTCCTGAATTGAGCGATCGTATGCATGTAGCCATCGCAGGTGCGGGCATTGTAGGTGTCAGCTGTGCACTATGGCTTCAAAACAGAGGATTCAACGTCACGCTAATAGATGGAAATGAACCAGGATCGGGTACCACATCGGGTTGTTCATGCACACTTGCCACCTATGCCTGTATTCCAGTAAACGATCCAGAGATTCTTGATCAATTATCTCGATTGGCATTTGATCGGGACAGTCCTGTACGAATAAATCCCTGGCATGTATGCACTCATTTGCCCTGGATCTATTCTTTCTTGAAAAACTGCAAAAAATCGAAAGTTGACCTTATAACTAGACATTTAGCCAGCTTGCTTAGTGCGACGAATGAAGGCCTGATGCCGCTCGTCCAACAGACTGAGGCCGAATCATTGCTCACAAATACCGGATTCCTGAATCTCTTTGAGACTCCAGCAGAATTCGAGCACGATTTACCAAAACAGCGAATCAGGACCGAGTTTGGAGCGAAATTTCGGGAGTTGAACACTTCGGAAATCAAGGAACTTGAACCCGCATTGAAGCCGTCATTTCATCGGGGGTTGCTGTATGAAGACATCGTGCATATCAAACATCCACAGAAACTTGTGAAAAAATTTTTCGAGCATTTTCTAGCCTCAGGAGGTCAACACATTCGCGAGATGGCACAAGGTGTGCTACATACTGATGACGGCATGAAAATCTTCATGCGCAGCAGAAAATTTATGCGTGCCAATCGTTTAGTGATCTGTGCGGGTGCCTATTCCACTCAGATTGAGGGTTGCGATGTTGAGCGCATTCCACTGGGAACGGAAAGAGGCTACCATGTTCAATTTACTGGAAACGAGAACCGAATTGAACGACCGGTCAGCTGGAACAGGTATGCTGTGTATGCGGTTCCCATGGACAAGAGTCTAAGAATCGGTGGAACTGTTGAGATTGACGGACTCAACAGACCAAAAAATTCCGAGCGAATTGCTTTCATGAAAAACAAAGCCGAACGGATGTTTGGTTTGAGCAAACAGCCTGATTCGGACTGGCTCGGTTTTCGACCTACATTGCCCGATGCCTTACCGGTCATTGGTGCATCCAGCAGGGCTCCAAACACTTTCTATGCATTTGGTCATCAGCATTTGGGGCTGACCCTAGCCGGCATCACCGGAAAACTGATTTCTGAAATAGTTGGAGGTGAAAAAGCTTCAATCGATACAAAGCCATATTCAGCTGACCGCTTCAAACCCCAATCAGATCGGTAAGCGATTCTTCTGACATTACGTTGAGTCGGTTGCAAGCCCAAGATGCATCGGGATTGCGTGATCATCAAAAACGCAAAGGTCTGATTTGCTGCTTGAGTTCCTGAACGATGCTCATGGCTGCCAAAGCTGATGATTTTGGATTGGTTTCGAGGGGATTGCCCTCTATTTGAACGCTCAAAATGCCAAACTGGCCAGTCGCTTCAATTTGATGAATGTTTCGAGATACATCGGGATCCGCAATCAACTCCACAGTTACACAATCAAGTCCCATGCTTGCGAGTGCAACGGTCGCGGCAACGTTGGCATTTGCCGGGTACAATCTTGCCGCTTCTCTCGCTGTACCACGAAAATGCATAAACGGTGCCTTGAGATTTTGCAAATCACATGATTGCTCAGCGTGTGAACCGATCCAGCCATGGGGGGGCTTTCTTCCTGTATATCGAACTTCCTTGATTCCTCCGACATTGGCTGCTAACAAGGCATCAATTCCGCCAACGGCACCAGAGGGAAACTTGATCATTGATCCACCGGACTTGGCACTCGCCTCCAGTTTTTCCAGAAGTTCTGGATTTGCCAGTGCTCCGGTTGAGACTGAGATTACATTGATACCAGCCTCAAGTGCTATTGGCCCATGTTCAGTTAGGCCTGAATGTCCTGCACAATCAACTGCCCAATCTGGTTTTGCGCGAACTTCCCCGATTGCCGTAACCACGAGAAATCGACCGCTAGCAAACTGTCGTGCACTTTGGATTGATGATTCACGGGAGACCAGTGCGATCATTTGAATTTGCGGTTCATCCGCAATCTGCTCAATGACATAGCGAGCAATCGGTCCATGGCCGAGCACAACGACGCTGATTTGTTTTTGGGAATTATATACAAAGGTTGACATCAAGCCACTTTGCATATCTTTTCACGGATCAATGGGGTGCCCAACGATAACGCCCCTCCCCGTGCAGTTGCCCCAATCCCGGAGGCCAGCATGTTGCGGGCCGCGTTCAGGTCCGCATGCTCGGCATGACCACAGGCCACACACTTGAACACCGCTTGCGATGTTCGATTTTCCTTGCTGACATGACCGCAAGCACTGCACGCCTGCGACGTGCAGGCCGGGTTGATCCTGATGACCTCTGCCTTGTATTGCAGTTTCTGTTCCAGTCCGTACCAGCCTGTCTTCAGGATTTCACGATTCAATCCCGACTTCGCTTTTACATGCTTGCCCGGATTGTCCACCGTTCCCTTTGCTGACTTGGTCATGCCTTGCGTGTTCAAATCCTCAAGTACCACCAGTCCTGCATTGTTAGCAATCTTGCGACTGGCTTGATGTTGCCAGTTGTCTCTGGCATTTTTCAGATGCCGGCAACATTTCTGCAATTTCAAGCGGGTCTTGTGCCTGCGTCTGGAACCCTTGACCTGCCCTTGCATCCTGCGCTGGTATCGTTTCAGGCGGGCTTGTCTTTTCGCCAGATCGGGCAAGCAGTGGATGGTTTCATTGCCGTTGCTGTCCACCACCGCAACCTGTCCGACACTTCGATCAACCCCGGCGGTTGCCTGATTCTTGTTTTCTTGGACTTCAACTTCATGGCAAACAACCGCGTACCACTTGCCCGCTTGCCTGGTGATGACCGCTTTTACCGGCTTGCCATCCGGATAGGGATTGCCGCCTTTTCCTTGAATACGCAACCAGCCGATCTTTGGAATATACAGTTTGCCATCCTGTATCCTGATGTCTTCGGGAATGGTAAAGGATGGATTGGAACCATGTCTGGACTTGAACTTCGGAAAGCCCTTGCCCGACTGGAAACAAGCTTGCCATGCGTCTGATTGATACTTGAGGGCGTGTCTTGTTATCGCACATGAATACTCGTCAAGCCAGTCAATCTCCTTGCGCAATTTCGTAAACTGAACACCCAGCGAAAAGAAGGAGGTCTTCGGCTTGGCGGCCAACTCCGGATAACGTTGCCACAACTCCATTTGCTTTCGATTCTCGCCCAGGAAGTGATTCCAGACAAAACGGCAGGCACCCGCTTGCCCTGCGAGTTTCCGAGCCCTGGATTGCGAACCCGGAATCAGGCGGTAGGTGATGTTTCGATATGCGGTACAATCGCTCATGCGGTTCAACCTTATGATCGTTAAGTGTTGATTTGGATATGGGAGCGTTAATCCCATATCACGCATTGTAACAGAATTGAAGAATCATTGAAACACATTCTGCTGCTGTCAACCTTTATATATAATCCCCCTTTTTTTTCTTCGAACGCTACGGATTTTTTCACCAAGCTCTTTTTTGTTTCGCACGATTGCCTGCATCTTTTATACGATTCATCGAATATTGGTATTTTATCTTTTTTACCGTATACAGTAAATATATACGGATAAGCGGTAGTGGCCCAGTTTGAAAATCCGCCCGTTTGCCGGCTGAAATGGGTATAATCAACGAAATTTTATTTCACTCTGGAGAAGAAAATGAAAGATTACCTTAATTTACCCCCCCCCCCCCGCTAAACTAGCAACCCTCCTGCTGCTTGCGGCCATCGCATGGCCGGCGCAGGCCCAGCAGCTGGTCATCCCGGCGACCACCGGGGCGAAGGCCTGCACGGAAGGTGGCGCTTCAGAGAAAGGGGGGTTCCCCATCGGTAATATTTCCGGGACTCCCACAAGCGACAGCATGACATTCAAAACTACGCAAACCACCTTTGGAAACTTATTCACAGTATATGCGGGGGTTCAAGAAGGCGGGACGGGGACTCCACAGCAGGTTAAAGATCTCGGTTCATCCCAACCACTGTCGGTACAGACCGTCAACTTCACCAGCCTGAAGAAGAATACGCGCTACACAGTCGTTGTGTACGGTGGCACAGCACCATATGCAGATCCGATTCGCCGCTTCTGCTTCAAGACCCGCGGCGAGTTCACGACTGCCGAGCAGAACCTGGTTTTGTCTGAAGGCACTTGGGTACCCAACCTAGCCCAATATAACCGGACCGGGTGCTATGCGGTGGCCCGCACGCGGCAGGACATTCGGGAGTGCTATTGCAACGGCACGCGCAACGGAACACACATCCTCGCCGGCCAGACTGTGGCGAGCCAGGCGCAAAGGCAGTATCTCAATTGTCCGGACCTCGACAGCTGAGCCATCCGGTTCTCGGGAGTGCGGGCCACGCGAGGGCGTCAATCCGGAACCGGATATCGCTGGAGGATCGCGGAACATCCCGAACACGGGGCGGCCTCCTGGCCGCCTTTTCCCCACGCAAGCTTTGCAATGTTCAAACTGAGCCACTACCGGATAAGCAGATATTATAAGCTTCTGTCCCAGACTAACACTTTTTCTCTTTTAACAGGCCTCTCGTGAAGTTCCAGTGAAGTCTACTTGTAATAATTGCCTCAGTCCAGAAAGATTTTGGGGATCGAAACCGTTGTGCATTTATAGCTTCAGTGGATGTGGATCACCTAGAAATAGCCATGAAACTGGCTGTTTTTGAGTGGGCTGATGCAGTACACATTCCATTAGATACTGTCCACAGGTGAGGATTTCCCCTCCTGGGAGAGCTCATCTACGTTTTTCAGCACTCTTGTTATTGTGAAGACCAACCCTTAATAGGCACAAAGGAAATGGCGCTATGGAGACTTTCCATTGCAAAAATTCAGCACTTCTAAATTTCCAGCACTCTTTCACCAATTGGAGATACGTAAACTTCGAGTGATGTCTATTCAGATATAATGTCCGAGTACTAATCTAAAGCGTCACCCGATGAAAAAATCCATCGACTGGTATTTTGATTTCATTTCACCTTTTGCATATTTTCAGCATCAATACTTGGTCCGTGAACATCATGATATTGAAATTCGCTACTACCCTATCTTGCTTGGCGCTCTGTTTGTTCACAACAAGCACAAAGGACCTGCCGAGATTCCAGTCAAGCGGATGATGACTTACCGCTACTGCATCTGGTATGCAAAGCAACATCAAATACCATTCACATTCCCTGATGTACATCCCTACCGACCGGTTGAGGTGCTGAGAATGGCGATCGCTGCAGGAGTTGATGCTCAATCGGTCTCGAAAATCTTCGAATTTATCTGGATCGACGGAAAAAGTCCGAATCATCACGAATGTCTGAATGAACTGGCTACACGCCTCGGACTTGATGATTACGCGAATGCCATAACGAAACCGGAAGTGAAGGACGAGTTGAGAACAAACACCGATAAGGCTGTTGGACTGGGCATCTTTGGCGTGCCGACCGCGTCAATCAATGAACATCTGTTCTGGGGGCATGATCAAACTCCATTAATTCTTGAATATCTCGACAATCCCAAGCTTTTCGAAAATAAAGACTACCAGAGACTTTCCACTATCCGGGATGGTCTCAAAGGCTAGATTTTCGATTCGTTGATGGTGGCTCAGTTTGAATCCCTAATCCTTAAATAGAAACTGCTTTATTGGGCACAAGGCATTATGGACTGTGGATTTTGGGCTGGAATCAGAATCATCCATTGGGTGAAAAGCCAAACAGTTCGAAAACCACGCCACACAAGGCGTTGGAAGTACTTTCAAATTTTCTATTTAAGGATTAGGGTGAATAATTTTCCTTGCTTTCTGCGAGCGGAACTAGTACACAATAAGGAAACCATCAACCCTGGAACATGCCAGGATGTTTCCACGCTAATATTTCGAATATGAATCCATTGAAAAGAACGATAACTGGCAGGACTTTGGTATTGTCATGGCATATGTTTTTGCAAATCGGGAAAACGATCCAAAGAATTACGTTAGCGTGGGAAACTCCTAGGAGCATGCACGATGAAGCAGACAATACACTATGGAACACTATACCCCTCCCTCTCGCTAGACTGGCTGTCTTTCTGTTGCTGTCGGTGACGGCCGTCGGCGCGGCCCAGGCCCAATGCGCGCTGGCGGACATCACGATGAAAAAGAACGTGCCGGCGACCCCGTATGTCGACGAAGCGGATCCAATCGGGGGTGATCCCTTAATGTCCGGTTGCCTGCGACCTGTGAAGACGTTGATCCACCTCTAAAACTCTGCCTGGATGGCTGGGATACGCGCTCCTGCGGCGATACCTGTCAGGAATCGGGCAATGTCTTTGGCAACATGAATGTGGTCGAGAAGAGGGGCTGGATAAAAGCCGGGGCTCAACGGTCTGCAACTACGAGTCTTTTCTTCTCTCCGCACCCTGGTTTGATCCGCCCACAGTGGTCACGTCGGCAAACCTCTGGATTCTAGTACCGAACAACGACGTGACGGCGGACCGGCCGACACGCTGCTAGGACGGTCTTCGGACCGTCCCTGTTCCCAGCCGCATTCGGCAACTTTCGAACCGGGCCGCCACCGATTCTTTCAATCCATATACTGCGTAAAATCGAAGATTTCTTCGCGGTGCGTACGATAATGATTGACCGAGGCCGAGTTATCCTCATATCCGACAGCAAGACCACAGATCACTGCGTGATCGTCGCTGAAGCCAACATGCTCTCGAACGATTTCCGGATATTCGCCAAGAGATGCCTGTGGACATGTGGCAAGACCATGATCCATGGCAGCCAGCATGATTGACTGCAAGAAAATTCCATAGTCAAGATACGAGCCGGTTTCCATTATTCGATCCAGAAAAAACAACATCATGACTGGAGCATCGAAAGAACGATAATTGGCAGCCCATTGGGATTTTCTTCTCTCGATATCCTCACGCTCAATGGCAAGCGCTCTATATAACGACTTGCCGCACTCGATTCTGCGCTTTTTGTACGGGTCTTTCCAGTTAACCGGATAGTATTGATAGTCCATCTTGCCACGCACACCACCCCAGAATGCAGACTCGATTTTCTCGCTCAATGTCCTCTTGCTCTGGCCACGTAATACGACAACCTTCCAAGGCTGAGTATTTGATCCTGAAGCTGCCCAGCGTGCTGTATCAAGAATGGCATTGATGATTTCAATATCCACCTCACGGTTCAGAAATTTTCGAACGGATTTACGATTACGAATCGCTTCACTAACATTCATAGAAGGATTGAGGGCTTTAACTAGCCTGGTTTTTGGGATTTACGCTGAAATCCAGAAAATATTTTTGATCATTAATTTTTGAAATGCTGACAGTGGTTCTTCCATAGTTTTCCAAATCCTGACGATCCGCAAACTGACCTGATGAAACACCGATTCTGCTTCTGAAATAAAGCCCCGGCAAACTGTTATCATGAGTAGTTTGGAGGGCTTTGCCATTCTCTTGCGCCCTCACGAGAAGATACTCTTCGCCATCGTCATTTTGCATCAAGAACGGTTTTTTTATTGGCGGAAAGAAATCAGTTTTGTAGACACTTGAAGGTATGTGGGTATAAGCTTGATCAGGATTTCTACTGGAACGATGACCCCAATTCAGTCCAGCTTTTTTGTGTGTTTTTTGAGTTCTGGAATCCAATAATGACAATTCCACGGGGCTTTTTTCCATTAAGTGCTTAGTCCCGATTTCTTCTCGAAAATCTACTATTTCAAGTATCGAGTCATGGGTGCACAGTATGGCTTCTCTTGAGGTTTGGTTGTAGAAGTCATTTGCCAAGTCGGTATCACACTGATTCACAACTTCGATTTGACTATCGCCAAAACCCATCATCGAGTAGTTGGCAGAACCGGCAAACGCGATTTGCGGGAATTCCTCACGATTCCATGAATAAACCCTTGCATGGACGTATTTTCCTGTATGAACATGCCTACATTTGAATTTGTATTCTTTGGTGGCATTTGCAAAGGCGTTATGCATATCCTTTGACATGCAACTCCTGTGTGTCATTCCGATAACCAGGTTAACATTCACAGACAAATCGCATCTCCTTAATTCTTGAAAATGACGGTGAACCATAGAAGGCGAAGCATACCCGCTAACAATATTCAACGTATCGAATCCATTCTCGGCAGCTGGTCGCATAAGTACGGTTTCGAACAGGTCATGAATTAGCATGGTTTTATCGCATGGCTCAAAAGGGTCGCAAGTACTTGTCTGAATACTGCCTCAGCTCCCTTTGGTGGTACTGCCATACCAATTTGTTTGCGGACTGATTCTTTTCCTCCAGAAAATACAAACCAGTCTGGAAAAGATTGCGACCGTGCTCTTTCTCGATTCGTCAACGCTCTATTTTCTTGCCAGTGATAGATATGGGTTTCACCTCCACCAGAACCGGTACCCCCCCCCCCACTTATACAATCCTCCATAATGACCGGATATGCCTTTTCTCTCATTTACCACACTGAAATCATTGCATTGGAATCCGAAACATAAGCCATCAATAGGTAGTAATGCATCAAATTCAAAGTCCTCAACAGGACAACAATGGACAGACTCCTTGGCAATGGGAAAGTTGCTGATTAACGTATTGCACGCATCCTGATCAATGTCATTTGCCCTGCTCAAGGAAAATCCACTTCCATCAAGGGTGGCTTGGTGGGCACCCAGAGCCATCCCTCCCGCTCCTGCGAAGAGTTCACCTAATTTGTACTGACATGGAAGATTTGGGGAATAGGTGAGGTCTGATGCAAGGTTGTCTTCAGTAACTGGTCTGTTCATCCTGTAGATTTTGGTTCAAGCATGCAGTTTACAAACCAAATTATACACTCTCATGCCCCAGTTGCCATGAGAACGAAAATCAGCAGACTTCAGTTCAATATGCATTATGCAATCGCACGCAATTTTCGACGAATAATCTTGCCTGTTGTGGTCAGTGGAAATTCTTCAATAAATGCGATTTCTCGAGGGTATTCATGCGGAGAAAGCCGAGATTTCACCCATTTTTGCAGTTCCTGAATAAGAGATTCGGATTCTTCATATCCTTCGTTTAAACATATAAATGCTTTCACAATCTCGGTTCGCATTGGATCAGGCTTGCCAATCACAGCGCAAATTGCTACCGCAGGATGACCAAGCAGGCAATTTTCTATCTCTCCCGGCCCGATCCGATACCCTGCTGAGGTAATCACATCATCGTTTCGTCCAACAAATCGAATTGCCCCGCTTTCGACAAACATGCCAGCATCTCCAGTAAGCAGCCACTCGCCCGAGTATTTCTCATGTGTAGCTTCAGGCTTGTTCCAGTATTCAAGGAACATTACTGGAGTCGAGTTTCTTACTGCAATCTCTCCCACTTGATTGGGGCCTAATGGTATTTTGTTTTCATCGACAACCTGAACATCATGCCCGGGTACTGAAAACCCAATCACGCCAGGTTCCGGCGGTGCCAATACACCGCAAGACGAGACAATCATGTTGCATTCGGTCTGACCGTAGAATTCATTGATCCAGAGACCAAATGCCTCACGCCCCCATGCCAGAAGCTCTGCTCCCAATGATTCTCCAGCACTAGCTATGCTTCTCATATCGGTCTTATGCTCGTCCTTGTTCCATACCATTCTCATCATTTTCAATGCGGTCGGTGGTATAAATGCATTGCGAATACCATGCTTCTGAATAAATTCAAACGCAATCACGCCATCAAATTTTGGCATCCGATAAGAAACAACCGGTACAGCATGATACAAAGCTGGCATCAAGACGTCCATCAGCCCGCCGATCCAGGCCCAATCTGCTGGTGTCCAAAGTTTGTCACCTTCCTGGGGCAAAAAATCATGACTCATTTCGACTCCAGGCAAATGACCCAACAAGGAACGATGAGCATGCAAGGTTCCCTTTGGACTTCCAGTAGTGCCCGATGTGTATATGATAAGAGCTGGGTCCTCTGATTTTGTGTTTACTGTCTCAAATTGCCCGTTACACCTTGGCAGCTCACAGAGCAATTCCAGTGAATTTTTACTGGTCTCACCAATACAGAGATATTGCTTCAAATCAACCAGTCGATCTCGAATAGGGGCGAGTTTTGTCAGGCCTTCATGATTGGTAACAATGGCGCGGGCACCGGAGTCCCTTAATCGGTATTCAAGAGCCTCTTCACCAAACAGGGTAAAGAGCGGAATCGATATGCCTGCCAGTTTCCATACTGCAATATGAGCAATGGCCGTCCAGGGGTTTTGCGGAAGTAGTATGCCAACTCGATCTCCGCGCTGAATCCCGAGTTCAACCAGAAGATTTGCCAATCGATTGGCTCGATCTCGAAGTTCTGCAAAACTGACTTCTTCGATTTGTTCACCGCGGTCGTAAATGATTGCTACCTGATCGGGGGCGGATATGGCCCAACGGTCACACACATCAACCGCCATGTTATATTGTTCAGGGATATCCCAACTGAACTGATTCCTGACTTCTTCCAAAGTCGCTCCAGAAGATAACATCTCTCATTCTCCAGCATCAGGAGTAATCATAGAAACCTTTTCCAGTTTTTCGTCCAAGATGGTTCGCGTCCACCATCTTGACAAGCAGTGGGCAGGGGCGATACTTCGATTCGCCAAATCCTTCATGCAATACAAGCATCACAGAAAGCAACACATCAAGTCCAATCAGGTCAGCGAGAGCCAGAGGTCCTATCGGGTGATTCATGCCCAGTTTCATGATTTCATCAATATCAGCGGCTTCTGCAATTCCTTCATGAAGAGAAAAAATCGCCTCGTTAATCATGGGACAAAGAATTCGATTGGAAACAAATCCAGGACTATCATTCGCGGGCACTGGAGTTTTACCGATTTCGAGCGTTAAATCGTAAGTTTTTTGGTAGGTCTTGTCATTAGTCTGTAAAGCCTTGATGATCTCGACAAGAGCCATCACTGGAACCGGGTTCATGAAATGCATGCCAATGACCTGACTTGGCCGGTTTGTGGCTGCGGCCAATTTGGTTAGAGAAATAGACGATGTGTTGGAAGCAATGATTACTTCAGGGCGACAGATCTCGGCAACTCTGGAGAGCACGTCAAGCTTGAGTTCCTGGTTCTCTGGCGCTGCCTCGACCACAAAGTCAACTCCCTCTAAATCATTGAGAGATAATGACGTGCTGATTGCGCGTAATGTACGCTCTCGATCCTTACTGTCAATGGTTGCCTTTTTAACCATTCGCCCCAAGGAGGAATCAATAGCAGCTAAACCTCGATCAAGAGCGCTTTGGTTAACATCCACCAGACAAACTTCAAAATCCGAATACGCGAATGTCTGGGCAATTCCATTACCCATGGTTCCAGCACCGACAACACCAATTCGTTTAATCACCATATTGCTCGTTTTCCTGTTTCTGATTGATTGATTTGCAAGGAAAATTACTATGTATTCCGTCGATACTGTCCACCTACCTCATACAACACGTCACAAATCTGCCCCAAGGAACAATATTTGACTGCATCAACCAATGTCTCGAAAACATTCTTGTTCTTGATCACGGCTTCACGAATCTGTTGCAAGGCATCTGATGAAGATTCACGATTTCGTTCCTTGAAACCATTCAGACGATTGATTTGGTTCAGCTTTTCATCTTCAGTCGACCGGGATAATTCAATGGTATCTAGGGTGGGCCTTGCATTCGGGTTGATAAAAGTATTCACTCCGATTATTGGCCAGGTACCATCATGCTTGCGTTGCTCATAATGCATCGATTCATCCTGAATCTTGCCCCGCTGATATCCGGTTTCCATCGCACCCAGCACTCCTCCTCGTTCCGAAATTCTTTCAAACTCACAAAGTACTGCCTCTTCTACCAGATCAGTCAATTCCTCAATGATAAAACTGCCTTGATTGGGATTTTCATTCATGGCAAGCCCCCACTCCCTGTTTATGATCAGTTGAATAGCCAGTGCTCTTCGAACGGATTCATCGGTTGGGGTCGTGATCGCTTCATCATAAGCATTCGTATGCAAGCTGTTGCAATTATCATAAATTGCGATCAGAGCTTGCAGTGAAGTGCGAATATCGTTGAAATCGATTTCCTGTGCATGCAAGGAACGCCCAGAGGTTTGAACATGATATTTCAGTTTTTGAGATCGTTCATTCGCGCTGTAACGATCACGCATTGTTACTGACCAGATTCTTCGTGCCACTCGCCCCATCACTGAATATTCAGGACACATGCCGTTACTGAAGAAAAACGAAAGATTTGGTGCAAAATCGTCGATATTCATTCCTCTTGCCAGATATGCCTCAACATAAGTAAAACCGTTAGCCAATGTAAAGGCAAGCTGTGAAATCGGGTTTGCTCCAGCTTCTGCAATATGGTAGCCGGAGATCGAAACCGAATAAAAATTGCGAATCTGGTTGTCGATGAAGTACTCCTGTATATCCCCCATCAACTTAAGTGCGAATTCAGTCGAGAATATGCAGGTATTTTGTCCTTGATCTTCTTTCAGTATATCCGCCTGAACCGTGCCTCTAACCTCAGCGAGTGCACGCGTGCGAAGCTCTGCCGCCTGCTTCTTGTCTGGATTCTTGCCTTGTTCGTTGATGAACTGCTGGATTTTTTGATCAATAGCAGTATTCAGGAACATCGCCAGGATGATTGGTGCAGGACCGTTGATAGTCATGGAAACGGATGTTGTCGGATCGCAAAGATCAAACCCATCATAGAGCACTTTCATGTCGTCAAGAGTTGCGATGGATACTCCTGAGTTTCCAACTTTACCGTATATGTCTGGTCGTTTATCGGGATCACATCCATACAGCGTGACCGAATCAAATGCGGTAGATAACCGTTTGGCCCTGGAATGCTCGCTCAGTTTCTTGAAGCGATTATTGGTCTTGAAAGCATCACCTTCACCGGCGAACATGCGAGTCGGATCTTCACCATCGCGCTTGAAGGGGAAAACACCGGCTGTGAACGGGAATTTTCCTGGCAGATTTTCATTCATTCGCCACCGGACAATTTCGCCATGGTCCTTGAATTTTGGCAAGGCTACCCTATTGATTTTGGATCCTGACAAGCTGGTCTTCTGCAGTGAATTTTTGACTTTTTTGCCGCGAACCTCAAATTCATGCGACTCTCCCGAATAGTCATCGCAAATCTTTGGCCATTCTTCAAGCAGATTCCTTACAGCGGGTTCCAGTTTTGCCTGGTTCCGTGAAATCATGCTCTCGATACTTTCAGGAACTTCATGCCCGGCCTTGATCAGCATGTTTTTGGTTTCCGACAATTGCTGGATTGAACGCGCAATGGTCGATTGCTGTTCTGCGTTTTTTCGATAATTTCTTGCCGCATCGGAAATTTCTGCGAGGTAGCGACTTTCTTTTCGGGAATGATACGGTTCTGATCGGTTGAAAAGCGTGTATCGGCATGCGGCAAGCTACTGGATTTCGTATTCAAGCCATGGGGTTCAAGCTGTTTGATTATTTCTTGCGTCAATGCTGTCATTCCATCATCATTAAATCTCGAAGCCATGGTGCCGAAGACAGGCATCTCCTGCGGTGATAAAGAGAATGCTTCGCGATTTCGCTGCACCTGCTTGCATACATCTCGATAGGCATCCTGAGCGCCTTTACGATCGAACTTGTTGATCGCTATCACATCAGCAAAATCCAGCATGTCAATTTTTTCCAGCTGGGATGCAGCCCCATATTCAGGTGTCATTACATACAAAGAGCAATTCACCATGTCCGTTATCGCAGTATCGCCCTGCCCGATACCCGGGGTCTCGACAATCACCAAATCGAATCCTGCACATTGGCATAGGCGGATCATGTCAGGAAGATGAGATGGAATTTCCGATCCGCTACCGCGAGTTGCTATTGAACGCATGAAAATATTTGGATGATCGATGGCATTCATCCGAATCCGATCTCCGAGCAGGGCTCCGCCTGTTCTTCGACGTGTCGGGTCCACGGCTAGCAATGCAATTTTAATCGCATCAGAATAACCTAGGCGAAGACGCAATATCAATTCATCTGTCAGCGAAGATTTGCCGGCACCGCCGGTGCCGGTGATGCCAAGAACCGGTACATTGGTCTGGATATGTTGTTTCTTGATGTAGATTGAAGTGCTCTGACTGTTTTCTATGGCAGTTAGCGCTTGAGCCAAAACTCGAAAGCCACCTTGCATGACCTCATCCAGAGATTTAGGTGCATCTGCACAAAGATCGAAAGAACTCAAGGCAATTGTATTTTCGATCATGCCGGTCAAACCGAGCTGCTGACCGTCTTCCGGAGTATAAATGCGAGTGATTCCGTACTCTTCTAGAATCCGCTTTTCTTCAGGAACGATGACACCTCCTCCACCAGCAAAAATCCGAATTTTTTCACCACCACGAGCTCGAAGCATATCAAGCATGTACTGGAGATATTCAACATGTCCGCCTTGATAGGAACTGATTGCTATGCCATGAACATCCTCTTGCAACGCTGCATTCACAACCTGTTCAACAGAACGATTATGACCAAGGTGAATGACTTCGACACCCTGATTCTGGAGAATCCGGCGCATAATATTGATGGCTGCGTCATGGCCATCAAACAAACTGGCCGCCGTTACGAATCGAATGCAGGGCTGGATTGCGATTTGCGATTTAAATGCTGGCTGCTCAGGTTTTCCCATCTCTTAACTTACAACAAATCTGGATTTTTCAGTTTTAGAATGATACATTACGTTTACGTAAGCGTCAACTTGCATGAACAGGAGAAACCGGCACGGATTCATGTCCAATACCACAATCTATACTATATCGGATTTAGCAAAATATTTCGATTTAACTACCAGAGCCATCCGGTTTTATGAATCTGAGGGATTGCTCTCACCAAGACGCGAGAACAATCGTCGCTTCTATAGCGAAAAAGATTATGTTCGCTTGAAGTTGATTTTGCGTGGCAAGCGTCTGGGATTTACACTTTCCGAAATCAAGACCACTATGGACTTGTATGATAATCAACCGAATGAAGTTGCACAACTTCGATATGTAATCGAGGTCATTGACAATCACCGAAAGACACTTCAGCAAAAACAGCATGATATTGAAAATACCTTGGCAGACATGGATGAGATAACAAAGAAACTAGGTACCGAATTAAACAATCTTCTGAAGGCGACCTGAATGGCAACTGCTTTGGACTCACCATGTTAAGATGATTGGATTATGAATGCAGACATTCGGAATGGACACTCATTGTTTATACCCTGGCACAGAAAAGTTTATCGCGACTACTCGACCTTGACCGGTGTGAGTAGTCATCCGAAAGATTGAAACAAAACTACATCGATGAGCAACTACAAAAGCCCTACCCGAGATCTCATGTTTGCTATTCAGCATTTGTCTGGCCTAAAGGATGTAATGGATCTCCCGGGTAACGAGGACATTAATCCTGAACTGGTACAGACTGTAATTGAAGAAGCCGGGAAACTGGCTGAAGAAATTCTGGATCCTCTCAATAAAGAAGGAGACCTGCAAGGGGTGCGTCTCGAGAACAATCAGGTATTGACTGCAGATGGTTGGAAAAACGCTTATCAAACCTTCATCGCGGGTGGCTGGAACGGATTGCCCTTCCAACCTGAACGCGGTGGTCAAGGCCTGCCCTGGTTGGTTGCTACTGCCATTCTGGAAATATGGCATTCGGCGAACATGTCATTTGCTCTCTGCCCTCTTCTAACGCAAGCCGCGGTTGAAGCGATCGAATTGCACGGCTCTGAGGATCAAAAAGAAACCTACCTACCCAATCTTGTGCAAGGAACATGGACTGGCACCATGAACTTAACCGAATCACACGCCGGGTCAGATTTGGCTTTGATCAAAACCACCGCAACACCCAATCATGATCATTACCTAATCCAGGGACAGAAGATTTTCATTACTTATGGTGACCATGATCTCACTGAGAATATCATTCATCTTGTGCTTGCGCGCATGCCTGATGCACCTGTAGGAATCAAGGGCATCTCCTTATTCATCGTTCCCAAGTTTTTGCCGGATGCAAATGGAGCCTGGAATGTCCGCAATGATGTCGAGACAATTTCTTTAGAGCGAAAGCTGGGAATTCATGCAAGTCCAACTGCGGTAATTGGTTATGGAACCGGAAAATACCGAGATCCAAAAGGTGCTGTTGGGTATTTGGTTGGTGAAGCAAACAAGGGAATGCATTACATGTTCACGATGATGAATCTTGCAAGGCTTGCAGTAGGTGTTGAAGCGAATGGAGTATCCGAGCGTGCATATCAGCACTCTGTCGCCTATGCAAAAGAACGTTTGCAAGGCACAAACCCAGAGCAAGGTCATGGTCCCGTTTCGATCATCAATCATCCAGATGTCAAGCGCATGCTGATGGTGCAAAAGAGTCGTATTGAAGGACTTCGCTCCGTTGGCTTGCTGCTTGGAGCCTCAATAGATAAAAGCGTCAAGCATCCAGACCCGGAAGTCCGTGAATTCAATTTGCTAATGACTGAAATACTGACGCCAATCGTCAAAGCTAACATGACCGATTTCGGACTAGAAAATGTTTCGTTAGCATTGCAGGTACATGGCGGCATGGGATTCATTGAAGAGACCGGTGCTGCTCAATTTTATCGGGATCAGCGTATTACACCGATATATGAGGGAACCAGTGGTATTCAGGCACTCGATCTGGTCTTTCGCAAAACCCTTCGCGACCAAGGTCAGGGAGCACGCAGAATCATTCAGCACATTCAAGATGATATCGGAACTTTCAATGAGTCAGAATTACAAGGGTTAATCGATATCATGAATAACGCTCTTCATGTATTGGAATCTTCCATTGATCAAATTCTGAATCTCAGCTTGCAAAGTCCCAGTAAACCAGCTGCAGTCTGTGATGCTTATCTCAAGCTTTGGGGGTTGGTTTTTTGTGGATGGCACTTGCTCAAGGCTGTCAACATATCGCTTACTCTGGTTCAAAGTGGCGACCTTTTCTATGCTAACAAGATTACTACCGCACAATTTTTCTTTGATCATGACATGCCCAAAGTGCAACTCTACCAGAACATCATCCAAAAGGGGGCTGATGCCCTTGTAGAAATGGATACGAAAATTTTCGATACGGCATCGTGATCTACTGAGCATATGAATGCTCTATTTTTCCGGGGTCAGACAAGACGTGTATTCCTCCATGATGCTGTTGGCTCTTGTCATTGACAGCATTATCGGTTGGCCATCAGGACTTCATGAGAGGATCAGTCATCCTGTATCATGGATTGGTCGCCTAATCTCCTTTCTTGATCGCCAACTGAACCGCAATTACCATTCTGAGAAATCTCGCCGTATCGCAGGATGTCTTTGCTTGCTCGTCATTCTCTGTCTTGTTCTGATTCCTACGGTATTGATTCAAATCAATCTGCCTAACACCCTGACTGGTTTCCTGCTCGGTGCAGTACTCAGTTGGCCCATGATCGCAGCGCGCTCGCTATATCAGCATGTTGATACGGTAGCAACTTATCTTTCTCTCGATAGTCTTGAGCAAGCACGAGAATCAGTCGCACGAATTGTAGGACGCGACACATCCGTTCTAGACGAATCAGGAATTTCACGTGCAACTCTGGAAAGCCTCGCGGAAAATACCTCGGACGGAATCGTGGCACCGATAATCTGGGGGACAATATTCGGACTTCCTGGTCTGTTTGCCTACAAGGCAGTCAATACACTCGATTCCATGATTGGACATCGAAATCAAAAATACAAATCATTTGGCTGGGCGGCTGCCAAGCTAGATGACATCATGAATTATTTTCCGGCTCGACTAACCGGATTGCTGATCGCTGTTGTATCATCTCAACCAAAATCAGCCTTTTTCTGCATGATGAATGATGCCCGATCTCATTGCTCCCCAAATGCTGGTTGGCCTGAATCAGCGGTGGCTGGCGCACTTGGAATTAGACTCTCTGGTCCGCGAATGTATGATGGTTTGCTCAAAAAACAGCCTTGGCTGAACAGGTCAGCGCCGGATCCCAGCGCAAACACCATTCAACTCGGGCTGAATATCTATCGAAGGGTAGTATTTGGTATTGGCTGTCTACTTGCCGTTCTGGGCTTGCTGGTATTGTTTGTGGCTGATAAACATGCCTGAGCACGGCGGTAATCTGGATCTGGCTATGCACCGGTACGGCGGATCCCGTGATGACTGGATTGATCTTTCCACCGGCATCAATCCACATCCTTACCCACTACCTGCAATACCTGAAAAATCCTGGTCTTGTCTACCCACCTGTCATGAAATCGACAATTTGGAGAAAATTGCCAGTCAGGCCTATGGTACCTTCGGGTGTATAGTTGCAATTTCCGGAACGCAATCCGCAATTCAGCTTGTTCCCCATCTACGAAAACCAGAACTTGTGAAGATTCTGAGTCCAACCTATACTGAACATGCTGTGGCCTTCAAGATGGCGGGTTGGCGGGTTCAACTTGTATCCGAACTTGAGCAACTCGTGAATGCAGATATAGCCGTTGTTGTGAATCCCAACAATCCAGATGGACGGCTATATCAACCGAGCGAATTGCTTGATCTTTCTTCCCGTGTAGACTTGCTTGTTGTGGACGAAAGTTTCTGTGATCTTGCACCGGAGCTGTCAATAGCCCCTCTGATCACCCGAGAGTCCAGATCGTTGCTGGTAGAACGCTCTTTCGGCAAGTTTTTTGGATTGGCGGGACTTCGATTGGGGTTTGTGGCTACAGGTGAACTTCTTGCTGATGAACTGAAACAGCTTGCAGGACCTTGGCCGGTTTCCGGGCCGGCCATTGCGGTTGCGACAACAGCTCTTGCTGATCAGGATTGGCGAAAAAAGACACTACTGAGACTCAAGCAGGATTCTGCCAGGCTTGATCAACTGGCTAGTCAATGCAGTTTGCAACTTGTGGGTGGTACACAGTTATTTCGCACCTATGCAACTAGCAATGTCGAGAGGCTGAAAGAACAATTGGTTCAACACCGAATCTGGCCCCGCTGTTTTCCGGATCATCCTGATTGGATTCGTCTAGGGCTTCCCTCAACAATTGAACACTGGAATCGACTTGAAAGAGCACTCGCCCTCTTTCATAATTGAAGGCAGTTATTCCGATACAAGTGCTCCTTCGCGCAATGGTTTTCTTGAATCCATGGCAGGCTATTGATTTCGAGATGAAATCCAACCTGGAATTGGTTAATGGAAGCAGGATCCCCCTCTCCTGGCCAGGTCTCACAGATTGCCGAAAGTTGAAGTATGGTCGCATCATTTGGTGTAAGAGAGGGTGAAACTGCGTACTCGTGTCCAAACTGAACACGATATACCTTCATACAGATTTTTGCTCTTTAAACCAACAGTTTCTGTCGGAAAAACGGTCGGATTATCCTTCCATGAGTCAGCATATCTGTGCTTATCACACAAACGGGTATGGGAAAGCAGAAATAGCATATAGTCGTTAGTTATGATCCGGTCATATCATGTATCGGTCTTAGCCCGTCTTTCGCAATTATGAGAACGTTCCCATAATCGCAACTCATCTAAAAAATCGATAAATTTCGGCTAAATTTGGCCTAAATTCGTCTACAACTCATTGATTTTTCGTTCTCGGTAGTCTGAAAACCGGTTGTAGTGCCGACTTTTGGGTTGAAATTGATGTACCAACCGGTGAACATTGGGTTATGTACATTCGCTCAAAAAGTCGATATAAAGACGGTGTTCACCATCGTTATTTCAGCATTGTCGAGTCCGTTCGCCTGTCTTCGGGGAATTCGGTGCAACGCCAGGTGTTGTATCTGGGTGAGATCAACAACAGCCAGAAGGCGGCCTGGACTCGAGCCATTGAGGCGATCACTGGCAAAACCGAATCCCGTCAGATGGCCTTGTTTCCGGATGACCGGAAAGTGCCGGATCTGCCTTCGAGAGTATCCGGATCTGTGTGGACGATCTGGAACTGCATCGTCCACGCCAATGGGGTGCCTGCTGGCTGGACATCCTGAAGGTTCAGGCCTGCTATCGCCTGATCGATCCGGGCGGTGAGTGGCGACTGTATCGGCACTGGCATGAGAACAGTGCGATGAGGGATCTACCGGGTCTGGACCCGGTGATTCCGAAGGATGCCTTGTACCGGGTACTGGACCGTCTGGAATCGCACCGTCGTGACTTTTTTGCGTTTTTGAAGGAGTGCTGGGGCCTGTTGTTTGGCGCACGTTATGAGGTCTTGCTGTATGACTTGACGAGTACCTGTTTCGAGAGTGATCCGCGGTTTACCGACAAGCGCCAGTTTGGCTGCAGTCGGGATCAGCGTTCGGACTGTGTACAGGTGGTGATTGCCCTGATCGTGACGCCGGATGGTTTTCTGGTTGCGTATGAGGTGATGCCGGGAAACACCTCGGACAAGACCACCTTGCTCGACTTCATGCACAAGATTGAGGCGCAGCATGGCCGTTCGGAACGGGTCCGGGTGATGGACCGTGGAATCCCGAGCGAAAAAACTCTGGAGGTGATGCGTGCTGATCCTTCGGGTGTACGTTATCTGGTTGGTACGTCCGGCAAGCTGGAATAATCCTTTCTCAACCGGCCCTGGCAGTCGGTTCGGGATTCGCTCCAGGTCAAGCTGCATCCGGCAGAGGGAGGAGAGGAGGCGTACATCCTGGTGCGCAGTGAAGGGCGGATTCTCAAGGAGCGCAGCATGCGTCGCCGACGTTTGAAAAAGCTCTGGAAACGTCTGCATGAGCTGCAGCGGCAAAGCAACAGCCGGGATCAGCTACAACGCAAGTTGGGAGCAGCCCGGAAAGAAGCCGGACGGGCCTGGCATCTGGTCGAGATCGAGGTTGCCCCGGATGATGGCAAGCAACCGGGATCGTTCACGTTCCACTTGCGACGGGAAAAACTGCGACAGACCATTCGCCGTGAAGGACGTTATCTGTTGCGTTCCAATCTCACCGATACCGATCCGGCCGAGTTGCGGAAACAGTACATGCAACTCTCGGAAGTGGAGCAGGCCTTCAAGGAACTCGAGCATGGCCTCTCGATTCGTCCGATCTGTCACCAGACAGAAAAACGCATTGAGGCGCTTGTCTTTGTGTCCTTCATCGCCTACTGTCTGCATGCGACCTTGAAGAATCTGGCCAAACGACAAGCCTCGGGGCTCACCCATCGGGAGATCCTGGAGAAGTTTGCCTCGATGCAAATGGTGGATGTCCATCTGCCCACTTCTGACGGGTGATGTCTGGTCATGCCTCGTTATACACAACCCAATCAGGATCATCAACTTCTGCTACATCCGCTTGATCTGAAATTACCCGATCAACCGCGACCCCAGTTTCAAATCTGACCTCCCACCACCTCTGCTTGAAATAGGTCGTTGTAGTGCCGACCTATGAAGATGCTATTGAATAAAATTAATAACTTGATTTTTCAATAATGGCTCACTTCGGAAGGACGGGTTAACCGCAAGAGGGGCTTCGACCACTGAAGTCATGTTGGCGGGCAATTGGAAAACTAGTCGCGTGGTGGCGCACTATTCCGCCGGTGCCCGAGCTGAGCGGGATGCGGTAGCGAAGTATTTGTAAGGCACTCACCCAGACTTATGGGAAAAAACGCCTCAGAGGCGAGTGATATGAACCAGATGATTTGATTGAAGATGACGTCGCCGGGATTAACAGAACCCATTTCGTAGACGGCGGAACGCGAAAAGAAATAACGATGCATATGCATGCTGGGAATATTCTAAAGTCTGAGCGAATGCTTGAGAGTCGAGGCTGGGCAAGGCACTGCGAGCGGAGAATTGGACCAAGATCGCAACGAAGCGAACGAATGAGAAAACAAAGAGAAGCGAAGACGTCTACCTATGGTTTCCGCAGTAATTCCGTAGTGAGAAAAATGCGGCACATAACTTGTTACTGACCCCCTTGTCACGCGCACTCGGGTGACACAGGGAGCTGTAACGGGGAAATGCCGCATGTGCCGCAGGTTAAGATGACCGAGAGGGTTTGGGAAGGTTAGCAACCTTGCACCTTCAGGGTCAAGGGGGTAGTGTCGTCGGTCCGAATCAGCTACTGGTGCAACCCTGACTTGTGCGCCAAGCGGCAGGCTTGATCCACTTGTAGATCGTGTCACTGGTCTGGCGGGAGTCTATCGCTTGGCCGTTAGGCTCCAATGTGCCCGTCCGCTTCCATACATCATTTCTGTTCCGCGCCCCGCACAGGCACGCAGTGATCGCGTCCCGATCGCCACCAAAGGCATAGCACCCACCCGCCCAATCGGAATGGTCTATGTCACCATAGTGACCGAGGGTCCGGTTGAAATTGGTTTCATTAAAATCGGTCCGGAAGCATTCATACGCGATACCGTAAGCCTTGCCGTTGACGGTTACATAGAGTCTTATCCAGTGGCGTTTGCCGGGTTTCAGGTCAGTTAGGTTCACGGTTGTCCCTGAAAATTCTCCGCCATTAGTGACGGTTGCGAGGACACCCACCCCACCGATACCTCCTTCCTGAAGGTACTGATAATTGACCGACAAGGACGTGGCATCCGTCGGAGCTCCTGACCTTTGTATTAAATTAGTCCAGATTGATCCCGATATGACAGCATCAGCCGTTGTTGTTGTCAGGTTCGATATTTCAAACCATGGAATGCCGACAGTTCGGGTTATCCCGGACGGACAGGAGGCCTGCTGGTGTGCCTTGCCGTCAAACGCGGTCACCCAATCGACCTGCGCCATCGCTGGCGTTGTCACTGTGAGGGCCACCAGTACGGCGGCGAGTAGGGTTAGTCTAGCGAATAAGCGAGGGGGGGGGGGGTGAGTTGCGGTAATGTTTCATCTTTTTCTCCAAAGTGGATTGATATTCCGGTCATTATACCCGTTTCAACCGGAAGAATGGGGTGATTTTCCAACTGAGGCACTACCCTTAATTCCCCCAAGTTGGATTGGTGAGAAATAACCAAGAATCTCTGCAGGGAGTTATGGCTGAAAGTAGTGCGTGGGGTGAAGGGGGGGGGTCATCCAGCGGCTACCGTTTTCGTGTCTGATTGTACCTCGATTCCGTCCTGGAACGGCACTCCCTTAGGAGCATCCCACGCCGATGAAACTGCCATAAGGATGCCCTTCTCTATTGGAAAACGGTCTATTCATGGTTCTTTCTGATGCAGAATGGGGTTCGATGATGTGACCGCTGTCTCATTGGTCAGACCGAAATGGATGTTTTGAGGGATGAACAGGGCTGCTCGGCAGAATTTTGGCGCAATTCGGCCTGGAGCCCCGGAATCAGGCGGTGTTCCGAATCGCTGCAAACAGGGCCTGGAAGGCTTCTCCATGATTGAGGCTGTAGTGATTGAGTATTTGCGGGATCGAATCGAAGCAGGGGTTGCTGAAGGCAATCAGCGCAAGCGCAATGTTGCGACACTGTGCACGGTTGCCCGGCCCGTTGTTGGCCCGCATTCTGCAGGCGTCTTCACCGAGGCTCTGATCACGGATGTGATGATTGACTTCGACTCCCCAATGGCCTCGATTCCAGCTCAGAAGTTGTTTCGGGTCTGCCGGTTCGGCATCGACCGAGGTCATCGCGTAGATGATCTCGGCGGTTGCGGTTTCGGGTCGGTTGACCTGCTCACGTTCCCGGGTGATACGCATGACCTGTTTGACGCCCTGGAAATCCAGGTACTGTGGATCGTTCACGGTCAGCACCTCAATGCTCCGGCGCTCGATGCGTCCATGGCCCTTTTCGAAACTCGTGCCATGGCGACGAACCCGGGGCCCTTCCAGTTCATTGACCGGATGCGATCGAGCTGCGAGGACGTGTTGTCCTTGACCGCGACCAGGTAATCGGCACCCGACGCCAGCAACAGCTCAATGCTCTCGAAGTTGGCATGCAAGCTGTCCATGGTAATCATGCGTCCCGAGACGTCGAGATCAACCAGGAGTCGACGCAACGCATGCTGCTCGCCTCCCGGTTCATGATAGCTGTAACTGGCACGTGGAACATGGGTACCATGCTCAACCAGCGTCAACGTCTCGGCATCACTGCCGGTGCGATTCGCCCCCCGAATGCGTTTGCCATCCGCCGCCAGCGCACCCGATTCATCGTGACGCAACTGAACATGCTTCCGAAGCACCTCGGACAGCACTTCCGTATCCAGATTCTGCAACACCCGGTGGATCGTCGACTTGGACACGGGAACATGGCGACTGGTCCGTGGATTGAACCAGGCACCGAGCGCTTTCAGCTCTTCCTGGGAGAGGGCACTCGAATACTGTGCAACATGCACTGGACCGGTAAAGCCCGACCTCCCGGCGAGCAGAATCGTCGCCAATATACAACCGATTGAATGCTTGCGCCCCTGCGCACGACGGCAATCCGACATCCGGCATAGCAGGGTATACAGACTCGTCAAATCCTCCACCGAATGACCGCTGATTTTGCCCTTCTTCTGCCACCGAACATCCAGTTCATCTCCACACAACAACTGCCTTGCATCCCGATGGAGCGGCTTGACCAGAATCTCCTTCGATTGATGATGCGGTTTCGTATACCGGCCGGCCTTGCGGGCAAAGCCAGCGGTCATGCCCAACCTCTGCCAGGCACCGGACTTGTACATGGTCCCATGATGCACAGTCGGGTCAATGAAGGTCTCCGCGAGCAACAGACCGTGTCCATAGGCCGCCTCCCAGTCATCACTGAGACGCTTGATGATCTGCGTTAATGTGTAGGAACCCAGATTGGGATATTGTCCCGGCTCGCACAACATCGCAAAGCGCGTATTGTTCGCAATCAGGTGCAACCGCTGAAACTGCTTTTCTGTATCCCAGCCAATCCACCGATCGCGAGCACCCAGCTTGAGCGCACTGGTCTGCCAGCCCACCAGACACAGCCATTGACCTTGATACTCGACCATGTATCGCAGACAGCGACCCGCAAAACGCTTGAATCCCAGCGCATGATGTTCGCGAACCAGCCGATCCCATTTCGCATGCTCTCTTGTGCGCGCAAGACGAACGGTCACATCGCTGCACGTAAACGATCGCTCGGTATCCAAAACTTGACAGTCATCCGGTCTCATGACTGTGCCTTTTACTACATCTGAAACAAAAAAGTCAGCCTTTTGGAAAAACAAATGCAAATAATGTCATTTCTCGCCAATTTAATCAGCGTGGGATGCCCCTATGAAAATATGCGAACTTTCAAACTGAGCCGCTACCGGAAATCCCCTAATCCTTAAATAGAAAATTTGAAAGTACTTCCAACGCCTTGTGTGGTGTGGTTTTCGACTGGGTTGTCTTTTCACCCAATGGATGATTCTGATTCCAGCCCAAAATCCACAGTCCATCATGCTCTGTGCCAAATAAAGCAATTTCTATTTAAGGATTAGGGGAAATCTCCTTGACTTGACGAAACGACAAAGTTGTGACTGTCTACTAAATGAATCATGTTACAAAAAATGAACTGTCTTTTGCTAACCGCATAATTGCATCAATTAAAGGTTCTCTGGGGTTTTTGAGTCAGCGAGCAAAATGTAGCAAACCATCAATATCAAGATGAAAACCCATGTGTTCAGCTAGCCCGTCAAGTACATTTTCCACTGAAGAGTTATATCCAAAACCTGTTCCCTGCAGTCCACATTCCTCCAGAAATTGGGATCTGAACTTGTCATCTGTAAACATGCCATGCAGGTACAAACCCATAATCAGACCATCCTCACTTACAGCACCTTCTGCCCTGCCATCAACAAAGGCATAGGGTCGATGGCAATCTTCTCCTGTTGTAATTCCCATATGAATCTCATATCCATCAAAGTGATAACCTGTCTTTGCATGAATTGCTTTAGCTTTTGTCAACTGCTTATCTTCAGTGAGAGTCGTTTCCACCTTAAGCAAACCCAACCCTTGAGTATCCCCAGGCTCACCTTCGACCCCCTTCGGATCGGATACAAATTGCCCCAACATCTGATAGCCTCCGCAAATCCCTAAAATTCTTCCACCGCGTCGGTAATGAGCAAAAAGATCAACATCCCATCCTTGCTGACGTAAAAAAATGAGATCTCCCCTAGTCGCCTTGCTGCCAGGAATAATCACCAAATCCGCATCTCCCGGTATCGGTTTTCCAGGATGCAAAATCGTCAACCGAACCGAAGATTCTTGAGACAAGGGATCAAGATCATCAAGATTCGCAACGCGAGACAACTGCAGGCATACCACATGAAGAGATCCACTCGCAATGGGACGAGCGAGGTCAGGGGCATCTTCGGCAGGCAGTTTCCACGCATCATTAAACCAAGGCAATACCCCAAAGCCTGGCCAGCCGGTTTGCTGAGCAATCAACGCATAACCATCATCAAATAGCCGAGGATCACCGCGAAACTTATTTATCAGAAACCCGCAAACCATCTGGCTATCCTGGGAGTCAAGCAATGCATGAGTACCAACTAACTGAGCAATTACACCACCGCGATCAATATCCCCGACCAACACAACCGGCACTCCGGCTTGAACGGAAAAACCCATGTTGGCAATATCATTTTTCCGGAGATTGACCTCTGCTGGACTGCCAGCACCTTCAACTAGAATCAATTCATGCCGACGACCAAGCCGTTCATAACTATCCATCACTGCCTCCATCAATGTCAGTTTAAGAGACGAATAGTCTGCAGCCTTGCTAGATGCCAAACGCTTACCCTGAACCACAACCTGAGCCATTTGATCAGTTTCCGGTTTCAACAGAACAGGATTCATGTCGGTATGCGAATCGAGGCCCGCCGCCCGGGCCTGCAAAGCCTGAGCACGGCCAATTTCACCGCCATCGACCGTCACAGCGGCATTGTTCGACATATTTTGCGGCTTGAATGGTACAACATCGATTCCGCGTTGATGGGCCAGCCGACATAAACCGGCCACGAGCATTGATTTGCCAACATGAGATCCTGTACCTTGGATCATTAGTGATGTAGCCTTAGGCACATTCACCTCTGGAAGGACGACTTCGATTCGGAATTCTGAAACGAATCAAAACACCCGAAAAAGGCAATCCAAAAACCTTGCTTTCATACTTTCCAGGGAGGTGGCTTCTTGTCGAAAAATGCCGCAATCCCGCTTTGCGCCTCTTCAGTCTCCCATACATCAGCCAACAACTCCGCAGTGTATTCTCTATTTTCGTCTGCAGATTGCATGGACACTCGTCGAAGGAGCTGTTTCGTCGTTGCAATTGCGCCTGGAGAACAGTCCAGACAAAGTTGAATTTCCTCCTCAACAGACTGATCGAGTTCTTTCGGGTCAACCCTCTTGTGAATCAAACCCATATTCAACGCCTCTTGAGCATCGAAAAAACACGAGTTGAGCAGTATTCTTCTGCAGTTACTCATGCCAAGCCGTTCTAAAACATAAGGCGAGATATTCGCTGGAGTTAAACCTAATCGAGTTTCAGTCAGTGCAAAACGTGCAGTAAGAACGCTTATCGCAATATCGCAAGCACAAATCAATCCGACTCCGCCGGCATATGCTTGACCATTTACTCTTGCAATCGTTATCTTGTCCAAGTCATTTAATGCTTCGAGCATCCTTGCCAAGATACTGCTTTCAGCCTGTCTCTCTTCCCGATTTCGCTCGAAGTTATCTCTCATCCAGCCCAAATCTGCACCCGCGCAAAAACTTTTCTCTCCTGATCCAGTCAGCACTAGTGCCCGTACCGAATTCAGGCTAGACAACTCTTCACAAGCCTCAAGAATTTCTCTCATCATTTGTGAGTTCATGGAATTGTGCTTGGCTTCGCGATCCAAGGTTAGCCAAGCCACATTTCGCTGGTCGATCTCGAGCGTAATTTCCTGATATTTCATCGTTTAGAATCTATTCATATTTGCGGTTGTCTTCAATAACAACCCCGTCATTGGGAATCGAACCTGGTTCAACCAGTTTGACCGATCCGCGCACTCGGCAAAATTCACGAATACTCTCGGCAATCGCTTCCTTTAAACCTTCGGCATGATTGACGGCTTCACACTGCAAAGTGATCTGATCCTGCTGGTCTATCCATTCGACAACCAAACGAGCTTTTTGAATCTCCGGATAACGATCAACAACACGGTTTATCTGCTCTGGATGAACAAACATCCCTCGCACCTTCGCAGTTTGATCCGCTCGGCCCATCCACCCCTTGATTCGACGGTTAGTCCGACCACATGGGCTCGGCCCATCTAGAAATGCCGACAGATCACCCGTTGCAAAGCGAATTAATGGATAATCAGGATTGAATGATGTCACCACAACCTCACCTACTTCTCCAGCAGGAACCGGACCCCCACTGCCTGGCCGGACGATTTCGACATAAACACCCTCATCGAGTACGAGTCCAGTATCTGCAAGCGTTTCATAGGCAATCAACCCCAAATCTGCTGTTGCATATGCCTGGAGAACATCAATGCCACTCTCCTTGAACTGTTCGCGCAAAGATGGCGGCAAAGCTTCTCCAGAAACAAGTCCTTTCTTGATACATGAAACATCCAATCCGCTCTCTACCGATTTTTCGATGATGATCTTAAGAAATGAAGGCGTCCCGACATACCGGTCTGGCCTTAAATCATGAATGGTCTGCAACTGTAGCTCAGTCTGCCCTATCCCAGCAGGAATCACTGTGCAGCCAAGTGCATGACAACCGCTATCGAGCATGACCCCAGCTGGCGTCAGATGATAGGAAAAACTGTTGTGAACGAGATCACCGTTTCGAAAACCTGCAGCATACAAGGCGCGTGCAAGACGCCAGAAATCCTCACGGGCAGAACTTGCTTCATAAATCGGCCCGGGAGAGGCATGGATATATCGAATTTCTCCAGGCTTTAATGGACTAACACCTCCCAAAGGGACTGTTTTCTTTTGCTTCTCTACTAGTGCAGATTTTCGAAGAATCGGATATTTCTGATACTCATCCAATTCTGAAAAGTCTTCGCAAGAATACGAAGACAGAGTTTGCCTGAAATATTCTGTATTCTCTCGGGCATGCATCAATTGGGAGCGAATGGATTTAATGAGGGAAGTCTCCCGCTCCTCATCACTTCGCACCTCAAGTTTGTCGTAATAACTGTTCATCGCATCAGGGTATAATTTTTGCCCAAGAGACCAGAGGAAAACCTGAAGACCAATACATCCGAGTTCTTGCGAATTGATCGATATTTTTGAGACGAGTCGCCTTCAACCGATCAAGCCAGCCAGCGCTTTCTTCGCCGGTAATGCTTTACATCCCGAAAACTCTTCTTGTCGCCACCGCTGATGCCCAGATAGAATTCTTTCACATCCTCATTCTCGGATAACGACTGCGCTTCTCCGTCCATGACCACGCGCCCATTCTCCAGAATATAGCCGTAAGTCGCGTAGCGTAAAGCAACCGTCGTATTCTGCTCGGCCAGCAGAAAAGTAACTTTCTCCTTTTCGTTCAAATCTCGAACAATCTCGAAAATCTCTTCAACCAGTTGCGGCGCAAGACCCATTGAAGGCTCATCAAGCAAAATGACTTTTGGATTCGCCATCAATGCCCGTCCAACAGCTGTCATCTGCTGTTCACCACCAGATGTGTAACCTGCCTGGCTCTTGGCTCGTTGCTTGAGTTTCGGAAAATACGAATATACCTTTTCCAGGTCATCGCTGATTTTTTTCTTGTTATCCTTGCGAATATAGGCACCAGTCAGAAGATTTTCTTCAACCGTCAGATGTTCGAAACAATGACGTCCTTCCATGACCTGAACCACCCCCCGTTTCACCAGTTCGGTCGGAGTGAGATTTTCAATCTTCTCTCCCATGAACTCAATCGATCCTTTGGTGACCTCTCCTCTTTCTGTTCCAAGAATATTGGATATGGATTTAATAGTAGTTGTCTTGCCCGCACCATTTGCACCGAGCAATGCAACAATTCCACCTTCGGGCACTTCAAGCGATACGCCTTTCAGTACCAGAATGACATGATCGTAAATTACCTCAATATTGTTGACGGTGAGTACGGTTTTTTTGCCTGATGACATGGTTTACAGAGATTTGAAAGTAACTAATCGATCTCTTTGAGTTCAGTAGTTTTGATAATGGTTTTCTTTTCGCGAATGATCGCAGGGCCTGGCTCTGCATATGCATCCACAGTCTAATTTGCAAATGAGTGGAAATGAAAACGAATGAGAGTCTTTCAAGATCAGAACTTCTCCACGCGAATATCCACCAGGTTTCGATCATCCCCTCCGAACACCATGCCAATCAGGTGAATCGATTCTCCGCGGCTCCGATACTTGTTAGCATGGCGTTTGTCGCGAATTTGCTTGATGGCACCGACAAGAGTTTCCTCAACCGTCCTGTTTTCCTTCAGCATCCTGAATTCGAGGACAAACACCTGACGGTCATGCACCACCATGCCCGAGCGGCCATGACTTGAACTGTCCTCGGCCGTGACATCGACATCCAGGGCCTTGAAACACGTGAACAGCAAGCTCGCGTACCAGGATTCGTAACGGGCAAGACCACCGCCTTGATGCCATTCATGGGGAATGCGGGAAAACAAGGTCTGAATCTGCCCTTGCATGGCCGAGAAGTCGTTTTCTCCCGGATGCCGGAGCAGTTTCCTGCCCGTATCCACCAGGAGGCTCTTGCCGAAACGGCGTGGACGAGAGAGAAAGTAGAACCGTCTATTGCCAATCATATCCCCAATCAAAGATGTCTTGTCGACATAATAACAACCTTCATTTCCAAGATTTGCAAACGATTGATAACCGACCGGTAACCGAAAAGATACTGTCTGAATCGTTTTGTCTGCATTCATGGTGCGATCATCTTGACATGGAGATTGCGAGTAGTTACATTTGAAAGGTGTATTTGGGGTGATATTTCACCCCAAATATGCAATTGTTGGTTTCGCGAGACCTCTAGCAGCTTCGTGGAGTAATGTTGTTTTCCGCAGCAAAGGCAGTTGAATCTTCCGCAATCAAAGCATCAACCACATCCCGGTCGGCAGCAATGAAATCGGTGATTAGCGACCAAGACTGAGTATCGGCATCCCATTGCTGAATCGCACCAAGGCCGGGACCACCATGGTTAGCACACGTTACTTGGACCGGTGGCGCAAAGTTGGGCAATCCAATTTCAGCAAGACGATCAGCATCAACCATGAGCGCCTCCATTCCATCCCGCATCTGAGCCGGTGTTATGTCAGCTACACCATGGATTCTCTGAGCAGTGCGAATGGCTTCAGTTGCCAGCATGGAAGCCATGATTCCTCGGTTATAGAGAACCTTGCCCAAATTTGAGCCGTCCCCAGCAGCCTTGCCAGCATCCACAACATATTTTCTTATGTCGTCGTAAATCGGGAAATCATCCCCTACTCCATGCAAGGCGATCGCTTTGTAACCATCAGCACCTTGGCCAACCGGGATCACATCGTTTTCTGAAGAAGACCACCATACACCAATGAAATTCTCCATTGGATAACGAATGTTTGCCGCTTCCTGAATGGCCACCTGATTCATTACACCCCAGCCCCACATCAGTACATAATCAGGACGTTCTCGGCGGATCTGCAACCACTGAGACTTCTGTTCTTGACCGGGATGGTCAACTGCAATCAAGGTGAGGCCGTATCCGTGCTTCTCGGCTAGTTTTTCCAGAGTGCGAATGGGCTCCTTTCCATAAGCCGAATTATGATAGACCAAAGCAATATTTTTTCCGCTTATATCACCTCCCTCAACATCCAGAATATGCTTGATGATAATGGAAGCAGCATCCCAATATGTGCCCGGATAGTTGAATACATGACTAAATATCCTGCCGTTGGCTGCAGACGTACGTCCGTAACCCATGGAATGAATCGGTATATCGTCAGCAGTTGCCTTGGGGATCAGCTGATAGGTTATTCCTGTCGACATTGGCTGATAGACCAGCGACCCTTGCCCCTTGGTTGATTCATAACACTCAACGCCTTTTTCCGTGTTATAGGCGGTCTCGCAGGATACAACCCGAACTGGCACTCCGCCAATTCCTCCGTCACGTTCATTCAGGAGCGTAAAGTAATCGGTAAATCCATCAGCAAAATGGATGCCATTTGGGGCATAGGGCCCCGTTCGATATTCCAGAGAAGGTATAACCAAGTCTGAATTAGCGACTCCGACGACTGACATGGACAGTACCATCGAAGCTAGTAGTTTCATGAATTTCATGATTCCTCCTATTGTTGTTAGATAGTAGTTAAATAATTATTGTTAGCAGTAATTCAATGCTGACTAGTGAGGAAAAGGCCATAAACGCAACTTTTCCTTGGTTACTCGCCATAGTTGTGCAAGCCCGTGAGGTTCAACGATCAGAAAGAACATGATCAATCCACCGACAATCATAAAGATCAAATGGGCGACAATGTCCGTTGACCATCCCAGACCATTGACTAGTATATTCTTGATCAGGACCGGCATGAGAAACATGAATGCAGCACCAATAAACGATCCCAGAATTGAACCCAACCCTCCGATGATGATCATGAATAACACCAGAAAGGACTTGTCGATACCAAATGCTTCAGTCGGTTCGACAGCTCCCAGGTATACGAGAAAAAACAGGGCTCCAGCGATACCAATATAGAATGAACTAATTGAAAATGCAGAGAGCTTGGCCTTCAGCGGCGCGACGCCAATGATTTCGGCCGCAATATCCATATCCCGAATTGCCATCCATGATCGTCCAAACCGACCTCTCGTCAGGTTTTTTGCAATTAAGGCAAACACCACGACAAAAATCAGACAAAACAGATAAGTTGCCCATGGAGGTGCGTTCGGTCCGGTGACTGCGATTCCAGCTACAAACCGCTCTGGTGCATTAATTTGCCCAGATGCAGAATAATTGTAAAACCAGGGCACCTTGTTAAATAACCAGATCAAAAAGAACTGGGAAGCCAAGGTGGCGACAGCCAGATAAAATCCCTTGATTCGGAGGCTGGGCAGGCCAAACACAATCCCAACCATTGCAGTCACTCCTCCGGACAACAAAACCACAATGAACATGTTGAGCTCGGGGAAAGCTGTTGTGAATTTGTAAGAAGCATAAGCCCCAACCGCCATAAAACCTCCTGTACCTAAACTCACCAGACCACAATAACCGGTCAGAATGTTGAGTCCAATCGCGGCAAGGGACCAGATTAATACCGGCAACAGAACCGATTTTTCCCAGTAATCGTTAATCAGAAACGGCACCACGAGAAACGCAAAAGCAACGACAACAGCAATAAATATTCGATCCTGCAAAATGGGGAAGATCTGCTGATCCTGAATATAGGATGTCTTGAAGTCTCCGGATTCTCTATAGAACATCTGCCTTACACCCTTTCTATGATTCGTTCACCAAACAATCCCTGAGGACGAAACATCAGGAAAAATAACGCCAATACATAAGCGAACCAGTTTTCGGTTGCACCTCCAACCAATGGCCCAATCCAAAACTCGAATAATTTCTCTCCGACTCCAATAATCAAGCCACCGATGATCGCGCCCGGAATTGAAGTAAATCCCCCCAGGATCAGCACCGGTAATGCTTTTAGCGCGATCAATGAAAGCGAAAACTGAACTCCGGATTTTGATCCCCACATGATGCCGGCTACTAATGCCACCACACCTGCAATTGACCAGACGATAACCCAGATCGTTCTCAGGGAAATACCCACAGTCAGCGCTGCCTGATGATCGTCAGCAACAGCCCTCAAAGCCCGGCCAGTTTTTGTAAACTGGGAAAACATGGTCAGACTAAGTACCAAAAGAACTGCAATTCCAGCCGCCCAGACATCTAAAAGATCAATGTACATACCGTAATATTCATAACCTTCAGTAGCCCATGCTCGAGTTACATCTTCCCACCAGAATGAACCACCTGACGGGATACCCACATCCAGCGTCTTGATATCTGCACCCCACATCAAGTCACCGAGACCTTCCATGAAAAATGCCAGGCCGATCGTAGCCATGAACAGAATGATCGGCTCTTGATTCACCATATGTTGCAAGACCAGTTTCTCGACCAGCCAGGCGAACAGAATCATAACCAGTATGGTTAACAATATGGCAATCAGGTTATTCATGCCCGGACCCCAATGATGAATTTGCGTGCCAAATATTTCGTTGATCAAGTGTGCAAATGGAATTTGTCCAGTTTGAAATCCAACCAGAGTCAGAGCAGCAAACAGCGCCATGACACCTTGTGCATAGTTGAAGATGCCCGATGCCTTGAATATCAGTACAAACCCCAACGCAACCAGCGAATACATGACCCCGGCCATCAAACCGTTGAGGATCACTTCTATGGCGTACAAAAAATCAGGAGACATTGATCTTATCCCAATGAACAGTTGCCATACCGATACGCATTGATGGACCAGACTCGCTAGTCATGACTCACTCCAAGATATGCATCAATCACTGCTGGATTGTTTCGAACTTCATCGGGAGAACCATCGGCTAGTTTTTTTCCATAGTCTAACACTACTACCCGATCCGAAATATCCATGACGACGCCCATATCATGTTCAATCAAGGCAATGGTGGTTCCGAATTGTTCGTTCACATCAAGAACAAATCGGCACATGTCCTCTTTTTCTTCCAGATTCATGCCAGCCATTGGTTCATCCAATAAAAGCAACTTGGATTCAGCAGCCAACGCTCGACCCAGTTCGACGCGCTTTTGCATGCCATACGGGAGTTTTCCAACGGGTGTCTTGCGGATTGACTGGATTTTCAGAAAATCGATAATCTGCTCTACTTTTTGCCGATGTTCAATCTCCTCACGTTGTGCGGGGCCTTTCCAAATCATCTGCGCGAACAGATTTGCATGCATCTTGATGTATCGACCGGTCATCAAATTGTCTAGAGTGCTCATTCCCTTGAACAAGGCGATGTTCTGGAAGGTCCTCGCAATCCCCAGTTTTGCAACTTGATGAGGCTTCATTCGAGTTCGCAGTTTGCCATCAAACCAGATTTCACCTTGTTGAGGGTGATAGAACCCATTGATCACATTGAGCATGGAGCTTTTGCCTGCTCCATTCGGGCCAATAATGGCCCGAACCTCACCCTTGCGAATATCAAAACTAATATCCTCAAGTGCCTTTACGCCACCGAAGGAAAGAGAAATATTGCGCGCTTCGAGCAGAATGTCGTTGTCCCTAACCGAATCTTGCATGGATATTGTCCAATCCGTTTAACTTGCTTCTTTAAGGGGCTGATACGTTTCGATATCTTCAATTCGAATATCACCATCAATGGTGCCTTTTTTGCCATCCTCAAAAGTAACCTCGGTGGAAACTTGACACTGGACTGCCCCTGAATACAGGGCATCAATTAGCGAGTCATATTTTTCTGCGATAATCCTGCGTCTGACTTTTCGGGTTCGGGTCAACTCACCATCATCAGCATCCAGTTCCTTGTGCAAAATGAGGAATCGATGAATCTGGCAACTCGACAGAACCGAGTCTTCGCTCAAATCTCGATTCACCTTTTCTATATTTGCCTTGATCATTTCATAGACACGGGTGTGAGCTGCAAGCTCCTGATAACTGGAGTATGGGATATTGTTGCGTTCGGCCCAGTTGCCAACTGCATCAAGATCAATATTGACAATCGCTGATACATAATCCATATCCCGTCCAATCGCAACTGCTTCCTTAATTTCAGGGAAAAATTTCAACTTGTTTTCGATGTATTTTGGAGCAAATAGCTCACCATTACTCAATTTCCCAACATCTTTTGCCCGATCGATAATTTTGAGATGCCCCTTATCATCAAAATAGCCCGCATCACCAGTCATCACCCAACCTTCGTCATTTTTGGTTTCTCGTGTTGCCTCCTCATTCTTGTAGTAGCACTGAAAAACACCAGGACTCTTGTAAATCACTTCCCCGTCATCCGTAATCTTTACTTCCACTTCGGGAGAAGGTTTGCCGACGGTATCGGCATAGACTTCACCGTCGGGTTGAGCAGTAATGAAAACGGCCGCTTCGGTTTGGCCATACAACTGCTTGATGTTCACTCCGAGAGATCGAAAAAAATCAAATATTTCAGGTCCAATGGCTTCACCAGCCGTATAGGCAACGCGAATGCGACTGAACCCCATCGTATTTTTGAGAGGCGCGAAAACGAGCCAATCTCCGATTTTGTAAGTGATCCGATCAAGCAATGGCACGGAGTTGCCGTCCAGAATATCCGTCCCGCAACGTTTTGCAACTCCCATGAAGTAATGAAATAGCTGTTGCTTTATGCGACTGGCATCTTCCATGCGAATCATGACATTGGTCAATAATTGTTCAAAGACTCTGGGGGGAGCAAAATAATAGGTCGGCCCAATCTCTCGTATGTCCCAGTTCACAGTCGCTTGGCTTTCTGGACAATTCGAGCACATTCCCGTTACATACGCTTGACCATAGGAAAATATATGGTCGCCAACCCATGCCAGTGGCAAATAAGACAGCATGTCTTCTTTTTCGGTCAAGTTGTCTTCATTGGCACTGTTTACTGATGTAATCAGAACATTGTCATGCGATAACACAACTCCCTTGGGTCTTCCAGTTGTTCCAGACGTATACAGAATTATGGCTGTATCGCTTCCCTGTCCCCTTTCGATTTCCTGTTTCAGCAAGTCAGGGTGATCTTTTGCATGCTTTCTTCCAAGTTCCTGTATATCAGTGAAGTCATGCAGGAATGTTTCCTGATAATCTTTCAGACCTCGAATGTCATCATAAATGACATGGGTTACTTGCGCGACCTTGTTTTTTACATCCAGGACTTTGTCAACCTGCTCCTGATCTTCGGCAAGGACGATACTCGCTTCTGCGTGATCAAGTACATACTGCAGTTCCTCGGATACTGAGTCGGCATAAACGGGAACGGGAATTCCGCCCAAGCATTGAGCTGCACAGATTCCCCAGTACAAGCGTGGACGATTGGTGCCGATAATGGCTAATTTGTCTCCTCGTTGAAATCCTAGACTCGCTAAACCGCTTGCAAAATCGAAAATCTCATCACGCATCTCCTGCCAAGACCAGGTCTGCCATATTCCCAGGTCTTTTTCTCTGATTGCTGGTCGTTCAGCGAATTGCCTTGCATTATGGATAAGGAGTTTCGGAAATGTATCGTTCATACTCTAAGATATGGATTGATCATCCTGAATTATACATATACAGAGAATATTTGATTCAAGGAAATGAAAAATTCATTTTTCTCGACTCAGCCAATTGATGCGACTTATACAGTCAAATCGGGATAACCGTAAAATTTACAGAGCGGAACAGATTGTTTATTGGTAACAGCCGAGTAGGCGGGGTTGTTACCAAGCCCCGTCCCTCACCGATCCGAGCGTGCACGATTGATGCACTCGGTTCCTCATGGAACAGGTTCGCTCAGGTAGCATGAATCGACCGCATGACACGGGCTGGGGCTAGTGGATATTGGCATGACAGCATACTCATTTTCTCCCTACTTAATTTACCATCACGGCTACGACGGGACAGCGCTTTGCGCCAACCCCGAATGAACTCATCACGGAACATGAAGAGTCTCCTGGCATTGCCGGTCATGCCAGAGCATGCACAATGAACCCGAATCGCTCGCGAGAGGCGTTGCTGCTGCTCGTGGAGCAGGCGACGCCGGTTCCACTTGCACCATGGGTACACGGTTTTCACCGCACGCGCAAAACGCCTCTTTGAGGTCACTTGCCGGAGAACCGGATCGCCTTTCCGAGACGTTCCCCATACCCGGGCAAATCCCAGCAAGTCAAAGTTCCCATGCTCGGCCGTTTGCCTGGTGGGGGACAAAAGTCGAGAAAACGGTAGCCGCTGGATGACCTATCATCAATCCACGCTTGACTTCGTGAATTGAGGATGTCGGGAAAATTGGCATGATTGATTCTCCCAATCCTCAAGTAAAATCAGGAAAGCATTTCCGGAGTTGCAAGCATCGTGGTTTTGAAGAGGTCGGCGTTTTGCCCGGTGGGTGATTGCGGTTGCAGAGTTGAAACCCGCGACAGATATGGGCTTGTACCCATCGCAGGACACTCTGTTTGGAGTTTAGGGAATGTACGAAGTCAAGCATGGATTGATGATAGGCTAGATGATCCCCTTTCAACCCACGCACTGCTTTCAGCCATAACTCAGTTCGCGGCCTGGCTGGGCCTGGTGCCGCGTCAGCATTCAACCGGCGGCAAGGACCAACTGCTCGGCATCAGCAAGCGCGGCGATACCGATCTGCGTACCCGGTTGGTACACGGTGCGCATGCGGCGCTTTTGCAGCCATCCGGAAACCCGAAGTCAGACCGGCAAAGCCCGTGGATCGTCGAGCTGCCGAGTCGCAAGCCTGGCCATGTGACGGCGGTGGCCAACCGCATGGCTCGCATTGCCTGGGCGATACTGACCACGAATCAACCCTGTCGGACGGAGGAAGCGATGGCCTGACTGAAACGAATCGCGAGAATCCCTTCCTTTGGAAGGATGGTTACCTGCCTGGGTTGCCAGGAGAAATGGACAGTGATGGCGGAAAAGGTCACCCTGCCGCCACGAAAACCTGATTTTCGCAAGGGCTCATCATGAAGCCGATCGAATGATCAGCACGTACCGGTGCGGATTCCATCCGGGCCAGAGGGCAAAGCCCCTCATCAACAGGTCGGATACAGGACAGCAGCCTACTCTCCCCGAACTGAAAATATTTCTTGCAATTAGGGGGCGGACCATATATCGGTGATAATTTATCAAAGGACGAAACCAATGGTGCATATGATTTGCAGAATACCGAATACTCGATTTTAAGGATTAGGGATAGTGATCACTTCTTCATGCCATGACCTGCCTACACGATCCATAGAACTTGTCCATATCTCCACCGGATAGCGCGTGAAAAATTGCCTCTTTCTGTAGACAGCAAAACCAGTATAATGTTTGGAATATCGTTCCGGACAAAAAACCAAACCATTCGTCCATCAGCCCAGACCGAAACATGAAAACTGAAGCTTTGCATGGGAATATATTTCTGGCATGATCAATCCCAAGGCGATGTTATTTTCAGAATTTAATCTTTCCCGAAAACCCGCCTATTGCCTTGTGCACAGCATATATTGTTAGTGATACAGGATAATCAAATGTAGGATTGTTCGAAATGACCTTGTTTCTGTATGTTCTGCAACACCTTTTCCACGTTTGATGATGCAACTGTCGACTGATGAATAAGAGATTCTCAACTTCGACAACCGCCTCGCTATTCGGTCATGGGAGTTGTTGGCTACAGTCAGATTTCCACCTGCATACCCGTGCTGACAAGGAATTCAATTACCAGGGGAAAGATAATGATTATCTGAACCAATATGTGAATGCATTGAGAAATGCTGAAATTCGGATTGGCATCATTGCGAACCATAACAAGTTTGATTTGTCTGAATTCAAGGAGTTGAGGAAGAAGGCCAGAAAATCAAGCATTGGCCTGCTCCCTGGAATCGAACTGTCGATAAATGATGGCCGGGCAGGAGTGCATACCCTGGTAGTATTTTCGGACGAATGGATAAATGGACAAACCAACCACATAGACGCATTCTTGAATTCAACGTTTGCCGGCAAAGCAAATTATCAAAATGAAAATGCTCGCTCCAACCATAATATTGTTGACACGGTGCAAGAGCTTGACAAATTTGATAAAGACTATTTTTTGATTTTTGCCCATGTTGAATCGAACAATGGTTTGTGGGGAGGACTATCCCCGGGTCGAGTCAAGGATCTATTTGATAATGCCTCGGTACGAAGCAGAGTTCTAGCATTTCAGAAGGTCCGCACTAGGGACACGCAAAACAAGATACGTCAAATCTTAGGACCGTTATATCCTGCCGAAGTTGAAGGCTGTGACCCAAAGAAACTGGATGACATTTCGACGAGAAAATGCACCAGTTACCTCAAGTTGGGAAACTTCAGTTTTGAAGCCGTAAAATTTGCTCTCTTAGACCACACTTTTCGAGTGCGAAAAGAATTGACAGAATATCGTCACTCATACATTCGCAAAGTTAGTTTTGAAGGAACGGGGAGTCTGGGCGGCACTGAGATTTGTTTATCACCGGAACTCAATACTTTAATCGGTATTCGAGGAGGTGGAAAATCCTCTGTTTTGGAAGGTATTCGCTACGCCCTTGATATTCAGTTGGGCGATAAATCTATCGATTCTAACTACAAGGAAAGTCTGGTCAAGCATCTATTGCAAAGTGGTGGCAAAATAACAATTGACGCAATTGACCGACGAAATCAGCACTATCAAATCAGGCGCATTCTCGGAGACCGACCTGACGTGTATGTCAACGGGCAATTGCAACCAGGGGTATCGATTCGGGAAACCATTTTGTATCAACCCATTTATTTCGGACAAAACGATTTGTCATTTAGGGGGGAGGGGTTCGAAAAAGATCTGATTGAAAAGTTGACCGGCGAAGCTTTAACTTCGATTCGGCAAAACATCCAGCAAGCTCAAAAGCGCGTGATTGATGCCATCGGCCAAATTAAACAATTGGAGCGCGCATCATTTGAACATGAGGAATGGGAAGAAAAGAAAAAGGATGCCGAGTTCAAGATGAATTTATATCGGCAGCACGGCATTGAATCCAAACTAAAAAAACAGGTCGACTTTGATAAAGATGAACGCAAAGTTGTGCAAGTTATCCGCCAAGCAAAAAGTTATCTAACCGAATTAGATAACTTTATTGTTACTTTTGAAGATGAGTTAAACAATCAGACATCATATAAATCGGACCAAAATCAATCCTTTTTCAATGACTTTTTTTCTACCTACCAGCATTTGCTCGACAGTTTTGATGAGATAAAGAAAATATCGGTCATCAGCAAGGAAACCGTCAGTAATTTGGAACAAAAACTCGACAGTTTTCAACATCAGAAGAGTCGCCTTAAAGAAGATTTTGCACAAATTGAACGAAATATAGCAGGCGAGATCAAGCAAGCGAATACAGGAGCAATTAGTCTGGAAGAGTTCAAGCAGGTTAAATCCGTATTGGATCAATCAGAACAAATGCTTGCCTTGCTAGCAAAAAAACAAGAGAAACATAGCGATTTTTACAGCAATCTTGAGGCAGAACTCTCTCATCTTGAAGGCTTGTGGCTTGAAGAGTATCGCACTATCGAGAAAGCGTTGAATAAAATTAATCAAGTGAACTCGCCACTGAAAATAGAACCGGAATTCATGGCAAATAAAAACGCCATGCTTAATCATATTAAGGGCTTATTTCGAGGAAGTAATATTCGTGAAGCTAAGTTACAGCAACTAGTGAATAATTACAGCGATTTTGGTTCAGTATGGAAAAATAAAGACCGACTGCAGCAATCATTTGATGGGGCATTCGAAAATTTCTGGCAGCACTTTGAAAATAATCTGGAAGAACTTTTGACTTGGCAGGTTCCGAATGACTTCAAAATTCGTTATCACGGCGAGACTATTTCTCATCATTCTCTCGGGCAAAGAGCTTCTGCATTAATGCTGTTTATATTGAGTCAAAAAGAAAATGATGTTGTTATTGTTGATCAACCAGAGGATGATTTGGATAATCAGACAATTTATAACGATATCATCCTACTTATTCGTCAATTAAAGCCCAATACACAATTTGTTTTTGCTACCCATAATGCCAACATACCTGTGCTTGGTGATGCGGATCAAGTCATCGCTTGTAAATATCAGGATGACCATGTTGACATATTTTCAGGAAGTATAGACGGTTCGGGAATACAACAGTGTATCGTTGATATTATGGAAGGAGGCAAGGAAGCCTTCAAGAAACGTAAAGATATATACAAAACATGGAAACCGAGGAGCTTATAAGCATTATCGCCCGAGGCGAAGATTCAACTCATCAATTCAAGGCAAATGCCAAAAATCCTGAAAGCCTCGCTCAAGAAATGGTTGCTTTCAGCAACTCTTCTGGCGGGGTTATACTCGTTGGAGTTACCGATAATGGCGATATTGAAGGGCTAACTAACGACGACATGCGTCGACTGAATCAACTTGTTTCAAATGCCGCGACTGACCACATTCGTCCACCAATCAGCCCCTTGACAAAAAATTTCTCGTTGCCTGATGGAATGGTCATGGTGTTAGAGGTTAGAGAGGGCATCAGTAAGCCTTATATGGACAAGAATCTTCATGTCTATGTGAAAAGTGGCGCTGACAAGCGCAAAGTAACGGCTCGTGAAGAACTCTTGAGAATGTTTCAGGATGTTGCGCTAATACATGCTGATCAGATTCTAGTTCCCAATTCATCCATTGAAGATCTTGACAAGGACTATTTCAACTTGTTCTTCGAAAATGAATACGAAACTAAAGTTGAAGACCAGAACATTTCTCGTGAACAACTTCTGGAAAACATGAATTTAGCTAAAGAAGGCAAACTGAACAATTCTGGAGCTTTGCTTTTTGCATCCCGTCCTTATTATCTCCTGCCCGCTTTTATTGTAAAGGCTGTTGCTTTTCCGAGTGTCGATATTGAGGATGAGTCTTATATTGACAGTCAGGATATCAATGGAAAATTATCGGATATCTTCCAAAAATCACTGGGGTTTGTACTAGCTAACATCCGGCATGTACAGAATGATCAAGGATTTAATTCGCTAGGTCAACCAGAAATTCCCAGAATTGTTTTAACTGAAGTAATTGTCAATGCACTTGTTCACAGAAATTACTTTATACCTGCTCCGATAAAAATTTTGATTTTTTCCGACCGTGTCGAAATAATCAGCCCAGGATCTTTACCAAACAATCTAACTGTCGAGAATATAAAGATGGGCGTTTCGAACAACCGTAATCCAATTATGGCTTCATATGCTCCCAAGGTCCTGCCCTACAGGGGTTTTGGTAGTGGCATCAAACGTTCATTAAAGGAATTTCCACACATCGAATTTCTTGATAACAAAGAAGCTGAATTATTTACAGTCATCATAAGACGAATCTGTTCTTGAATTCCAATGATAGACAATGACTCTTGGCCATGTTCGTCTGCGGGAAGAGTTATGGTCAAAAGTAGTACGCCGGATGGAAGGGGGTTGACTTGTCTGAACAGCTATTCCAAGTAGTGTCTGCCAAGCTTGTCAACTACTCTGAGAACCGGAACTTACATCATGGTGCGCCCTGGAAAATCACTCAGGCAGGCGGTATGGAATAAGTTGCTGTTGCGTGTGCTACTGGAACACTTCCATGCTCCGAATAGATTTCAACCTCGCAAATCACTAGACGTTTTCCGGCCTTGAGCAGTTTTGCATCGGCAAGAAGATCCTCGTCCGCAGACGGCTTTCTCAAAAAATTAATATTCAAACTGGTGGTCACCGCCAATGCCACCTTGCCATAATGCCCAAGCATCGCAAAATAAGCGGCACAATCAGCCAACATCATCATGGTTGGTCCTGATACTGTACCTCCAGGGCGTAAGTGCTTTTCCTCAATGGGCTGGCAAACCAGAGATGTTCCGGGGCCAATATCCCGAACAATGCAATTCACCTGGGGGAACTCTTGCTTGAGAAATTCTCTTGCTTCTTCTAGATTCATTTTGATCATGCTCTTCTGATTTATCGACAACTCGCGTAGTAGCGTCATCTCGGCACGGGGGAAGTCGCGTCCGTAATAGCGACATTCCGGTGCGGGTTGAGAGTTATGGTCGAAAGTAGTGCGCGGGGGTGAAAGGGGGTTGAAAAAAGCGGCGTAACCGGATTAACTATCAATTATTTAACAAGGTTAACCAAGAGGTACGCCCCCATGAGCAATGATAACACGATTGACTTTTCAAACATCGGCAAGTTCAAGGATGAATTGAGATACAATCAGACCAGAAAACGGTAGCCGCTGGATGAACCCCTTTCACCCCCGCGCACTACTTTCAGCCATAACTCGGTGGAAGTGTTTATGCGTTGGTTTGAAGTGTTGCCGTATTTTCCAGTTTTTCTTCGAGTATTCTGACTGCGTCCCCTTTCAGTACCCATTCGATCGCAGCCAGTGGATTGTATCCGGGCAGGTTCACCGTTTGCAGGCAGCTGGTGACTCGACAACAGGCTTGCGCCATCTTCACGGAGCGGAAGGTTCCGGACATGTTCTGCTTGACCTTGCTCATTCGGTGAAATCTTTCCGCGGCGTTGTTGCTATAGGGACAGAACGGGTTGCGGACAAAGCGCAAGATCTCGTTTTCGCGATTCCGAAATGCTTCGTGCAGGTTGTGCGCAGTGGTTTTCGGAGGCTTGCCTTTGGTGCTTTTCCGTTCCGGCAAGGCGGGCAATTCCTTCACCCCTTGTGTCAGGATGCGACGGTATTGCTTGCGCACGGCCAGGTGGCGCGGTTTGCCGAGCACCTTGGTCTCGTTTTTCGCAACTTCCTGACTGGTTTTCACCAGCAGTTTTTCCATCCGTCTTGCCCAGCGATGCGGGTGCGCATCCATGATGAACTGAAGATCGTGCTGCAAGTGGGCGAGACGGATCGAGTGATCGCATCGGGTATGGTTGAAATGGCTGGCCGAGCGTCATGCACCGGCACCGGATGATGCGGTTCTTCTTCCTGGTCGTGGGTCCGAGTACCTCCGTAGCGCGGGAGATGCCGATTTCGTCGATCGCTTCCTGACCCCGCTTCGCATGCACCGGCATCAGCCCGGGATCACCGGAGGTACAGGTGTGTATCCAATAGTTTTTCTGATTGATTCGAATCGAGGTTTCGTCCACGTGCAAGACCGGCATTTGCAACAGTTTTCGGGTTGCGACCGGTTCCCGTTCCTGCAGCGCCCGATGAATCCGCAAGACCCGTTCAATCAGGGTGGATGCCGAGATCGGTCGGCCGGTCATGGACTTCAGCAGTTGCGCGGTGCGCCGCACCGAGACCATCTGCGAGACCGGCAGATTGACCGTCAGGGCAATCCCGCCGGTACCGGACTGCAAGGGACCGTGAAACCGGTCGGGAAACAGGCCCGGGAGGTCTTGCCGCACATCGGACAACACTTGATTTCGGCATCGATCATGATGCTTGCGGGTGACCAGCACCACCTCCATCAGGGCACGCCGTTCATGATCCTGCACGGCGATGCGGGTCCAGTCATGATCGCCATGTTGACCATGCTCAACCGGCGAGATTTCCATGGTCTGTTCAAGGCGGGCATTGCCGCATTCGTCATGTGACTGCTTGCGCCGCTGATGGTCGGACCGGGTCTTCGACCTGGCGGCCCGGTCCGGGCTGACGGTCGAACTCGGCAAGCCCGAATTCGCCGGTGTCTTCGGCGTGTTCTTCTCCATCAGCATCATCGGCACCGTCTCGAACAGCGCCAGTAACGACTGGAACAGCACGATCACCTCCCCCGAACACTGGCCGGAAGCCTGGAGCTGTTCAAACTGGCCCTTCAGACCAGACAGACTCTTCTCGACCACAGCCTTACTCAATGCTCCGCCTCCACCGCCATGATCGCGCTACCGCCTACATGCGTCTCGATGTACACATCATGCGACGGCATCATGCCAATCAGAGGTTGACACGATCCCGACGTTGCCTTGGAAACCAAACAAGCCTTGCCCATGGAACAGACCGATGGAACGATTCAGACCGGTATCATAGGTACAGATCAAAAATTTGCCCAGTACTTTTTGATCGGTTTATTTCAAGTACAATTTAGGGGGGCGAGTAGTTACGCAATAATTACTTATTACATAGCAGGCATGGTGATTTAAAAGACCAATAATGAACGTTTATCTGAGAAGAACTGATGTATATTAAGGGTGGAATCAAAGACTACGGAAACCAAATTTGCGGAGATACAGATACGAATGGTAATTGAAAGATCAGCACATGTAGCAGCTACCCGTCTATTTTCATCAGCAGTTTTTCATCAGCTAGCAACAAAGGGCAGGTCACCTATGTTTGCACGTTTGGTTAGAGAGATTGGGCGAGAGAATTTTGCGACTGCGTCTGTTGTGTCGGAAGTATTTGAGTTAGCTTTCAAGTCAATTAGCGGTATAGGCCAACGAAATGAATACGTGTATAAAACTGCTATCACAAAAAAGATACTCCTTGGCCGTCACAATTTAAGTACTGCTTCCATGCTCACAGAAGTTCGCGTAGATGAAAATAAAGCAGATGTTGTTATTCTCAATGGAACTTCTACAGCTTACGAAATTAAATCCGAACGCGATAATTTATCTCGTCTCGCTAATCAACTCAAATCCTTTCGTCGCGCTTTTGCCTCTGTGAATGTGATTTCTGCTGCTGTTCATTTGGATCAGGTGAAAGAAATTGCTCCGAGTGATGTAGGCATTATGATTCTCAATCAGCGAGGACAAATCAGCGAGATCCGAAAATCGTCTCCTTGTCCAGAAAGAATTAACCCCTATTCTCTGTTCAGTATGCTACAATTACAAGAGGCTATTCAGATTCTGAAATTGCTTGGCGTATCTGTACCAGAACTTCCAAATACAGAGAGATACAAGCTAGTTCGAGATCTTATCGTGCTTCAAAATTCAGCTGAACTTCACTCTGCTATGGTTAAGGTTTTGCAAAAAACACGTAGTAAATTAATGCTCCGAGAATTCCTATTGAGATTGCCTCAATCATTGCAAGCAGCGGCCCTTTCCTTTTCAATTAGAAAAGGCAACCAATCGAGACTAATTTCAGCACTTAACACATCTTATACTGTAGCCGAGCGCTGGATTTAATAAAAATGTATCATCCTTATTTTCGAGGAAAACAGTACGAACTGATCACAATACGCGAGAATGCAAAGCTTCTTCACCAAGTTAATTTCATCCCAATTGTAGAGCCTGTTAAGGAAGTACTGAATGGTTTAGAGCGTACTTTAGTTGCTGTTGGCGAAGTAGGAGGAAGTGCGATTGTGATTGTCAATCCACATCATGACGAACATGTAGACGATGGTGATTCGATCGTTAGTCTGCTGAATTCTGAGTCAATAAAAAAAATTAATATTTATCCAGCCATCTTGCTTAAGGAGAGTTGCAATATTGAAGAATTAGTACATTTAAGCGAAATATTCCAAGATAATAGGGCGACATTGATTCATGCTGGTTCTGTAAGTGGTGCGGCTTTCGTAACTGAGTTGGGCAATAGAGTCGACGAACTGCAACATATATTCCTTGAAGATAGTTGCGGGCGGCTTTATAGACGAAAATTCAAGGGTCAAAATCAAGTCCTGCTCAGAGATGGGTTCGAGCGCAGGCGCAATCGAGACCACCCGCCAAAAGATTTCTTTTCTGACCTTCACATCACATTTGAAGAAGAAGGTGTTAACGGTTTTGGCGATTTCCTGACGGTGGGTGATGACTATTCAGAAACTGGTGGCCCGGCGTATGCAGTTGCTATTCACATCTCTTTTCTTGACCCTACTCAAGATCAGGCAATGTTTGTCCATCATTTTTTGTCTGATCGGCAGGATACTCCGTCTGATCCAGCAGGAAAGTTTGCGGAAGCGTTGGAAAAAATGATCCAGTGCCTTGATTCTGGTGAATCTCATGTTCTAGAATCGAAGGCAATCCAAGAATTTCGCAAATTGCATACGGACCGCCATTATCCGGGCTTGGGATATGTTAAGAAGCTGTCGATGCAACACCACATCGAGACGCTTGCCGATTACTTCGGGAAATAGTGATGCTATGTTGTGCAAATTGTTTTGGCGATATAGGACTTCACAGCATACTGCCATCGCTATCCTCGAAGCATGGTATCTGCGACTTTTGTGGAACAAAAAATGTAGCATTAGTAGAACCTGCGAAATTGCTAGATCTTTTTTCTACTGTAATCAATGTATATGAAGAAAACGAAGGTGGAAAGAAATTAATCCAGTGGTTTCGAGATGACTGGGCCATGTTTTCGAATCTTCGGATGAATGACTCTCGCGTTGAAGACTTGCTTATTGCTATTGTGGGTGATGCTGGAATTATCGAGAAGAGGTTCAAACCATCGGAAAGATTTAAAAGTGACCGTCTAGAACGTTGGGAGCAATTGACGGAGGAACTTCGGAGTCGGAATCGTTATTTTCCAGAAATCGAAATCGATTTTGATCGCCTTAAAGAACTCTTGGAGTTTCTCTTTGCAAAGGATATACCTTCCACTTGGTTTCGGGCAAGAATAAATGCAAATGAAACAGCTTTTCCAATTGAGGAAATGGGTCCACCTCCTAGTGGAACTGCCACACATGGGCGTGCAAATCCACCAGGCATTCCATATTTGTATGTTGGGTCCACGCCTGAAACAGCAATTGCCGAAATTCGTCCACATACAGGCGAAACAGTCACCGTAGCTGAGTTCAAAATTAATACTGCAGAAATTGCTGTAGTCGATTTGAGAAGGCCAAAATTGTTGATTTCCCCGTTTTCTCTCGGTGATGAAGACGAAATCGGAAATCTTCGTGGTGACATTGACTTTCTTGAACAACTCGGAACCGAATTGACTCGGGCTGTTAGGCCTCTCGTTACTCCAATAGAATACGTTCCAAGCCAATATCTCTGTGAGTTTATAAAGCGGTCTGGGTGGGAAGGAGTTTTATATTCGAGCTCTGTAAGTGATGGCGTTAATTTGGCACTATTTGATTGTGGGAAAGCGATTTCAAAGAAAGCGGCTCTTTGGCGAGTAAAAAAAGTTACAGTAGAGGTGGAATTGTCCAATGGTTAGAGCTCTGGATGCTGGATGGGGTGTCGACTCGAATCACAAGGAGTATACCTGGGTTGTAGTTTAGAAAAATACTATCAATTTAATAATCAAACTGGTGGTCACCGCCAATGCCACCTTGCCATAGTGCCCAAGCATCGCAAAATAAGCAGCACAATCAGCCAACATCATCATGGTTGGTCCTGATACTGTACCTCCGGGGCGTAAGTGCTTTTCCTCAATGGGCTGACAAACCAGAGATGTTCCGGGGCCAATATCCCGAACAATGCAATTCACCTGGGGAAACTCTTGCTTCTTCTAGATTCATTTTGATCATGCTCTTCTAATTTATCGACAACTCGCGTAGTAGCGTCATCTCGGCACGGGAGAAGTCGCGTCCGTAATAGCGGCATTCCGGTGCGGTTGATGAGGCATTGGATAGGAATGAAGCATCATAGCGAGTTATGGTCGAAAGTAGTGCGCGGGGCGAAAGGGTGGTCATCAAGCGGCTACCGTTTTCTGGTCTGATTGTACCTCGATTCCATCCTTGAACTGCACTCCTTTGATGACCTAGGCGAGCTCCCGGTATGCACGCAGCCTTCGCTACCGGCTTTCGGAGCACTGGACGAGCTTGAACATCATGGCGAGCATGGTGTCGCGGCTCAGGTAGCCCTTGGCGGCCCGAGCCCGGTGGCGGATCGTAACAAAGGTCGATTCGATCGGGTTGGTGGTGCGGATGCTCGGCCGGGAAGTCGAAGAAGTTCATCAGCTCCTCGCGGTCCCCGATCGCCAGTTTCGGGGCGTTCATGCCTTTCCCACACACTTAATTTCGCAAATTCACCAATCCTCAAACAAGTTGTCCTGCAATAGACACAAACCCATGTGTACACTGGATTTCAACACCGGATCCGCAATCATCCACCGGTTGGTACATCGACTCCTTGAAAACCATAACACACAAGATGCTGTGGATGCTTTCATGTTTTCTGTTTATCGATTAAGTGAATTAAGCGCCCGGTTCCCCAGTATGGTTAATTCATGAAGTCAAGTGCGGATTTATGATAGATGCCACTACCCCGGAGGAAACAGACCGGTGCAATTGTTGCTCTCTTCCCAGTCTGCGGTCGGCCTTCTACTTGTTACTGCAGTATCGGCTTCCGCATTGACTGTTTCGAGGCCTGCTCAGCGTTCACTCACGTTCCAGCCGCATGGTCGCTAAATCACTTAATGTGACCTTTTTATACCAGAGTGCTTCAAACCATATCGTTACCTCTATAGTCCGCTCTGACTATTACCAACCAGAGCAACAGTTGTTGGGCGGGATTCGCACCTGCTAGAGAAAAGCGCCTTTCCATGGCGCACAATAATGACCGTTTAGCGTGGAAAATAACACGCGGCATCTAGCGTCAAACGGAATGTAGGCAGACAGGGCGTTACGGTCGGGAAGACCCTGAACAGTTCCCTACGTTGGGATAGACCCTCCCATCACGAACAGGGCAGTTTCCAGGGATCGATCGTGGTCTCCCACGGTTTCCCAGGGGACAGTGTGAGTGTCAGGGGGTCGTCATCCCTCGCCGTCACGGTGATGGTTCTTGCCGCCATGTCGGTGTTGGCTACAGTGTTTTGGATCTTTGCAGTGAACTGCATTTGCGTCGAAGCACCGGTATCGTGGCAGTTGTTGTCCACGCTCGTGCCGGACACCTTCACTCGTGCAGTGAAGTCCCCTGTCGGATCATTGCCGCCGAATGCGATGGGACCATAGCCGTCCCTATCCCAGACGTCTCCTCTGAATCTTGAGTTCGTGCCGGATGTCCATAAAGGAACGCCATCAACTGTTAATCCCTCGATTAGAATTGTCGGATCATGGGTAGCCGTGCTCGTTATGCCCGTGCAACTGAAGGTCAGGTCGAGCCACCAGTTCCCGCCCTCGTCCACAGTCAGGACATTATTGCCCAAGCTTGAGATGGATCTATCATCCGTACCGTGTTGCGCTGATATGTTGCACTGCGGCTGCGCAACGGCCATACCTGCGGTAGTCAGTGCGATGACTGCAACTAACAGGAACGCTGCTAATTTATTAAGGCGAAAGGGGGGGGGGGTGATCATTAACTTAAGCATTGTTCATCTCCAAATAGTTATTGGTTGTAGTATTTTATACGAATTTGACTTATTTGTATACGAATTTGACTATTATTTCAATCAATCCTAATCCCTGATTTCTTAAATGGAATTCTCGGTATTGGGTGGAAAGGCATATGTGATGTGGGTTTCAGCCTTCGACCCGAAATCACTCAATGGGTGATCCTGCAGGCCTCTCGAAAATCACGCCACGCAAGGCCCCGGGGGTACTCCTGTGTTCTCTATTTATGGATTAGGGAAAACATCTTAACCAAAAAGCGATGAAGAAAATCGGCATCTTCAAGTAGCCTATTGCAATAGCCTTACGTTTACGTTAACGTAAGGAAATCACGACAAAAGACAGATCGATTTCTTCAAGTCATGTACCCAGACTCATTCAATTTTCATCTCGGCGAGGATATTGACCTACTTAGGGATAACGTATGGGGTTTTGCAGAGAAGGAAATACTGCCCATTGCTGATCAAATCGATCAATTAAACGAATTTCCGTCTGAACTCTGGCAGAAATTCGGCGAATTGGGACTACTTGGGATCACAGTACCCGCAGACAAGGGTGGTTCTGGAATGAGTTATCTAGCTCATATTGTCGCTATGGAAGAAATCAGTCGTGCATCGGCCTCCGTTGGACTGAGTTATGGCGCTCATTCAAATCTCTGCGTCAATCAAATCAGACGCAATGGCACACCAGAGCAAATTCGAAAATACCTGCCCAAACTGATCTCTGGAGAGCATGTAGGAGCACTGGCAATGTCGGAACCCGGTTCTGGTTCAGACATCGTCGGATTAAAGTTGCAGGCTGAGAAAAAAGGGAGTTTTTATGTTTTAAATGGCACCAAAATGTGGATCACAAATGGCCCCGATGCCGATATTGTTGTAGTCTACGCAAAAACAGACAAGGATGCTGGATCAAAGGGGATTTCTACCTTTATCGTTGAGCGCAGCTTCGGCTTTCGTTCCGGCAAGAAACTCGACAAGCTCGGCATGCGTGGCTCCAATACTGGCGAACTTGTTTTTGAAAGTGTCGAAGTACCCGGCGAAAATCTGCTCGGTCAGGAAAACCAAGGTGTTGCCGTGTTGATGAGTGGACTCGACTATGAGCGAACCGTCCTGTCTGGCGGACCGATTGGCATCATGCGCAGGTGCATGGATATCGTTGTTCCCTATGTCCATGAACGCAAGCAGTTTGGTCAACCCATCGGTAATTTTCAGCTGATGCAAGGCAAACTGGCAGATATGTATTCCACGATGAACGCCTGCCGCGCATACGGTTATGCAGTTGCCAATGCATGTGATCATGAAGGCGCCACCCGAAAAGATTCTGCAGGAGCGATTCTTTACTGTGCAGAAAAAGCAACCTGGATGGCCCTTGAAGCCATTCAAGCTCTCGGGGGTAATGGCTATATTAACGACTATCCAACAGGCCGCTTGTTACGGGACGCGAAGCTCTATGAAATCGGCGCTGGAACTTCCGAAATTCGTCGTATGCTCATTGGCCGAGAAATCTTCGAAGAAAGCATATGAACACAAGTTCCGATCCAGTTGTCATCGTCTCGGCTGCCCGCACTCCCATGGGAAGTTTTCAAGGTTGCTTTCGTAATCTGAGTGCCAGTCAACTCGGCTCAACCGCCATTCGATCAGCGCTGGAAAAAACCAACCTCGCCGGTGACCAGGTTGAAGAGGTCATCATGGGTAATGTATTGATGGCAGGGCAAGGACAGGCTCCGGCCCGTCAAGCTACACTCGCAGCTGGACTGAGCGAATCCACAAATTGTACAACCATCAACAAGATGTGTGGATCAGGCATGAAGGCAGTGATGCTGGCACACGATCTGTTGGCCGCAAAAACCAACCGCATCATGATTGCAGGGGGCATGGAAAGCATGACCAATGCGCCTTACCTGCTTTCGAAAGCCCGATCCGGTCATCGAATGGGACATGGTCAATTGATTGATTCCATGTTTCATGATGGACTTGAAGATGCTTACCAGAAAGGTCAATTGATGGGGGATTTCGCTGAACTGTGCGCTGACAAATATGCCTTTACCCGAGAACAACAGGATGAATTTGCGATTCGTTCCCTGAAACGAGCACGCTCTGCCTCAGATTCTGGAGATTTCGATCCAGAAATTGCTCCTGTAACGGTGCATAACGGCAAAGATGAAATAATCCAGAGCAAGGATGAGCAACCATTTCATGCAAATATCGAAAAAATTCCGCACTTGAAGCCGGCGTTCCGAAAACATGGCACAGTTACGCCAGCCAATTCCAGCTCGATATCGGATGGAGCGTCGGCACTGGTCCTGATGCTCGAATCGACAGCGGTTGCTGAAAATCTCACTCCCCTCGCAAGAATCATGGGACAAGCTACGCATGCACAGAATCCATCATGGTTTACTACCGCTCCAACATATGCAATACAGAAAGTCATCAAGCAAACCGGTCTGGCAATCAATGATGTCGATTTGTTTGAAGTCAATGAAGCATTTGCAGTTGTCACCATGTCGGCCATGGTAGATCTTGATATATCCGCCAACCAAATGAATGTACGTGGCGGAGCCTGTGCTTTGGGCCATCCACTTGGTGCTTCGGGCGCACGCATACTCACAACGCTGGTACATGCCATGCATGCCCATTCATGTCGGGTGGGAGTAGCCTCCTTGTGTATCGGCGGTGGTGAGGCTACCGCCATGACTTTGGAACGATATTGATCATTGCCATGAGTATTCTTAAGAGCAATTTGCAAACTGGCGCCGAGCAATACCGGATAAATGCCTCAGCCATGCAAGCCAAAGTTCAGGATTTCCACAACCAACTGATGGACATTATGCAAGGTGCCGGCAAATCTGCCAGGGACAAGCACACGGAACGCGGCAAACTTCTTGTCCGTGATCGAATTAATCATTTGCTTGATGCGGGAACCAGTTTTCTGGAACTTTCCCAGTTTGCTGGCTGGGACATGTATGGTGGCGAAGTAGTCGCAGGAGGAATCATTACCGGTATTGGTCGAGTCTCGGGCCGCGAGTGCGTAATTGTTGCCAACGATGCAACCGTCAAGGGCGGAACGTACTTTCCAATTACGGTCAAGAAACATTTGCGAGCACAGGAAATTGCCTTGCAAAATCACCTGCCCTGCATTTATCTGGTTGACTCTGGCGGCGCTTTCCTTCCTCTGCAGGATGAGGTGTTCCCTGATCGGGATCACTTTGGGAGAATTTTCTACAATCAGGCGAATCTGTCTGCTGCCGGAATTCCTCAAGTGGCTGTCACAATGGGTAGTTGCACTGCCGGAGGTGCATACATTCCGGCGATGTGTGATGAAAGTATTATAGTGCGTGATCAGGGCACAATCTTTTTGGGCGGCCCGCCATTGGTGAAAGCAGCTACCGGCGAAGAGGTAACCGCAGAGGAACTCGGAGGTGCGCATGTCCACGGCACTGTGTCCGGCGTAGTAGACCATATCGCAGAAAATGACAGGCACGCCTTGAAGATTGCCCGTTCAATCATTGCCAATCTGAATCAAAATAAATCATTCGATCTTGCCACCGAAGAGCCTCTCGACCCAGCCTATCCTGCTGATGAACTCCTGGGTATCGTACCGGAAGACACGCGCAAGCCTTTTGATATCCGAGAAGTTGTCGCACGCATTGTAGATGCAAGCAGGTTTGATGAATTCAAGGAAAACTATGGCGCTACTCTAGTCTGTGGTTTCGCTCGATTACACGGATACCCTATCGGGATTATTGCCAACAATGGTATTCTGTTTTCCGAATCTGCACTCAAGGGAGCTCACTTTGTCGAACTCTGCTGTCAGAGAAAAACACCTCTGGTCTTCCTGCAAAATATTACCGGATTCATGGTTGGCAAGAAATACGAATCAAGAGGTATTGCCAAGGATGGAGCAAAAATGGTTACCGCCGTGTCCTGTGCGAAAGTTCCAAAATTCACTGTCGTAATCGGGGGCAGTTTCGGTGCAGGCAATTATGCGATGTGCGGACGTGCATTTGGTGCTCGTTTTCTCTGGATGTGGCCGAATGCACGAATATCGGTTATGGGCGGTGAACAGGCTTCCAATGTTCTGGCACAAATACGAATGGATGCAAAACAGTCCAGAGGTGAATCCTGGCCAGAAAAAGAGCAGGAAGAATTTAAAAAACCGATTCGAGAGCAGTATGAAACTCAGGGCCATCCCTACTATGCGAGCGCAAGATTATGGGACGACGGCATCATTGATCCACGCGATACTCGACAGGTACTTGGTTTGGGAATTTCCGCTTCGCTCAATGCACCAATTCCGGATACTCGGTTCGGAATCTTCAGGTTGTGAGGTGCACCTTGTTTAAACGAATACTGATCGCAAACCGGGGTGAAATTGCAAGTCGCATTGCACGAACTGCCATCCGACTCGGGATTGATACCGTCGCTGTCTGTTCGGATCCGGATCGCAACGCACCATTTACCAAGGCGTGTGATATCACCATTCCGATCGGCGGTTCGACACCGATGGAAAGCTATCTGGATATCGGCAAGATTTTGAAAGCGGCCGAACAATCCGGTGCCGAAGCCATTCACCCCGGATATGGTTTTTTGTCTGAAAATGCAGAGTTTGCAGAACGATGCAAAGCTTCTGGACTGGTATTTATCGGACCTGGACCGGAAGCAATTCGGATCATGGGCATGAAAGATAGCGCACGCACTGCTGCAATCAATTCCGGCGTACCCGTACTGCCGGGCTATGATGGTGAAGATCAAAGCCCTGATGCTCTGCTAAGAGAGGCCGAGAAAACAGGATATCCAGTCTTAATCAAGGCGGCAGCTGGCGGTGGCGGTAAAGGGATGCGTGTTGTCGCTGCTTCCAATGAATTTCTGTCGTCGCTGGAGTCGGTAAAGCGAGAAAGCCTGTCGGCCTTTGGTAATGACAGCGTGCTTGTGGAAAAATACTTTCCGTCGTCTCGCCACATTGAAATCCAGGTGTTCGCGGACACTCACGACAACACTGTTCACTTGTTTGAACGCGACTGCTCCATGCAGAGACGCTATCAGAAGGTAGTTGAGGAATCCCCTGCTCCCTTTTTAACTGACGCGTTGCGCAGCAAAATGACCGCGGCAGCCGTCGAATGCGCGAAAGCGATTGGCTACGTCGGTGCTGGCACTATCGAGTTTCTGGTCGATTCCAGTCAATTTTACTTTCTGGAAATGAATACTCGACTGCAGGTTGAGCATCCGGTCACCGAAAAGGTGACCGGCCAGGATCTGGTTGAATGGCAACTGAGGGTTGCCTACGGAGAACCGCTTCCCTGCAAGCAGGGAGATATCGAGCAGCACGGCCACGCCATTGAAGTCAGGGTCTATGCCGAAAACCCAGACCGGGGATTTCTGCCGGCAACCGGAACCATTCTGGATATCTCACATCCTGAATACAATTTTGGCAGTCTGAAGGGAGCCATACGCATCGATACCGGTGTTGTCAAAGGCAGTCATGTTTCCGCCCATTACGATCCCATGATTTCGAAGGTCATTACCTGGGGAGAAGACCGTCAAAAAGCCAGAGCGCTGATGCTGGCCATACTGGACGATTATCGGATTCTGGGTGTTCCAACCAATATCAGCTTTCTGCAATCGATTCTCGAACAACCCGACTTTGTTCAGTCAGGCTACGATACCCAGTATCTCACCCACAATCTCGAACAGGTCATGTCTGATATTCCGACCAACGACAGGAGTCCTTACTTTGCATGCGCCTGGCTGTTTCTCCAAGACCTCAATGCTCAGCGGGCTAGACAGAACAGGCAAGACGACCATTACTCACCCTGGTTGGCTATTCATCCTATCCGCACTGAATCCATCCGTGAATACGGTTTCCAGTACGCCATTGATGCCAAACCCCGGACTATGGAATTTACCTGTAATCAGGGGCGGTTTGAATTCAAGGACGGAACAAGGATGGATGCTGAAGTCAGAGGCCGTCACAAAATGTCGGTAACGATTCGGGGCGAACAAACCGAATTGAGAGTGGCCCATAACAAGAATACGGTTTTTATGCACATCGATGGACAGCACCATCGGGTTGACATACTTGACACCGATCATGCTGAGCATGATCGGCTTGATGCATCAGGCACCGTATTCTCGCCGATGCCGGGCATGGTGATCGAAGTTCGGGTCGAGCCCGGTCAAACCGTGTCAAAGGGTGATCGCCTGCTCTGTATTGAAGCCATGAAAATGGAGCATGACATTTTGGCGCCGAGTTCCGGAACGGTAAAGTCCATTCATTGTAAATCCGGTGATTCAGTGACCGAAAACACCTCACTGGTCATCATCGAATCCGCATGATTCCAGAGTCAGTCAAGATCGTCGAAGTCGGACCGCGAGACGGATTGCAGAACGAATCAAGGATCCTCCCGGTTTGGGAACGTATCAGGCTGGTTGAAAGGCTAACCGAGGCTGGCCTGAAGCAGGTCGAAGCAGGCAGCTTTGTTCGCCCTGACCTTCTTCCTCAAATGTCAGAGACAGATCAGGTGCTTGCCGGCCTGAACCTCAATGCGGGAACCGGGTATCCGGTATTGGTTCCCAACATGCGTGGGCTTGACAATGCCCTGTCTGCCGGTGCAGAGGAAATTGCCGTTTTTGCCTCTGCATCGGAAACATTCAGCCAGAAAAACATCAACTGCAGCATCAGCGACAGCCTCCAGCGCTTTACCGAAATCGCAAGAAAGGCGATTGATCAGGGAGTCAAGGTGCGTGGATACATTTCCTGTGTAATGGGCTGTCCCTATTCCGGCACCATACCCCCCGAAAAGGTCCTGAAAGTCGCCAACAGCCTGAAAGATATCGGGTGTTATGAAATTTCCCTGGGGGACACTATAGGAGTTGGGACACCGATTGCCACCCGGAAATTGATTGATGCAGTCACTCGAGATATTCCAGTCGAGCGGCTGGCCGTTCATTTTCATGATACTTACGGGCAAGCACTGGCCAATATTCTGGTTTCTCTTCAAGCAGGAATCAGTGTTGTTGATTCCTCCATAGCCGGGCTGGGCGGGTGTCCTTACGCCAGGGGAGCCAGCGGCAATGTAGCTACGGAAGATGTGGTTTACATGCTTGATGGCATGGGCATCCATCATGGCACAGACCTGAACATGCTAATCACCATTGGGCAAGCCATTTGCACACTGCTTGATCGTCCAGTCATGTCCAAGGTAAGCCTGGCTAGATCACCAGTTGACTCCGAGGGGTAACATGAAACAGGTATTGGGGTTTGATGTTTACGGGACGCTGATTGACACGCATGGCGTGATCAGCCTTCTCGAGACCATGATCGGAGATGCTGCCGCTCAATTTTCGAGTGTCTGGCGCGAAAAACAGCTGGAATACACATTCCGGCGGGGTCTCATGCAATGCTATCAGGATTTTTCGGCATGTACGCAACATGCCCTGCAACATACTGCTGAATCCCTGGGACATTCATTCACTGACGATCAGTTTCAGACCCTGATTGCCGCTTACCAAACATTGCCGGCATTTCCGGATACCGTTTCAGGACTCGAAAAACTGAGGAATGCTGGCTGTGAAATGCATGCCTTTTCCAACGGACAACGAGAAGCGGTCGACCTGGTGCTGGAAAATGCGGGAATTCGCCGTTATTTCGGTGACACCGTGAGTGTTGATGATGTAAAAACCTACAAGCCCTCTCCCCAAACCTATCGGTATTTTATGGAATTTACAGCAAGCAGTCCGGACAATGCCTGGCTGATATCCAGCAACGGATTTGACATTATTGGTGCTTCAGCCATGAACATGAATACACTCTGGATTCATCGAAACAAGCAGATCGTACTGGATCCCTGGGAATTCAAGCCTACAGCCGTGATCGATTCCCTGGTTCAGGTTGTCGATTTTATCGGAAATTGACCGATGGGATTTACACCTGAATTCATCAATAACGGGGACAGGAACAATCTGCCGGGACATCTTGGCATCGTTGCCATTGAAATCGGAGAGAGGTATGCCATTCTTGAAATGCCCATTAAAACCACTCACCTGAACATTCTAAGATCCGTTCATGGCGGAAGTGTCGTGGCTCTAGCTGACACGACTGCCGGATACGCGACCTATGCAAATCTTCCAGAGGAGGCTGAGGCGTTCACAACACTGGAACTCAAGTGTAATTTCATTAGAGGGGTTGGAGAAGGAACATTGCAATGTCGTGCGGATTGCGTTCACAAGGGCAAAAAGACCCAAGTTTGGGATGCGACCGTGGTTGAAAAGACCACCGGCCAAAAGATTGCCGTGTTTCGCTGTACCCAGTTCATTCTCTACCCGAGGAAAAGTGAAGAACCATAATACAGCAGAGCGCAAGCACTTGCATACCCGTTCAATTCAGTGCCATGGATATGAGAGGGATGATGGGTTGTGGGATATCGAGGCCACCTTGATTGACAGCAAAACCTACAGCATATCCAATCACGAGCGCGGGGAAATTCGACCCGGCAATTCGATTCACAACATGACGGTTTGTCTGACTCTTGATCTGGACATGGTGATTCGAGATGTCCATGTGGAAATGCCCTCTACCCCATTTTCACTTTGCAAAAGTGCCAGCACTGTAATGGGACGTCTGGTTGGCCTCAAGATTGAGGGTGGTTGGATGCGCAAGGCTCGGGAATTGATTGCCCGGACCGAAAGCTGCACTCATGTCATGGAGTTGCTGGGTCCGGTGTCGACCACTGCCTATCAGACCATGCACTGGGCAATTGAGGAAAGAGAACGAGCACGATCCGGCAGGGCTACGCCAGCGATTATTGATCAATGCAAGTCTCTATCCAGAGACAGTGCTATCGTCAAGGTCATGTGGCCCGAGTTTCATGAAGAAAATCCGGGCAGTTCCTGAATGATGCTGCATTGGGATATGCTTAATGTCCAATTCCAATACCATGTTGAACAGAACTCTTGAATACAGGGTTGACTCGCGTTACGAGGAAACTCCCAGCATTGGACTCATTGTTCTGGCGACCGACTATACGATTGAGGACGAATTCAGGCTAATTTTAGAGAAATTTCCTGCTGTTCGCCTGCACCACAGTCGCATAGCCAACACCGACTCCATCACCCTTGAAAGCCTGGCTGACATGGCGGGAAGAATCACGAATTGTGCTTCCATCCTGACCCCAGGAAGCGAAATTGACGTGATTGCCTATGGGTGCACATCCGCGACCATGACCATAGGCGAAGAAAAGGTATTCGAGCTCATCAGGAACGCCAAGCCCCAGTCAGCGACGACAACTCCCATCACTGCCGCTTTTGCGGCCTTTCACGCATTCGATGCAAGGCGCATAGGATTGATCACCCCTTATATTGAAGAGATCAACAGGACCGTTGTCAGTTACATTCAGAGGGGTGGATTTGACGTGCCGGTGCTTGGTACATTCGAAGAAAAACGAGATTCAGTAGTTTCCCGCATCTCTCAAGCCTCCATTGAAAATGCTGTTTGGGAAATAATCCGATCAACTGATGTGGATGCGGTATTCGTTTCCTGTACTTCAATCAAGATGGTGAGATTCTGTGAGCGGCTGGAGAAAGGCGTGGGACTCCCGATCACGTCTTCCAATCATGCAATGGCATGGCATGCCCTGAGACTGGCTGGACTTACCGCAAAACCTGAAGGCCTGGGTTCCCTTTACAGCAAGTCGCTTGATTCCTAAAAATCGGAAATGCTCCTGGCACATGCAAATTCCGGGGATTACAACCTATCAACATACCATACTTAACACGGCATCATCCACTACCGTCATCCAGGGTGGCTTGCAGTCGCTTGCAGGCTCGGATGCTTCGCATGCCCCCCAGCAACTCGACCATTCCCAGCCATGGCAGCCTGGTGCCTGGCAAGGGCTGTCTCCGGGTCGGCAGGAATCCGGCCAGCTTGCCGACCTGAACCGCATGTTCGCGAACGGTCAGGTCCGGTGGCGATGACGACGGCCGTGTTAAGCATGGTATGTTGATAGGATTACAACCAGCCCTAACCAAAAGATTCCGTAGATGCATATAATTGCACATATGAATTTTAACTGGTTGGGTTGGAGTTATGGTCGAAAGTAGTGCGTGGGGCGGAAGGGGGTTGAAAAAAGCGGCGTAACCGGATTAACTATTCCATTGAGAAAAAAGTTAACCAAAGAGGTACGCCACCATGAGCAATGATACCATTATTGACTATTCGCAAATCGGAAAATTTGAAGATGTCCTGACCGGGATTCTCCACGACAGCGCCCAGCAGTTGCTGTGCAAGGCGGTGGAAACCGAGCTGGGCGAATTCCTGAAGCAGTATGAAGACCGCCGCACCGAACAGAACCTCCGGCTGGTAGTGCGCAGCGGCCATCATCCGGAGCGCCTGATCCAGACCGGGATCGGCCCGGTCCCGGTGCGGATTCCGAAGGTTCGTTCCAACGACGGCAAGCCGGTGACCTTCCGCTCGTCGGTCGTTCCGCCCCATGTCCGCAAGAGTCGCACGCTGGAGGCCTGGGTGCCCTGGCTGTACCTGAAGGGCATCAGCACCGGCGAGATGGCCGGAGTGCTGTCCGGACTGCCGGGAAAGCCGGCGAAGGGGTTCTCGCCGTCGGTGGTCAGGCGTCTCAAGCGGGTCTGGCTGGACGAGAGGAAGGAGTGGACGCAGCGTGACCTGAGCCAGGACCGGTGGGCGCATGTCTGGGCGGACGGGGTGTACAGCGGGCTCCGCAACGAGGAGACGAAGCTCTGCTGTCTGGTGGTGATTGGCGTGGACGACCAGGGCCGGAAGTCGATTCTGGCCATCGAGGACGGGGTGCGCGAGTCCACCCTCAGCTGGCAGGACGTGCTGCCGGACCGGAAGGGACGGGGCATGAACGCTCCGAAACTGGCGATCGGGGACGGTGCCATGGGATTCTGGTCGGCACTCGATCGGGTCTATCCGGAGGCCCGGCACTAGCGTTGCTGGGTGCACAAGACCGCCAATGTGCTGGCCGCCATGCCGAAGGCCATCCAGCCCAAGGTGAAGTCGGCACTGCAGCAGATCCGGATGGCGGAGACCCGGAACCATGCCGACCGGGCCTTCGACCGTTTCCTGGCCCGCTACCAGGACAAGTATCCCAAGGCCGCAGTGAAGCTGATCGAGGATCGCAAGGAGCTGATGAACTTCTTCGACTTCCCGGCCGAGCACTGGCAGAGCATTCGCACCACCAACCCGATCGAGTCGACCTTTGCCACGATCCGCCACCGGACCCGGACGACACGGGGCTGCCTGAGCCGCGACACCATGCTCGACATGATGTTCAAGCTCGGGCAGTGCGCGGAATCCCGCTGGCGAAGGCTGCGCGGGTTCCGCAGGCTCGGACAGGTCATCGAGGGAGTGCAGTTCAAGGATGGAATTGAGGTACAATCAGACCAGAAAACGGTAGCCGCTGGATGAAACCCTTTCCGCCCCGCGCACTACTTTCGACCATAACTCCTGATTCAGGGATGACCACCATAGGCAAAAACCCCTTTAATGTCAATGCATCCATGTTACTCTGTACTAGTTGAAGTCCGAAATGCAACACTGTCCACCGATTGTGAACCTGTGAATAGAGTTGTATTGATGTAACATGAATCCGACAAATTGAAGATTTCTGGAGTGAATTAAGCCCGCAGAATTCTAACTTTCCCTCCTGGCTCTGGATATGGAATCACCAGGAGATGTTTGTCGTGCCGTAAACGGCAAGGCACGAACCCTGTTTGGGATATACTCTACAAACACAAAAACCGTCCATCATTGTGGTCCAGCCGAAACTGCCACCGCGATTTTTTCGACATCCGACATTTTGAGACTGCCATGTCCCTGACTCCTTCCAACATGCTTCCGATCGGGACACGAGCCCCGGATTTCTCGCTACCCTCGACCGAGAGAACGATGGTCGACTTAGCCAGTCAGCGCGGCGAGAAAGGCACGGCGGTGCTGTTCATCTGCAATCACTGCCCTTATGTCATCCACATCGCTGATGCCCTCGCCGGAACCGCTCGGGAATACATGGCGAAAGGCATTGGATTCGTCGCCATCAACAGCAACGACACATCGGCGTTTCCTGAAGACGGCATGGAATACATGATCCGTGAAAAGCAGGATCGCAACTACCCGTTTCCCTACCTCATCGACGATTCGCAGGAAGTAGCCCGGGCATATGATGCGGCCTGCACTCCGGACATCTATCTCTTCGATCGTGATCTTGGACTAGTTTACCGCGGACAATTCGATGATAGTCGTCCTGACCGAATTTCATCAGGAAACTGCTATTCCACCCGCAAACAGCCCACAGGCATGGATCTCAGGGCCGCCATGGATTGTCTCCTTCGAGAAATACCGGTCCCAGATGAACAGAAACCCTCGATCGGCTGCAACATCAAGTGGAAGCCCGGTTTCGAACCTTCAGGCTGAGACTTGCCATTGTCCAGCGGTCACCTTCACCAGGACGGAAGTTCCTGCTGCAATTGCCCGATAGCCACTGCATGCACCTTCTCCGCCAAGTCGAATGACGATTCTCCAGGGTAAATCAAGAACAAGTGATCCAGCCGGAGGTCGGCAAGTGCAGTTTTCATGGAACGGGTTATTCTGGGAGTGGATGTCCGCTTGAATTCGAACCCCCAACGTTTTCTTCCTCTTATCAACAACAGGTCCAGTTCTGCTCCCGTGTGGGTTGCCCAGAAAAAACATTCATGGGGTCTAGCACCGGAAATCTCGATCGCCTGAGTAAGCGCAAAGCCCTCCCAGGAGGCACCTAGTCGGGGATGACATTCAAGGTCTGCTAAATTTTCAATACCGAGCAATGCATGCAGAAGTCCGGTATCGGTAAAAAAGACTTTTGGTGCCTTGACCTGACGCTTGCGGATATTCTCGTGCCAGGGCAGGAGTTGACGGACGACCAATGCCGAAGTCAGGATATCGAGATAATGACGGATTGTAATGTGGCTGACACCAAAGCTTCGGGCGAATTCGGAAGCGTTCCAGATCTGACCATGATAATGAGCCAGCATGGTCCAGAATCTTCTCAGAGCGGAAGCACCGACCTGAATTCCTAGTTGAGGCATGTCCATTTCGAGAAATGTGAAAATGAATTCCTCCCGCCAGTTGAAGCTTTCCGAATCACTTGGAGACAAGAATGATTTGGGAAAGCCTCCCCGCAACCAGAGTTGGTCATGATTACTTACCCCGATCTCCTGCAAGGAAAATCCCTCTAACGTATGAAGCGCCACTCTTCCAGCAAGAGATTCGTTTCCCTGACGCAGAAGTTCTGGTGCAGCGCTCCCAAGAATCAGGAACCTGGCCGGTGATGGCTGACGGTCTACGAGTACGCGCAACAGAGGAAATAAATCCGGCAATCGTTGTATTTCGTCTAGCACGACCAGACCTTCAAGCGGTTCCAGTGCAAGTTCTGGATCAGACAGGCGAGCAAGGTCTCTCGGTCTTTCCAGATCGAATATATGGCAATTCCCAGTCCACTGACCCGCTATCTGTTTCGCCAGAGTAGTTTTTCCGACTTGCCTGGCACCCAGGAGGACAACAACCGGATTATGGTGCAGGAGCCTTTTTATCCGGTTCAGGTGATTTATACGTTCGATCATGCATCAATTATATCCTGAAATTTGATAGATAACCTTTCATATTTCTCGATTTATCCTGATCAAACAGTGTTCTGCCGACTTCAAGCTTGACTTGAATTCTTGTGAATATGTAATTTTATCGCCCTGTTTCCAAGCAATATTTCTTGAAATACTTGAAATAGATGTCAATGTTTCCAGATGGGGCGGACTTGCAGCAGGGCGGAAGGTATGCGAATGCTTTTTTGGCAGGTTTGTTTTGCCCAATCAGGGGAGCGAAGCTAAAACTCTACCTCACGTTTTCTTGCCAGCAACAATCCATCACCAACAGCAATCATGGAGCTGTCAACTTTTATATCTCTGTGAATCAAACGCGTCAACTCGCGAATCGCATTTGTATCCGCCTCTGAATTGTCAAGGTCGGCTACCGCCCCTCCCCAGAATGCATTATCAACAATAACCAAACCTCCCGGTCGCAACAGCTGCAGGGAACGTTCGTAGTAAGCAATACCATTTTCCTTGTCTGCATCAATGAAAACCATATCGACAGATTCCCGCAAGCCTGATTGCAGTAATTCATCCAGAGTATCAAGAGCCGATGCAAGACGAAGATCGATCTTTTGACTCACATCAGCTTGCTCCCAATATGGTCGGCCAACCGATGTCCACTCCTCAGAGATATCACAAGCAATTAACCTGCCATTCGGTGGCAATGCCTGAGCCATTGCCAAAGTGCTATAACCGGTAAAGGTTCCAATCTCGACGATGGTCTTGGCTCCCATTAGTTTGACCATTAATGCCATGAATTGCCCCTGATCAGGGGAGATCTGCATCATGGACTGTTCCATCGTAGATGTTGCCTGTCGGAGCAAATGCAGAGACTCTGACTCTTCAAGCGTATTGTCCAGAATATATTGATACATCTCTACGGAGTTCTTAACCGGATTTTTAGCCATGGCCGTAATCGTTATATGAAGTTCCCGAAAAACAATATGGCATTGTTTCTGGATGGTTGATTGGTAGCTCTATTTGCCCAATATCCGGCAGGCTGATAGACATTTGCCACTCGCCACTCCATGTATAGCAATAATGTGAAAATTTTACTCATTTAACCGGCAAAGGCTTGTCGAAAAATCTTACACTAAATTTCGATTTTAAGAGCAAATAGATTATCCACTATTGACAATCAATCTCCCGGGAAGGAGTGACTGCGCTCGGTGGACACCAAGCGGCGGCAGATACATACTTAAAATGGGCTGGCCGTAGTCATGACATGGTCTTGATTAGTGAATACCTATAGGAATATGTCCTTCATGGTATTGTGGTATATATCTCGTTTCTTGCTTGATCTAGACTGTTCAGTTTTACTCTCGAAATATTGTCATCGAGATCCGGCACTCTCCATCTTTCCAAGGCAAAGTTAATCATTTTTTCCTCTCTCATGTCGAAGAAACTTGCATAGACATTTATCCAATAGTTCTTTGTTTTATTGCTCCATCTTTTTTCACTTCTTTCCGCTTTCTTGAAAAATTTAGGCACTTCTTGAATCATCAGGGTATTTGGAGTATTTTTCTCAACATTGAAATACGACTCGACCTTTTCTTCTGGGGGCTTATTTCCCATTTTGATGTTCAAGCCCTCGTTTAATAGCATAAAATTGCCAAGCCTGCGTTTATTCAAATCTAAAAGTTTGGCATCATGAATATTTTTCACATCGTCAAATCGATTATCAGCCTGCGCCAGGATATGCTCTTGATGAAAAAAATCGTTGGATTTTTTAGGGTTTCTGGGAGCCATGATCTTGGGAAGATCAGTACTTTTTTTCTGATCTTCATGTAGTTCCTGTTCATAACTTGCGAGGAAATATTTCAAACCCCTCAAGTAATAACGATCTCCGGATGATTCCTTGTTGAGGATTAGAGATTCAATAAACTTCCCGTCATTGGCTCGTTCATGGATAAATTTTCTCAGCTGCTCTTTCAGCCATAAAGTATCAATTTTCTCTCCTTCAACTTCCTCTCCAAAGTACTTGTAAAATTTATGCGCAAGCCCAAATAATTGTCCTTGTCCGTTATCCGACCTACCTGAAATCCCCGTTCCGTAGTAACGAAAATTGAGTTTTTCCAGCAATTCGAAAAGTTCCTCTCTATCATCTTGCTTTGCCCTGTGTGAAATAGCTAGGATCAGCGGCGTGATGGAGGCATCTCCCGGATGCTTCATAATCCGCTCCAGCCATAATTTCTCTTTGCCTGTTACGCCTTCCCTTGTCCTGTATCTTGCAAAATTGATAGCAGCTTTCTTGAGAAACTCAATGAATGCGATGATGTCCTTTACATTATCATCAGTATATTCGTCGGGTGGCCACTCTTGTTTGAGATTGTCATATACATGGTAACTTCTAGCCTTGTTCGGATCCCGAAATACGATCCAGCAATTCCGCAGGAATGAATTCTCATCGTCATTGCTCGTGTAGTTAGCTTTGTTCAGATTTCCTAGAATATCAGGCCATGAGTTTTCCACTTTTTTCTTGATATCGCCTTTGCCATTTTTTTCACTGAAATAAATCAAGTAGTTCTTAATTTTCTCAAGCTCACTCAGAGGTTTGCCCCGATTGTTAATGACCTCAAACATAATGCCAATTTCGTTGGTTTTCTTTGGGGCATAAACCAAGAATCCAAGCTTCTCGCAAACGCACTGCAATACCGCATCAAGATTATCCTTTTTTTGATGTTCCTCAATCCATGCCTGACTTTCTTCAACTGCCTTCCTGAGATTCTGGTGGGATTTGGAGGGAGCGAGTTCAGTCGAGACACCATCCGGACCCTTTTCTATAAGAGATTCGAAATACGTCCCAAGACCTTGCCCCAGCCTTAACTTGAATACGGTATTTCCAACAGAACCATCCATAATGAACTGGCGAGATATTTTTTGAGATTCGTGACCTTTGCCAGATTTTCTTAACTCTCGACATATCACGGATAGAAGCAGTATCAAGGTTGTTATCCTTTGCTGTCCATCTACAAGATCAAATGCCTTATATCCGTGCTCCTCTTGCCTCGGATCGGATGCAACTACTATAGTGCCAATATAATGCTTATACTCGCATTCTGCCTTGATGAGATATTCAATATCCTTGAAAAGATCAGCTCTCTGTTGCTCCTCCCATGAATAGCCGCGCTGGTATTCGGGAATCCTGAAGATACGGTTTTCATGTTCTCCATCCTCAAATATCAGGTCTAGCGACATAAGCTCATATCCAAAATGACTGGTTGAATCCATTGGTTCCTCTCTTGGCTATTAATGTGTGAAATATAGACTGATTTGCCCGATTGTTTTACAAGATTCCATGACCGTTTCTGTGCCACTTCAAGCAGAAAAATAACCGTGGTTTAATCGCAAAGGCAACTCCATCACTTGGGTTTTGAATCTCGTAAAGACAGCAGGTAGTTGACATACGCTGAACACATCACCAGCATGAGTCGCGCTTCGGGTTCAGTAACTTCTCTGGCATCCTCCATCAGTGCATGCCGGATACCATCAGGGCCACTGGACCATCCATAAATTGACGAAAACCCTTCTTTGAGGGATTCGGGGATTTTGACTCCTTGTTCTTCCAATTTGCTAATAGCGATTCCAATATTTTTGCATTTTCCTCCCGTAAGCTGGCGATAAGTGGCTTCTACTGCCGAAATGCTTTCTTTGATGGAGTTACGATAGTCGGGGGTTGACCTGTCCCCGTACAATTTGATGGCTTGGGAAATGTGACTGCCCGCTTCGTTGCTCTTGGTTGCTTTGCTGATCGCTTCTCGTTCCTCCTCATTCGTGATTGGTGTAATCAGATTCCCTACAAAACGGACTGCGGCCTTTTCCTCTTCAAATACTTGATTGCAACGCTTCGTAAAAGAGTCTTCTCTGAGGTTTGGCTGATTTTGTATATATGCTCATCACTTGCTGGCTAGCCATTGTTTCGAGAAAATCGTAAAACTCATCAAATTTCAAGACTGCATAATGCCCTAATCGACAATTAGAAATCGGAATAAATGGAAAAATCCTTGTAAAAATAGAGTATTAGTGGTAAAATTAGCGTTTCTTAAAAATCACCCAATGGGTGAAAAAATCAACCACTCACTTTCACAAGGATCATGAAAATTCTACCCTGCAAAACCGCAAAAAGCAATCGAAACATCACCGCCCGTGCCGGGCTGACCGTCCCGGCAGCCCTGCTTGAGCGTCTCAAGCTCGGGGAAATCATTGATCAACAGATGCCTGCCCCGGGCAGCAATCGAGGCTATCGACACAGTACCCTCTTTCATATCTTCATGCTGATGTTGCATGAAGGCGCCAGACACCTCGATGACATCGTGCACCTGCGCAAGGACCAGACCTTGATGAAGCTGCTGGGATTCCCGTCGATTCCCTGCTCCAGTACCTTGGGCAACTGGCTGCGTTCGGTTGGCAAGCATCGGGCCTCCAGGAATGTCTTGCCCGAGGTCAATCGTCGACTGTTGCAGGCGAGTCTCGGCACCCGTGATCATGTGACCCTGGATATCGATGCAACGGTGATTCATGCGAAAAGGAAAACCGCAGATCGTACCTATAAAGGCAAGCGGGGATTTACCCCGATGGTGGGGCATGTCGCAGAGACCGGTCAAGTGCTGCATGTCGATTTCCGCAAGGGCAATGTACCGCCATCGGCCCGCCATGTCGAGTTTTTCAACCGCTGTATCGAGGCCTTGCCAGAAGGCGTTCGGGTCTCCAGGTTTCGAGCCGATGCCGCTTCCTGTCAAGCGAGAGTCATCAATCTCTGCCGGGAACAGGGAGCCCGTTTCGCCATTCGAGCCAGGATGAGCCGGAATGTCCGTGACCTGATTGCCGAGATTCCGGAATCGGAGTGGCAGCCGGCAGTGCATGAAGATGGTTCTCTGTCCGAGACCGGGTTTCTCGCCCGAACCTGGCATGCAATGGACAAGACTCCGGAAGCCTTTTGCCTGGTGGTACAGAAAACCCGAGTGCCCGGCAAAGTCAAGCCGAAAGACCCGGACACCCCGGCACAGCCCGAGCAGACGGAGATCAGGATGCAGGAACAGCAGTTGAATCCGGTGGATGGGGAAAGTGCCCTGAAAGACGGATTCGTCTACCGTGCCATTGCGACGGATCTGGATCGGGAAGGGCTCGGCGATGCGGAGATTGTGTGGTGGTACAACCAGCGTGCAGACAGCTCGGAAAATCGCCTCGAGGAATTGCGCAGCGATTTCAGTGGTGCGCATTTGCCCTGGAGTTATGGTCGAAAGTAGTGCGCGGGGCGGAAAGGGGTTCATCCAGCGGCTACCGTTTTCTGGTCTGATTGTACCTCAATTCCATCCTTGAACTGCACTCCCTCGATGACCTGTCCCAGCCTGCGGAACCCGCGCAGCCTTCGCCAGCGGGATTCCGCGCACTGCCCGAGCTTGAACATCATGTCGAGCATGGTGTCGCGGCTCAGGCAGCCCCGGGTCGTCCGGGTCCGGTGGCGGATCGTGGCAAAGGTCGACTCGATCGGGTTGGTGGTGCGAATGCTCTGCCAGTGCTCGGCCGGGAAGTCGAAGAAGTTCATCAGCTCCTTGCGATCCTGGATCAGCTTCACCGCGGCCTTGGGATACTTCTCCTGGTAGCGGGCCAGGAAACGGTCGAAGGCCTGATTGGCATGGTCCCGGGTCTCCGCCATCCAGATCTGCTGCAGTGCCGACTTCACCTTGGGATGGATGGCCTTCGGCATGGCGGCCAGCACATTGGCGGTCTTGTGCACCCGGCAACGCTGGTGCCGGGCCTCCGGATAGACCCGGTCGAGTGCCGACCAGAACCCCATGGCACCGTCCCCGATCGCCAGTTTCGGAGCGTTCATGCCCCGGCTCTTCAGGTCCAGCAGCACGTCCTGCCAGCTGAGGGTGGACTCGCGCACCCCGTCCTCGATGGCCAGAATCGACTTCCGGCCCTGGTCGTCCACGCCAATCACCACCAGGCAGCAGAGCTTCGTCTCCTCGTTGCGGAGACCGCTGTACACCCCGTCCGCCCAGACGTACACCCACCGGTCCTGGCTCAGGTCACGCTGCGTCCACTCCTTCCTCTCGTCCAGCCAGACCCGCTTGAGACGCTTGACCACTGACGGCGAGAACCCCTTCGCCTGCTTCCCCAGCAGCCCGGACAGCACGCCGGCCATCTCGCCGGTGCTGACCCCCTTCAGGTACAGCCAGGGCACCCAAGCCTCCAGCGTGCGACTCTTGCGCACATACGGCGGAACCACCGACGAGCGGAAGGTCACCGGCTTGCCGTCGTTGGAACGAACCTTCGGAATCCGCACCGGGACCGAGCCGATCCCGGTCTGGATCGAGCGCTCCGGATGATGGCCACTGCGCACCACCAGCCGGAGGTTCTGTTCGGTGCGGCGGTCTTCATACTGCTTCAGGAACTCGCCCAGCTCGGCTTCCACTGCCACCTGCAGCAGCCGACGGGCACCCTCGCGCAGAATCGCGGTCAATTCATCCTTGAACTTGCCGATTTTTGAATAGTCAATAATGTTATCATCTCTCATAGTGGCGTACCTCTTGGTTAACTTTTTTTGTCAATGTAATAGCTAATCCGGTTACGCCGCTTTTTTCAACCCCCCTTTCCGCCCACGCACTACTTTCGACCATAACTCTTTGCCCTGCAGTACATTCCGGGCCAATGCGGTCTATCTGTACCTGAATGTGATTGCCTGTAACCTGCTGGTTCTCCTGCGCATGACCCTCGGTCTCGAGTGGTACGGCAATCGGGCCGGCACCTTCCGAACCCGCTTGCATGACATGGCCGGTCTGATTGTGCGTCACTCCCGGGGGTGGGTGTTGAAGGTCAACCCGGTGGATCTGAAACTGCTGGATGAAACACTCTGGATGATCCGTACCTGCCGACTGTTCTGATTCCCCGATTCCTCCGGATCCATCCAAAACCGGCCGAATGGGGCCATGGATTCGCACGCCCGGAATTTGCCCGGAGGCCCAAAACCCGCTACCACACTCGAATCCGGGAAGTGAACGAGCATCATTCATGACCGGAATCCGGCCACTCGGACCATTCTGGACCATTTTTCCGCTCAACTGCTCGAATCCCGGCTCATGACGGGTAAAATCGTTTCTATTTAAGGATTAGGGATTACGATCACTCCGTATTTATTCAACTAGGTAATTGCTGAATATCTACAATAGAACAATCGATCCGATCATGACTCGTCGGTCTGAGGCTATGCCTCGCTAGCCAAGGTTTGTACTTTGTTTCGCAAACTCCGCGATTACTCATGACTGAAAAATCGTTCCACGAAGAGGATGCATGTGTAATTCCTTTTGAGTATATATTCCCAAAAGCCATTAGGCCAGTCCACTATCAAAGAAATACAACCTGGGCACTTCAACAATTTATTGCATTATTTCAGCGATAAATGAAGTCCGAAACTTGAGAAAATAACTATCAATTGGAAAGCGATGTTGAACTAGATATAGGCATTGGTAAAGTGAGGAATATTCCCTAATCCTTAAATAGAAATTGCTTTATTTGGCACAGAGCATGATGGACTGTGGATTTTGGGCTGGAATCAGAATCATCCATTGGGTGAAAAGCCAACCCGGTCGAAAACCACACCACACAAGGCGTTGGAAGTACTTTCAAATTTTCTATTTAAGGATTAGGGATATTGATTTGCCTTGTAATAATATTGACGGGCATGCACACAGCTCCCTCTCCCCAAAACAGGGCCGATTTTTCGGATGCGTTCCAAGGGGGTGACACCTGTGGTTGCCTGCCCCGCAATATGCTGGGCATCCGGCAACATCATGCAATCCCGGAATCGACATCACAGTCGGGATTGGAGTTCAAATCATGCCAAACCACGATGTCAAGCGGTGGATATTATTTCATGGCAGGTGGGGCAATGCTGATGGATATGACCACTCTGTCCCGAGTGTACTGGAGAACCAGGAGAAAGCCCGAGCAAACAGGAATAAGCTCCGCAATCTATCCACTATCCTGAAGGGTGCTCAAAAACACATCCACTCCCTGTCCGTTTGCAATGCGCAAAAACCCTCCGGGTTGTTGCACTTCGTAGTGGAATTGGGGGATTAGGACAGACTCAATGGACAGTGGGTTAGCGCAACTTTACGATACGGCCATCTGGCCCAGAAAGTACCGCTTCAAGGTAAGATGCCTGTCTGTCTTCTATTCCGTGGATAGTAACTTCTTCTCTCGCGCCGATAGTCTCTAGAACATCCCCAAGCCAGTCGGGGTAGGGATGATGAAGCTCTAGTGAGAGCATCCTCCAACTCAAGTCTTCCATTCTGCTTGCAGGGTGAAAATCAACTTTCCATTGCAAGCAAAGCGGGATAAAACCAGCAGCGGGCATGGATCCATCCTTGCGAAATGCCACTTTCCATCGCAATTCGTCACGACTAGCCGAAATGATTTCTCCAAGCGGTACTACAGACGATCCAATCAGAGATTCAAGATCAATCGCATTCACGGCCCATGTCAGCAATCTAGGCGAATCTTCAAGGGCGTTTCTAACATGCGGATCATCTAACCCGAACCAGCGGGGATGGCCTGGAGGACTTAGCGACCGATCAATGGAAATGACCTCAAGATAAACATGTTCACCCAAAGCCATGACCGAGTTTTGCGTCCCCATGAACTTGTGCTGTCCACCTTTCGGTATGTCAATCCCCAGCTTGTCCCGAATATACGAAACTCCCTGATCGTGGGTTTTCGCGGCAATCACGATATGATCCAGTACAGAGGACATGATAATTCTGAACTACTCTGACGATTGTTTACTCTCGCGATCGCGGCGAATTACTCTAAATCGCACCTTTGGTGCGTCTCGTTGGCGAACCAATCGGCAGTGCGGGCTACATTACTAAGGCAGGATCTGCTATGAACCGAGCTAAGATTGTAAATGAACTGAAGGGCAATCCTTTTTCAGTGGAACGCTATTGATCTCGAAGCTGCAAGGCCGCCTGAATGAGATCAGTTACTGATCGACCAGTCATGTCAACACGGACTATATCCTCGATCCTGGGCGTCATAACATCCATCACAGAGTCGTCAACCAGATCATTCCATAGCCCATGCATCGAAGTCAGGTTGATAATCATCATGTCCCGTGCACTTGGCGTTTCCTTGCACAGCAGAATTCCCGCAATCCGTCGGCGAATGTCACGAAAGTGTTCGCCATTGCCTGAAACAAAATGATGACTGCCCATCACAAAGTAACGACCTTCTGAGCGGTGAAACAGAATACCGCGATCAACCAAAAGCGCAGACAACTCCTGTTGAATGTCATCGGCCTCGGCAAACAGGCGACCAACCCAATCATCGGCATCATGCCGAATGGCATTTTTTCCAATCCAGGATAATGCGTGATCCAGAAATGGGTATCCCGTCGTTGCGGGGTTAATGATAATCAAACTTCCGTTATCGATCTTGATTCGTTTTTGTTCGCATAAGTCAAGCAGGATTGCACCAGCCATCATACCGCGCACGGTACGAGGAGACAGATCGTAATTCGCGCATCCATTGTCATAATGCAGAATTAACAGTAAGACTTCCTCGCTGATGGTAATCATGGGAGACTTATCAACGACTGATTCTGCATCAGTGACCATTCTTCGATTAGTTTCTGTTTTCATGGTTCATCTGATTGAATATTATTGCTTTGTGTTTTCTATTATTACAGTATTGTTACAATTATATTCTATTTATATTACATTTTGCAAGGATTTTTTCCAGACCGTTCGTCAAGCCCTTGCGCCAGCCTCAGCGAGACCGGTGCTATACCCACAAGAAATCTCAACCAAGCCGTTTTCGAGGCACTCTGCCTGATTGTCAGGCTCATAAGCATTTCGAGAAGCGTTTTTTCGGACAATTGGTTGAGAATTCCAGGGCGAATTCAGGCTGTCATCATTATTGATGCTCTTCAACCCGAGCAATATCCGGTCGCTGGCATGGATTGAGTTGTACGATTGCAAGCGGCATCAGACTTCCCCCCATTCCATGGCTTTCACAATGTCAAAATCAATCAGCTCGTTGTACAATCCTGACTATCATTTAATTCGAAATGTCCCCACAACCATGAAACTCCATATTTCCCTGAAAGTCGAAGATCTCGATCAATCAATTCAGTTTTATTCGACCCTGTTTGACAAGTCACCGGATATCGTTCGCAAGGATTATGCCAAATGGGATGTCGAAGATCCTTGTGTCAACTTTGTAATCGAATCAGGCCGGGGAGAAATCGGGTTTGACCACCTCGGAATTCAAGTTGAGAACCAGCAACAACTCGACGAACTGATGGTTCGAATCAATCAATCAGATCGACCACAGCTGGGACTCGAAACCACAACTTGTTGCTATGCGAAATCCGACAAGGCCTGGGTGAGAGGAACCGCCAATGAGCGCTGGGAAGCTTTCCTTACACACAGCCATGACAGCGAAGAGTATGGCGAGGACAGTGCTCACCTCCTGCCGACCGAATAGGATCCCTGATCAAGATCACGATTGATGTATTCGGCTAAACAGAAATATCTGTCCGAATTCATCGGCACGTTCTTCCTGCTCGCCACGGTGATCGGTTCGGGGATAATGGCCGAAGAGCTCTCTGGCAATATCGCCGCTTTGTCCCTGCTCGGCAATACCATACCAACCGGGGCCATTCTTGTTGTTCTAATCACGATGTTCGGACCTATCTCTGGTGCACATTTCAACCCGGCGGTTACGCTGGTTTTCCTATTGCGCCGAGAGATTGGTGGTCTTGATTCTGTTGTTTATGTTCTAATGCAAGTTGTCGGAGGACTGCTTGGTGCAGTGGCGGCACACACCATGTTTGAGATGGAGATTGTGCAAGCCTCTGTAAAACTCCGAAGCGGAGGCGCTCAGTGGCTTTCCGAGAGTATTGCCACCTTTGGTCTGATATTGGCTATTCTCCTGACATTGCAGTTTCGCAGAAATGCAGTCGCCATGGTGGTCGGACTTTACATCACGGCCGCATACTGGTTTGTCGCATCAACTTCGTTTGCTAATCCTGCGGTGACCATTGCAAGGAGTTTTACCGATACATTTTCGGGAATCTATCCAGCTCATGCACCGGCATTCATCGGTGCACAAATTATCGGAGCGCTCTGTGCACTTGGGGTCTGTTCGATACTGCTAGCCAAGACGGATATGGAATCAGCCTAGCCTGATTCCATTACCTTTCTCCTCTCAGGCATTCAATCTGTAGAACTCTCTCGTGACCCACTTCACAAGTTTTTGTCAATCTCATTCGAATGGCGAGATTGACAAACCATTCGGATGCGTTCTGCCGGTATCGCCAGCTGCTGGATCAGGTAGTCCCTGAAATCACTGCTGTATGGCTGTTCCTCAAGTGCAAGAGACATGCACTTGAGCAGGCATCTCTTTCCGACACGCCGATATCAAGATGCTGATGGACGCCGGGGATGCTGATTGGCCCATATTTTTGCTGATACAGCCTCGGACCTCCCAACCACCCGCACAGAAATCGAGCCAGCTTGTCGCTTGACTCATCCAGATCTTCAGGGTGCATTTTACGGATTTTTCTTGCCTCGGGAAGCTTCTCCATGTAGTAAAAAACCGGTTGATCAGCCTGTAGATTCCTGGAGTACCACCAGCCGCCTGATAAGAGGCATCCCCTTTTCCATATTTTAGCGGTTTGACGGGCATTCAATTCAACTTGGCAAGTTTGGACGAACCTGATCAAGACCGTCCGATTCACTGGCTGTGATGCAGATACTTGCCAGGGTTCTCTCTTCACCATAAGGCCAGGAGGTACCACGATGCATAGTTGCACGCTCATCCCAGACCAGTACATCACCCGGTAACCACTGATGGCTATAAACCCGATGCGGTTCTGTCGAGAATTCGATTAGCTCATCGATTAGGCTTTTTCCTTTTTTTTTCATTCATCCCAACCACTCCGTAGGCATGCGATGCCAAGTACAGAGACTCTGTTCCATTGACTGGATTCCTCCAGATTGCCCGCCACTTCGTATCCGGCCACATTGTGACTAGGTCAAGATTTGCCGCCGCTAGCGATATCGCTTTACGTGAATGTGCATATTGGTGCATAAAAATCAGCCCGCGAGTTTTTTTACGGATGTTATCGGGTAGTTCACGCCAGGCGGCACGAGTAGAAACAAATTCTGTAGCGCCACCCGATGATGGTATCACTCGTGCAGTCAGTATATTGGCCAGGGCTGGCCTGGGTAAAAATGTGCTGTCGGTATGCCAAAGCTGATTTGCCGCTTGATGCATAAACCTGGCACTTTCCTCATCTTCAAGGTACCCATCTTCTCGGCGGTTTGATACGATCGATACTTGAGCCTCGTGATTCTCTGGTTGTTTTTCCCTGATCTCAATCGCGCCAAAAAGACGCCCAAATGCTAGATGAGCCTCTTCATTCAGGCACTGGTTGCGAAACAGCAACAGGGAATATTCTTCGAAAGCTTCCCGGATTAGTGAAAAATACAAAGCCGCTTCACGGAGGTCGATACCCGGTATCTCGACACCGAAATCTTTATGAAGAGCTCTCATATGCACCTTCTCATGAGTACTTTTGTCTATTATGGCTCAAACGGTCAAGTTTGAGTATCGTCCAATCAAATTTGGAACGGGCGACAGAACTGACATGGTCCGTCATTCGGGTGGCATCGGAAAATCTGAAAGCAGAAAAAAGCCGCCTGAAAATGTTGCAAGCTGGATTGGACTATCACTCGGGTCAATATGACCAGGGTTTTTGCTAACTTGCAGTGGCTGTCGATGGAAATGAAAATCTGGAATATTGCGAAAGGATCATCGATAGATTAACACTGTCATGTTCTGGGAGGGCTATCCATCTAACAGGTATATTATCGGGATACAGAAAAAGCCGATGGTTCGATTTCGGCTGGATCGGTACTGTAACCCTCCAATGCCTTTTGAACTTCAAATTCCACTGCTTCCAGTTCTTCAACAGATCTGTGACAGGTGATCTGATGCCCTGAGCTCAAGTCGCGAACAGGGGGATTCTGCTTCTCACAGATCCCTTCAATGCCCATTGGACAACGATTGAAAAATGGACAGCCTACACTGGTAATCTCGACATCCTTGGCAATCCCAACCGCCATTTCCCTTTTCTGCATGGTATCTTCAAGCCAGCCAAGCCTCAATTCCGGAACGGAACTGATCAGCAGGCGGGTGTAGGGGTGATAGGGAGGTGTCAATACCTCATCTGTTGGACCTTGCTCAACAACACGCCCAGCATAGAGCACCACGATCTCGTCTGCAAATGAAGCTACGGTAGATAGATCATGACTAATAAAAACAAAGGAAACTCCCGTTTTATCACGAAGTGCAGTCAGCAACTTAATCACATTTGCACCTACAATTGAATCCAGTGCCGAGGTTACTTCATCACATAGCATGACTTCGGGATTGGCTGCCAGAGAACGGGCCATGTTTATACGTTGCTTCTGACCACCCGACAATTCCATCGGATAACGCGAGGCGAAGTCTGCCGGCAACTCAACCATCTCAAGAATCTCTACAACCTTGGCATGTTTCTTTTTGCCCTTGAGACCGTGATAAAACTCAAGTGGTCGACCGATAATGTCACCGATGACTTGTTTTGGGTTCAAGGCGGTGTCGGCCATCTGGAATACGAACTGAATCTTCTGCAACTCCTCGAGTTTTCTGTTTCGAAGATCTCCTTCAAGTTCTACATCATCCAGTTTGATCTTACCTCGAGACTGCGGCAAAAGCCCCGCCATGACCCGGGCAAGGGTAGATTTTCCACATCCCGATTCGCCGATGACACCAACCACATGACCATTCATTACCGAAACATTGATATCCTTTAATACCGGAATCTTGGGCTCTCCATCAACTATTCCTCCATATCCAGCCGTCATGTCCGTGATTTGTATTGCCGGAATTGTTCTTTCATGCTCCGCTCCAACTGAGCTGCCGAGTCCAGCTTGGGGTTTTGGTCGTACAGCCGCCATCAACCGCTGTGTATAGGCATGCCCTGGATTATTGATGATTGCATCTGCAGTGCCTTGTTCCATGATTTCACCACCATAAAGCACCACAATATAGTCGGCAATCTGGGCAACAACTGCGAGATCATGGGTAACATAGATAGCCGCTGAATTCTCCTCATGGATAACTTTCTTGAAAGCCTTCAGAACCTCAATCTGTGTAGTAACATCAAGAGCAGTGGTCGGTTCATCAAGAACCATGAGATCCGGTTTGCCACAAAGTGCCATGGCAGCCATCAATCGCTGTAGCTGACCACCTGAAACCTGATGCGGATATCGAGATCCAATTCGATCCGGGTCTGGCAACTCGAGCGCATGATATAACTCTACAGCACGTTTATCCGCTTCGCTTTGCGATAGGATTCCATGTAAAACAGCTGATTCGGTAACTTGCTCACCGATGGTAATTGCGGGATTGAATGTTGCGGCAGCACTTTGCGCGAGATAGGCAACCTTAGACCCTCGAATCTCTCGCGTACGCATAGGCTCAGCCGTGAGCATGTCTTCACCGCCAACAAGTAATTCACCACCCGCAAAATGCAGTCCCGGTTTGGTATACGCAAGACACGCAAGGGAGATGGTCGTTTTACCGGATCCAGATTCACCAATCAGCGCAACTACTTCACCCTTGTGAATGTCAAAAGAGACACCTTTGACAATCGGCAAAACATTCCCATCATCATTTTTAGCATTGATCTGGAGATTTTTGACTTCGACAAGTTTATCTCTTTGCATCGTGCTATACCATCTTGGTGGCGAGACTGCCGCCAGACTTGGCCGAAATATCGTCGACAATCAGATTGATCGGAATGGTGAAAGTTGCAATTGCCAGAGCTGGCCAGATGGCCGCATAAGATCCGTATGGAAGACCTTGCAAATTCTCACGTACCATGCTCCCCCAGTCTGCAGCAGGAGGTTGAACACCGAGACCTAAAAAGCTCAGTGAGGAAATAAACAACACAACAAATACGAGGCGTAATCCAAAATCGGTGGCAAGTGGCATGGCGGCATTCGGCAACACCTCCGATCGGATGACCCACCAGGCGCCTTCACCACGAGCTCTGGCCGCCTCAACAAAATCCTGTACCATGATGTCCTGGCCTAAAGCTCTGGCGATGCGAAAAACACTCGATGCATAAATGATCGACGCTGTGCCAACCAGTACCGGTATTGAAGAACCAAGCCAGGCAATGGCGATCAAGCCGAGCATGATCGTGGGCAAAGAAAGTATTGCATCGTTGACTCGGCTAATACCCATATCAATCCATCCTCCTTTCACTGCCGCAAGTATCCCGAGAGTTATGCCTAGCAGATAGGCCAAAAGGGTTGAAGCCAGGGATATGCCAATAGTATTGCGGGCACCGTAAATGACGCGAGACAAGGTATCCCTGCCGAGATAATCTGTTCCGAGATAAAAAGTTCCGTATTCATTGGTATGAAAGCCCATAAAACCATCATCGCCATCAATATCCATTTCATGAAATGGTGCAATAGTGGGGCCGATCAGACAAATGATTAGCCAGAACAAGACGATTACTACCGATACCTTGCCCACCCAAGAGAGTCTGACACGACGCTTCGGGGGGGCCGTGGGCAACTCATCAACTGCATCAATTTCAGGCAAAATATCTTTTTCTGGCATCTCGGTTTTTTCGATTCGTTCAGAATTTTCTGTCATGGATCGGCTTGATTATTTCGGGTTCCGAAGCCGTGGATTGGACATGATGGAAGCAACATCAGCCAAAAGGATCAATATCACATAAGCACCGCAAAAGATCATCGCACAGGCTTGTACCAGAGGCAAATCCCGAGTCTGCACGCCATCAATCATCAGCTTTGCTAGTCCAGGATACGAGAAGATTGTCTCTACCACAACGACCCCGCTAACCAGATAAGCCAAATTCAGGGCAATTACATTGACGATCGGGCCAATCGCGTTAAAAAAAGCATGTCGCAGAATAATTCGACGACGCGGCACACCCTTGAGGATTGCCATTTCGATATAGGGAGAGCTCATCACATTTAAAATACCGGCACGAGTCATCCTGATCATTTGCGCAGAAACAACGATTACCAACGTGATCAGTGGCATCGCCATGGCTTTGAAAAATTCCAGAAACGTTTCCTGACCAGTCAAATAAGTGGTTGCAGGCAACCAGTGCAGTTCAACCGCCAGAATCAGAACCAGGATGGTCGCAATGAAAAACTCTGGAACCGAGATCAAACTCAGTGTACCAAAGGTAACGATTCGGTCTAGCAAGGCACCAGGATGCATGGCTGCCCAAAGTCCCAATGCAATTGAAATCGGAATGGATATTGCCGCAACTAGCCCGGACATGACCATGGTATTCCCGAGTCGCCCTGAAATCAGGCTCTCGATCGTTGCTCCACCGGCTTTCGAGATTCCGAGGTCTCCTGTAGCCATGTTACCCAGCCACTGAAAGTAGCGAACATGTCCCGGCTGATCCATGCCCAACTCCTTGCGCAGGGCCGCGAGTGTTTCCGGGGTAGCACTTTGTCCAAGAATAATTTGCGCGACATCACCAGGCAAAACACTGGTCATCACAAAGACAATAATGGAAACCACAATCAAGGTGGCGAATCCAATCGCTATCCTGCGAAGTACCATTTTGGTCATCATGATCTGTTATCCTTTTCTGATTATCGTTTCATCTTGACACTGCAAATCGGCCCATGTCGCATGCAGTTGAAATATGGCAAGCACTAAAATTGATTGTCGGGGCAGAGGATTCGTTCAATCATTATGCCAGATCACGCACGGTTTAACAAACCCAGTTTGAACTGGACTGTCATCATCCGATTAAATTATTGATGTTATGAGTATTTGTATGAGTTATTCGTACTGTGTTATCGAGGTTGAAGGTCATCATTCGAGCATTGGTTCCCGATTACTGGATTTTTTCTTCATGGTAAAAAAATGTGTGGATCAAGTAGAAAATGACCCCAAATGTGATCGCAACATCTGCAACATTGAAGGCCGGAAAATACCAATCCCGATAGTGTAGATTGATGAAATCCACAACATGTTGATACCGAACGCGGTCAATCAGGTTTCCAATACCACCAGCCAGTATCATCACCAGTCCAAATGACAAAATCCTCTGATTTGCCGGAACACGCCATAACCAAACCAGAATGACTGCAACAACGATGATCGCAATGCTAATGAACAAATACAGCTGGAACCCGCCTGCCCCATGCAAAAAACCAAAAGCTGCTCCCGAGTTGTAGATCAGAAACCATTGAAGGAAAGGCAGTACTTGAATGGGTGGGCTACCCGTGAGGTAGAAAACCGCAAGGTGTTTGCACAACTGATCGATTACGACAATCAATGCAGCCACAACCAGATATCGAAAATAACGAGTTGATCGAGTCATCACACTGACTCTTTTGATTGGTGAATGATCTGGGCCGCTTTGCAATCTTCTTCAATCTGTTGCTTCAAGTCATGAAATGTTTCAAACCGTAGCTCGTCACGAATCTTCTGGATAAATTGAATTCGAACACGTTGACCGTAAACATCCTGATGAAAATTGAACAAGTGAACCTCCAGTAAAATCTTTTCGCCATCGATAGTTGGCCTCGTTCCCAAGTTTGCCACTCCCTCAACCATTTGCCTGTCTATCTCCGCCTCAACAGCAAATACTCCAGACATTGGCGGACTGTGTTTAAATGGAAGATTCAGAGTCGGGAATCCCCAAGTACGACCTCTCTGATCACCGCGACACACTCGGCCAATTATTTCATATCGACGCCCGAGCAATCGCCTTGCCAAATCCAGATCGCCGTTTTTTAGAGCCTGTCGAATACGGGTGCTGCTGATTCGCCCATCCTCCTCCTCAACTGTAATACAACGGGTTAGCTGATATCCATGTTCATGACCAAATGATTTCAGCATTGCATAGTCACCTCTTCGACCAGCACCGAACCTGAAGTCATCGCCAGCCATCAAGAACCGTGTATTCAAACCTTTGACGATGTATTGCAGAATGAAGTCCTCAGCAGAGGTTTCGGCTAGAGACCGGTTGAACGGGAGTGCAATCAAAGTATCAATTCCTGAATCTTTCAGATAAATGTACCTTGTGATCAGAGAGGTTAATCGAGGAGCTGCTTCCTTTCCCCGAAAATACTCTTGCGGGGTAGGAAAAAAGGTCATCAAATTTGCGGGCAGGTTCATTTGTCTTGCGTGACCGACTAGACCGCGAATCACTTCCTGATGTCCACGGTGCACACCATCAAAGTTGCCAATCGTAAGCACACAACCCTGATCACCCTGAATACGCTCCGATATTGATCTTGCTAATTTCATGTTTCACTGTGGTTTGGAATTATCAACTGACGAGGCCGGATGCCCGATAATAACAGGGTCAGAACATAGATGAGACCGCCAGCCGTGATCAGTCCCAGTAAGCGAATCGATCGATCGGGAATGGATAGCTCCAACCATAGAGCTGTATCACCTCTGAATTCCCAAAGGAAAATTGCCATCAGCAGACACGCCAAAGAACATCGAGACAAGAAAACCGGCCAACCCGGTTCTGGTCTATACAGATTCTTGCGCCAGAGCAACAGAAACAACCAGATCGCATTAAAAAACATGGACAATGAAGTAGCAAGAGCCAATCCGACATGCTTAAGCGGCATCACCAATATTAAACAACACACGATATTCAGCGCCATGGCGTACATCGCAACCTTGACTGGAGTTCGAGTATCCTGATGCGCAAAGAATCCGGTAGCATGAACCTTGACCATTACAATTGCCGGCATTCCAACAGAGAATGCAATCAGGCTCAAGGCGGTCATTCGAACTCCATTGGTTGTAAAATCCCCATGATAGAAAATTGTTGCAACCAGTGCTTCAGCTAGCATGACTAGACCAATCATGGCTGGAATACAGATCAGCACCACCCAACGGCTTGCCCAATCCAGACTGCTGGAAAAAGCATTTCCAGCAGCTTCATGACGAATGCGAGACAGGTGTGGCAGAATGACTGTAGATAATGCAATTCCAAACACACCAACCGGAAATTCCATTAGCCGGTCCGCATAATACAGCCAGGAAATACTGCCGGTGATCAGGAACGAAGCAAGAATTGTGTTCACAAATACACTGACTTGAGCAACCGAAACTCCATAAATTGCCGGAATTATCAGCTTTCCGACTTTTTTTACACCATCTAACCCAATCCGATCTCCCGGTCTTGCAACTATTCTCGGGCGAATTGTGAGACGCTCACGACGAAGGAAGGGTATTTGGAACATCAGTTGCACAAAACCCGCTATCATGACCCCAATAGCAAGGGCATTGGGGGAGCTTGATACCAGAGGAACCAGAACAATTGCTGCCCCGATCAAGCAGAGATTTAAAAAAATCGGCGTTGCCGCTGGTGCAGCAAACCGGCCGCAGGTATTTAACATTCCTGCAGCCACTGCAACCAGAGAGATAAAAAAAAGATAGGGGAATGTAATACGGGTTGCTGAAACAGCAGATTCATATTTCACAGGGTCATTCAGAAAACCCGCAGCCACTATCGAGACCAAAAGAGGAGCACCAATCACTCCAATCACGGATATCACCAGCAGCAGGAGTCCAAAACGTCCCAGCATTAATTGCAGAAATGATGAAACCTCTTGCGAACTTCGATGCATTCGATAATCCGTGAAAACCGGAACAAACGCGGCTGACAGAGCTCCTTCACCAAAAATACGCCTGAAAAAATTGGGGATTCGCAAAGCCACAAAAAACACATCAGCCTCAGCCTTGTCGCCTAATATGTTCGCGAAAATGATATCCCTTATTAATCCTGTTATCCGTGACAGCAAGGTCATCGAACCAACTGTGGATACGGACTTGATCATCTTGGATGACATGAAGCTAACGAGAACACAGGTACATTTTAGGCTTGACAAAAATCCAGAAATCAGGGATATTCCATCCTCCGATAACCAAATCCAGATCAAGAGGAAGTCTTTTGGCTAATTCATCCCAGGCAAGAAAACGAGCGAGACAAAATATCAAGCAACGCGAACACAACATGAGCCAGCGTTCCGCTTTGCGTTCATCAATAAAGAAGTTGTTGAAAACCATCAGCTCTGGTCAACGAGAAGCATCTGAGAAGGCATATCGTGAGACTGTTTCGAAAATCGACAGTGCCACATCGAAAGGTTTGCACCATCGTAATCGTGCAGCACGTTTGAAGTCTAGACTGAATAATCGACTTCGAGCACTGAGCGCTTGAACCTTCTGTCTCATACAGTTACTGCGATATTGTCGCGATGGATGAGTTCGCTCTCCCCGCAATAACCTAAAATTTGCTCGATGCTCTGACTTGGCATTCCGATGATTCGGCGAGCCTCGTCGGAATTGTAGTTGATCAATCCGTAAGCAATTTCCTGTCTCTTGTGATCAAGACAAGTTACGATTTCTCCGCGCGTAAAGTTTCCTTCGACTGCGGTCACCCCGACGGACAGCAAACTTTTCCCTCCATCTTTGAGCACGCTGACTGCGCCATTATCAAGGATGAGTTTTCCACTGCTACGTAATTGACCTGCAAGCCATTGCTTACGGGCAGCAATTCGCTCCTTGCCAGGAGCTAGTAGCGTTCCCATTTCTTCTCCATCTCGCAAGCGAAGCAATACACTCGGCTCCTGCCCTGACGCAATGATCGTATAGGAACCGGATCTTGAGGCTTGTTGTGCGGCCTGAAGTTTCGTGATCATACCACCACGACCAGAATCGCCTGCCTCTCCTGCAAGGCGAAGCAGAGAAAAATCATCAGCATTACCGTAACGAACAAGTTGAGCACTTTCTGTTTGCCGAGGATTGCTATCAAATAGCCCCTGCTGATCGGTCAACAATACCAGGCATTCAGCATCTATTAGATTTGCAGTCAGGGCGGCCAAAGTATCATTGTCGCCAAAGCGAATTTCCTCATTCACTACTGCATCATTTTCATTGACGATGGGCACCACTCCCAGGTCCAATAATTCACGGATAGTATTTCGTGCATTCAGGTAGCGCTGTCGGCTAGCCAAATCAGCATGGGTCAGAAGTATCTGTGCTGAATGCACATCGCGTTTGCGAAATGCAGCCTCATAACTATGTACCAAGCCAATTTGACCAATGGCTGCCGCCGCTTGCAAAAGATGTACCTTGTTCGGTCTCTGCTGCCATCCCAAACGCCTCATGCCCTCCCCGATTGATCCTGAAGAAACCAAAACCACCCGCATACCGTCATTTAACAGTTGGCATATCTGATCGGACAGTGATTCGACCACATCTTTGCGGAGTCCTCTGCGAGAATCTGTGAGAAGTGCGGTTCCAACCTTGATTACCCACCGCGTAGATTGAGTCAGTATTGTCCTGTTATTTTCCATGTTGGAGGTCACCAAGTTCTCGGCTCAATTGTTCCTGATCAGAATCATCATCTCTGAGAGATGTCAGATGCCGCATAATTCTGACTGTTAGTTCCTTGCATCCAGCCCCGCTCACTGCGGAGACAAAATGAATTGGTTTCTGCCAGTTCAAGGATCTTTTGATTCTGTTTGCAATTTCTTCAACTTCGGATTTTTCGAGGGTGTCTATCTTATTGAGAACAAGCCAACGTTCTTTTTCTACAAGTGAATATCTCGATTTTTTCAGTTCGACTTCGATATCCTGAATTGCAGTCTCAGGTTCCCGGTCTGCTAATGGTGAGATATCCACCAAATGGACTAGTATCCGGGTTCGATTTAGGTGCTTCAGGAACTGTGTACCTAACCCTCCTCCCTCTGCGGCACCCTTGATCAAACCGGGAATATCTGCCATAACAAAGCCATATGACTCACCGACATCGACCACTCCTAGTTGTGGATAAAGCGTGGTAAAGGGATAATCAGCGATTTTGGGTCGCGCTTGTGAAACTCGACTCAACAAGGTCGATTTTCCTGCATTTGGCAGGCCCAGCAATCCCACATCAGCAAGAACGCTTAATTCCAGTCTTATTTTTCGTTCATCGCCATCTGTTCCTGACCTAGTCCGCCTCGGAGCTCGATTGATGCTGGTTTTGAAGTGGGCGTTGCCAAGTCCATGAAGTCCTCCTCTCGCAACCAGCAATTCTTCACCTTCAAGAGTGACCTCTCCGATCGTTGTTTCAGTTTCGATGTCAATAATGATGGTGCCCAATGGAACTTTCAGTCGTAAATCTGAACCCGTTTTCCCTGAGCAGTTGCGGCCGGAACCAGATTGACCTGATTCTGCCTTGTAGGTCCGTATATGACGAAAGTCGGTCAGGGTGTTGAGTGCTTCGCTACCAACAATATAAATGCTACCACCATTTCCTCCATCGCCACCATCAGGCCCACCTTTTGGTCGGTTTTTCTCGCGCAAAAAACTGAGACAGCCATTGCCACCACGACCAGCAATTACTTTGATTACCGCTTCATCGGTGAATTTCATGCATCAAGTCGTGAATTAGTTCAGAATGCCATAATTTTACCAGAGGGTAATGTTGGATCATTGGCCACATGGATAGAAACCCATCAGTTGGTGTCTTGACTTGCTTTCAAAACAGTGAAAGATTCTCAAAGTGTACTGTTGAATCCCGTCTCATTCGAATAAGGTTGTGGATAACATGGAAAATCCCTTTCCTTTTCAGCAAGACTAGAATGCTAAAAAGGCATTTAGAAAAACTGGTTATAACTCACAACATATCTGAGTCATGTGCAATGACCTGCTTGGTTCCTGTTAAAACGAGACAAAATTGCGGGCTGGTCCGAGACGAATCCCCAAGGAATAGCAGAGTCAAAGTTGTCGATGTTTGGCTGAGAAACCGTACTCCGGCAAGAAGGGCCTCTAGGTCAGATCACATTTAACCGATAAAACCAGTACAGGAAAATGTGCCTGCAATGAAGTGCGGGTTGGATGCTGAATGCACATGCTTGGCAAAACCCCTTCGTTTTTTAATACGATCGTTGACACCCCGATGAAACGAAACGGGGTCAGAAAGATTCGATCATCTTGTGTGGCGGCAGCGAACTGTTGGGCAAACAATACCGAATAAATGCTGTATTAGGCAAAAAATCACTTCATTTAGCGGATGTTGTTATGCAGCGGTTTCGGGGATAATGCTGACTGTACGACGGCGCATTGGACCTTTTACCTCAAATTTAACTCGTCCTGGCGCTGTTGCAAAGAGTGTGTAATCTTTACCTAGTCTTGCATTTTGTCCTGGATGAAATTTGCTTCCTCGCTGTCGAACAATAATGCTGCCAGCAGTAACGCATTCACCGCCGAACCGCTTGATACCGAGCCTCTTGGATATGGAGTCACGTCCATTTCTGGAAGAACCACCTGCCTTTTTATGTGCCATTTGCCTTACCTGTAATCGTATTGAATTGAGAAACAAGGAATGGGAATATCGAACTCCTACTCGGCTTTCTGAGTAGTTTCCTCTTGCGAATCCGGATTTGGGTTTTGGGCTTCGTCCAGATCTTCGCCGACATCGTTAGCGATCTCACTATCCCCCAGACTTTTCGTTTCGCTGGACTCCGAGAGCATTTCTTCTTGATCGACCTCACCTACTGTCTCCCCGGTATCTGGAACTGTCTCTTTGGCTTCCAGGATTTCATTGCCGATACCAACTATCTGAAGTTCAGTATAGTCTTGTCTATGTCCTTGAGTTCGCCGATAGCCCTTGCGACGTTTCTTTTTGAACACCTTTATCTTTTTTCTGCGGCCATGACCGAGGACTTCTGCTTTTACCGGTTGATCTGCTGCATTCTTTCCAGTAGTGATTTTTTCGCCTTCTGATATCATGAGCACTCGTCCAATATCAATGGAATCACCTTCCTTTGCTGCAAGTTTTTCAACCTTCAGTCGGTCACCCAGACCGACTTTGTATTGCTTGCCGCCTGTTTCAATGACTGCATACATGATCATTACCGATTAAATTTTGGAAGATGTCTCATACGCCACGGATAGCGTGGAATATACGGGCCCAATTTGATTAGGGGTCAGTATTTGGGGGGCGATTATACTGATGAATGGATTATCAGTCAATGCTAAAATTAAAAATTCAGGTGAATTGGCATATTCGAATTCTCCAACGGCAGAACTCAAAGCCGGCATGGTCTTCGAGCAGGCGCTAGGTTAGAGTAATTCTTGTTTCTTTGAATGTCTATACTCGTCAATTCTTCCGAAATCAAATTTCGTCAAAGGAGTGCATATGTCAAATCGCAATCTGAGGAACTGCTTCTGTTTGTTCAGAACTAGATCATTTTGACTTGAATTGAGTTATGGTCGAAAGTAGTGCGTGGGCGGAAAGGGGGGTTGAAAAAAGCGGCGTAACCGGATTAACTAACAAATTTCAAAAACCGTTAACCAAGAGGTACGCCACCATGAGAGATGATAACATTATTGACTATTCAAAAATCGGCAAGTTCAAGGATGAATTGACCGCGATTCTGCGCGAGGGTGCCCGTCGGCTGCTGCAGGTGGCAGTGGAAGCCGAGCTGGGCGAATTCCTGAAGCAGTATGAAGACCGCCGCACCGAACAGAACCTCCGGCTGGTGGTGCGCAGTGGCCATCATCCGGAGCGCTCGATCCAGACCGGGATCGGCTCGGTCCCGGTGCGGATTCCGAAGGTTCGTTCCAACGACGGCAAGCCGGTGACCTTCCGCTCGTCGGTGGTTCCGCCGTATGTGCGCAAGAGTCGCACGCTGGAGGCTTGGGTGCCCTGGCTGTACCTGAAGGGGGTCAGCACCGGCGAGATGGCCGGCGTGCTGTCCGGGCTGCTGGGGAAGCAGGCGAAGGGGTTCTCGCCGTCAGTGGTCAAGCGTCTCAAGCGGGTCTGGCTGGACGAGAGGAAGGAGTGGACGCAGCGTGACCTGAGCCAGGACCGGTGGGTGTACGTCTGGGCGGACGGGGTGTACAGCGGTCTCCGCAACGAGGAGACGAAGCTCTGCTGCCTGGTGGTGATCGGCGTGGACGACCAGGGCCGGAAGTCGATTCTGGCCATCGAGGACGGGGTGCGCGAGTCCACCCTCAGCTGGCAGGACGTGCTGCTGGACCTGAAGAGCCGGGGCATGAACGCTCCGAAACTGGCGATCGGGGACGGTGCCATGGGGTTCTGGTCGGCACTCGACCGGGTCTATCCGGAGGCCCGGCACCAGCGCTGCTGGGTGCACAAGACCGCCAATGTGCTGGCCGCCATGCCGAAGGCCATCCATCCCAAGGTGAAGTCGGCACTGCAACAGATCTGGATGGCGGAGACCCGGAACCATGCCGACCGGGCCTTCGACCGTTTCCTGGCCCGCTACCAGGACAAGTATCCCAAGGCCGCAGTGAAGCTGATCGAGGATCGCAAGGAGCTGATGAACTTCTTCGACTTCCCGGCCGAGCACTGGCAGAGCATTCGTACCACCAACCCGATCGAGTCGACCTTTGCCACGATCCGCCACCGGACCCGGACGACACGGGGCTGCCTGAGCCGCGACACCATGCTCGACATGATGTTCAAGCTCGGCCAGTGCGCGGAATCCCGCTGGCGAAGGCTGCGCGGGTTCCGCAGGCTCGGACAGGTCATCGAGGGAGTGCAGTTCAAGGATGGAATTGAGGTACAATCAGACCAGAAAACGGTAGCCGCTGGATGAACCCCTTTCCGCCCCGCGCACTACTTTCGACCATAACTCCTTGAATTCCAAGGCAATAACATTGGCTCGTCTAGCAACGATAATCCGAGATTTTGATTATTGCGAACTCTGTTTATCCGAAATGCGACAAGGCTAGCTTTGTCGTGCCATCAATCAAATATTGCCATTTGGTACCGTTTCCTATTTGCACGGAATATTCGCTTATTGAGAGCAGATGAACTCCTGAGTAGATGCGATGTTCTGATAAACTTGGCCATACAAATACGCAAGCAAAATACGTGCTTACCTTGATAGAAAACATACTATGCATATGACCACTATTGCCGCTTCAAATTCGGCCTATAACTTACTGAATCCGGATTTAGGTCAAAATGCCGAGCATCTCTTGACAACCAGCATGTCGCTAGTTAGTGAAGAAATGTTGGAAGTTAACCGTACTATCGAGAAACGACTGGATTCTGATATCTCACTGATCAATGAGATGTCGGAATATATCATCCAAAGTGGCGGCAAGCGGCTTCGACCACTTATCCTCCTTCTTTGCGCCAAATGTTGTGGATACCAAGGTACAAAACATGTCCAGCTTGCGACTGTTATCGAGTTCATACATACAGCCACTTTATTGCATGATGATGTCGTAGACGACTCGGGAACACGGCGTGGCAAACCGAGTGCAAATCATGTCTGGGGGAATGGAGCAAGTATTCTGGTTGGTGATTTCCTGTATTCTCGAGCATTTGAAATCATGATTGCAACCGACAGCATGGAGGTTATGCGGATCATGGCCAGTGCAACCAACGCAATTGCGGAAGGGGAAGTTCTCCAGCTGATGAATAGCTTCTCTTCTGGAACAACCGAAAATCAGTACATGGATACCATTAAGCGCAAGACTGCAAAGTTATTTGCGTCTGCTGCCCATATTGCCGGGGTAATTTCGGGTCAAAATCGAGAAATAAATCGTTGTCTAGCCGGCTATGGCCTTCATCTTGGCATATCATTTCAATTGATTGACGATATTCTGGATTATATTGCTGACGATTCCTTGATCGGCAAAGACCTTGGGGATGATTTAGCCGAAGGCAAACTAACATTGCCATTGATTCATGCGCTTGAACGAGTCGACCCGCAACATCGACAATCCTTGTGTGATGCGATTGAAAATCGTGATCGAAAACAGATTTCAGACATTCTGGAAATTGTGAAATCAACTGGCTCAATCGAGTACACGCTTGACAAGGCCTATAGCCATGCGGAAGCGGCTAGAAATTTTGCCAATCAACTGCCACAAAACCAATATCGAGATGCTCTTGTTTCTCTTGCGGAGTTCTCGGTGATCCGAAGCCGATAAAGTTTTCACGCATAACGAGTAGAATTCTGAATCGTTACCGAAATTTCTGATCGATATGACTGACCAACCCATAGGTTTTTCGGACTAAATTTAAGCATGAAGCGGGCAATGGTCCAGTTTGAAAATGCACTGTTTCAGAAAGCGAAATCAGTATAATGCAGTAAAATGTCAACCGTCAAATCATGAGGAAGACACGATGAAGCAATCCCATAAATTGCCCCCTCGCTAAATTAGCAACCCTCCTATTTCTGGCGATGCTTTCCGGACCAGCAGCATCTCAGGTGAATCACACACTTCTTAATGTTTCAACAGGGCCCCAGTGCCTGCCCGAGTGGCATATCTGAGTCTTCAGAAAAATAGCAACCGTAAGGGGTGTATCTTCAACAAAAAATGCGGTCGGCAACCTGAAACAGTACACGCGCTATACCGCAATACTTCATATAGAAAATGCCGGCAGCCCCTTTAGCAGGGTCTGCTTCCGCACGGCCCCGACCTGAACATCCCCTTTGGCTTCCGCCCCGGTAATAGTTCGAGCGGGTGCTTTGCCTTTTGTCAATCCGTGACTGCAAAGCTCGCAGGCGGCGATCCGAGCATGCCTGTGCGGGGCCTGGCATGTAACATCGAGAAAGTGTAACCGGACGGGTGATCATACCGACGATGGTGACGCCAGCGGCAACAAGTATACTCTGCCCGCCGCCGACAGAACTCGACTGGGCTGCGACATGAACTGACCATGGACCAGCACGTGGGCACGCTTTGAGGGGCGATCTCCAGATCGCCGCTTTACATATCGACTGATAGGCACGGGCAACGCTTCCGTACTTGTCAAGAAAACCTGGCATCAGCGACATGCGGTAGCCTCCGGCAACCTTCCTTCTAGTCAGGTTCCACAGTTCCCAAGCTGAGACTCTATCATAAAACCCGTACAAAAGGCGGCAAAATCATTCTGTCCTGATTGACTCGCTAGCATTAACTCATGATTGTTGTGTCTCTGCCAGATTGAAAACTCATGCCAACATTCAGCAGCTCATTGTAATCCGAGCAAGAAGCTACAAGAGAAAATCCATACGAGCTAACCTCACTCCCCAAAGCACTGCGGAGTTATAGGCGTTGTTCTGTTATACTCGACAGCGGTAGAGGGGGTTAGGAATCCTGAAGATCATGATTCTTTCATGGAACTACAAGGTTTGGTTAGTGGCGGCAGATTAAATGGTCGGATTTAACGAAAAAGCAGAATCACTGTGATCAATCCTGACATAAAGCTAAAGAATCTGTTTCATGCTGGAGATGGGAGAATCCCGCCATATCTTGCTGGAAGAGAACAAGAGCAGGATTTTTTCCGTGATAGCGTAGATCGTTTGACCGCGGAAGTTTCCCTTGGGCAGGACATGATCATCTACGGTCCGCGTGGCAATGGCAAAACGGCGCTACTACGATATTTGCAGCGAGCAGTCCAGAAAGAAGCAGGAAACAAACTGGAAATCTTGTGGGTCACGCCCTCGCAATTCAAGGATCTGGTTCAACTGGTCGGCCTGATCGTGGGCAATGAACGAAACCTGTTCAAGAAGGCCCTGAACCTGTTTGAGCGCATGTTCGATGATACTACCGCTTCAGCAAATATCGGCGTGGCTTCAATACAAACAAGCCTGAACCGCTCTAAAGAGATGCTTGTGCTCGAAGATTTATTGCGGGAAAAAAGCAAAAGCAAACCCTTCATTCTGATCATCGATGAAGCACACACACTGCAGCCTGATATCAGACAGGTCCTTCTGAATGCAAGCCAGAATGTCCATGCAGAGCAATGTCTCTTTTTCCTGGTGCTTGCAGGCACTCCAAATCTTGAGACTGTATTGAGCCAGTCCAATGCAACTTTCTGGGACAAAAGTAGCATATTTCCTCTAGGACATCTCTCGGAGAATGATGCCCGCGAAGCACTGACGAGACCTTTGGAATCATGTCAGGTGGAATACTCCGCAAAAGCTTCAATGGAAGTAACTAACCGTGCTCAATGCTACCCCTACTTTATCCAGATATGGGGGAGCTGCATTGTCGAGCAACTGGTAAAGGCGGGTGAGCGGAAAGTAACCTTGCAAACCCTCACGGAAGTTGAAGATGTGGCAATTGCCAAATGTTCGAATATATACGTACATCGCTTCAATGAATTGAACACGATGGGGCTGGTGCCATTGGCTGTCGACATTGGCGGTGCCTTTGCGGAAAACGACAATCAACTCATCTCGATTCAGGAATTGGATGACCGAGTCCGGCTATCTTTACAAAAGCTGGGCGAGCCAGCCAGCCAGCCATGAAACGGTTCAGCAAATCATGCAGAAATTGCTGCATATAGGCTCTGTCTGGAAAATTACTGTTCCAAGCAAAATAGAAAAAGGAGACCTATTACTTTGTTATGAACCGGGTATTCCGAGCCTGATGAAGTTCGTCAAAGCGCAAAGGTGCCCAAGGGTCGAGATGGAAGCCTTTTGGGAAGCATTTCGGAACTGAAAGTGAAGTTGCAAATCAATGCGGTAATAATGGCTATATATCAATCTTGGAATGAAGTTGTAATTGGAGGATGTTGGCGGATTGCAAGCGGCCAGGAGACAAGGACAATCTTCCTGTCATTGAAAACGAATCACGGTCATACGGCAATTCCTTTCGAGAAATTACTGATCATTTTTTTCTTAGTAAAAATAGAAAGTTAATAATAATTACCCTCGAATTAACCCGAATTAACCCCGAATTAACCCGAATTAACCCGAATTAACCCCGAATTAACCCGCACAAAAGAGGATGGAACAATATCAGGAGCTAGATAGGTTTCCAAAGTGCACCGCGACCCCTACCCGAAGGTTGCACTAAACCCTTCCTTTTCAAGACCCCAAGATCTTTGCTTAATTTTCGGTCATCTGTTTGAGATCCCAATTCTGCTCGAATATGTCGAAGAGACATAGCACCGACGGACTGATTGAGAGTTGCCAGTATCGCCCGCTGTTGCTCGGTTAGAGCATAGTCATGATACTGTGGAGAAGTATAATTTGGATTCCAAAAACGTACAGTCACACAGTCGCGATGTTCTTCAATTTCAGGCTGAGGTAAACCTGCAGAGGTTACCAATTCCGCTATTTTGATTGTTCCTCTACCCCATTCTTCAATAATGCCACGCCTATAAAAAACACGAGCAATGATGGGGTTCCATGGTCGTGACTCATGAGGTTCAAAGAGGTCGCTTGGAGTTATACCAAAGTGCAAAGGCCCAATTGATGTTATCTCAAGTCGATCATCGTATATTGCAAGCCCAATTGATCCTCCGCCCATAGCATAATCTCGATGACACAAGGCATTTGCAAGCGCCTCTCGAACAGCCAAGGGTGGGTATAGCGGCTTGTCAATGCGCTCCATGCGGCCAGATTCGAAAGTACTCGCGATGGGAATCGTGTCAAGCAAAAACCGCATGGCACTCGCAAGAAGTGAGAAAGCATTCCCAATGAACTGCCGATTATCAAGGAATTCAGAGCGATCAATACCCCGAAACCGTGCTACGCGTAAAAGACACTGGGGCATTAGAGTTTCCAGGAATTCGGTTTTTCCAAACAATACCGCTGCAGCCCTTAAAATACCGCCTCCTTGGATCAGTCCCAATCCTCGCAACAAGTCTTCTGCATCTCTACTGCCAGGTTCTGTAAGCCTGCCATTTTGTACTGCTTCTGTAACTGTTTTACGTATCTCCGCGATATCGAGATTATCTATCGTCCAACCTTTTGCTAGTTGGTTTTCCCAACGTTGCTCTCCATGCAAGCGCTCCAGTAATAGACGGTTTTGTTGCTCGGAAGTCATCCTTCTTGTCGTGTTTCCAACTCGCAGATATGCACTACCACGATACAGATATGGCTTTGATGCACCGGGCGGTACCTTCACTAATAAAAGTTCCAGGTTTCCTGATACTTTAACTCGGTTGATTTCCGGAAACGCGGGCGGCTCGATTCTCATTATTTCTGCACTCAACTGCTCAATTGTACGATCAATGACCTGTTGCCCTACGATCTGACTATCCGGCTCTATACCGAAAATTACATCTCCTCCACGTTGATTAAGCATGGCGCAAACGGTTTTTGTTGCCTCTCTACGCATGCCAGTGCTGACTTTGAACTCCAGTATCTCGGATTCGCCCTTGGAAGCTATACCAATAATATCGTCTATTAACAAGGATACATCTGCCTCATTTTTCAACCATGTTTTGTTCACAACTAATTTAGTAACTGAAGATATTTTACCAACTAATCCAACTCATGGCTTTGTGTATCTTTGAATCTGGGTTGAGCCGACTTGTGATCACTTCATCCTGAACTGAAAATTACAGGGTAGAGAGAGCTAGCTAGTAGACAGCCCGTGATCACGTTGAAACGCCTAAGCCGAATCGGATCGGCTAGAAAGCGCCTCAGTTGAACTCCTAACAGAGTCCAGATAATCAAGGAAGGTATGCATACAAGTACAAAAATCATAACGACCAGCATTAGTCCCAGAATTGGCTCGATAGGAGGCATATAGGCTGTCATGGCTGTCAACCCCATAGTCCATGCTTTTGGATTAACCCATTGAAAACTGGCTGCTTGATAAAATGACAGGGGTTTTTGTCGACTCTTTCCATGTCTGTTTGCTTCAATGTCCATTGGAGCAGCTGCAGCGATTTTCCAGGATAGGAAAAGCAAATAACAAACCGACAAGACTTTTAGAATATGGTGTATCACTGGATAAGTTTCAAATACCTGCATAATCCCAAATCCGACTACAATCAATAGAAATGCAAAGCCGGCGCCTATACCCAACATGTGGGGGATTGTCTGGTAGAAGCCATAATTGATACCAGAAGACAACAGCATCAGATTGTTGGGCCCGGGCGTAGCAGAGGCTATCATTGAGAACAGCAAAATAGCCAAAATATGCCCGAACGTCATAATTCGGATATCCTCATGGCTTCATCAGAAGATTCAGGATTTGCTGCCAACACAGATCATGCCGGAAAAATCGAATTCCAATGACATCGCAAAACCGGTCCTGGCCAGAACCGGTCACAGAACAAGACAGTCAAAAATAGCAAGTCAATTGGACTGGGATCTAAGAGATTGCTTAAGATTTCTGATCTCCTCCATAATTTCTCTTTGCCTTGCCAGCATCTCCTCACGCTCTTCGATCGCATGCCCCTCATGCTCCGCCTGCATTGCCGAAACGATAATGCCGATGAACAGATTCAGCACCGTAAACGAGGTACATAAGATAAAGATTACAAAGAAAATCCAGGCATGTGGAAAGTTCACCATGACCGGTCTGACAATCCCCATCGACCAACTTTCCAAAGTCATAATTTGAAACAGAGAATAGGCTGATGCGCCAATTGAGCCAAACCATTCAGGAAAAAGGCCACCATATAGCTTGGTTGCCATAACTGAAAATACATAGAACACCAGCAACATCAACATCACAATTGATCCCATGCCAGGTAGAGCCGCTACCAGACCACCAACCACTTTGCGTAATGAAGGAAATGCACTGACTAGTCTTAACACCCTCAGAACCCGCAATGCTCGCAGGACGGATAGATTGCCGGTTGCGGGTATCAGCGAAATCGAAACCACCACAAAATCAAATATTCGCCAAGGACTCTTGAAAAAAGCCAGTCGATGTACCCACAACTTGGCCAGCACTTCGATCGTAAAAATGGCCAGTATGACACGATCAATGATGACCAATGCCGGGCCAATGGTATTCATGACCTGCTTCTCGGTCTCGAGTCCGAGAGTGATTGCATTGATAATAATCAATACAATGATGAATGATTCAAATCTTTTACTTTCGATGAACTCTTTTAATTTCATGACGAAGTCAACACGATAAGGGAATGGTATGGATGGTGAATTCGAGCGATTTCGAAGCAAGGCTCGACTTTATTCGGCCAAGTCGCTCAAGCAATAAACTGATTTGCCGATGCGTTTCCCAGGAACGAAATGTTCAGTCAGTTCAGGGATGGCATTGCTTATCCCGGACACGCACTCCCAGATAATCAGGTTCTGTACAACAGTTCAATTGCCGAAATTTCTCTTTTGAAGACTGAAATTATACTGGACTGGATTATTCAAATAACCGATTTCACGTCTCTATCCATTGCTCTCATTGCCAACCGCGGTGATGACTCACACAAGAGTACCTGTCTTCATCATGGAGATAAGGCGATAATGGCTGGGTTTAGAGCATTTTCTATCAGGCACTTGCCATTTCTGACGTGTTCCACACAACTTCCAACTTCGATTTCAAGGATGTGTGATATCACGATCAGGACGATCCAGATGTTCGAATGACAACCATGTACTAGCTTCCACAAGTAAATTCTTTGCATGGCCGACACACTCATTGACAACGCTGTCCGCAACCAAATCACCCGAATAATAGACCGCGTTGCGTTGCTTGCGCAAGGCTTCCAGTATTATCATTGTGTCTCTATCAAGACCGATGATTTTGGAAAGGGAATGAATCATGGTCTGATGGTGTCCCGGTTTGCTGGTTAATGTACGATATCCTTTGCTTAGCAACACTGCTTTTGCCAATTGCATGATTGCCTTGTAGGCCGCATCAAAACGGTTTTCATTGCTAACTGCCAGTATTTCCGCATCACGGATATTGCGCCGGGAGGCCTCCAGTAGCCGCTCAATTAACCGCGAGTCTGGTTCTACCCGCTCCAACCTGGATAGGAGCCGATCATCCAATGTCACCCTTCTCTCCAATAACGTTAATTGAGGGCTTCGTCAGCACATCCCGAACAAAAGCCGAGCCCTCTTGCTTTGCGGCAGACCACTCCTGAGCACTGTAAAGTTTCGGGTTTATTTCCCGACCAAGGATCTCCTGGGCAGAGTACAGCATTCCCACAGCGTCTCTAAATTGGATATCGCCAATTAACAACAAATCGATATCACTATCTTGGGTGGACCTGCCATTGGCAACAGATCCAAATACCATGGCGACTTCAATTTTATCAAAGAGCGGAGCTAGACAATTTGCAAGCACATCTGCAATACCGCAAGTTTTACGCAGAATACTCGCCAATTCCTCATAAATTAGACAGTCGGAATTTGCCTGATAGATTACTTGACTTCCCTGATGTTGCTTGTTCAATATGCCGGCTTTTGCCAGTTTGCTGAGTTCTTTGTGCAAGGTGCCAGGAACTGTGCCAGTTAAGCGGGATATTTCACGTACATGGTAAGCTCGATATGGATTGAGCAATAACAATGCTAATACCCGTTGGCGATACTGTTTGAATAGAATGTTGATTAATTCTGAAGACATCTGATCTTGCAATTCCAATTTAACTCGATTGTAGCCTTTTTTGCTACATTTGTAGCCTTTTTTGCTACATTCTTTCTGCCCAGAATAAAACATGAGCGATGTTTTGTCCAAAGCCCGGGGGGATCATACAAGATCAGTCATAGATCCTTTCGCCATCCAGTCCTGGGTCCTGGATGAAGTCTTGTTGAACTGACAATCAACACAATGATGATCGACTTAAATTTCCTACGTCATGAGCTCTCTTGATTTCATGATGCCCCTATTCCTTAAATAGAGTTCTCGGTATTGGGCGGCAAGGCAAAAACTGAGCATCACGAAATGCGTGTTGCAACAGATTGGGGACAAGGTGGAAAGCGAGGCCGAGACTACAGAGTTTCTGGGAGAAACAGGATTTGTGCCGCACCTTGTCAGCGACTGTTTTGCCGACCGAACCCTGAAACTTTCAGGTACAGGAGAAAGCAGCCGAAGCTGGGTTGAAAGCCATGTGGATGGACTTGGGCACATCAACCTGAACTCCGGGGACTGGCACGTCCATGACAATAATTACGGTACAGATCAGGAAAAGCCGTTTGTCAAATATTTCAACGATCATGCTGGGCGTCCAAGTGAAATGCATGATGAATCCTTTTTGGTGCGAAACGAGAAAGCGGTAAAGACATTCTCTTTTGCTGGAGGTCATGGGTTTGAACCTGATTACGTATTGTTTCTCGGAAAGATGGCAGAGACTGCCAGCTCGATCCTCCAGGTGCTCATGGAGCCCAAGGGCGATCAGCTGTTGCAGGGTGACAGCTGGAAGCAGGATTTCCTGGGAGAAATCGCCGGACAGAGCACGGTCCAAACGATCTTCCAGTGGCGGGACTATTCGGTGTACGGACTTCCCTTTTTCAATGACTCCAGAAACGGCATGCGGATATTCAGGGATGCATTTGAACAGTTCCCGGTGTAATCAGCCCTGGTTTCGAGCCGTCTGGCTCGCTTGAAGCAAGAGGCAGCCTGATGAACGATCACGTGGCTTGAGGTTGCAAGTTCGAGTTCTCTGCGATCCCGCCGTGCTCGAGCAGATAGGTCCGGAAAGACGGGATCGGGCACACAAACTGATTCCTTGATTCTCGGTGCAAGGCCCCCTGGTGCACGAGGTGAATGAAGAAGGAGTCTGCATCCATGCCTGCTGGCAAGCGATATTCCCGAGGATCCGAATCATGCAGCTTGTCCATCAGATTCTGAATGGCGGCACGATCGCTGCAATAGTCCAATTCCGTCATCACTTGGGCAGTCATGTTTCTGGAGATTTCCATCTCGTCCGAAAACTGGCCGTCGTAATAGCCGTCTCTTCCGGTCTTGATCTCGGCCTGTATCCTCTCCCATGCCGCCCTGCCGAGATCGCCCTCCGTTCTCAGGGCTTCTGCGCCCAGTGCCTGCAAGACAATATGCAGATGTCGGGGCCAGCCGTCGCAAGGCTGAATCAGCCGATCGATCTCATGCCCGAATCCAGTAGTGTCGATCCCGAAATGCGCACAGGACCTTTCCATGAGTTCCTGAACTTCATGATCCGGGAAACGCCCGATGCTGTGTTTCTGCCTGTGCGGCATGCGGGTCAGGCCCATCTTGCGGGCCGAGTATTCGGTATCGCTGAGACCCGCCAGCACCAGTGCAATCGGCAGGCCGCAATTACCATGGAGGGCTTGAAGCAGCTTCGAAAGCGGGTGTGTTCGGTCATGGTCCAGATTTTGCGCCTCGTCGATGGCCAGCACGATCGGTCGGTCAAACCCGCCATGCTGTTCAACCCAGTCCCCCAACACATCCCACCGTATGCGCGGTCTTGCTGGCTCCATGGTGGTCTCTTGCTTGCCGACGGCCTTGACCGGGCCCAAGCCAATCCCAGCCTCCCCGCCGGATGTCCGGCTGGAATGCGATAAAAATTCCTCGGCGGCTGTCGGGTTGATGCTCCGGGCTAGCGGTTGAAGAATGTCAACGGGCTCCTCGATTACGCCAGACTCCAGCACGACCACCAGCGGGGGCTTGCCGACACTCTCCGTATACAGTCTCTCCGGATTCTTTTTGATCTCCTCCAGGATCGAGCTCTTGCCCGCTCCCGGCGCCCCCTGGATAATGCGCGTCGCTTTCCCTGCACCATGCTGATCGGTTCCCGAGCCCTCCCAGACCTGCTCGGCTGCAAGCGCAAGGTCGTCGAGCACTTCGGACCGTCCAACAAACACCAGAGGCGGTTCTCCTTCCGTTCGCTTGAGAAAGGACTCCAGCTTTCTTTTCTGATCCTGATTCATCGCTACACCTCGCCATGGGCATGATTACTGAATGCATGCAGACATAGTATACAGAATAAAACGGATAACCGAAAACCGCGCAAGCACACAGGCAAATAAATCATTGCCTGAAACCGGCATCCTGTTCGATGTACCCGAGATTTGACAATAGGATGGACAATCTGACAGACATCACGAAATTTCAACATGCACTCATTTTGCACTCGCAACCATGCCCACCGATACAACTCTGTTCATGGGTTCGCAATCGGGGGTGCCGTGTTGCACTTCATGGCGGAATGGGGGACAATGAGCCCGCCTTGCAGAAAAAAGTGGTACAATCCTGCATTGTTGTCTACAATCGGAGATCGACATGAAAACCTTGCACAATACCCCCCCCCCCTCGCTAAATTAGCAATCCTCCTGCTGCTGGCACTGCCGGCCGGTCCGGCGATGGCCGAGCAGTGCAATGCCTCCCACATCGAGTTAAGCCGGGGCTTCCCGCCGGAAGGCATGCCGGTAAGAGAAGGTGCCGTTGGCGGATTGATCATCTGGTTCGTCCTGGAAAACTGCGACAACCCCGGTAGCTTCGAAACTCCCAGGGAATACCGAATTCCCTTCTGTGCCGAGTTCTTCGACACCACCCCGTGCGATGCCGCCGCTACAGACTGCCTGAGCAACCGGGTTGCCGGGGCCAGCGGCCTTATAGGCGGCATCCGCTGGCAGGATGCCGGCGAGTTCAAGCGGTGCAACACCATGACCGAGGCCGAAGGCTTCACGTCTGCCCTGCTAACCCCACACGACAACGGGTTCCGGGACAAGGGGGAGAATTCCCTGTACGTCATCATGTACAACCCGACCCGTCATCTGCGCATCCCCATTCGGGACAATGACTGATCCAACGATGGTGGAAAGCATGGCAGAAACTCTGGTCAAAAAACATGAATGCTTGTGATGCCCTTGCTTCGCTGGCCATCAATTTCAATTGCCAGCATGGCTGGAAACGCGAAAGGCTAGGGTGCCGTTTTCTGCTGTTCGATCCAGTCCCGGAGAGCATCATTGACCCGGGTCTGCCAGCCGCGGCCATCGGCACGAAAATAATCAATCACCTCTCTCGATAGCCGAATTGTTGTTGGAACCTTCGGATTGCCGGACACTGGACGGCCCCGACGGACCTTGGCCACTGCAAATTTCTCGGGCCAGACGTCCCGGGTCAAGTCGGGAGCAGCATCAGGGTCCCAGTCCGAATCGTTTTGAATAGAACTTTCTTTCTCTTTCATTTGCTTTCCTCAAGCTGACAATTCTGTGCGCCTCGCCGCGAAGCGTCCAGACAACAACCACCATGGCATCGTCAGGAAAACCGATGCTGATGTTTCGTTCTTCGCCATACTCTTTCCGGCCGTCCCGGACGGTCAGCGCTGGACCATTCAGGATTGCAGAGGACCGGACCATGTCCAGCCCCCTGGCTTCTCGTGTTGCAATGCGCTTGTTCTCGTCATGTTCGACTTCCATTCAATTCATGTTACTGCAGAATAAAGCGAGGCTTCAATCGGGGTTCCAATTATTGTTGCAAGCAAGCTCAGCTTGAAAATTCTGGTAGCGATCGGATAGGATAGGAAACCCCCAATCCTTAAATGGAGTTCCCGGTATTGGGCGGCAAGGCATGTGTGATGCGGGTTTCAGCCTTCGACCTGAAATCACCCAATGGGTGATCCTGCAGCCTCTCGAAAATCACGCCACGCAAGGCCCCGGGGTACTCTTGTGTTTTCCATTTATGGATTAGGGATTTTTGAAATTAAAGCGAAAATCTAATAAAATACCATTAGCGTGTAATCACCCTAAATCATGTGAACTAATCGAACCGACATATGTAAATATAAATCACTCGAATTCTTGACGTAGCCGCAACTGGCATCAGATCGCGAAAAAAGATTCAAAAGCCCCCAATTTTGCTATACTCCTGCTCTTGAATTCAAAATGGTTATAGTAAAGTAACAATCATGAGGACAAAGCGATGCAACCAACGATGATTCAGATATTGACGACTCCTCTTACGAAAGGAATGGCAGTCTTATCGATCATGCTGATGATGACCGGCATAGCCCACTCCGAACAGACTAGCTGCACCGAGCTGAACAAATGTGGCTGGTGTAGCCTTGATTTGTCAAAAAAAGGACAAGACAGCGTTCAACTCACTTTAAGATACGCGAATCAGTTTAGTCTTCGTCAATCTGGTTACATCAGTAGACAAGATTTTCCACGGTGGCAGGCTGGTCCAAAGGGATACAACAGCACTCTGCCTATTTATCTGAGAGTCGAAAAAATCAGTGACTCCACAGTGATCACCGATCAAAAACTTGACGATGTACACGTGCGATACACAGGTGATGGAAAGTTCTACACCCGAACCATTGGATCGTTAACGCCCAACACTTCATACACGGCTTTCGCCTATGCAAAATATGAAGGAGGTCAAACTCAAGGATATACGTATGAGAAGCCGTTCGTGAAGATTTGCTTCAAGACTCAATCTGATGAGAGCAGCTGCCTGGGAGGGACTGTCCATCGTTGGAATGTTGTCACGAAATCGGTGTTTGTCACTTGCGCCAGGAATGGCAGTCTTATCGATCATGCTGATGATGGCCAGCATAGCCCACTCCAAACGGACTAGTATATCGTATCATTTATTATCTGACATATATTCCGGCATCGGCCTGTTCAAGGACATCCAGCGGAACCATTACCGTTCCGCTGGAAGTCCTTGAAATTCATGCCAGTTCGGGATAGCCAAGTTGAACTGCGGCTGTTTCCAGCTCCATGATTCGGCGGTATTGATCAGTATCTGCGGATGAAAATTGTCGTATCGGCAATATTGTGGAACTTTCCTGCGAGAGATTGGCTAGTCCTTCATTCAAAGCCGAATTGATGAGTTCAGCATCAAGCATGGATTGCCGATGAGCGATAAATGGCAAGCCAGGTGTATGTTGGGTTTGCAGCAGGGTTTTGAAGTCTGATGCATTAATTTCACCCAGTCGATTCGCAAGGCCGAAGGTGATGGCATCAATGGCTGTGATATCGCCGATTCGGTCTCGAACCATCGACATGCTGTTCAGGTGGGATCCGCTCACTTTCACTTCACGAAAGAATCGTGGTCCTGTGGCGACCCGACTGACTTCACTGCGAAATGCATTCATTCCGCTGTTTGAATCACGGACATTGATAATGGCTATGCTTTGTCTGAAATCTTCGAGGGATTCTCTTGGATCATTGGCCCTTGCCAAAATCCAGCTTGAGTAGTGGGTGCCTGAGCATCCATCAATTACAAATTCAGGGACGGTGATCACCTCGTGCGTTTCCTGGAAGTCATGCCATAGCGGATACCCACAGGCATGACCAAGGTAGAGACCGGGGTTTTGAAAGTCGGTGGCAGTGTTGTTGTAGCGGATATCCAAAGTCCTGCCTGCTGGGAGAGAGAGTGATTTATGCAGGGGCATGAATACTTGTTGCCAAGCATTCCGAAGGGCGGGAGAGAAAGCGTACATGCCGCATAGAATAATCGGATTAACCATTGAGGATACTGCCTAAAATTCGCTCAAGCATGTGATTTTCTGCAACCTTGGGAAGAGGTGTCCTACTTACGCTTTTTGCCAATATTGGCTGCCAACCCCGTGATGCGGAGATACAGTCATCAAAGAAACTTGATATGTCATGAGTAAATTCACACGATGATTTATGGAGTGTTACATGATCTGGCTTTCAAGGGAGTTTGAGGGTTTCTCCAATCCAGAGTAAATTTTAAATATCATTTTAATTCAAATATTTATAAATTTTATATTAAAAGAATATTTATATGTGTTCGGCCTTGATTTCGATAGTCCTGAAGGTATTTGAGGCCAATACGAGAATATTTTTCCGAAAATGGCAGACACTTAGGAATATTAACCCCCAAATTAGAACTGCTGACCCGAAAGCCAGCCTGCTGGACGTTGGCAATGGGCTATGTCGCCAACCTCAGGGTGTTGCACTTCATAGTGGAATGGGGGCCATATATTGATCTTGCATTTTCCCTAATCCTTAAATAGAAAAGATTTTACCCGTACCGAGCCGGGGATTCGACCAGTTGAGCGGAAAAATGGTCCGGAATGGTCCGGGCGGCCGGATTGCGGTCATGAATGATGCTCATTCGCTTCCCGGATCGTCGTGTGGCAGCGGGTTTTGGGCCTCGGGGCAAATTCCGGGCGAGTCTGTCCCTGGCCCGGTTCGGCCAGTCCTGGATGGGCCCAGAGGAATCCGGGGGCTGGAACAGGCGACAGGTGCGGATCATCCAGAGTGCTTCATCCAGCAGTTTCCAATCCACCGGGTTGACCTTCAGCACCCACTCCCGGGAGTGACGCACAATCAGACCGGCAATATCATACAACCGGCTTCGGAACGTTCCGGCCCGATTGCCATGCCACTCGAGACCGAGTGTCATGCGCAGCAGAACCAGCAGGTTACAGGCAATCACATTCAAGTACAGATAGACCGCATTGGCTCGGAATGTGCTGCAGGGCAAGTGAGCGCCACTGAAGTCACTGCGCAGTTCCCTGAGACGATTTTCCGAGCTGTCTGCACGCTGGTTGTACCGCCCGACAATCTCCGCATTGCTGAACCCTTCCCGATCCAGATCCGTTGCGATGGCACGGTAGATGAATCCGTCTTTCAGGGCACTTTCCCCATCCACCGGATTCAACTGCTGTTCCTGCATCCTGATCTCCATCTGCACCGGGGTGTCGGAGTCCTGAGGCTTGACTTTCTCGGGGACCCGGGTTTTCCGTACCACCAGGCAAAAGGCTTCCGGCGTCTTGCCCATCGCATGCAGGGTTCGGGCGAGAAACCCGGTCTCGGAGAGAGAACCATCCTCATGGACGACCGGCTGCCACTCCGATTCCGGAATCTCCGCAATCAGGTCGCGGACATTCTGGCTCATCCGGGCTCGAATGGCGAAACGGGCTCCCTGTTCCCGGCAGGTATTGATGACGGCTGCCTGACAGGAAGCCGCATCAGCTCGAACCCGGGAAATCCGGACGCCCTCTGGCAAGGCCTCGATACAGTGGTTCAGGAACTCGACATTGCGGGCCGCTGGCGGCACATTGCCCTTGCGGAGTTCCGCGTGCAGCACTTGACCGGTCTCTGCAATGTGCCCGACCATCGGGGTAAATCCCCGCTTGCCTTTATACGTACGATCTGCGGTCTTCTTTTTCGCATGAATCACCGTTGCATCGATATCCAGGGTCACCTGATCACGGGTACCGAGACTCACCTTCAACAGTAGACGATTGACTTCGGCCAGGGCATCCCTCGAGACTTTATGCCTGTCGACCGAACGCAGCCAGTTTCCCAGGGTACTCGAGCAGGGAATCGATGGGAATCCCAGCAGCTTCATCAGGGCCCGGTCCTTTGCAGGTGGACGATGTCATCGAGGTGCCTGGCGCCTTCATGCAGCATCAGCATGAAGGCATGGAAGAGGGTACTGTGTCGATAGCCTCGATGGCTGCCCGGGGCGGGCATCAGTCGATCAATGATGGCACCGAGGTTGAGGCGCTCGAGCAGGGTTGCCGGGACGGTCAGTCCGGCACGGGCGGTGATGTTTCGATTGCCTTTTGCGGTTTTGTAGGGTAGAATTTTCATGATCCTTGTGAAAGTTGGAGTGGTTAATTTTTTTCACCCAACGGGTGATTTTTTCGAAATGCTAATTTTACCACTAATACCCTATTTTTACAAGGATTTTTCCATTTTTCCCGATTTCTAATTGTCGATTAGGGGTAAGGCAACGTACAACCCAGAGCGATGAATATGCTACCATTGGAGTTCCTGAAGAATGTAATCCATAAATAACCACAGAGGTATATCGTGAAACCCATAACCCATTTCACCCCCCCCCCCCTCGCTAAATTAGCAGCTTTCTTTCTGCTAGCAGTGCTGGCACTGCCGGCCGGTCCGGCGGTGGCCGAGCAGTGCAATGCCTCCCATATCAAAATGACCAAGGCCTTCCCGCCACAGTCATATGTCAACGAAAATGATGCGGGTGGCGTGATCTTCAGTTTCGGTCTGGAAGACTGCGACAATCCCGGCAGCACTGGCACTCCCCGGGAATACCGGATTCCCTTCTGCGCCGAGTTTTTCGACACCACCCCGTGCAATACCAATGCTACAGGCTGCCTGAGCAACAACGTCGCCGGCGCCAGGGGTCTTTTGAGAGGCGTTGGCTGGCAGGATGCCGGCGAGTTCAAGCGGTGCGCCTACATTAACGAGACTGCGAATTTCCATAACGCATTAGTAGTCCCCTACGACAACGACTTCCGGGACAAAGGGGAGAATTCCCTGTACGTCATCATGTACAACCCGACCCGTCATCTGCGCATTCCCATTCGGGACAATGACTGATCCAACGATGGTGGAAAGCATGACAGAAACTCTGGTCAAAAAACATGAACGCTTGTGATGCCCTTGCTTCGCTGGCCATCAATTTCAATTGCCAGCATGGCTGGAAACGCGAAAGGCTAAGGTGCCGTTTTCTGCTGTTCGATCCAGTCCCGGAGAGCATCATTGACCCGGGTCTGCCAGCCGCGGCCATCGGCGCGAAAATAATCAATCACCTCTCTCGATAGCCGAATTGTTGTTGGAACCTTCGGATTGCCGGACGCCGGACGGCCCCGACGGACCTTGGCCACTGCAAATTTCTCGGGCCAGACGTCCCGGGTCAAGTCGGGAGCAGCATCAGGGTCCCAGTCCGAATCGTTTTGAATAGAACTTTCTTTCTCTTTCATTTGCTTTCCTCAAGCTGACAATTCTGTGCGCCTCGCCGCGAAGCGTCCAGACAACAACCGCCATGGCATCGTCAGGAAAACCGATGCTGATGTTTCGTTCTTCGCCATACTCTTTCCGGCCGTCCCGGGCGGTCAGCGCTGGACCATTCAGGATTGCAGAGGACCGGGTCATGTCCAGCCCCCTGGCTTCTCGTGTTGCAATGCGCTTGTTCTCGTCATGTTCGACTTCCATTCAATTCATGTTACTGCAGAATAAAGCGAGGCTTCAATCGGGGTTCCAATTATTGTTGCAAGCAAGCTCAGCTTGAAAATTCTGGTAGCGATCGGATAGGATAGGAAACCCCCAATCCTTAAATGGAGTTCCCGGTATTGGGCGGCAAGGCATGTGTGATGCGGGTTTCAGCCTTCGACCTGAAATCACCCAATGGGTGATCCTGCAGCCTCTCGAAAATCACGCCACGCAAGGCCCTGGGGTACTCCAGTGTTTTCCATTTATGGATTAGGGGATGTAGGCGATCTAAAAGGCAAATGATATAGAATTTAGAATGAGTCCAGGCGATTTCGTGGTTGATCCGACATTATGAATGTTGTTATGCAAGAGCAATCAATAACTCATCGCTACAATACCTTAGTTACCGAATGTGTAGACTATTTACAGCATGATACTGCAATCCCTATAACTGTCTACCACTTCACACAAAAGCCGTAATGATTGAAATACCAATACTCCGTTTTTTCCAATTGAAGCCATGCTTAACCGAATTGTTTTCTAAATCGATTTCATGGCAAATTTCACTGCTCTGGCTTCTGTCCACGGCAATGATACCAGCTTATTCAGGACGGGAAATTGAGGTTGTCGGCAATCGCTTTTCAGTTTCACACCCGCCTGGCTATGTTCTGGAAGCCGTTAACCTCAAACTGAATAAACCTCGGATGCTGTATTTTCATGGGGACGAGATTCTGGTCGGGTCAAGGGACGATCGGATCTATCGTCTGTTTCCACCCTACGAACAGGCACAGACACTTGCCCATCTCCCCCTATATCCGCATAGCATGCTGATTCGGGATGATGAAATCATCATCGCCAGAACACACGGTGTCTTTCGAGCCAAGTACTCCAGCGATCCAAACTGGCGGCTCCTCGAGCACGATCTGGAATTACTGGTTCCGCTCGAACCATCCCGAAGTCACAGTAGCCGGACAATCGGACTGGGGCCGGATAATCGACTGTATGTTAGCATCGGCATGCCGGGCAATTGTGGTAACTATTATCTCGACGAATCCTATCCGGAAACACTCCGAAGAGGGGGATTGTTTGTTATTGATGAGAACACACAACCCGCCAGGCTTATCCCTTATGTCGCTGGTCTTCGTAATCCGGTTGGCTTCGACTGGCGACCAAGCTCGAATATTCTCTATATCACCAATAATGGACCAGATCATTTAGGATATGAACAACCGCTTGAATACTTTGTACAGGGAGATGAAGGATCATTTCATGGCATGCCATGGTATCAATTCGATGGCAACCGGCTATTTGAGGATCCGTGTGCAAGTGAGTTTGAAAAGCCTCTTTCTAAGCAGTCGGTTTCTATTCCAGTCGCTACCTTTGAAGCAAGAAGTGCACCACTCGGTATGGCCTTTGTTACCGAGCAAGCCAATGCAACTGAATTCCATGGCGATGCAATCGTTGCAATTCATGGATCTTGGGCTACTTCGACTGGTAGTTTCTACGGAGAAGCCAGAACCCGCAGAGAACCCAAATTGGTTCGGGTAGATTTCGAAGGAAATCAGATTGTTGGAGTAGTTGATCTGCTGACAGGATTTCAGCTTGAAGATGGCAAACGCTGGGCCCGCCCGGCTGGAGTTGCGATTGGAAGCGATGGGGATATCTATTTCACGAGCGACGACGGATATGAGGGACTTTATCGATTGCGGAAAATGGAGTAACTACGTGGATGCCTATCACGGAACATCATCTCTCAGTTCTAGGTACTAAATTGTCATAAATTTTGTAATCAGCTCGAAACTACCTTCATGCACTCGCCGAAAAGGCGACCCGAAAGCCGCCTCTTCTATGGGTATTGTAGAAGAATCCAACAGATGGTGCTGCTAGCCAGAACGGATCAGTTGGTTTCCTGGCACCAAGTGCTACTCCTGTCCAGACTGCCGGAGATAATCTGATTCTCATCACGCTTGCCATCACAAAAGCATTCCTTTATGTCCTGCCTCATCCGGGCAACCCGGAAGCATCCGAAACGGTAGCCGCTATGTGAAATTTCCCACCCAACGACAGCATTGCTGGCCAGACCCTGATCCGCAGCCGAAAACTCTCCACGAGTCCTGAAGCAGCGCCGGATTAGAGGACTTGAAGCACTCGCAGTGCCTGAGTATAGAACTGCGACATAGCATGTATTTTTTCAGACTGCTGGACTGGTTTCCAGTCGTTGCCGATATGGTGAAAGTTGGACTTTTAATTTTTCCGATTTCCATGCGAGATCCGCTTGTCGATCCCAGCTTGTTTTCCATAGCCTGCAGATAGACCGGTTTTCCATTACCTGGACTGCTCCTCTATCGCCATAGTTTTGTAGCTGGCCATTGCTAAGTCCCGGGATAGAAATGGTTACGCTACTCACTCTGGAGGTGCTACTTATGTTAACCCTAACCGTCGGAAGCACCTCTGTCAAGCTTCCTTGCGTGCAGGCTTCAGTCCAGGTATTCTTGTATGGAACTCCCAGCTGAATGTACTATAATTTGAAGAAGTGGTACTGACATGGACTTCCCGCCATTCACTCCTAAAACCTTCACGGAATCTCTCCGAAAGACACTTGAATTTTGACTGAAAACTGGATAATTCGCAAAACCGCCAAGTTCCGACTTGGCGAAGTCGTAAAGCATCGGCATTACGATTTCCGGGGTGTCATCTTTGATGTTGATCCCGAGTTCAATCATACTGACGAATGGTATGAATCAATTCCAGAACATATCAGACCCAACAAAGACCAACCCTTTTATCACTTGTTCGCTGTAAGCAGCGGTCAGCAATACATCGCCTATGTCTCTGAACAGAATCTGATTCAGGATATGAGCGGAACACCAATCCAACACCCTGAAATAGAGAAATATTTCATGGTCGGCGATCAGGGGCAGTACTTGACCCGACCCGATCAGACCCACTGATCCGAACAGCTTATCGGACAGAACGCATCAGGGAATAACTGCGATAACACAGTCCAATTGCAAGCAGACAATACGCCAAGGCAAGGTGCAATGGCAAACCGTCAGGTCCAAAATGCATCATCGACCACCCTCCTGACATTGCTCCGATAAGTGCACCTATCCCCCAGCATGATGCAAATGCAGATGCGCCGTTGACCAACTCGGCACCCTCAAACCGACTTCCAAGCATAGCCAGGGAAACGGTATAAATTCCATAACCAAAGGTGCCGACAAGCACTAGAACAGGCCACATCAGAATAGTAGCCATCACAAATGGTAACAACAGCAACATGACTGCGGCTAAACTCGCACATCCCGTCAGGATCATTCGATGGGGAAATTTATCAACCAGCCAGCCAATCGGAAACTGGAACAGCGTGTTACCCAGAATCATGGCAGTTAACACTAAGGCCGAGGTAGAGATATCTAGTCCGTAACGAATTCCATATACCGGTAGCAACGAGAGGGTAGCAGCATCGAATAAGGAAAAAACCAGGACACACCCGATAAGCAAAGGCGCTTTACGTGAAAACTTGATAATACCGGATATCGATTGACCCTGCTGCTGTTCAGTTCGTTCATTTTTCATCATGAATAATGGGCATATACCAATCAAAATCACACTTGCACCCATCGCAAACGGCAACCACCCCTCAATGCCAATCCAGCTGATTAATGCCGGACCGATACCAAAACTCAAGGAGAGAATGCTTCCATAGATTGCAACTACCTTGCCTCTATGTTTGTCGCCAGCATAGCGAACAATCCAGACCTCGCTCAGCACGAACAGCGTTGATATCATCATTCCCTGTAATAGACGGAGCACAAACCAGGCTCCAAGAGAATCAAAGACATAATACGACAACATGATCAACGCAGTGAATAAAGCTGCGATTATTGCCATGTTCCTGCTCCCTAATCTCCCAGAAATGACTGGAATCAATGGTGAAAAAAGCAGGATGCCAATTGGCATCATGGCAGCATTGATACCGATCACTGTTTCGGGAGTACCACGTGATTCCAGAATCAATGACAACAAGGGAAATGTCATGCCAAAGGCAAGACCAAAGACCGTGATTCCCGCGCAAGCAGGAACCAGATTCTTCAGATCAAGATTTTGCGCGGTTGTTTTCAATGGTCTTTAGCACCCGGACGAAACAACTAATTTCGTAAACTGGATACGATACGAAAACGCTTTTTCTGTTCTGCCAGCCAAATGCCAGAGCAAACCAAAAACAAGGAAGCAGCATGAAACCACCGGAAGGACTCTCCCAGTACAAATATTGCCAGCAATGATGCAAATACTGGCACCAGATTAACAAAAACACCTGCTCTGCCTGGGCCGATATCAGACACTCCCTGTATAAACAGTACTTGTGCAATGAATGATGGCAATAAAGTAATCAGGCCAATAATAACCCAACCCTTTGGTGTTGGCATTTGCAGATTACCCAATTGATACTCTACAAATGTTAATGGGATAGAAGTTAGCAGTGCCGCCACGCAAATCACGGCAAATAAAGGCAGCTTAGGAATACCCTCCAGCTTTTTTAGACTGAGTGCGTAACTCGCATACATCAAGCAAGCGAGAAACATCAGGTAATCACCTTGCTTGATTGTTATATCTTGGAGTCTGTGTATCTCTCCAGAGGTTGCGACCAGACATACTCCAGCAATGGTCAATAGTACTCCGATCATTTGGAGAACAGTAATACGCGTGCCATAAAGGAACAATCCTCCCAAAAGCACGTAAATTGGGATGGCGCCTTGAAGGATTCCAATATTCAGAGCTGTCGTGGTGTGAGCAGCAATATAAAACAACGCATTGAACGCCGTCATGCCAAACGAACCCATCAAAAACAGTCTTGGCAGATGTGGATGAAGAACAACCCAGTTTCTTAGCAACTGACGATGTGTTATGACGATCATCAGAAGCACTACACCAAACCACCTCAGAGTGACTATGAGCATCGGCGAAACTTCATCAACAGCCATACGAGCAAAAATAGCATTGCATCCCCAGCAAAATGCCGTGATGACTAAGCAGGCGTAAGCCCGCAAATGAGGGTATTCGGAGAGCTGCTTGATGACGACTACCGTAGCTAGAATGATGTTTGGGATTCAGAATATAGCAGAATGCACTGACAGGGATACATTGATCTCAAACTTGCTGCGGACCTAGCAAGAACCAATCGACGACGAAACCGTAGCACGCCGAAAAATTCAAATCGCAGATTACCAACAGGACTTAAAAAAGCCCTGCAAAACCAAAGAAGAAGCAAGCAGTAACTTGCAAATATACAGAATTTAACCGATATTTAGGCGACAGATCGTTGTCTCAAAAAAGCGGTCAAATGCTCACAAACTTCACGGGCATCATCGTCTGCCCCATGAATATATGTGGATTTACGCCTAGTCAAAAAGGTCCCGCCAAGCAAATATAAGCCGGGCCAGGCTGCAACTCCAGCCTCATGGCGAATTCGACCCTTACGATCCAGAATCGGCAACTTTAACCATCGATAATCCGGTGCAAACCCAGTTGCCCAGACCACCGACCGGATATTCTCCTTCTGCAAATCAAGAGTAAGTGGAGGGCTCTCCTCAACCCTGGTTTCCTTGAATCGTTCCGGCTCATCAAACTCGGCATCGCGGCCTTGTTCATGAATCCACTCATCAATTGTCTTTAATAGTCGATTCATCTTCAAGTCAGCCAGTTCACAATGGTTCTTCAGAGAGCCAGAAAAGAGAATCGTGAAATTCCGGATATCCATCAGCTGACCCCGTATTTGGATGCCCATATCGGACAGTGAATTGAGATCAATGCTCTTGCGCTCAGGAGTTCCCATTAATTGCGGCGATGGAATACTACGGGCTCTCACAAGATCATCAATTTCGTCATACCGCTCATCAAGAATGCCCACGGTCTCCATCAACCAGAGGATATCCTTTCCTCTATAGACTCGAGGCAAACGGACATGTTCTGCAACACTCAGGATAACCGGCCTCCCTGATGAATGAATCTCATGGGCCAACTGAACACCTGTAGCTGATGCCCCAACCACTAACGCCTTTCCAGATGGAAGTTGCTCCGGATTTCGATATTCAAGGGGATGAAAACTCGGTATTGATTCCGGTAGTCTCTCTGCACATGGCGGAATGCTCGGACGATTGCACGCCCCGCTCGCTATGATCAGGGAAGGAGTGATATATTCATCATTATTCGTAACGATAGAAAACCCCATGGGGGCTGAATCCACGGATAGAACTTCCTGATCACACAGGACAGGTGCACGAATATATCTAGCGTATTCTTCCAGAAATTTCACGGTTTCAGCAACCGTAAGATAGCCATCCGGATTATCACCGGAATAGGCGAATCCAGGTAAACGCGCCTGATGATTTGGAGTGAGCAGGCACATTGAATCCCATCGCTCATTCTTCCACGAATGCGCGATCTCGCCACGCTCTAGAACAATGTGTTCTATCCCGGATTTTTGCAGATAATAACTTGCTGCCAACCCCGAATGGCCGGCACCAATAATGACACAGTCAATAGTTCTCAACGCGAACGCCGTTCCCGATCAGTCAACTTTGACAGTGACCTGGGTGGGATTTGTCACGATGTCAAAAACAGCAGAACGTTTCTGCGATTGTGCCACCAATGCGCGAATATCTTCAGGTGAAGCATCAGCATCAATCTCAAAATGGACATTGATGTCATCAAAACCATTGCGAACATCGCTATCAATTCCCAAAATTCCGGCCAAGTCCATGCTGCCCTTTAGGGTCGACTTCACTGACTTTAACTGGATATCTCGCCGTTGTGCCACCGCGGCCACACCAGCTGTCAAACAGCTGGCTAAACCAACTAAAACCAATTCCACGGGAGTAGCTCCGTTGTCTTCAGCAGCGAGAACTTCTGGATGATCAGCTTCAAACATGAATTCCTGTTTATGAGATTGCTTTTCACCCAATCCATAAAACGCTTGACAGGTTGAGCGGCTATGGGTGCCTTTGATCCACTTGCAACTCGCCTGCCAGGTAAATTTTCCGGCTTCCGGTGCACCTGTTAGTGCTTCTCGAGCATCAAGCAAAGCATCTACATTAACGCCATTATCGATAGTGGCATCAGTCATTGTAAGTATCCTCTACGGTACAAAATAAAAAATTGATGATATTTGAATTTTCCATTTATTGCAAGGATTTTTTGTGCATCGCACACCAAATCGTTTTGCAATATTGGAACGATCAATTGCGATAACCGGGATCTTTTCTATCCATCAACCGAGTTACCGCTTCCCATGACAACTCAGAAAAGGAAGACGGTTTGTCAGGTGGTGGCATACCGTAATCCCTGATCATCTCGATGGTCTCTTTATCTGGCCTGATTGGTTCCTGTCCTGTTGCCACTACGTCAACTTGAACTTTGCAGGCATTTTCCAGCATGTACATGAAATAGAATGCTTCACCTACAGTCCTGCCTACAGTAAGCAAACCATGGTTTTCCAGTATTAAAGCCCACTTTTTCTGAATGCTCTTGCCAAGTGCTTCACATTCATCCTCGTCACTGGTTACTAGACCATATTGATGAGAGCCCAACAACCCTAACATTTCATTCGCTTGCTGGGTGATTGGAAGCAATCCGCAGGACATGCAGGATACCGCCATTCCTGCACGGGTATGACTGTGAAGGACCGCATTCACATCTGGGCGCGCATTGAGAACCGCAGAATGAATTAGATGCCCGGCATCATTGACTGGATAATCACCCGCAACAAGATTGCCTTCAAAATCAACCTTGATCAGATTACTGGCAGTTATCTCATCAAACAACAAACCGTATGGATTGATCAAATACTGCTCTGTTTGTCCGGGAACTCGCGCACTAATATGAGTGAATATCAAATCAGTCCAGCCATAATGAACGAATGCGCGATAACAGCATGCTAGATCCTGTCTAACCTGCCACTCTTTTTTGTCCATTTCGTTCGGGGAATTTCTATTCAATACAATGGTCATCGTTGACACGCAAAGTAGAAAGTAAATCGTAACCAAGAGAGCCCAAAGTAACTCAACACCTATTTGAAATTGAACAAGTAATTATTCGGGAGTATAGACCCGACCGCTAATATCAAGCTGCATTTCGCTCCCGTGTAATCCGAATCACCTCATCTGCAACTGTCTTTGGACAGGCTGAATAATGCGAGAACTCCATTGAAAACTGACCGCGGCCTGAAGTCATGGTGCGAAGATCTCCAATATAACCAAACATCTCGGCCAAAGGCACATCCCCCTGGATTCGAACCCCTGTTGAAGATGATTCCTGGGACTTGATCATTCCTCGACGTCGGTTTAAATCTCCGATCACATCACCGATATGTGATTCTGGAGTGAATACATCCACTTTCATGATCGGTTCCAGCAATTGAGGATTGGTTTTCAGCATCGATTGACGATAAGCGGCCTTGGCTGCCAGTTCAAATGCGATCGCAGAAGAGTCGACGGCATGGTATGCTCCGTCTACCAGAGTAACCTTGACATCAATACAAGGATACCCGGCCAAAATACCTTCGGTCATGCAATCACGAAATCCTTTGTCAACAGCAGGCCAGTACTCGCGTGGAACATTCCCGCCAGTCACCTTCGATTCAAAGCAATAACCAGAGCCTGACTCGCCCGGTTCAATAATGTAGTCAATGCGACCAAATTGGCCCGCACCACCAGTCTGCTTCTTGTGGGTATGGGTATCTTCAATTCTCTGGGTAATCGTCTCACGGTACGCCACCTGAGGCTCACCAACCTCAACATCCACATTGTGTGTTCGTCTCAATAAATCCACTTTGATGTCAAGATGCAACTCACCCATGCCCTGAAGAATCACTTCCCCACTTTCAGGATCGGTATTCACATAGAAGGATGGGTCCTCAGCAACCATTTTGCCAAGAGCAACACCTAGTTTCTCAGAGGCGCCCTTGTCTTTTGGCGCTACCGACATCGAGATCACGGGATCCGGGAATATCATGGGTTCCAGGGTTGCTGGATGATTCTCATCACTCAGCGTATGACCGGTCTTGACATTTTTCATTCCAAGTACGGCTACGATATCGCCCGCCTGTGCTGAATCTAGCTCTTGACGAGAGTCCGCATGCATCTCTACAATTCGACCAATCCTTTCGGTCTTGCCACTTGCGGTATTCAATACCGTAGAGCCTTTTTTCATGGTTCCAGAATAGATTCTCAGGAACGTCAACGCGCCATAACGATCATCCATAATTTTGAAAGCAAGTGCACGCAATGGCTTGCCTGGATCAACGACTGCAAAATTTCCAGTTTCATTGCCTTCTGGATCAACTTCAGGTTGCGGATTCACCTCCGTAGGGTCGGGAAGATAATCCACCACTGCATTCAGCACCGGCTGGATGCCCTTGTTCTTGAAAGCAGACCCGCAGTAAGTTGGAAAGAAATCCAGTGCTATAGTGCCTTTACGAATACAATCCTTGATCGTGTCAATATCGGGCTCATCGCCCTCCAAATATCGCTCCATTGCATCGTCATCATGCTCCAGAGCATTCTCAATCAACTCTTCGCGATATTTTTCGACCACATCTACCATATCTGCGGGAACTGCTTCAATTGTATAGTTCTGGGGATCATTGGAACCATCCCAAACCCATGCTTCTCGGGTGAGAACATCAACTACACCTTTAAAATCATCTTCAACGCCGATCGGCAAAGTCATGACCAAGGGCTTGGCTCCCAAAACACTACGAATTTGCTGAATGACACGATAAAAGTCCGAGCCAATTCGGTCCAGCTTATTCACGAATATGATTCTGGCTACCTTGGAGTCATTGGCATAGCGCCAATTGGTTTCGGATTGGGGCTCAACACCACCAGAACCACAGAAAACCCCTATTCCTCCATCCAGGACTTTCAATGATCGGTAAACCTCAATTGTAAAGTCGACGTGTCCGGGAGTGTCGATGATATTGAGGCGGTAGTCGTTCCAAAATGTGCTGGTTGCAGCAGACTGGATGGTAATTCCACGCTCACGTTCCTGGTCCATAAAATCAGTCGTCGCCTCACCATCATGCACTTCACCGATTTTATGGATTTTTCCGGTCAGATTGAGCACGCGTTCAGTCGTTGTCGTTTTACCGGCATCAACGTGGGCAAATATCCCTATGTTTCGATATTTAGTTAAGTCTGTCATGGAAATACATTGCTGTTTTAAGTCGAGTTCAAAAGCATACCGCTGAATAAAAATTCGGCAAATTATAAAAGCGCTGAATTATACAAAAATCAAACGGATAGTGATAGTAATTTTTGGGGGATTGTCGGAAGCACATAAAGACCTTGAATTGAGTGAGTTTTCATACTGACGCGATGAGATTGAACTCATACACGGAAGACAATTCATGATCAAAACCTATCAAAAGGATTTCCCTCTGCTTCATTCGAGATCTGTCCCTTTCGGATGAGACGAGAAGAAGGAATTTGCAATCCAAAGTTGAAAAGAGTAAAATAAAAATTATAAAATTCAATCAAATAATCATTTGGAAATCGGGATTTGATATGCTGAAAAAAGTAACAATCAACAATTTCAAGGCATGGCACAAAGCAGAAATTGACTTCGGCAAAATTACCGGTTTCTTTGGTACCAACAGTGCCGGAAAGAGTAGCCTTTTGCAATTCCTACTCATGTTGAAAGCGACAAAAGAGACAACAGACCGGGGCTTGACTGTTAATTTTGGCGGTCCTGGTACACGCTATATTGATTTAGGAACCTTCAGAGACGTTATTCACAAGCGTGAAGAAAACAGGCGATTGAGCTGGAACCTTTCCTGGAAACTACCCAAAGAACTCAAAATTGACATGTTCACAGGTATACCTAGCGAGTTATCGACTGGCATGCCAAGTGAGTTTCAGATCAAGGGAGACACTCTTGAAAATTCGTGCGAAGTTGCTTGGCGCAACAACCGGCTGATCAGTCGACAAATGGGATACAAGTTTGCAGAGGCAGAGTATCGATTGAAACTGAGGAAAGGCTCCCGTAGCAAGTATCAATTAGATACCGACAATCCCAACTTGAATTTTATACCCAGCAATGGAAGCCAAAGAACTCTTGGACCATCAGTCAAAACCCATCTGTTTCCAGATGAAATCAAGTGGCAGTATCAGAATGCTGATTTTCTTAATCAGTTCGAGAATGCCTATGAAAAACTGATCGATTCCATCTTTTATCTGGCGCCTATTCGAGCAATGCCTCAGAGAGATTATCAATGGGCTGGTTCTAGTCCAAAAGATGTTGGAATTTACGGACATTTGACAATTGACGCGATTCTTGCTGCAAGACGTGATGGGGAAACACGGACGATACCATTCGAGCAAATGATCAATTCACGGACGATACCATTCGAGCAAATGATCGATCATCAGTTAAAGAGAATGGGGCTTGCAAACCATTTTCGTGTAGAGGAAATTGTAAAAAACTCCAATTTGTACCGTACAAAGTTGAAAACATCAGAGTCAGGCCCAGAGGTTTCATTAACCGATGTTGGGTTTGGTGTTTCTCAAGTTTTGCCGACAATTGTTCTTCTATACCATGTACCAGAAGGTTCGACGATATTGATTGAACAACCAGAGTTACACCTTCATCCGTCAGTCCAGAGCGAGTTTGCTGATGTAATGCTGGATGTAATGAAGAGTCGTAATGTGCAAATTATTGTGGAAAGTCACAGTGAACACTTGCTAAGACGGTTACAACTTCGTGTAGCAGAAAGTAAAGTTCCCTCCGAGGAAATAAAGCTATTTTTTGTCTCGGAAAAAGAGGGAAAAGCGGATCTTTCCGACCTTTCCCTGAATCAATATGGAGAGATTGAGAATTGGCCAAACAATTTTTTTGGAGATGAAATGGGAGAAATCACCGCGATTGTCAAGGCGTCCCTAAATCGAAAAAGGAAAGAGTCTGAATAAAATGTTTGTTGTAGATACCAATGTGCTTATAGTTGCAAACGGTGGCAAGAAAACACACGCTAATACAGATTGCCAAATCTCTTGTGTAAATATGTTGCGAAGCCTTGTCTCCGAAATTGTAGTAATTGATGCTGGTGGCTGCATTCTCGATGAATATGGAAAATATTGTGAACGAGGTGGTAGCCTAGGGGCTGGGGATGTGTTTTTTATACACCTATTCAACAGCCAAGGTGACTCAAATCACATTAAGAAAGTTAAAATTCACAAATCGGACGATGATGAAATCGGCTTCACGGAACTTCCCAAGAACAAATTGGATCCATCCGATCGGAAATTTTTAGCGGTTGCAGTCAAATCGAAAGCAGTGATTGTAAACGCCACAGACAGCGACTGGGATGAACAGAAATCACTCATGAAGAATCTGGGTGTCGAAGTTTGCCAGCTTTGTCCGAAGTACGCGAAAAAACGACCGAAATGTTAAGCGATATCTATGGGTGCTGTAGCCTTGAACAGAAAGTATCCAAAAACGTCATACTGGTCATTTTCTCCATCTTTGGGAAGGAGTAAGCGAATTCATCCTGATCCCTCACACTTTATAGGTGTACCCATTGTGATAACTGAAAAACTGGACGGTAGCAACATCCTCCTACATGGTGGTGATGTATACGGCCGCAGTGTTTCCGCACCCTCCGAGCAAAAATGGATGGCGATGGTTAAAAAACATCATGTCTGGAAAATCACGGAACCTGATATCTACCTCTATGGGGAGGATATCTATGGTGTACACAGCATTATCTACAATGCAGTGCCTGAGAACCAGACTTTTCGTGCATTTTCTCTGCGTGATGGAACAGGAAATTTTTGTTCGTTTGCAGAAATGTCGGACTATGCCATTCGTAAAAGCATTCCTGTTGTCCCTGTACTTTTCGAAGGAATTTTTGACTCGGTTGCAGACGCTCGTTCATTTATCGATAAAGCTCACGAAGAGCCTTCTGCCCTGGGTGGAGAGCGAGAGGGAATAGTTATGCGTCTGGCAAACGGTTTTGCTGAATCGGAGTTTCCGCTCAATGTCTGCAAGAGCGTTCGAGTCGGACATGTGAAAAAAGCCGAACACTGGACTAGGAATTGGCAACCCTGTCAAGTTTTAGAGTGTGTTTGAGAGAAATGTAGCTGATTCCGTCATGCAGAGATTGAATTCAGTTGTTTTGATAGATGGTTTTATGGACATGGACGAGATTCGTGCAAGGTCGGATCACCTTCACAAGTAATACATATGGCGGTTGGTCGCTTTCCTGCCTAATACCATTTCGATCAGGTGAATTGCGTTCTCCTGCAGGTTGCAGACTCATTGGCATGCTTTCTTTGTGCGAATTTGCTTGATTGCATTATCAAGACGTACTTTCGCTCTGCTTTTCTAGTTTTGTTGCCTTTCACCATCTCCAATTCAAGCATGAAAAACTGCTTTTCATGCAAAAGCACCGTGTCTGAGCGGCATCTCTGGTAATTTTCTCAGCCGCCAGGTTAACCATCGTTTTCCGAAAACACTGTACGGCAAACTCGCATGCCAGAAATCATGATCCCCCAGCTTTGCATGGGGGAATTCCGAAAGCAGGTTCTCCAACTTCCCTTGAACCTGAAAAGACGTTCTTTCGCCAAGCTTGTATCAGATCCTCTCGGTAACGTCTACTTCTTGCCGCACTTGGTCATGTACTCGGCAAATCCGGCATTGAAACTGCTTTGTACTGCAAAATTCGGATAACCCAGCTGGTACGCAGTGCATGTGTCCCGTCGTTCCTTTGCCTTGATGGTCTGATACCCGGACTGGAACATCAAGGCATCAAACTTGACTCTGCCGAGCTCGAAAGTCGTAACAAAGAAAGCATCGGCTTCCTGGCTTTCCAATTGCATGGGACTGACTTTGTCGGTCTCCAGCATCCGATAGAGATGATCCTGTTCTTCGAACTCGAACCAGTATGCCCGAAATTCACGCTCGGAAAAGAGATGAAGAATGTCGTGGGGATTGTGGAGATTCTCCTCGCCAAACCAGTTGTAGCCGTTGTACCATTTGCGTATTCTGTCCCTGACCACCCCCTCAAGCTCCGAAACAGATACTGTGTTCTAACTCATCATTCGTATATCCACAAAGTGATCCGAAGCCGGAATATAGGCTAATGTCCAAGAGATTGATCAGGCCAGAAGAAAAAGTGGCCATCGAAATCATCGTGCTACCGGTCACGAACACAAACCGGATGTGGTCTTGTGCGCTCTTCAGGATGCTGTATGGACCACGCAAGTCATTCAGGATCTCCTGGGCTTGATCGGGATTCTCCATGGCATTTAAAACTGGTCGTTCATATTCGTCAATCAATGCCGCTACCTGCTGGCCGGTTGCTCGATGCAACAGGCAAAGGACATTGTCCTATCGATTGCAAGCGGATTTGGCCGTTGGAAAGGATTTCAGATCAAATTCTTGCTCAATCCTTTGCAATTGATTCAGCACATGATTTTCTATTTTGTCAGACGTATCAATATCTTCACCAAAACTTAATCGAACCACGGGATACTTCACCGGCCAGCCCAATGCGGATGGATATCCAAGCCTTCAAACAATGATTCATTGCCCTCAAACTGTTCCTTCACGGTATATCGACCAACAGACTTTTGCCGAAACGGACGCGGTCAAGAAAAAAAGTGGAAATCACACTCGTCAATCATCTGCTTGATCAAGAATGTTTTGTCAACATAATAGCAACCATCCTTGCGAAGGTCGGCAAATGATTGATAGCCCAGCGGTAGCGAAAGACGATCTTGTGGTATATCAAAATTCATGATGCGATCATCTTGAAAATATTGGGAGCGAGTAGTCATATAAAGTGTGGTTAGCAATGCAATTTACAAACTCGAATAATCCAATTTCACGGCCTCTTGAACAGTATCGTTGATCATCAGCACCTTTTGGTCAAACAACAAAAACGTCCATTATTCGAGCGAACCTATCCATGTTGGGCCTGAATGGTTTTCCATGCTTTTCTAATTTCATGAGTTTTCTGATTGGCAACCCTGACCATCTCTTCTGGCAATCCCTTTGAGACCAGTTTATCCGGATGATGCTGACTCATCAGCCTTCGATAAGACTTTTTTATTTCATGCAGGGGAGTATTCCTGGTTACCCCCAAAACCGCATAGGGGTCGGAGTTTCTTGAAGCTTTTGAGTCATCTCGCGAGTAACCACCTCGCATGCCCGCAACCATGTCGATCAGTTGACGAACTTCATCTGCCGAAAAACCTAATTTTGAACCAACCTCATCCAATACGGAAATTTCACGCAAATGAAGTTGTCCATCAGAGAGCGCTGCCTCTATCTGTATTTCCAGAAAAAGCCGGATTAGCGTCGATCGTCGGTGACACTCATGGCGAAACTGTTCCAATATTGCATCGACATCAAAACCCGGCTCCTTGCCCTCCTGAAACAATGCTTTTGCCAGTTCTCGCTGATTGGCATCCAGAGACATTTCTGCCATAACGGTCTTGGCCAGATCGATTTCCTCTTGGGTAACCTTGCCGTCAGCCTTGGACACATAACCCATGATTGAGAAAGTAGCCGCAAAGAATGCCGTTTGGGTTCGCTCCTTTTCTCCTGAAATATAGCGGATGCCCCCCTTCTTCTTATCATAAGAATGACCAAGTGAAGCTCCAATCAGCGCTCCAATCGGTCCTCCAATCATCAGGCCAACCGTGCCACCTATAACTTTTCCCCACCAACTCATAAATTACCTTACCGCTTGCAATTGAAAATTGAACTTTTTAACAAATACCTGTTCATGAGAGTATATCCTAACCGAAATGATCGAATTTCCAATTATGCTTGGCAGAAACCGCTATACTGATTTCACCAAGTTCCAAGGCGAAATTTTGCTATGACACAAGATTCACTCAGTATTCTGATTACCGGTGGAAGCGGACTCATCGGTCAGGCATTAATCCCGACCCTCGAAAGAAATGGTCACAGAATATCAGTGCTGACCCGCTACCCGAATCGTTATCCTTCGAGCCAGAACAAGCCCGACCTGTTTTCTTCACTTGAGGATATCCCTGATAACCATCCGGTCGATGCGATAATCAATCTTGCCGGAGCCCCAATTGTCGGACCGCGCTGGACTGATCAACGAAAGCAGATTCTTCGTGATAGCAGAATAGGACTCACCCAAAATCTTGCCAGGTGGATGACTACGCGCCATACACCTGCAACTGTGATGATTAGCGGATCAGCCGTTGGGTACTACGGGAACCGTGATAACGATATACTTGCTGAATCAGAACCACCCGGCGATGACTTTGGAGCTTGTTTATGTCAAGATTGGGAGAGCGAATCGCTCGCTCTTGAAAATCTGGATGTTCGGGTTGCAGTCATTCGAACCGGACTGGTGCTCAGTGGAACTGGTGGAATGATGAAACCCATGCTTCTCAGCTACAAACTTGGTCTCGGAAGCAAAATAGGAAATGGCAAACAGTGGATGAGCTGGATTCACATTGATGATCAAGTCAATGCTATCTGTCACCTCCTGCATAACCCCTCTTCAAGCGGCGCATATAACCTGACGGCCCCGTCACCGGTTCACAATACTGAATTTAGCGACACTCTGGCTCGTGTTTTGAACCGGCCCAGACTTTTTGCATTTCCAGAACCGATTCTGAAACTCGCGCTTGGTGAGGCTGCAATTTTGCTGCTTGGAGGACAACGGGCTATTCCAGATAGACTGCAACAGGAAGAGTTTCAATTTCGCTTCAAGAGCCTTGAAACGGCACTCGATCATATTGCCAATCTTTGAACAGCGAATCTTGATGGCGAATAATATTAAATATGTCGCTGGTATCCAGTGCAGGATCGTCTTGGTGCTAAAATGCTACAGGGATTAATCGCGAACATCGGCTTGCCGACCATTCGATCCGGACGGAAAACACAAATTCGCGTTCAGCCATCAGCCTCAAGAAATGAACCATCGCTGCCAGACACATGACCAACAAAAGTCGTAAACCAAGGCGACCTGCATCAACTCCAAAAAAATCAACCGTAACACTCCTTGGCAACTTAACCGCGGTTGCCGTCGACACGGAAACCACTGGTCTCAATGTAAGCAGGGACAGAATAATCCAGATAGGCGGGGTTCGGATCAAAAGTGGGGTGCTCAACGAGGATGATAAATGCAATCAACTCCTCAATCCCGAGATTCCCATTCCTGAAGTCTCCCGAAACATTCACGGAATTTCCGATGAAGATGTCCGTGATTCTCCGAAATTTGCCATGCTCGTTTCCCAGCTGGAGAACTGGCTCGGAGATTCGGTAGTTGTTGGCCACTCAATTGGTTTTGATCTGGCCATGTTAAAGCGAGAATATGAGTTGTCCGGATTCAGTTGGGTAGCGCCTAGAACTATCGACATTCGGCATATGGTTGATATTTTGTCCCCTAATCTACCGGACTTTTCACTGGAGACTTTGGCCAGTTGGCAGAATATTCAGGTACATGATCGTCATGATGCCTTGGCGGATGCCGAGATGACTGCAAAAGTATTCCTTGCACTTGTACCCCTGCTTCGGGAAAAAGGCATACGAACACTCGCGGAACTGGAAAATGCCTGCATAAGAGCAGACAACCGATCCGTCGATGAAATCAAATCCGGCTGGTACGACTTCCTCTATCAGCCAGACCATGACCCCCTGCTCTACTCCCCTGCGCGGATTGACAGCTATCCTTACCAGCACAAAGTGTCTGAAATCATGTCTTCTCCCGCATTATTTGCGGATGCCAAGGATACAGTAGCAAACGTATTAAATGTTTTGATGGAGAAAAAAATCAGCAGTATTGTGATAAAGCCAATTGCATCTTCGCCGGAGTATGGAATTGTCACCGAAAGGGATATCTTGAGAGCCATAAACGACAGCAGTATGTCCGCTTTGCAGTTGCCCGTTCAAAATTTTGCGACATTTCCGCTCAAGACTGTAAAAGACAACGAATTTGCATTTCGTGCGATCGGCATGATGGACCGTCTCGGATTCAGACATCTGGGCGTAGAAAGTCCGGACCAAGGAATCATTGGCATGCTCACCTCACGCGATCTCGTCCGACAGAAATCTACAGATGCAGTGAACATGGGAGATGAAGTACTTCATGCAGAAACCGAACAGGATCTCGCTAATGCCTGGTCAAATCTCTCGCAGGTAGCAATTGGCCTTGACAGGGAAAACGTCGATGTGCGCAATATTGCAACGATTATATCAGAAGAACTGAGGGCAATAACCCGTCAGGCATGCATCATGGCGGAACGAGAAATGGTCGAGAACGGCTTCGGATCTGCCCCAGTCCCTTACTGCATGCTGGTACTCGGTTCTGGAGGAAGAGGCGAAAGCTTGCTGGCCATGGATCAGGATAACGCCATTGTTTACCTTGAAGGCGAACCAGGTTCCGAAACCGATCAATGGTTTGAAAAAATCGGGCGGCGCACTTCGGAGCTTCTCAATATTGCCGGAGTACCCTATTGCAAAGGCAACATCATGGCTAGCAACCCGGAATGGCGGATGGGACTATCCCAGTGGAAATCCATGATCGAATCCTGGATTTCGCGAACCCGTCCTGATGATTTGCTCAAGACAGATATTTTCTTTGATGCGGTTACGGTGTACGGTGATGAATCTCTTATGGGAGAAATCACGCAACATGCATATGAGCTTGGTTCTGCATCAAGAAGCTTTCTGTCGCTGATGGCCACCAATGCCTCAAATGTCCATTCCCCACTTACCATGTTCAAACGATTCAAGCTAATAGATGGACGCATGGATGTCAAGATGGGCGGAATATTGCCAATCTTCTCTGCCGCTCGCGTGGAATCGATTCGCAACAAGATATTTCACAAGTCAACGCCAGAAAGACTCAACGCGCTACTCGAGAAAGGTAAACCGGCAGAATTGATCGACAATCTGACCGAGGCCCATCGGATCATTCTGACCGCGATACTCAAACAACAACTGTTTGATCTCGAGAACGGAATTTTCCTGTCGAACAATATCGCACCGAACAAAATGAAACCCGGTCTTCGAGATAATCTGCGCTGGGCGCTTGAACAAGTGCCTTCGGTAAGCGATTTACTGGGAGTTCCTGCCCATTAGCATAGAATACAAAAACTACCATCGGACTTGATACAACGCCATGAAAAAAATTGACAGCCTGTTGATCCTGATCATGCTCTGCATAGCATTCTCTGTTTCTGCATCAACTCAATCATGGTCTGACATTGCAAAAGAGCAACGTTGGGCAGAACAGATTATCGACACGCTCTTTGATGGAGAGCCGATTTGGCTCGAAGCAAAAGGCCATGAGTTTTTGGGTATTGAAATGCAGGCATTGGAGGGGAATACGGGACGGGCTGCAATTGTGGTTCACGGTATAGGGATACATCCAAACTGGGAACAAGTGGTACGCCCTCTTCGAGTGGGTCTAACGGAACACGGCTGGCATACTCTCTCCATTCAAATGCCAATCTTGCTGAATGACGCCGACTCCTTTGACTATGCTCCGCTTCTTGATGAAGTATCTGTCCGAATCAATGCCGCCATTGATTATCTCCAGGAACAAGGACAACAGGAACTCGTCATCATTGCACACAGCATGGGTGCCACGATGACCATGCGTCATACGCAAGATGTTCCCGATACTCCGATCCAGAGCCTCGTGTTGATTGGCATGCAAGGAGGTAGTGAAACAGTTTATGACAATGCCGAGGCACTAAAGAATATCCGAATACCGGTTCTGGATCTGTACGGAAGTGAAGATTTGCCAGGAGTCATCGATTTCGCTGATCGCAAAGCGCAGGCAGGAATCGATAATCCGAAATTTGCGCAAATGGAGGTCTCAGGCGCAAATCACTTTTTTGATGGTCTTGAGAGTGAGTTGGTTGATATCGTCAGAAAGTGGTTGGACCGTCATCAATCCTGATGGTCAAGTTGCATTCAGGTAATCCTCAAGTTAATAAAGTTCAGATGAAAAGTTCTGCTCTCAGCATCCGGAAAATGTCTTTATTTGTAGATCAGTCAAGCAAGCCTTGAAACTGTTATTCACTTCATGAATGTCCCAGCCATACTTCCAAAAATCAGTCTTGCATAATATTGGACGTCAATTCAAATTTTCCGTTAATACCGAATAAGGACTCGACGATCTTATCTTTGGCAATTAGCCAAACCTTAAACTGGGCGGGATTTTTTTATGTTTTTCCAGCCCTGCTGATTTTTTGGGAAGCAGACCTCGGTTGGACCAGAGTAGAAATCACCGGCGCATTGACTTTGGCTATTGTCATGTCGGGTTTGGGCTCGCCAATCTGGGGGAGACTGATTGATATGGGACATGGCCCAATCATGATGACTTCCTGCATTCTGCTTGGCTCCCTTGGACTGTTCGGACTATCGCTTGTTGACAGTATTTTCGGATTTTATTGTTTCTGGGGACTGATCGGTATCAGTTTGTCAGGTTGTCTTTATGACCCCTGCTTTGCTCTGATTACAAGAAGTCAGGGTCCTGATGCAAAGCGCAGCATTACCCAAATTGCCATCGTTGCTGGCTTTGCTAGCACACTTAGCTTCCCCTGCGCCTATTTTCTGGCTGAAGCTTTGGGGTGGCGAGATACCCTGCGCATCTTTGCCGTTTTCGTTCCAGTCACATCTGCACCACTCGCCTGGATAACTACCAGGAAACTCGAAAAATATCGACGCAAGGATAGTCCAGCAAAGCACCCATCGGAAACAGCGCGAAGAGGTTTTCTTAGCCCAGCATTCCTGGCTCTCGGCTTTGGTTTTGCTTTGTTGGCAATCGTACATGGAGCAACTATCAACCATTTTCTGCCTCTACTAAAGGAACGTGGCATTTCGGCTGGTACCGCTGTGTTTGCGGCATCCTTGATTGGACCAATGCAGGTTGTTGGGAGGCTAATCCTGTCTTTTCTGAAAGACCGAATAACCCATCACGCGATATCAATGAGCAGTTTTCTGATTATGGGTGCATCAATGTTTGTGTTACTCGGAGTTTCAACAACCCAGGAGTTGGTTTTCCTGTTTGTCATGATGTTTGGAGGCGGTTATGGACTGGTCAGCATCATTCGTCCAGTGATTGGCCGAGATATTCTTGGCGAAACAAATTTTGGCGTGAATTACGGAGTCATTGCCATGATCTACATGATGGGTTCTGCAATCTCACCTTTTCTCGGTTCACTAATTTGGGAATTTGGTGGTTATGATTTGCTTTTGTATTCGTTAATGGGCACTTCCCTTCTCGGAGTCTGTTTGTATTTTTTCTCTTATTCAATGGCCAAACGACAAAATCCGTTACTCTAATTTCTACCATTACCAATCTTGAATCATTATGAAAAGCTTGCTCTTCGTTTTACTCATTACACTCTGTTATTCGGGATATAACCTGCTGATCAAAGTTTCCATGTCGCATGCGGAATCCACTGCAATTTCTCCAATCTTTGCAACGATATGCTTGCAGATTTCCGCTTTGATGGTATCGATGGTCTATCTGTTGACCACCGCGAGGGCCTCCGTCTCGTTTTCCGACTTGCCATTTGGAGCTTATGCCTGGGCGATCGGTGCAGGAATTTGTATTGGCATTGCCGAAATTCTCTATTTCTATCTGTTTCGAGGATTTTCTGGTGAGAGTCCGATTCAGGCAAGTACGGCAATTCCAATGGTAATTGGGGGCACCATCCTGATAACGATCATCATTTCGGTCTTGCTGTTTCGGGAATCGCTAACCAATGCTCAATGGTTCGGGGTGGCGTTGGCATTTGTTGGAATGGCTGTTTTGGCATTCAATTCAAATTGATTCAGCATCTCAAAGCAAAGTGAGTTGATTGGTAACAGGATTAATGACAGAGCCAAAGCCCCCGGTTTTGCAATACAAATTCTGTCTGCGGCAATTTTTTCAAGGCATCAATATATTCTGGAATACCTGCATCGACTTCGATCACATACCAGTTCGAGAACGCCGTATCTCGGACGCTGTTAATCCCCGACTGAGACAGCAGAAAATCGTGTCCGGAAAAATTCGACCCAACCAGGTCAAGTCCGATAACGTATTCTGCCAATCCTTGCTGATTGATGAAAGCGGCAGCATTCAGCTTGATCAGCTCCGCTTCCGTATAAGACTTGAAGAAAACAACCAGCGCCTTGCCGACAGGTTCCAGAATCCCGCTAAATCCCAAAACAAACATGCAAGCGGCAAAGCCGGCATACATGCTGAATTTTTTGATCGTTACGTTCATTGTAAATTGAGAAACAAACCGCATCGATTGTGATTGAATCACAAGCCAATGATCCGAAACATGAAATTAGGCAAATTCATGCATGTCATTCTTCCTCTCCTCACTGCCTTACGATATATGGATATTATCATCAGTAACAGAAGATTGCTGCAAACAGGAGCAATTTCCTGGCTTGACCGGACTCTGGACAAATACTGAATGAAAAGTTGTCCTTAAATGCACATTTTTGCAAACTTCCAACAAGATTTCACCGTACCATATTCGTCAGATATATAGCCGGCTTTCTCAGTGCAAAGCCGGTTGTGTACATCGAATCGCTGTTTCTTATCCGGAGTTAGTTTCAGCTTTTACCTTGTACAAAATACTTATTTTTGAGAAAATTTGACTCTTCATTCAAACCACGAACTATTCACTCGATGAGCCAATTTAAAGAACAACTTGAAACCGTCAAGAAATCCACCGGTTTTATTGCCGCATTGGATCAAAGCGGCGGTAGCACCCCCAAAGCATTAAGCCTGTACGGAGTGAACGAAGAACAATACTCATCAGAACAGGAAATGTTCGAAAAGGTTCATGAAATGCGAACCCGTATCATGACCAATGAACACTTCAGCAGCAATAACATCATGGCCGCTATCCTGTTTGAAAACACCATGGACAGAACCGTCCTGAACAAACCAACCACAAGTTACCTGTGGGAGAACAAAGGCATCCTGCCCATCCTCAAAATTGACAAAGGGCTTGCTGATATCGAAAACGATGTACAAATCATGAAACCAATGCCTGATCTGGATGTCTTGCTCGACAAAGCTATTCACCATGGAGTGTTTGGTACCAAGATGCGCTCCGTGATCAAGGACAATAACCAAAAAGGAATCGGAGATGTCGTCGCACAACAATTTGAAATTGCAATCCGGATTCTAAACAAAGGCTTGATTCCAATCATTGAACCGGAAGTCGATATACATTCGCCGAACAAAAAGGCAGCTGAAGAAACACTACGTAAACTGCTCTTGTCCCACCTGGACTCGCTCGCGAAAGATCAGCAGGTCATCTTCAAATTGACATTGCCCGAGACTGCAAATTTCTATATGGAGTGTATAAAACATCCGAACATTGTAAAGGTGGTCGCTCTCTCGGGGGGTTACTCCCGTGAAGAAGCTAATCGACGCCTGAGCGAAAACATCGGCATGCGCGCCAGTTTCTCCCGAGCGTTGACAGAAGGATTGAATGTTTCTCAAACCGATGCTGAATTCGGCCAGGTAATTCAGCAGTCGATCAAATCAATCGTTAGCGCATCCAGAACCTGATTCATTAAACAAGTTGAGACTGTGAGCCAAATCCTGCCTATTTCTGAAACCAGAACGAATGTCCAGAAAACTGAATAGCCGGATTCGACTCGGCTAATTCTTATTTTATTCGGGTTTCCGGCTGGATTCTGTCAAGCAGATCTGATCGCTATGCCATGAACCCAGCCTGTGGATAACTTTGCGGATAATTTTTCAACAAGTGATTGATTTTGAGAGATAGTAGCAGACTTTCCAAAAATTCTCTATTCGTTCAATTGTTGAACATTTTCCTTATATATCAATGAGAAATAGTCTATTTCGCTTCTTGATATGCAACAATCGCCAGTAATTTCTGCTCATCCACATATCTGAATTTAAACTGTGAATAAAATTAACTGAAAAACAGAAAGTTATTACTTATCATGAATTTTGCTTCACAAAATTACGAGTTAAATTCAGAACAATTCATGCCCTGTTCACTGATAAGAAGGTCAGCTTCAATGACTTATGATTTCATTCTGCTCGCTTGCGTTTTGTTCATCGCATGGCTGCCTGTTCCGCTTGTTTCGGAATTTCTCGACCCTGTTTTTGATCGCGTGATTCGTTCAGTCTATTTATTGATCGTTTGTTTCGCCTATTTTGCCTGGCCCTGGTGTCGAGGTGGTCAAACTCTTGGCATGCGTTCATGGCACATACGTCTAGTTGACGCAAAGAATCCAGAGTGCCCCATTACATTAAAGCAGGCTTGGTTTCGATTCATGGGATCAACGCTTTCCTGGGCAGCTCTAGGTGCTGGTTTTCTGATCGCCGGTTTTCATCCGCAAAAACTCGCATGGCATGACCTGATGTCAGGAACACGAATTATCCGGTCAAGCAACGACTTTCGAGGTTCGAAATCGCACAAACCATAGCGCAAGAATTGCGGAAGCAGCAATGACAAGAGTTGGAATGGTTGTTAGATTTAGGACAGTCCAGCCTATTTGAAAATGCAAATAACCGGATATTGCCGCCGTCGCAGCTACCACTGAAAAAACCAGAAAATCATTCAGTCCCTGAACCATCCCTTTCTCGGAGGGGCGGTGAACTTCTGTCAATAGGGTCGTACCGCCTACAAACAAAAAGTTCCATCCAATTCCAAGTGCAACCAGCCCAATCAGATAATGCCAGTACGTATCTCCGGATACTCCTGAACCGATACTGATCAACAATGCCAAAATGCCCCCCAACATAATCTTCAACACTCCGAATCGATGAATGAGGTGCCCGGTAAAAAAAGAAGGAGCGAACATACCCACAATATGCCATTGGATTACTACCGCGATCTGATCGAAGGTGAGCTCAGAAGCCTGCATCGCAAGCGGAGTCGATACCATCAACAGGTTCATCGTTCCATAGGCAATCATTGCACAAAGTGCAGCCACTATAAATCCAGGCAAAATAATGATATGAGTCAAAGGTCGCTTGTCACTCACTTCATTACTCATCATGGGGCGCGGAAGAGAGGCGAATGGTAATATCATGAACACCAGTGAACATATTACAATGATGCTTCCAAAGGCCACCGTGAACGGAGGCAACGACGAGATTTCATTGGTAAACCTGGCAATGGATGGTCCTAGAAATGCTGCAGCCAGACCACCCGCCAATACCCATGATATGGCACGACTCCGATATTCCGGTTCGACGACCTCAGCCGCTGCAAAACGTAGAAATTGCGCACTGGCCATGGAGAATCCCTGGAGTATTCCAGCTATGGAAAAAAGGAAAAAACTACCGGAATAGATACCGATTGCTGATATAACACCGCCCAAGAGGCCGCTAGCAGCACCCATGTAAAATCCCAGCTTTCTCCCATATTTTTGCATGAACAAGGATATCGGAATCAGCCCTGCCATTACCGACATGTAGGTAATGCCAAGCGGAACAGTTGAGTAGATGCTCTCGGACGCGAGGGCATATCCTACCAAGGCCGAACTGGTCATGGTCAGCGAAGTGCTTGACATGATGAGCGCATTGCAAATTGCAAGCACCAGAATATTTTTGTACATTTTTGACCGTTTATGCCAGCATTTATCTGGAAAGGTTAGGCAAAGCGATAGCTATCATCGATTCCACGGGAACGCAGAACCTTGTACAAGTATTGTCAGGGCTCATCGCAACGCTCTTTTTTGTACACGGGCTTTAGCCGCGCTCCCTGGTATCACTCTGATTCAAACCGTAATCCGACATGTTCGGACAAAAGGATTATTTCATGTGATTTGAACATTTGTAGAGCTACCCCTATCGGTTTGAGTTATGGTCGAACTGGAACGACCCGGTCTGCACTCTAATCTCCCTTGAATGGATTCTGTACTACGATATCCAGATCGGCTCCTTGTTCAGAGTTATGGAGTTTCATCCATTAGCCAAATTTCTACAATATCAAGCATTGCTTTAACATCAGGATGAATTTCATCTGGGTGCATACAACGAGCTATTTTGCTGTATTCTGATTCCTTAAGATTAACGCCGGCCTTTGCAAGAAAATTCTTAACTGTACGCTTTCCTTGTTCATAAAAATTTGAATTTTCGAACGGTTCCTGAATCATTGCTCTAGAAAATTGATCTTCTACAAATTGTTGTGCTGCTTCGTCCCCCATTTGGTTTGTTAAAAATCGTTTCAATGTGTCTGGATGCAACAAATAGCTTTCGATTTCACGGCGAAACCAATACACCAGTTGTATATCTTTACTTCTTTTTTGTCGTAATTTTTCCGGATTTAAACCTTCTCCAGATTTATTTTCGTTACCGTTAGGATCCCGTATATCGAGTGCTTGTAAAGTTGGTACCTGTGCTTTTAATGCTCGATAATGCTTTGTTGGAAACCCTTTTCCTTTGCGCTCTGCGGTTTCGATATGAAATGGGTTTTCTAAATATGGCCTCGTTGGATGATTCAAAGCCGTTGCCCACGCTCGAAGAATATGTAAATCAGATGATCCTTCTATGTACAAAATTCGCTGAGTGGTTTCAGCAAGAACAATCTCAATGAACGGAATGTTCAGCAACTCCTTGGCATCGCCTTGTTTGACTGGGCGCAATCCCTCCGAGGTCACCAGAGACAAGTTTTGCTCTCCGGTCTTTGCTGCTACATCAATGAGCCGACTTGAATGCGTTGCAATCAATGCCCGACAATCATTTTTAACACAATGAGCGTTTATAATGCGATACATTGATTCCTTTAACAGCACATGAAGATGAGCGTCCGGTTCATCAATAAGAAAAAGCTGTGCATCGGAGTATAAAAGTGCCGACTGGACCAAAACCGTCTGCAAAAACCCCGAAGACGCATTAATCAAGCTATGCCAAGGTTTTTTTGGTGAATGACGGTATTGAACTTGAATAGGATCGACACCGCTTGGTTTTGAAAGCTCGGCATTATCGAATAAAATCCGCAAACTTTCTTGTAGACTCTCCCACTTCGTCTCATCACTACTTATTGCCGAAAGTAGGCTCCGAAGAATAGTACCCCCTTGACCTTTTCCCAGTCGTGCACGGATCGTTGCATCATCATATTTTAGTTCCTTAGTGTCCAAACCAGAAAGTGATGGAATATATATGGCTTTGAATGGAGCTTTTACATAAGCTTCAAGATCAGCTGGCTGTGTTTCAGATAAAGGCCTAATTACTGATATCTTTGCGTCTATAAATTGAAGGGAAAAACCTACATCGAATTTGTCGGTCACAATTTTGACAATGATTGGATTTTCCGTGTTTTGTTTGTGCCACAATTCATGAGACCGTTCCAGCCCCATACTAAAAGATGATAGAACATCAATTTCTGAAGCATTTGCATGTCGGTAATCGAAATTTCTATTTTCGAATCCTTCAAACCAGACCTCAGCAACTTCTGCTGCAAAAGCTACCGCCTGCAAAATTGTTGTCTTGCCAGAATTGTTTGGCCCTACAACAAATGAATCTTTATTCAGATCAATTTCCAGATCGGCAAACTTCTTAAAGCGACTTATATAAACTTTAGGGAGCATATTGATTTTCTTTCGGGACGAAAATACGCGGTGCCTCACTCCAAAGAATTTTGCCACAGGAAAGCCAATAATGACATCTGCATCTGCAACCTGTTATATGAATTGAAGGGTGTAATGAAATCGTCCCATTGGAGTGAATAGTGATAAACCATCGGTTTGGCAACTCCGGGGAAACATCCAAATGAACGATTTGCCGGCAGCGTTTCCGAGGACAAGTGACTGCAACCTGAAACGGTGAAGATTTTTCTCCAACAACATAAACTGTATTTTTCGTTACAGGGTCAGGTAAATCTTCCACCCACTTTGTTCTGTATGGATGGCATTTAGACCATTGATTAAAAAACCACTTAATCATTACGAAGATTGTTTTGTACAAGAGGGCTAGAATCACCCATGCCTCGATATTTTACAAACAATGAACATGGTTCACCATCATCTGACTCGTGCTCATAGCACCCATGTGTGAGTCGAAAACGTTGAGTTGCAAACTCACGATCTGGATCTAAACGAAACATATGAATTCGAGCGAGAAAGTCATTGAAAGCCATACAAGCAGCTTGCATATTTACCGACATAACTGCTGGCTGTTCTTCGCCGACAGAAGCAAGATATCCATTTTCTCGGTGTTTTATATATGTATCGGGATCGTTTCGTTGATAATTTTCCGCTTTTACCTGATCCAAAGTGTATCCTCCACGAGACAATAAATCACGGCCATCGGGGTGAATATAATGCGCAACAGCATCCGCGGATCTAATATCCCCAGTACCGTCAGCGTCAATATGGACTCCCACATCAAAATAGGGAATTAGGTATGCGCTAGCTAAACAGTCCAGATGATATCGCCCAAAAGCAGAATCTACACAACCGAAGATCACATCGCAATCAATGAGCGCAGCCACAGCTTTTGGGGAATCAGTCAGTGCTTTGTATGCATCAATCTTAGTTCCCAATCCTGCACGGGCTATTGATGTTGCTAGAGCATCAACCTTAGTTTTACCATCCTTAACATCGGTTAATGCACTGTTAACAAGACGATTAAGGTTTTTCTCTTCAACAGTGTCATCATCAACAAGAACTAAATTCCCAACACAATTACGCGCCAGTAATTCGACCACAATACTACCAGTGCCTGAGCAGCCGACTACACCTACGCGCATCTTGCGCAATCGCTCAAGGGTTCCTGTTCCAAGCGTTTGGCATATTTTCTTTTCATGCGGGGTATAAAAGGAGTCTTCTTCTTTACTCCAGATTGAAATCGTTTCACCTGCAACATTAACTGATCGAAACGACTGGAAAATACCATTATCCTCAACTTTCCTTGCCATAATGGTTCCATTGGGCACCATAATTGCAGCCCCATTGGGCCTGTCATCATCAAACCATGCATTTATTGATGCAAACAACTCTCGATCATTCTGATTATCAATTTTTGAAAATTTGAGGTCTCCGCCGGGATGGGCATGAATGGTTATAATGGATTGCTTAGCAAGATCAATATTAGTGATTGTTTTGGAATCAAAGTATGCCTCAAATGGCCATACTATATGATTCGAACGTCTATCGCATAATTCATGCGGAATTTGGACAAACTTTGTAACTATAAGTTTTTGGAAATGTACCCCCGTTCCTTGATTGCATATAAAAATTCCTGCAGACTCCAACCCATCACCAGGAAATAAATGTTGCAATGCTATATCATGGGTTTTTTTTGTCATGGATAGTGTTGGAGATTTCATAATAAACCGGCTATTTCTAACTCGTTTCGCACATATTCAATATGCTGGCAGAGGCCATGTTCACCTGGTATCCATTCATAATGTCTAGACCATCGTTGCCAAGATTGTCCAAAATGTTCCTCGATAGATAGAGATCCTGGATCCTTATTGTTCAATTTATGAAGCGACGGGTCAAAATAAAACATATCCAAACCAACACCAGGGTATCCAGCTGGCATCAAAATCATAAGATCGGCTATTTTTTGTTCATACCCTTCGGGAATTTGAAATTCCTTAATCAGAAGAGCGTATTTTTCATTCTCTTCACTGAGCTTATACCACTGCCCCAGATAATGGGAATCGAGATACTCAATATCTTCCGCAGGAAATATAAAAGAATTACCCACAACCTTGCTGTGCCTGACGGAGTACGGTTTCAAACCGCTCAATACCGGGTTGTGAGACATTTATAATGTCATCATGGTTAATTCGTTTTCTTTCTCCTCCCCGCATCTTCTGGTTTAAAGTCCACTCGTCAGGAGATTTGTCAACATATTCTAGAATCTGCGCACCAGTTATTTGATCTTGTTTGACAATGTATTTTTCCCGATCAATCCGGACCCGATATCTAACTCCCTTTGGTGGTCGCCTTCCATGCCGGGCACAGTCCTCAATATCAACTGGATCTTCAGGATTGGTTTCATCACCTGCTGGAATCACAAAAAAGGAATCGTCGTTCTGCACCACAACCGTCATGTCATCAGCGACCTCAGCATCGGGACCGGTACTAATGTCAACAAACAATCTACCTGTAGGATGTTCATCATCAAATTTCTTAAGATCTCTACCCGTGATCTTTGCATATGTAAGTGATGGAGTAATCTTTCCATTAAATCGAAATTGAATTTCATTTCGCAACAGCGGATTACTTTCTATCGAGGTCTTGCCTGTTACAAATGAGTTGTCGTCATAAAGAACAAGAACGTCCGTTGGTTCGAGTGGAATATCGATATCATCGGGACGATTGATAAATAGTTGTTCACCTTGACAGCTAACCAATTTGTAAAGTTCTTCCGCTCTGATCAAACTTCCGGTGTGCTCATATGACTTACCATCTATCAAAATCTTTATTTTCATATTTCTCTCTTCCTTATAAGGACCAGATTTTTTCGGCAATACTCTTGTATAAATTTTGACGTTGCATTAATTCATCCTGATCAAACTTGTTGTATGACTGAAATTTTAGTTCCAGACGCTCATACATTTGCTTGAAATTGGGATTATTATTGTATGTGCTGCTACATAGAGATTTAACCAAGAGGTTTTCACTTGCATAACGCTCAAGTTTATCTTTATACATCATCGCCCCAAAACTCTGATTCGTCCCTTGTGGAAGCAGTAAAAGACCTCCGACAAGATTCCGACAATCACGGAATTCATGAAGCTGCTCAAAGTCGTGCCGATGCTCCTCAAATTTGTCAGCCCAGATATGCTCAATTTCAAATGGCTTTCCATCGGTTGGATCATGGTAAGTTGCAAAAGAAGTTTGATAACCCGACTCTTTCTCAATGAAAGACGTTATTCGCGAAAGAAAAAATTTAACAAATCTCTTGTTCTGCCCATGTAATCCGAACTTAATCAAACCGTCCCAGTCCTCAGGCATCTCTTCTAAGCGGTTTTTGAATATCGTCTCAAGAGTTAATACATCCTTTGATCGAATATCTTTTACTAGATTGTACATAGTATTGCGAATAGAGCTCGCGGAGAATCTGCGGTAATTAATTGAACGTCGGACGACAAATATCTCGATATAACGGGCAACCATATTGAGTTTTTTGTTTACTGTATCATCGTCGTCATTGATTGTGATTGACGCCATGAGTAGTGGATAACTTAATGATTCAGCGATCCCATATCTTTTAATGTAGTACAAGTGCTCCAGATTAGTTAACAATTCATGTTGTGCATCTAATATCTTGAAATACACTTTTAAATAAAATTCCAGATCATCACAAAGAAATTTTCTGAAGTCCTCATGACGACCTTCTTTCAATCCTATTTTTTTCAGGTTATCTCGGAACCATTTATTAAAACGCGTTCCAATTTTTTCGAAATCCTCGTTTTGCGAACCAGCAGAAGTAGAACGAATTGTTTCCGCATACTGACTACGAAACCAAGCTTGAAAGAATCTCTGATCTTCCAATTTGTCCCATTCATGCAGTTTTTGAATATCTTTTTTCCATTTGACATTCGCATTATCTCGAAATTTAGTATCTTTAGATAAATTTGACAGGATATACCCTTTAAGCATCTCTGTTGGTGACAGATTCAGACCACGGTCGTTCATGGTCTCGAAAATGGTATAGGCGTTTTCCTCACTGTATGCAACAATTTCAACAAATAGAACTTTGTCTTTTAGCCAATATAAGAAATACTGTAATTTTTCCTTGTCTTTCAAATCATCTGGGAATACTTGATCAATATTTTCGTATCGATCCACCATGTTATGAGTGGATTCATCGTCATTATCATTATTCTTGTATGTTTCTGATTCATAAAGTTCGCTCATGCACCTCTCCCTATTCGGTACAAATAAGTTAAATGATTTCTTCCCCCAGTCGCTAGAGTAAATCATTGAATCAAGCGATTCTTCCAATTCGTATTCTCGCTGGCGGTGATTAAGATATATTAGAAACAACGTCAGTGAAGTCAAACGTTGCTGACCATCGATTATGCTTCGGCTTTCATTACCGCCCCGATAAACCACGATGGGACCCAAGTAGTAACAATTGTAGTCTCCCTTATTTTTGCTAGAGCCCCCTTCACTATATTCATCCAAGAATGCCGAAGTTAAGTCAGTAATCAACTGTTCAATATGCGTTTTTTCCCAACTGTACTCTCTCTGGAAATAGTCTACTGTATATTTCTTTTTCGCTAGGACTTCTTCAATTGTACGTTCATTAGCTTCAATTTTATTTGAAAGACTCATTCATTACTCTCCATTAGTTGAGTTATGGTCGAAAGTAGTGCGCGGGGCGGAAAGGGGGTTGAAAAAAGCGGCGTAACCGGATTAACTATTCCATTGAGAAAACAATTAACCAAAGAGGTACGCCACCATGAGCAATGATACCATTATTGACTATTCGCAAATCGGAAAATTTGAAGATGTCCTGACCGGGATTCTCCACGACAGCGCCCAGCAGTTGCTGTGCAAGGCGGTGGAGGCGGAGCTGGGCGAGTTCCTGAAGCAGCATGAAGACCGCCGCACCGGACAGAACCTCCGGCTGGTGGTGCGCAGCGGCCATCATCCGGAGCGCCTGATCCAGACCGGGATCGGCCCGGTCCCGGTGCGGATTCCGAAGGTTCGTTCCAACGACGGCAAGCCGGTGACCTTCCGCTCGTCGGTGGTTCCGCCGTATGTGCGCAAGAGTCGCACGCTGGAGGCCTGGGTGCCCTGGCTGTACCTGAAGGGGGTCAGCACCGGCGAGATGGCCGGCGTGCTGTCCGGGCTGCTGGGGAAGCCGGCGAAGGGGTTCTCGCCGTCGGTGGTCAGGCGTCTCAAGCGGGTCTGGCTGGACGAGAGGAAGGAGTGGACGCGGCGTGACCTGAGCCAGGACCGGTGGGTGTATGTCTGGGCGGACGGGGTGCGCGAATCCACCCTGAGCTGGCAGGACGTGCTGCTGGACCTGAAGGGACGGGGCATGAACGCTCCGAAACTGGCGATCGGGGACGGTGCCATGGGGTTCCGGTCGGCACTCGACCGGGTCTATCCGGAGGCCCGGCACCAGCGTTGCCGGGTGCACAAGACCGCCAATGTGCTGGCCGCCATGCCGAAGGCCATCCATCCCAAGGTGAAGTCGGCACTGCAGCAGATCCGGATGGCGGAGACCCGGGACCAGGCCGACCGGGCCTTCGACCGTTTCCTGGCCCGCTACCAGGACCAGTATCCCAAGGCCGCGGTGAAGCTGATCCGGGATCGCAAGGAGCTGATGAACTTCTTCGACTTCCCGGCCGAGCACTGGCAGAGCATTCGCACCACCAACCCGATCGAGTCGACCTTTGCCACGATCCGCCACCGGACCCGGACGACCCGGGGCTGCCTGAGCCGCGACACCATGCTCGACATGATGTTCAAGCTCGGACAGTGCGCGGAATCCCGCTGGCTTGGACAGGTCATTGAGGGAGTGCCGTTCAAGGACGGAATTGAGGTACAATCAGACCAGAAAACGAGAGCCGCTGGATGAACCCCCTTTCCGCCCCGCGCACTACTTTCGACCATAACTCATCTCAGGATGAACAACTCCACCCAATACTGAATTGCGAAGTGAGAATCTTGTCTTGAAACCAAATCTAAGCCGATCGTTCAAGCATCTTGAAAACAGGCAGTGTGTCGCTCTCAAGAAATTCCAGAAATGCACCGCCGCCTGTCGAAATACAGGATATCCCGTCAGCCAGGTGATTCTGCTCAATAGCCGCAAGTGTCTCACCTCCCCCGGCAACGGAATAACTGCTCGAATCAACTATGGCCTGTCCAATCTCCCGCGTACCATGTGAAAAGGCCTCAAATTCAAATACGCCAAGAGGACCGTTCCAGATGATTGTTTGCGACGCATGGATTGCTTTTCGATATTTCTCACGAGTTTTCGGTCCAATATCAAGAACCATGTCTGCCCTACCAATATCGGCAACCTGTTTGACCGTTGCTGAAGCGTCAGATGCGAACCGATCTGCGACAACTACATCTTCTGGAAGAAGAATACTCTTTCCCTGCTGTCTAGCCGAGTGGATCAGATTTGCAGAAAATTCAACTAAACTGGCCTCATACATCGAATTTCCGACATCAATTCCAGATGCCGTCAGGAAAGTGTTGGCAATACCACCGCCTGGAATCAAGGTATCAACTCTTCTCAACATGCTCTCGAGCAACTTCAGCTTTGTCGAAACCTTGGAACCACCAACAATCGAAACCATCGGTCTTGATGGATTTTTCAAGACTCTGGAGAGTGCGTGAATTTCCGCGACAAGCAAAGGGCCCGCACATACCTCATTCGCAAAGAATCCGATCCCATAAGTGGATGATTGTGCTCGGTGGGCAGCACCAAAAGCATCCATGACAAATACATCACACAAAGATGCATATTGACGACTCAACGATTCCTTGTTTTCCAGCTCACCCTGATTAAACCGAATATTTTCAAATAAAACCACCTCGCCGTTCGCAACCGCGGGTTCATTCGATAGATAATCATCAATCAGCGGGATGTTTTGTCCAAGACTGTCGGACAAGATGTCTGCCACAAGATTTAAGGAGTACCTCTTGGTGAACTGACCTTCGATTGGCCGACCTAGATGCGACATCAACATTACTTTGCCGCCGGCTTCGGAAACTTGTCGAATGGTCGGCAAGGACAAGTCAATGCGTGCCTTAGACATCACTTTGCCTTCTTTAACTGGAACATTCAGATCCAGCCGAATCAGAATCCGCTTTCCATGCAGGTTTATATCTTCGAGCGTCTTGTACTTCATGTCCCTTGAAGTCTTGCGAGAATCTTCCTCTTGATCTGCTGATCTTGCGCCAGTTTTAGAGTCGTGCCTGAAAACACTGGATAAAGTTACGCATTCATCAAGGCCATGGTCGTATCAAGCATGCGGTTCGAAAATCCCCATTCATTGTCATACCAAGAACAGACCTTGACCAAAGTTCCTTCGGTAACACGCGTCATTCCGGCATCAACGGTCGATGAAGCAGGAACATGATTAAAGTCGGAGGAAACCAGTGGTTCATCCGTGTAATCAAGAACTTTACCATCCGCCGCATCCTTCAAGATGCCATTGATCTCTTCAACTGAAGTAGCACGTGATGCAACAAAGGTCAAATCGACTACCGAGACGTTAATGGTCGGCACCCGAATTGAAAATCCGTCCAGTTTGCCATTTAACTCTGGCAAGACCAAGCCAACCGCAGCTGCCGCCCCAGTTTTCGTAGGAATCATGGAACTGGTTGCTGATCGGGCCCTCCTCAAATCACTATGATAAACGTCATTTAGAACTTGATCGTTCGTGTAAGCGTGGATGGTATTCATAAGGCCATGTACAATTCCAACTGAATCATTTAGAACCTTGGCCAGAGGGGCAAGGCAGTTTGTCGTACACGAGGCATTTGAAATGATCGTGTCCGAGGATTTCAAGGTATCATGATTCACTCCATATACGACAGTCGCATCAATATCTGTTCCACCCGGTGCGGAAATGATTACTTTTCCAGAGCCAGCTTCCAGATGCTCCTTCGCTTTCTCCTTGCTGGTAAACAAGCCTGTACATTCATATACTACATCTACACCCAATTCACGCCATGGTAACTTTGCAGGATCCCTCTCGGAGAGTACTCGAATCTTGTCTCCATTGACACAAAGGCTGTTACCATCCGTCTCAACGGTACCCGCAAATCGTCCATGCGTTGTATCGTAGCGGGTCAAGTGCGCGTTAATATCAACGTCACCAAGATCATTGATGGCTACAATCCTGATTGCCTGATTGCCTGACTCATACTTGGCACGAAGAATATTTCTGCCAATTCGGCCATAACCGTTTATCGCGGCATTTATGGTCATTCTTTACTCCGTATAAATTATTTGTTCCAATGATTTGTGCAATGCCATGCACTCTGAATACTAGTGATCACAAACTTAGCCAATTTACATCAACAGTTTACTTTTTTCGAATTTACTTCTGGCGGTTGGTCTGCTGATGTCTGACTGCCTTGATAACGGCATCGGTTGTGATTGCAAAATGTTCGAAAAGATCGTTGGCGGGTGCTGACTCGCCAAATGTTTCGATACTGACTGTGACTCCATCCAGTCCAACATATTTGATCCATGGTGCCCCGACTCCAGCTTCAACTGATACTCTACGCCTGACCGAAGATGGCAATACAGATTCCTGATATTCTGCGCTTTGCTCCGCAAACCGATCAATTGAAGGCATGGATACGACCCGCAACTTGATATCATTCATTTGATCTGCCGCATCTATTGCAAGCTGAACCTCTGAACCAGTAGCAATTACAATCGCATCCGGTTCGCCCGGACAATCAAGGAGGATATAACCTCCTTTTTTTATGAGAGACAATTGCTCGGATGAGCGCACTTGATGTGGCAAGGACTGGCGCGAAAAAATCAAGCTAAACGGTTTTTCTGTCGACTCGCATGCTTGTTGCCAAGCTACCATTGATTCGACTGTATCACATGGTCGCCAGACCGACATTTGGGGAATCAGGCGCAAGGTGGCAATTTGCTCAACCGCCTGATGTGTCGGACCATCCTCCCCAAGGCCAATCGAATCATGAGTAAATACAAAAATCGACGGTTGTTTCATCAACGCTGCCATACGAAGTGCATTGCGTGCATACTCTGAAAACATCAGAAATGTACCGCCATATGGCTTGAATGCACCATATAGAGAGAATCCGTTCATGACCGCCGCCATGCCAAACTCGCGAACACCATAATAAACATAGTTTCCCCCTGGATCAGATTTTGTAACCGTTTTTGATCCAGACCATTGAGTAAGATTGGATCCGGTCAGATCCGCAGATCCACCGATTAGTTCGGGAAGAGTCGGACTAATTGCCTCCAGCGCTATTTGTGAAGCCTTTCGGGTTGCAACCGTTTGCGCTTCGCGATCTACTTCCAGGAGCATAGATTGACAAAGATCTTGCCAATTGCCTGGCAGTTCTCTGTTCTGTCGCCGCAAATATTCAGCAGCGAGAACCGGGTAAGTTTCACGATACCTGGCAAATTTCGAATCCCAGTCGTCTTGTGCCTGTCTACCTGCTTCACTGGCATTCCAGGCATCGTAGATGAATTTGGGAATTTCAAATGGCGGGTGCTTCCAGCCAAGTTCCTCTCGTACCAGCTTCACCTCGGTTTCTCCCAGAGGCGCCCCATGACTGGACCCTTTGCCTGACTTATTTGGCGAACCAAACCCGATGACAGTTTTGCAACAGATTATTGAGGGTTTTTGCGTTTCATCTTTCGCTGCTTGTATTGCCCTTGTAATGGCATCTGGGTCATGTCCATCTACATCTGCAACAACATGCCAGCCATAACTTTCGAAGCGGGCTGGCGTATTGTCAGTAAACCAACCTTCGATTTCACCATCAATCGAGATGCCGTTGTCGTCATAGAATGCAATCAGTTTGCCGAGTCCAAGAGTTCCAGCAAGCGAACAGCCCTCATGCGATATGCCCTCCATCAGACATCCATCACCCACGAACACATAGGTATGGTGATCAACGATATCAAATTCATGTCGATTGTAGGTTGCAGCCAGAATCTTTTCGGCCAGCGCCATACCAATTGCATTGCAAAGACCTTGCCCGAGCGGTCCGGTTGTAACCTCGACTCCGGGCGTGTAGCCAACTTCGGGATGACCCGGTGTTTTCGAATGCAATTGCCTGAAGCGTTTTATCTCGCCAATGTCGAGATCATAACCAGTCAGATGCAATAAAGAATAGAGAAGCATGGAACCATGACCATTCGATAAAACAAAACGATCACGATTCATCCATCTTGGGTTCTCAGGATTATGCATCAAAAAATCCGACCATAAAACTTCGGCTATATCTGCCATGCCCATGGGGGCGCCCGGGTGACCAGAATTTGCACGTTGTACCGCGTCCATGCTTAGAACACGGATCGCGTTCGCTTTGACTTGACGAGTTATTTCAGTCATGGATGCGGCTTTTCAAAAGGTGATCCATGCAAAATGCTGACAACCGATAACATGCGGGAATGAGCTGTGTATTCTTTACCGGAGAAGATGCAGAAAACGGTTTAATCGAGAGAGGGGCTTTCGAGACGCTATTATAATCCGAATTTCTTTCGAGTCGATATTTTTGTGCGACCGCAAAAAAAACTTCATGTGCACTCAGGACCAGCATTCAAGCATCAAGGGTCAAATGACGGTTGCTAGCTCTCAATCAAGCCAAGACTACTAAAGTCTTGAATTATGCCGTTCGTTTATGCAACACTGAATCGGTTCTTTGCATACATTGGTTTACCGTCATTTAATCGCAACCAACCTCTAATGATTCGATAAAGCATCCAGACAAACACACCCAAAGCTAAAACAAGTGATACACCGGCAGCGAACGGACCGGCAACGAATGCTGTGAAAACTGTAAATATCAAGCCTAAAATTATCCACAATAAGCCGTACCAAAAAGTCCTGATTTGCCAGATAAAATGAGACTCAAGCCATGTCCCAGCTGAATCCGATCTCTTGATATAGTTGATAATGAGCGCAATGATCAGTAGGATAACTGGCACAAAGAAACTCAAAGCCTGCAACAGGTAAACAGCATGAACAATTTTCGCTACTGATTTTTCTTGTTGGTCCGACTGTTCAAATGCAGCATCTTCCATTATAAAAAGACTGGGTTCTAGTTTATAGATAACAATTCACGATCATGATCTATCTTACCAGACCGAGCGAACGAAGGTTACGGACTAGATCAGGCAAATTTTGACTGAAATCAGCAATCGCAGTCAGGTTCGTCTGCTCGGCATCATCAAACCCCGCCTCGTTGGACGTCAATTTGAAGACGACAATGATCGCTCGGCCCCAATTGTTTATTTCGTTTAACGCATGAACCGATACCTGTTCATGAAAACCGCGTGAAGCGAAAGCATAATCCAACTGTCTCCGCGCATTCACCTTTGCGTTGCCGGCCAGCCGGCCCTTCTTCGGCCGCTACAGTCCAGCATCCCGGACAACCGATGCCGGTTGTCCGGGATGTGGAAGCCCCAGTCGAAGCTCGCCGCCCGCAGTTCCGGAAAGCGCCGCTACGCGGCCTCGACCATCGGCACCGCGTAGTCCACTTCGGTGCCCTGCCATATCACCTCGTGGTGCAGCACGAACCCGAACCGATCCTCCAGAATGCACACCGGAACGCCCATTTCAACCGGCAGTCCGGCCTTGCCCTTCGGGTCAGGGTCCTATCTCCACCGTGAAGTCGCACCACGCGGCATGGGGCGCAAGGTTTTCCAGCCCCGGAATATTTTGGGGCGGGCCGCAGTTCTTGCCATGTTTAAAGGTGGCATTGTATCCGGCAAGCCGGGCAACGGCCGACCATGCCACCGGCGGTGTTGGAGAACTAAGATCCCAGCATCTCTGTACATTGGTTGTTCCCTTCAAGCATGCCTTGCCGTAGATGCGAACGGTGAACATGCCATTGATGGGATTAAGCTTATTTTCTGCATAGAAGGTACATCGGCGGGCGATGGGGTTCCCGCCAGTATACCTGTCGGATGCACTATGGAAGCCGACCATCAGCTTGGCCGTCCCTTCCCATTGGTTGGTTGCCCAGTTGAAGGTGCGTCCGTCACCGCCCTTGTCATAGGCGCACCGGGAACCGTCGCCCACGCCGAAGAGCGTGGTGGCGGGCCAGTCCCGAGCCTCGATTTTCAGATCTCTTGTCGCTTCACTTCCGGATCCGAGGACTACCAACCCTCGATGGGGGCTGATCCAGTCCGTGCCGCCCCCTTGGTGGTGGAAGGTGACACTTTGCGCCGCCGCGGGCAGGCTGGCCATGACCGTCATCAGAGCGATGCCGAGGGCCGTCAGGAATTTAAGGGGGGGGGGGGGGTAAACGGGTTTAAGCTGTACATTGTCAATCACCTCATAGTTTGCAGATTGCAACATTGTAATATGCGTTTTAGCGGAATGTCAATCCTAATCCTTAAATAGTGTCTGCCAGAAAACCCGAAATCGGAGTATAAATTGTTGATATCTTGTGCTATAATCCTGCCTTCATGAACTGAAGATTTGCATGAACCGGCGATTTTCGGGTGATTCTGGCAGACACTATCTATCTGTTCAGCCAGTCTTATGAGGTCTTTTCACAATCCTGATGATGGTCATGGTGAACTATATTCATTGTCGGATCCAGAACGCGAAAAACACTAAATTTACACAGAAACTAATCGGAGCGATACAAATCACCAGAAGCCACCTCGATGTGACTTTTTATCCAGCTCTCCCATTGATCTAGCAAATTGCCATTGATTGCGGCAACAATCGCACGCTTGCGTAATTTATCACAATCCAGAGCTTGTCCCGAAAGCGATGTCGCCTGCCCACCTGATTCAAGCAAAATCAAATAACCCGCCGCAAAATCCCAGAGTTTCTGACCACCATGCAGATATAACTGGAAACGGCCCGTTGCCAACCAACACCACTCCAGCACGGATGAGCCAAGATTGCGCTGGGAGCGATAGGGAGGACACCGAACAAGTTGCGCGGAAAGATCCTCGGTCAGCCGCTTATAATCAATATTCGCAACACACTCGGACAGGGGAATATCCACTAGGCAATTCAGTCTCTGGCCATTGAGATAGGCACCTTGACTCCGAATTGCAGAGAAACATTCATTGCGAATAGGATCATATACAACTGCTAACTGAGGTTGACCCCCTATAACCAATGCCAATGAAACCCCATACATCAAAAAACCGCTTGCATAATTCGTGGTACCATCAAGTGGATCAAGCACCCAGTATCCCTCAACTGAATGACGAATCATGGCATCCTGTTCATCGTGGTGCATCTCCTCTCCAACAAATCCATATTGAGGCCACCGTTTCTCCAATTCCTGCCTGATCTGCGACTGAAGAACCATGTCAATTTCCGTGACTATGCTTCCATCTTGCTTGATAACCACTGCACTTTCAGGACCGGATTGATCAAACACTGCTCGCGATATCCGAATGACCAGGGCTGCGACTTTACATCTGTCTGGCAAGAAGTTCATGGCATCTTGAATTTTCTCAGCAGGATTTATCGGAGATTGAATGAACTATTTCGTATTTTTTGGTGAATTATATATCCCGGGTTTCAGTCCAGAATGCAACGTTCAGCATCTGTAAAATTCCGGGATATTACAATTTCTCAACCATGCGCAGTATTGACCTGATATGCTCTTGTGTACCCTGACTGCTGTCATTCAATTCCGCTTCAATCGACTGATAAACTTCATGCAACAGATTGAGAATGACAGTTGAATCCGATTTGGAGGTTAAGTTCTCTTCACAGATCATCGATACAATAACGTTGCAAATTTGAGGAATTTCCTTGTTTCTATTGACTTCACAGAGCTTTTCTAGCCGGGAGAATTTCTCGCGAATAGCCATTGCAATCTCGCGATTCGCAATATCTTCCTGCCATTGTTCCAATTCAATCCTGATTAAATCTAGCTGCTCTTGTATCGGCTTGAACTCGGAAGCAATCTCTGCTAGCAGTGGGATTCCCGGGTTGGCAAGATATTCATCAAGCAGATGATTCACCCGGTCAAACCTCATGTCTGATCCCTGATCTACATGTTCATTGATGGAGATTGTATTTGCTGTTTCCATCATGCAATCAACAATCACAATGAACGTGTTAGCAAAAGCGCTAACCTGAATCGAGGAATTAATCGCCTTGGTGACCAATATCTCAACTCGCCGAGCGACTTCGATTGCAGACCTATCACCCAAAATGGTATACAAGCATTCAACATCTCTGATGACTGACGGCAACTCTGCAAGCCGAGACCCGCCTATTCCCTTTTTTTCAAGCTCTACCAAAATATGCTTGATCCTTGATAGTTCATTGCAAATTCGAGTTTTCAGGACATCAAAGGCTTGAGCAGATTCCCGGCTTGGCCAGGGGTCCATGAAATCGAGACCGAAATTGGAATAGTCATTCTTCTCGATGCTGGTTGCATGAATATTGTTTTGCAACGAATCTGACGGTCGATAATTCACATTTTCCGTACCCCCCTGCTCCAATTTCTCATCCAGTATTCGTTGGCCCAAACAGCGAATTTTTTCGACAGTTAGTACCCCGTGGCTCTCAACGAAACTCCATAACATCATCCATGCTGAAGCAATCTTTGTGTCTTGCCGAGAATCGGCAAAACTTTTTGAATGGATATCGATACTGAATATAGTCTCGCACAAACGAATCACATAGACCTTCAATATTCCATCTGCATGCATCGACGCTGTTCGCTTCATTTGATCAAGCCTTGCAAACATCTCTTCTGTTTTATCTATTTCTAGTCCATCCAGGAAGAACAAGGCGAGTGAATTCATCAAGGACTCATAATTGCTTCTCTTGGCTAATTGTGAGAGATCGTTGGCCAGAGCAGTCGATTTCTCGCATTCCCCCCGTATCACCCGATCAGGATCTTCAGCAAACCACAAGTCAAGCCTGAAAAGTTTGCAAATTTGCTGCGTGTTTGGACCGATATCCTGAGGATTCATGTCATTTGCCCGGCTACCTCCATAGACATTATCCCCAATCAGGAAGAGCATTTTTCGAAGCAGCATTTTCAGATTTTCAGTCGACTCATCACTCGATTCATGGAGGCAAATTTGCCTGATTAGCAAATCCAGTTCTGCAAACAATATCTCTATTGCTTTTGCTGCATCAAATTTATCAGTTTTGTATTGAACGATTTCGACACAACTCGAAACGAGACCAGCCAAAGGCGAGACTTGATCTTCCTGGTCAGGTTCAATACGAACGAACAAATTTGCTATATCATCGAGCGAATTGAGTTGTCGCTCCCGCAAGTAAACCAATAATTTCGTTCGAAAGTTGAAATGAAATCTTCGATCGAATTTCAGAGAACCGTCAAGTGCAGCAGTTGATGGTGGGATATAAGCATATCCAAGGGGCAAATCGCATGGCTGAAAAAGATCAAATGATGTTTTCGTATCGTTATCGGAAAGTTGCTGCATGCGTGTGATGGAGCAGGCCATCATCAACGGCGATATCGCAAACCCGACAGAAACCAGCGAGACATATGTAGCCAATTTCGATGTACCTTCAAATAGCACTCCTAGCCCTTCGGAACAATCTGTCGTCAAAGAATTTCGAAATAAAGCTTCGGAGAAGCCAGATAACATCTGACATAGCATTCGGGCCCCGTCAAGACCATATTCCTCCATGCTTGTTTGCAGTTTGCCAAAGCGAGGAACCAACGATTCCAAATTCTCCAGCTGGTGACTCTGTTGAATTTGCCGTATTCGAACCAGAATCAGCTGAATCTCATGATTTATGCGTGGATTCATGTTCCCATTGGAGCAATGGACTGCGTCCGGAACACTCATCTTGGAAATTTCCCGTTCTGCTTCAAGTTTCGACATTGACTAAGTCCTTCCCATGAACGAATCGGCAGAGACATTACAGAATTTTGATCTTGTCTGGGATGACAAGGTTAAGACACGGGTTTCGATTCGAAAGCGATTGAATCCAAAATACTCCATGCAGAAATCGCTCAAGGGTCAGATTCATGAAATCATCAATCTACTTCTTTACCGAGCCGAGACCTTGTGAATTATGCAATGCTAAAATACCAGTTGGCGTTGCTTCGGACACGCCATTTGAACGAGTCTCTTGCAACCTGGAGTTCTCACCATAGTCAAGTGGCCATGAACTGCTTGGCTATGTTTAACAGTTCTTGATCGTCATACGGCAGCACCAACTGATGTATCGCTCCAACTGAATGACTTTTTGCCCGCTCAGCCAGCCCGTTGGTCTGTGAGAGGATAATCACGGGAATTGATCTGAATTCGATATTGCGCTTGACGAAATAACAAAACTGATGAGCATTCAGTTGCGACAAAGATCGATCAACAAGTATCAGATTCGGACGACAATTCACCACTCCCATCAACGCGTCAATACCGTCAACGAACGTAAATGTTTGGTGATTATGTGCGGTGAGCAATCGCTCGGCATTCTCGAGCAACGAGGCATCACTACTAGCGATCAATATCTTGCAGGACACGGCGGATTCGTTGAACTGAATCGAATGGATGATGAGATAGTGATGGAAAATTTATCGAGCTGAAACAAGCTCCATCGACATCATCAGAAGAAGTCCGCAGGATCACTTTGGATGCAAATGGAGCTATTTACATAGATAATTTGTTGTGTGCCTAACCGGCAGAAAATTCAGGGCTTGAACTCATCACACAGGAAAGAAAACCCATCAATTGAATCAAGTCTGAGCTTGACAATATTCTGGTAAGCCTCCGAGTTGTACCATTGTCTTGCTTGCTCCTTGCTTTCGAATTTAATGACCACCGTTCGATTAGCATCCGATTGACCTTCCATAATCTCGATGTTCTCATCGACAACCAGTACTTCTGGATTATAGGGACCAAGAGACTCAACCGCTTTTGGCAAATAGTTTGAGTTAAGCGTGTCGGCATCATGTACCTTGTGAGTAAAAATGAAATATGCACTCATTGGAATCTCCGAATTGAATTAGTGAAATAAACAATTATATATCATGAGAATTGGCGTACTCATGATGAAGTGTGCAACAAAGACCAGTCAATTTTGACAATGACTTTCGGTAGAAAACAAGCGAAAAATATTTCAATTCAGAATTTGTTGACTCATGATAAACTTGAACTCTTGAAATTCAGGTATTTCCGAACAGGCAAGTTCAATCTCATAATCGTACCATCCGGACACATTTCAACCAAATGGAATCCCTTCAAAATCGTTTCCTGGTATCCATGCCCCAGCTACTCAGCGAGGAATTCTTCCGTAGCGTCATATTGATCTGCCATCACGATGATGATGGCGCATTGGGGATCGTGATCAACAAGGCAACTACCCATAAAATAGGAGAGATTTTTTCTGAAATGGATATTATTTCGACTATCGATACCTATGCCAAGCAACCTGTACTCAATGGCGGTCCCTTATCACAGGAACTTGGACTCGTGATTCACAACAGCAACCAATCTCGATGGAAATCCAGTCTGAAAGTCGACCATGACCTGTGTTTAACCAGCTCCAAAGAAATCCTTGCTGACATGGCAGTGGGCAACGGACCCAAATGCGCTTTGGTTACATTTGGATATGCGAGCTGGGGACCCGGTCAACTTGAATCAGAAATTTCTGAAAATAGCTGGCTAACCACCCCAGTTGATCATGACATACTTTTTGCTACACCATTTCAAGATCGCTGGCATCGTTCGGCCGCCATCCTGGGAATCGACATCAATCGTATCTCTGGTCAAATCGGACATGCCTGATCGAAAACAATAAATGAAGAGAACTGGACGCTTGTTGGGTTTCGATTATGGTTCACGGCGTATTGGTATTTCAGTTGGCAACAAAATAACCCGAACGGCTGAACCCTTAAGAGTAATCAGCAATCACAAATCCCGCATTGACTGGCCATCAATTCTGGAAGTGATTCAGGAATGGAAACCTGAAGCTCTGGTGGTCGGGCTCCCACTTTCACTTCTGGGCGAAGAAACGGACATGTCAAAAGAGGCTCGAAGGTTTGCAAAAAAACTGGGGCAAAAAAGCAAACTTGATTACATCATGGTCGATGAACGTTACTCTACCTACCAGGCAGGCCAAATTATCGGGGATTTTACGGAAACAAACACTCACAAGAGACTGCAATCAAATGGCATTGACGATGTGGCTGCCCAGATTATTCTTGAGACATACTTCTCGGATTTAAGGCAGCAACAGGTAAATGGACATGGATAATTCCGTTACCAGTGCCATCCGAAATCTAGCCCAGCAAATCGTCTCGAGCACGATCGACGATCCCTTGCTCATTGGCATCCATACTGGTGGAGTATGGGTTGCTGAACTTCTTCATGAACAAATTGGTTTCAGCGAAGAATTGGGCACCCTGGATATCTCCTTCTACCGAGATGACTTCAGCAGGGTCGGACTGAATCCCCAGGTTAGAGCATCTTCTCTACCGATAGCAATAGAAGATCGCAACATCATTCTTATTGATGATGTACTCTACACTGGCCGGACCATCCGAGCGGCTCTCAACGAAATCTTCTCCTATGGTCGCCCAGCAAGTGTAAAGCTGGGCGTACTCATTAAAAGAACGGGTCGCGAATTGCCGATACAATCGGATTTCATGGGAATGGAGTTGGACTTGGACAATCATCAGCAAGCCAAGCTATTTCAGGATCAAGGAAAACTCGGGCTCAGCGTCGAGGAAGTGAACCTCACTTGAACATGACCGAAAATTTTCCCGTGCAGTTCGACCGTAATGGAAAGCTTCGACATTTCCTGACCATTCAAGGTCTTTGTGAAGAAACCCTCATCACCATTCTTGACATTGCACATTCCTTCATTGATTTCGGCAAACGCGAAATCAAGAAAATTCCCCTGATGCGTGGAAAAACAGTTGTCAATCTTTTCTTTGAACCGAGTACTCGTACCCGGACTACCTTTGAGATTGCAGCAAAAAGACTCTCTGCCGATGTCGTAAACATGAATGCAACCCGAATGTCGACTACCAAGGGCGAGTCGATTCTCGATACGGTAAAAACGCTTGAGGCCATGCACACCGACATGTTTGTGATTCGAGATTATGCAAGCGGTGCAGCGCAACTCATTGCGGGCCATTTACCCGACTATGTTCGAGTCATCAATGCCGGAGATGGGAGACATGAACATCCTACCCAAGCCATGCTTGACATGTTTACAATTCGTCAACATAAACAGGATTTTGCAAAACTCCGTATCGCAATCGTGGGTGATATTCTGCACTCACGCGTTGCACGCTCGCAGATCCATGCCCTCAATATCCTGGGGGCGCGAGAAATACGGGTAATTGGACCTCGAACCCTGATTCCAACCGATATTGAGACCATGGGAGTTGAGTATGTGAACAATATGCAAGATGGTCTCGACAATGTTGATGTTGTCATCATGTTGCGCATTCAACGTGAAAGAATGGATGGTCAACTCATACCCAGCGAACAGGAATATTTTGCTCGTTATGGACTGACCCAAAACACTCTTGGTTTTGCAAAACCAGACGCTATTGTGATGCATCCCGGGCCAATCAACCGAGGACTTGAAATCTCATCTCGTGTAGCAGATGGCGGTCGTTCCGTGATCCTTGATCAGGTTACCAATGGGATTGCTGTAAGAATGTCTATCATGGCTCACCTGATGGGGGGACAGGAAAAATCCAAATGGAGATAAGTATCCATAATGGCCATTTGATTGACCCTGCCAATGGGGTCAACCAGATTGTCGATATCCATATCTCGCAAAACCGAGTCAAGGCAATCGGCAATCAAAATGAAAGTTTCAAACCCGAAAAAGTGATTGATGCCAAGGGCCGGTATATTTTTCCGGGCATTGTCGACCTGTGTGCCAGATTGAGAGAACCTGGTGAGGAATACAAGGCCACCATTCTGAGTGAAACCCGTGCTGCAGCCTCTGCCGGAATTACCAGTCTAGTTTGCCCGCCGGATACTCTGCCCATTATCGAAACGCCGGGGATGGTTCACATGATCCAGAATCGGGCCCACGCAGCAGGGTTTAGTGACATTTACCCACTAGGTGCACTTACTGTCGGCTTGAAGGGCGAAAAACTCACCGACATGGCCACTCTTCATGATGCTGGATGCGTGGGAGTCAGCAATGCCATGGAACCGGTTGAAAATTCGCTGCTGATGCGAAGGGCAATGCAATATGCATCAACCTACGAGATACCGGTTTTTTTGACCTCTTGGGATCCATGGTTGCAAGGCAATGGGGTTGTGCATGAGGGTATCATGAGCACTCAACTAGGATTACCTGCAATTCCAGAGGCGGCCGAAACAGTCGGGGTTGCTCGTGATATTGCCCTGGTTGAGACCAGTGGAGCTTTAGCACACATCAACCTGATCTCCTGTGCCAGATCTGTATTTCGGCTAATGGAGGCCAGACAAAGACACTCGCAAATTACTGCTTCCGTCGCAATCCATAATCTACTCTGCAGCGAAAGCGACATCGGCGAGTTTAATACATTGTTCAAGGTCATTCCTCCTTTGCGTACCAGACAGGATCAGGATGGCTTGGTGCAGGGACTTGCAAGTGGTGATATTTCAGTGATCTGCTCGGATCACCAGCCACACAGTCTGGACTCGAAGCTGGCTCCATTTAGTGAGGCAGCCACCGGAATTGCTGGCCTTGATACCTTGTTAACGCTTGCCTGGAGCTTGGTAAGAGATAACCGGCTAAGTGCAGAGTCAGTCATTTCGGCTCTGACCGTGAATCCGGCGCAAATCGTCGGCCTGGATTGTGGAAATCTAGCCGCTGGAAAGCCTGCAGACCTTCTGATTTTTGATGAACACATGAACTGGATACTGGACGAAACAACCATGATGAGCAATGGCAGGAACTCACCCTGGTTCGGCAAGGAGCTAACTGGCAAGGTCGTATTGACCATTAAAAATGGTCAGGTCGTTTGGGAACTATAACCAAAACTGAAGACGAACCGGTGCCAGTCTCTTCAGTACTGCGAAAATATTTTTCTTCTTATTCATGTTTCAGTCATGAGTCCATGATTAAACTCATGTCCGTTTTACCGAACAAATCAAAAGCATGAAAAAATCAAACACTTTCTCAATCGGTCTATTCAGCGGAAACTTTCTTGATTCTCATCGGGTTTCCCTAATATCCTGTCTCATTGCGGGCATTCTTTGCATCCATTCCGCTTCAGCTAACCTCGAATCATCACATGCTGCAGCGAACCTGAAAGAAGTCAACATTAACGATGGATTTTCAGAACTGGTTGAAGCGGTCAAGCCAACAGTTGTAAACATATCTGTTACCGGCAGCACAGAAACTTCAAGACCCAGTCCTTTTGGCGATAATATGCCATTTGATGATTTTTTCCGGCGGTTTTTTGAGGGTGCCCCCGAAGCGATGCCTGATCAGAATCAGACTCCAAGGGTGCGAAAAACCATGGCCGTTGGTTCTGGTTTTATCGTGGATCCAGATGGACTCGTGGTTACCAACCATCATGTTATTGAGGGGGCTGATACAATCGAGGTGGTTCTGCATAATGGCACGAGATTTCCTGCCACAGTCCAGGGCACTGACCAACGAACAGATTTGGCCCTGCTGAAGATCGAAACAGATAGCACCCTACCCTACACCATATTTGGCAATTCTGATGATGCAAAAGTTGGCGACTGGGTTGTTGCCATTGGGAATCCGTTTGGCTTTGGCGGCACCACCACAAGTGGCATTATCTCAGCTCGAGGCCGCGATATAGAACAAGGGTCCTTGTTGGACTTTATCCAGATTGATGCATCAATTAATCGCGGCAATTCAGGTGGACCATTATTTAATACCCGAGGTGAAGTAATCGGTGTGAATAATGCCATCTACTCCCCAACTGGAGGAAATGTTGGCATCGGGTTTGCAATCCCTTCTTCAACTGCTAGTGAAATAGTCGCCCAACTCAAGTCGACTGGAACAGTAGAACGAGGTTTTCTGGGGGTATATGTGCAATCTCTTAGCGAGGAGTTGGCAGAAAGTTTTGGGCTGGAGGCAACGGAAGGTGCCCTTGTCGCAGAAGTAAACCCGGATAGCCCTGCAGAGAGGGCAGGCATTCGTGTCGGTGATATCATCGTCAGTTTCGATGGCAAGCCTGTAGACAGCCCGCGCAGTCTGGCGCGTTTGGTATCGTTAACCAGTGAAAACAGTAAAGTAATCGTTACTCTGTGGAGAGACAACGCCGAAGTGAATGTTTTTGCGGATATCGGCAATCTGCAGACTGCAGCGGAAAACGCTGGAAGTCGATTAGCAGCAGTCTCGAAAAATAAAATCGATCAGTTAGGCATGTCCATCCGATCTGTCAATGAACAGGATATCGAAAATTACAATTTGGCCGAAGATGCCGAAGGAGTAATCATCAGCGAAGTCATAGCTGGTGGTGTTGCAGAACAAGGCGGGTTAAGACCGGGATTCATCATCCAAAGAGTGGGAAACCAGGAGGTTCTAACTGTTCAAGATTTTAAAGATCAGTTGGATCAGTTGAACAAGGATGATCGCAGTTCTATCCTAATGTTGATTCAACGCTTTGATGGTGCATCTTTTATTACCCTGCCACTATCATGATATTGCAAGGGCCTGCAGCAGATTTTTGGTCTGCTGCAGGCCAAACTTGCTAGATTGCGGTATCTGGCTCATCTTGAGCCGATTTCGACAACCCGTATTGTCGACCCGTACAATGATGAATTCTGGCTATCTATCAAGGAATCGGATATTCTCAGAAAAATGAACCTGGCAGTTTCAGAAAGTCCAGCTCCCGAGTGCTAGAGGGTCGCCCTAAAATCTCATTTCGGTGGGGGAACCGACCGAACTTTTCGATGACTTCACGATGCTTGATTGCATACTCCAAAAAGCCCTCGAACATCTCACGTTCCGCTGGTCCAGCCATATCTACCAATTTCTTGAACAACACCACGGAGCGCTCCTGATCCTGCAGATCTTCGCTGTGTTCAAACGGAAGATAAGCAAAAACACACTGCAGTGGCGTCATGACTTTGTCGAAACCTTTCGATACAAATTGCTCGGCCAATTCGCGCGCCATTGCATCATAAGCAAAGCTTTGCGGAGTGCCACGGAAGATATTTCTTGGGAACTGATCAAGAGCCAGTATTGATGCTAGGCATCCATCAGGCTGGTTTCTCCAGAAATCATATTGACTGCCAGCATGAATCAAATCGACAAGGGGTCGAAACAGATGAGCCATGTTTTGATCAACGACAGAGTTTTTGCCCCACCACAATCCAGATTTCTCCGAGTTGATATCAAGCATGTTATTTTGGTTGCCAAACCAAAATTCTAAAATGGCCGTAGGTGTAAACATAATCGGTTTCATGATTTGTGGTTGTTCCCATACAATACTACTTGAAGCGTTGCGAAACAACCGCAAGCGCAAAACTTTTCATTCAATGTTTCAAGATTCGTAATTCAATGGCTCCTCGTCTATTTCTCGCATTGATAGCACTGATCGGTATCATGTGGTATTTGTCATGGTACAAGCGAGCCAGCCCCAAAAAACGGAATCAGTCCTTATTGTCCATTCTTCTATATGGCTTGGGTGCTGCACTGTTACTCCTGGTAATCACCGGAAAGATTCATTTCATTTTTGCCATATTAAGTGCATTGGTGCCCTGGATTAATCGAGCTTTGGCTGCCAGAATGATTTGGCGGCAGTTCAGGGGGTTTCATGCAAATGCAGGCAGTACTTCGGGCTCGGCTCACAATCAGGCACGGAGTAATCCTGGCTCAATGACCAGAGAAGAAGCGCTTGAAATTCTAGGACTAAATCCCGGTGCAAATGAACAGGAAATTATTGATGCGCATAAAAAACTGATGCAAAAGATGCATCCGGACAAGGGAGGAACAAGCTTCCTGGCTAGCCAAATCAATCAAGCGAAAGATACCTTGCTAAAACCCTGATCGAACCAAACAGCAATGTTGCTTGCGAGTAAATTCAGTTCGTTTAATTGAGCATGGATAACTCCCATCATTTGTTGCAATCGAAAATCATCTTCCGATGCGTTGCTTTTTTGGTAAAATTCCGAGACAGTTAATTCAATTACAGTGAGTTTTTTGACGAAACTGTTTACCTTTCTGATCACCGCATTTGCTTTGGGTACCTGGCCAACTGCGATTGGGTTCATTGGTCCTGAAACAAATCGCAATTGGGGCATTAATGAGCAAGTAATCTCAGATGTGCTCTCTCCTTATCTTCTCTCACGAAACTTGCCTGGTCAAATCGAAATTCCAAATGGAATTGTTGATGAACCCCTGACAGTCAACTATACATTTGATCTGAATCTACAGGATCACGCAAAACATCTACTCGAAAAATACAATCCGGATTATGGTGTATTTGTCGCAATTGACCCCGATAACGGAAATGTTCTGGCGATGGCTGAATCTCGCCGAGATGGTCGAACAGAAGAATTACTGGCTGTGAAGAACACCTTTCCGGGAGCTTCAATTTACAAGATCGTCACCGCTGCGGCTACGGTAAATGAAGGAGTTGCCACGGAAAACACGATCATACCGTTCAATGGCAAGGGCACTTCGTTTTACAAAAAGAATGTATTCCATCACAAGGATGGGAAATGGACTCGCAAATACACATTGAACGAATCCTTTGCGAAATCCGTAAATTCTGTATTTGGACGTCTGGGGGCCGTATATCTCAAGGCTGATACCATGCTTGCATACACCTATAAACTTGGCTTCAACCGACGATTTTCCTCTGATTTTGCGTTCGATACCGGTACCGTAAACATAAACCCGGAGGACTCTTGGCAGGTTGCGGAATTGGCCTCAGGATACACGAGAAAAAACACGCTCTCACCAATGCATGGGGCAGTACTCGGTGCACTGGCGATCAACGAAGGTCATTTATTAACCCCGGTCATTGTCCAGTCATTGACCGATTCGAGCGGTATTCCAATTTACTATCATGAAGAACCAAAAAAGTCTCCGGTCATAGATGCGAAAACAGCAAAACAATTGAAGTCGATGATGCAATCAACAATTCAGATTGGTTCGGCAAAACGTTCCTTTGGCAAGGTAAAGGGAGAAACTTTCAAGGACATGACAGTCGGCGGCAAAACAGGATCATTGACGGGTACTGATCCCAAAGGCAGATATGACTGGTTTGTAGGATTTGCCGAAAAAGAAGGTCGGAAAATTGCTTATGCCATGTTATGCATTAACAAGGAAAAGTGGTATGTGAAGTCTGCCCGATTTGTTCGGGAAGTATTAAATTATTATTATCAGCCATCCGATCACAACGCCTGACTGCTATTCATCTTGAGGCCTGCATTTGAAACAATACCTAGATGCTGTCCGGAAAACTCTTGAATCCGGCACCAGAAAAGCAAATCGAACTGGGGTGGACACCATCTCGACCTTTAATCTCAACTATGAAATTGATCTGAATGATGGATTTCCATTACTGACTACCAAGGAGATTTCCTGGAAAAATATTGTTATTGAAAATTTGTGGTTTCTTTCTGGGCAGACCAGTATTGACCTGCTTCGAAAGCATGGTTGCAAATTCTGGGATCCTTGGGCTGATAAAAATGGTCGGGTTCCGAGCGCATATGGAAATTTCTGGCGTCATTTCCCCTTGCCAGATAATCAATTGAATGATCAAGTTGCATATGTGATTGATCAATTGAATACCAATCCATCCAGTAGACGTATGGTCGTCTCTGCTTGGGCACCTGGCAACGCCCAAACCAGTGAATTGCCACCATGTCATGCCCTATGGGTTCTGAATGTCCAACATGACGTGAATACAAACCCCTGTCTCTGCCTGCATCTGACCCAACGCAGTTGCGATATTGCCCTGGGAGTTCCCTATAACATTGCAGGCTACTCCTTGTTGCTCGAACTATTTTCTCGTTTTAGCAATATTCCTGCAGGACGATTCGGTCATACTCTGATTGATGCCCACATCTACACTGCGAAGGAAGATGGCAGCATGGCGGAATATGACCATATCCCCGGATTGCGGGAACAGTTATTGCGCAAGCCCCGGCCGCTTCCAAAACTTCATATCGACCCATCAATTCGCACCTTGTCGGATATTGAACATCTGCTTGAACTGGATACGGATGAGATCATGTCAAAATTCGTACTGACAGGATATGATCCCTATCCAGCCATTTACTTCAAGGTTGCTGTTTAGCAATGTCTTCCCATGACGAGACTTTCATGCGAGGAGCCATCGTTGCCATGACCCATGATCGGGTGATTGGCCTTGATAACCGCATTCCTTGGAATCACCCGGCAGACTTGAAACGCTTTAAACAACGCACAATCAACAGTATTGTGGTCATGGGCAGAAAAACCTGGGAATCAATCGGAAAACAACCGCTAGTAAATCGAAGAAACATTGTAATCAGCCGACAGCGAGTTGAAAATGTCGAGTGGTACCCTGACCCTGATTCAGCTCTAATCCAATGTGAATCAGATGACACATGGATTATCGGGGGTGCTCAAATTTATCAGGCCGCCATGGATTGGGTTACAACGCTCGACATCACGATCGTGCCAGATCATATTGAATCTGATCAGGCAATCCTGTTTCCATCAATTGACCGAAATTTATGGAAACTAGAATCACAAACCATGGATGAAAATTCGAATCTGGTAACCCGGATTTATACAAAATTGAGAATGAATGAAAGGACAGCTGTCAGGAATTTCTCCTCATAAACGAAATACGCTATAATTTCTCATTAATTGACTATACAGATGCAGGACAATGGCATGAAACAAGAAGTACACTTCAAAAAATGAAGGGGGAGGCGAGCACCAGTTGATCCGCCAGCTGTATTACCCGAATCTCGAGATTCAGAGGCGATTCAACAAGGGGTTTTTCCAGCATCTGACGAGAAATGGCCAGATGGCGGAAGATACGGGCAGGAACTGCTCCAGCATCTGGGGAAAACGACTTCTCGGCCATGCAAGAGCAAATTCAGACCTTGTTTTCCCGCATTCCTCATGGATGGCATCAAGGCGGTGGTCTTGCCCGTTACGAATCCTGGCATGCGAATTTGCTGTTCGCGTGTTTCAAGGCCTTGGATGTTAGTGTTACAGCCGAGGACAGTTCAAGCCATGGCTGCTTGGACATGGTGGTGCCGCATGACCATCAGGTGTTTGTCCTCGAAGTCAGGATGCAGGAGGAAAACGGGACGGTTGAAGAAACTCTCGATGGCGCCATCAAACAAATTCGTACCAAAGGCTACGCCGACAAGTATCGGGACCGCGGAATCCATTCACCTGATTGGCATGGTATTTGACAAGACAAAACGAAACCTGCGGGATATTCGCGTGGAGATGCTTTAATGATCTATTCACACTACTCGCTACAACAATTGGCTGGTTTTATTTTGAATTCGCGTGTTTGAGCATAATGCATCCAACTTTGCTTCAAGAAACATGCTAGGAACATGGTCGGCTAGTGTATTCTAATCCATGGAAGACACCGACAAGATGTAGATAATTTCATCGACAAACAGAATGTAATGATCGGCAATCTTAATCATGTCGCTATTGTTGTCCCTGATCTAAATTCGGCAGGACGCTTGTATCGCGATGCATTTGGCGCTGATGTATCAGACCCAGTAGATCTTGTAGAACATGGAGTTACTACCGTTTTTGTCAATCTACCCAATACCAAGATCGAATTGCTCCATCCCCTTGGAAATCATTCACCGATCCGGAGATTCCTGGAAAGGAATCCTGATGGTGGAATGCACCATGTCTGTTATGAAGTGGAAGATATTGCATCAGCCATAAAGAAATTGGACGAACAAGGGCTTCAAGTTCTTGGTGATGGAACTCCGAAAATAGGCGCACACGGAAAACCGGTTGTCTTTTTGCATCCGAAGGACGGTATCGGAACGTTAATAGAACTGGAGCAGGTATAACTAAAAACCGATTCGGTTTGTGGAGTCTGTACTGGCCGGATTTCTGAAAAATCGTCAAGACATGAGCAAGTCAGACAAGATTTATATATCGAAACTTGCCTCCTTAAAGGATTTTGCATTTGGTCCTGAAGTCGTGCGAGTTTTTCCAGATATGGTTCGCCGATCGGTTCCTGGCTATGACACTCTGGTATTCATGATTGGTTGTATCGCAAAATCAATGGTACAGCCAAATAGTCATATTTATGATCTTGGCTGTTCACTTGGCCACTCAACTCTAATGATGCATTCACAGATTGATTGTCTGGGGATACATTATATTTGCGTGGATAATTCAGAAGACATGTTGAGGGCATGTCAAAAAAATTTTGAACACCAGATTCCTCAAGCGAGCTACACCCTCCTGAACGACGATATCCAGTCAGTCCCCATTAGCAATGCAAGCATTGTAGTGATGAATTTGACATTGCAGTTCATCGACCCAGCTAGCCGACATCATCTAGTACAAAGAATTCATGATGGTATGCTTGCCGGAGGAATACTGGTATTGTCTGAAAAAGTCATATTGGATAACCCTGAGCAGAATCAATTGATGAATCAGCTACATGATGAATTCAAGAGGGCGCATGGATACAGCGATCTTGAGATTGACCAAAAACGTGTTGCACTTGAGCGCATCATGAAGATTGATACCGTAGAGTGTCACCGAACTAGATTATTCAATGCCGGATTCGAATTCGTGCAGCAATGGTTTCAGGGCTTGAATTTCGTATCATTTCTTGCCATCAAGTCAGACGACAACACCCGATGCTAAATCCGCAGGCCTTGACCGCGAGGTTCCGTAAGTCACCGCTCGATTCGATCATAGACGAACTGCTCGAAGTTACAGAAAAAGCATGGATAGAACGCAGGCATGGACAGATCAACAAATGGAAAGGTTTGTTGCATTCATTGCCTGAGATACAGACTGATTATACGAATTTCACTTCTGATACGGTATCAATTGGCTGCCAGGCACAACTCTCTGGACAACAAAGAAATACGATTTACGATATTTTGAAAGCGCTTCATCCTTGGCGCAAAGGCCCATTTGATATTTGCGGGATTGAAATTGACGCTGAATGGCGTTCAAACTTGAAGTGGTCACGTCTTCAGGGTAAAGTTTCTCCTCTCAAGAATCGACTTGTACTGGATGTCGGTTGTGGTAATGGTTACTACATGTTCAGGATTCTAGGTGAGGGTGCTCGATTTGTTTGCGGTATTGATCCCTCCTTGTTGTTTCTCACTCAATTTCATGCAATTGTTAATTTCGCACCAGAACTTCCGATAGCCTTATTGCCCTTACTCTCGCACGAATTTTCTACGGTAAAAATGCTTCAAAGGGGTGTTGGGTTTGACAGCGTATTTTCAATGGGTGTTCTTTATCATCGTCGTGAACCGATCCATCATCTTCTGGAGCTATCGCAGGTATTACGACCGGGCGGGGAACTCATACTCGAGACATTGATCGTGCTCAATGATGATGGACAGTTCATTCTGCACCCAGAAGGCCCTTATGCAAAAATGCCGAACATCAATTCGATCCCATCACGACCAATACTGAATAGCTGGTTGAAGGAAAGTGGATTTGTCGATATTCAATTTATCGATATCACGCGGACCACCATTGAAGAACAACGAAAGACAAAATGGATGACTTTCGAATCTCTGTCCGATTTTCTCGATCCAGATGACTCAAGCAAGACTATTGAAGGGTTTCCAGCTCCGATACGGGCTATCCTTACGGCAAAAAAACCACCAAAATAATGCCAAGTTGTTCGTAACTTCCTGACTTATTGAAGTTCAGTTGATCTGATAGAAAGTTCTCTCTGTGTCGAATTTCTGAACAGGCATGTCATTTTCGTCAATCAGAAGGACCCCTTGCAGGTGGTCATTTCAAGCTGGATAAAAAGTGTTTTGAAGTCCGTCAGGGGCAGTTCGAACTGGAGGCAGTGATTGTAAATTACTTCTTTTATCGATATTGTGCAATTGATGGAGCACATAGTTCTTGAGCAAGTATTCGGCCAATCCCATGTAGAAACGTTTGTTCTTGGTTTTGTAATCACTCCTCCGACAATAAAATTACTGGATTGTAATTGGCTCGACAACTGCATCATCCATACAGGTTGAGTCTAGGCTAGCCCGACTTTCGAAAGTCGTCTAGACCAGCACATCACGAAATCGACAATATTAGTGTAAAGTAAATGGACACGCAATGAATTGCAAGATGGATTGCAAATGAACATACTTGGCAAACCCCTGCGAATGCCGACCAGGAGAAAGCCTTCTCTCAAAACCGCTGAACTCAAAGTGGATGAGCGACTACATAGAACAAGAAAAAAGATTCTGCACCAGCGATCTTGGCCGAGAGAACAGCGCTTTTTCATGTTTTTTACAAGGTTGGCCGAATATTTGCGTTCTTGGTGCCATGAGGATCATTGTAGATTGAATCGAAGCCCAAATGTGCATCCGGATATTCAATCAGCAATTCTAATTTTGGGGGTTTTGATTTTACATGGGTCTGATTTGAGTTAAAAAAATTGAGGGTGGTCTGCTTCTTGATCGGAAGCAGCGGTTGTTGGCCGAACTCTTGCAGTCTTGACCTATGACAAGGGGATGCCGATGACACTCCGATCGGCCTGTTATCCATTATTGGCCAGGCGAACCTTCCGGTTGCTGGCCGTCTGTCATGATTTGAGGGGCGGCTACTGTATCACCCGGCCCCCGAAACGCACGCACGGCACCGTTCCCTTCCCGAATTGCGGCCGGCCCGATGAACAAGGCCATGAATCCGGGGGGCTTTCGGACGTGCGGTCAGCGCCCTCGTTCCTGCAAGGGCGCTGCGGCCGGCGACCGCCTTCTCCTGGGCCTGCCGGTGCCGGTAGCCGCACCCGCCCCGGTTGCGGGCCATCTCGCGGCTGATCGTGGCCGGATCCCGGCCCAGGTCCCTGGCGATGCTGCGCATCGAAAATCCCCTTGACCGCAGGACCCTGATCTGGCATCGTTCGTCACAGGCCAGCGGGTGGTAGCACTTGTGCATGACAGTTCTCCATTGTTAGTTGACATGGAGATTGTCATCCGCCTCCTGGCCGTTTGCAACACCCCGCCAACCTCCAGGGTGTTGCACTTCATAGTGGAATGGGGGAGCAAATTACTCCAATGCTGGAATTGGCTGATCGGCGCTGGTCGGCAGTTTTCGGATTTCCTGCCCCAATTCCCTGATGGCCATGGCAAGATCGTACTGGGTCTGGAGGTTCAGCCAAAATTCCGGACCCGTTCCAAACCAGTGGCCTAAACGCATGGCCGTATCGCCCGTAACCGAACGCTTGCCCGCAATAATCTGCGAGATGCGGTTCGGCGGAACATCCAGCTGTCGTGCAAGTGCAGTAGGCGTTACTTCGATTACCGCCAGCTCGTCTTTGAGCACGGCGCCGGGATGGACAGATCTCATGAACATGGCTATTGTTTCTATATTTGTTTAATGATAGTCAACGATTTCAACGTTTGACGGCCCTGTCTGACCTTCGGGCCATTCGAAGCAGATACGCCATTGTCGGTTGATGCGAATGGAAAATTGCCCTGTTCGACTGCCTCCCAGAGTTTTCAACCGGTTGCCATGCAAAGCCCGTAATGCCGACAGGCCGGGCGCGGCATTCAGGATTGAAAGCCGCCTTGAAGCTTGGTTTTCGAAACCCTGAAAGCTCTTTACAAACTTCCCACTGGCGAAAGCCTCTGTTTTCTTGTCCCGGAAAGTCAGAATCATTATTGGTTCGGATTATACCGGATATGACTATGGACGTACAGCGTATAAATCAACCCTAATCCTTAAATAGAAAATTTGAAAGTACTTCCAACGCCTTGTGTGGTGTGGTTTTCGAACTGTTTGGCTTTTCACCCAATGGATGATTCTGATTCCAGCCCAAAACCCACAGTCCATAATGCTTTGTGCCCAATAAAGCAGTTTCTATTTAAGGATTAGGGATCAATTGTATTGCGAGCACATAGACTGTACGGTCAAGTAGCACATTTACTGCCTGCTTCTTAGTCGTTCTGAACATCGAGCAGTATATGTGTAGATCGCAACTAGGCGGGGTCGATGTACTTAATTTCTGATCACCTCATAAAAGCCCTAGCGTGAGTTTACCGAGTTGGGCAACCGGTAGTCGCCATGTTTCTCTGGAATTTCAGGACAGGGGTACAGGGGTATTGTAACCCATTGAAGCAATGGGAGGTGTTCCGGTTTCCTGAACAGAACCGGAGTCGGGAAAGGATCCGAAATGTGTATGACCTAACGGTTGCGATAACGTTCAAGTTGTAGCATTTGGTACAGCATTTTCTGCGCCTCCGACATCGTTGACAGGGTCATCTTCATCTGCGGTGGACGGCCTCGGCCTGCCCATTACCCACAAATATCGTCACAGCAAAGGGAGAAGGATTTCGATGAAATTAACGGTCTGGGGGGTAAATATTTTTTTAATTTTTTTCCTTTACAGGTATTGACAAATCGGATCGAATGAGGGATGATCGCCATTCCGATTCCATGTACACCGATTCCAGCATGTATCAACCCATCCCGATCAAGGCGACTCTGCTCGAACCCGAGAATCTGCAGCGAGTGCAGCAAATCATCACCGAACAGGACTCGGCTACCCGATGGGCGATTAGCCGGGAGGTCTGTGAACAGTTTGATTTTCTCGATGCCAAGGGTCAGGTGCGCGGTCACAGCTGTCTGGCAGCGCTGACCCAACTCGATCGGCAAGGCCGGATTTCGCTGCCACCACCCCTGGAACCGGTTGCGAAGCAGATCAATCCGGTGAATGAGCCGGTTGCACCGGCTCTGGGAGTACCCGCTCGAGTGGATGCGATCGAGCAACTCGAAGTGGTTCCGGTTCGCACCGATCTGGAACGGCGACAATGGCGATCGTTAATGACCCTGGAGCATCCGCTCGGCAGTGCTCGGGGGGCCGGCTGGCAGATTCGCTATCTGATTCGTTCGGAACACGGTGTACTGGGGGGATTCCTGATCGCTTCAGCCACCCTGGTACAGCAGACCCGTGAGCAGTATATTGGCTGGTCGGAAGCCGAACGCAGTGCCAACCTGCAGCGCATCGTTGGCATGGCCCGGTTTCTGATTCGTCCACACATTCGGTGTGCGAATCTGGCCTCCAGGTCGCTCGGACTGTTGTCTCGTCGGGTTGTATCCGACTATCATCTGAAGTATGGTATTCGTCCGGTGCTGATCGAGACCTACGTGTCCCCCGAGTATTCCGGAATCAGTTATCAGGCTTGTGGTTGGGAGAATATTGGTGAGACCTATGGTCGCGACCGGAGCGGCCGTCCGGTCCCGAAGAAGGCCATTTATGTGAAACCGTTGGGTCCGGCCTGGCGTGCCGAGCTGGGGATTAGCAAGGTCAAGCCCTTGCACGTCTGGGAGGGCATTGATTCCCGCAACTGGGCGGAGCAGGAGTTTGCCGGAGCCCGGCTTGGGGATGCGCGGCGAGTGAAGCGACTGATCCAGATTGTTGCGGTCATGACCGGCATGCCCTCGACGACATTTTTTACCGCAGCGCGGGGAGACAGTGCGATGATTTCAGGCTATTACCGTTTAATTGAACATCCGGATGAAGAGGCGATCAATGCCCGGACCATCCTGGCTGGGCATCGGGAGCGAACCCGACAACGCATGCAGGCCCAGTCGGTTGCCCTGATTATCCAGGATGGCAGTGACTTGAATTTTGCGAGTCATCGGGGCTGTGAAGGTTTGGGTCTGATTGGCAAGAACAGGCATGGTGAAGGCACGCTGGGACTGCATTTGCACAGTACCTACGTGGTTTCGGGTGAAGGACTCCCGCTTGGGGTTGCCGCCCTGCAGATCGATCAGGGACATCGGGAAGAGCAGCCGAAGACCTTGCGCTGGATTGAAGGTCTCAAGGACAGTGCGGAACTGGCCCGTGATCTGGAGCAGGTGACCCTGATTGCGACCCTGGATCGGGAGGGGGATGATATCAAGGTATTTGACGAGCACCGGAAACTGCAGGATGATCTGGATCTGCTGGTGCGTGCCAAGCATGACCAGCGCATTGTTGGTGGTTCCCTGTTTGCCCGGATGCGTGCCCAGCCGGTGCGTCATCGGCTGCAGATTTGGGTGCCGAAGCTGTCGGCACGTCGTGCCGCCGGCACTCGGAAAGCGGTACTCGGACGTGAGGCCCGGGATGCCGATTGCGAGTTGCGCTGGATGGAGGTTACGATCCCCATTCCCGAGAAGCGCAAACAGGAACTGGGTGATCAGCCGGTGGTATTGAATGCGGTACATGTTCGGGAGAGCGAGGAACCGGCTGGTGATGCTGAACGCCTGGAGTGGCTGCTGTATACCAGCTTGCCGGTTTCCAATACCCAACAGGCGCTTGACGTGATTCAGTATTACAAACTGAGATGGCGGATTGAGGATTGGCACCGTATCCTGAAAAGTGGTTGTGATGTGGAATTGCTGGCCCACCGCACCGCAGAACGTCTGAAACGTGCAATCGCCTTGCGGGCTGTGGTTGCCTGGCGGCTTGCGACCCTCACCCTGTTGGGTCGGGAGACTCCGGGACTGGATCCCTCAGTACTGTTTTCCGAAGTCGAGTTGGCGGTGATTCGGGACTTTGCCCGTTTCCGCAATCAGAAGCTGCCGGAGAATCTCGGACAGGCGGTCAATATTCTGGGCATGATGGGCGGGCACCTCAACCGACCGCATGATGCCCCTCCCGGCAGTCAGATCATGTGGGAAGGATACAGTTATCTGTACGGCAATGCGCAAGTGATTGAACGCGCCAAAGCCCTCGGCATCGGCAGTGAAGTGTCTCGCATGATCACCGAGTGAGGCCGGTATGCTGTTCCATTCAATTTTGTCTTGGGGTGTTTTTGCTCTGGATTTTGCCCAAAATCGGTAGAAATCTCAGAATTTCTACCCCTTTGCTGTGACACTATTTGTGGGTAATGGGCAGGCCTCGGCCGGTTGCCGGGTAGACGACTCCCACTTCCCGGATGGCGGCGAGTTCATTGAGTATCCGGTCCGCAGAAAGCGTACAGCCGTTGCGGGTCAGATGCCGGTAGAGCAGCGCCTGTACCATCAGGGCCAGCACGCAGATGAACACGTGGATGCGGATTTTCTGATCGGTCCAGTGATACTGGGGGCGGATCGCAATGTGTCGAGTATCCTTGAGATCGCGAAAGGCGCGCTCGACATGGTGCCGGGAGCGGTAGCCATACACGATCTGTGCATCACTCAGGTCGCCCCGGTCGGTGAAGATCAGGTTCTTGCCGAGCAGGGTCTGTTGCAGGTGTCGCCAGGCCTTGTGGTCAAAGCGGTAGGTCAGTCTGGGGAAGTTCCGTTCGCTGGTGTCGATGGAGACTCGGAACAGTTTCTGCATGTGCTGGGCCTTGAGGCAATGCCTGACCCGGTTTCTGGTCGTGTTCATGACTGGACGGCGACCGCGTGTGACGAGACCCTGCTCCCAGCGTCCGAGTTGCCTCTGGATGGCACTCAGTTGCTGTCGGCAGCGGGCGATTTCGCGGAGTAGTGTGGCGGTCTGCGCTTGTGCGAAGTGCTGGTTTTTGACCACCACAACGGTGTAATCATCACCATGCACCCGAGTCACGGTCCGCCAGGTCGCGATACGCCCGGACATTGCTCAAGCGCCCGGAACTGCGATGGCGGCACCGCGAGCAGGTCAGGATGCTGGCTCGGCACTAGCGATCCGATCACGTGGTAGGGGCCGTTGCGCAAGGCCTCCAGGTTTTCCCGACTGTTGTTGCCTTTGTCAAAGACCAGTATGACCTCGCTTTTCCGAGTGGGATCAAGGGCATGAAAACGCGCAGCCAGTGCATCAACGAGCCGACCAAGGGTGGTGGAATCCGGCTGGTTTCCGGGATACGCATGATGCAGGATTGGCAGGTGGTGATCGGCCGTCGCGAGTAGTGCAAGACCGACAATACGCAGTGACTTGCACCCTTCCTTGCCATGCCCACGCTGTGCCAGGGATGCCTGGTGTTTGAAACTGTTGATATAAGCGAAAAAGTTGGTTGCATCAAACAGTAGCTGACTGACGTCAACCTGGAACTGTGCGACCATGTGCTGGACAATATCCTGCTCAATGGCCGCGAGTGTATCGACCGGGATGCGATCCATATTATCCCAGCACCGCTGGCTGGTCAGTTTCGAGGTGGGAACGCCGAGCAGTCTGGGCAGGACGGTATTGTCGTACCAGTGTACGAGTCCCTGTTTCGAGCAGGGTGCGAGGCAACGGTTGAGAGTGGCAATGAGGATGTAGGTGCCGACGGAGATGCCGTTGCGACTCCGCTTTGGGGCATAACGATCGATCCGGTCCGGATTTCGAGTTGAGTAGCGATGTCAAGCAGTGCAGAACTGGCCTCGAATTCGTGTACGGTGGCCTGCATGGGAACGGGAGCTTGTTGTTTGGAGGCGATGAGGTCATCGGCGGTGCCGAGGTACTGTTGCCAGACGATTTTGGGTTTGCCGCTGACGCGTTGTGACTTGCGGGCATAGTAGTAGGTTCGCCCATTGATCTTTTTTGCGGTGATGCTTGGCATGATTAGGTCATACAAAATGATGATATGGAAATGTCCTTGACAAGGCCTCTATAGCCAGAGAAAATCAAGAATAACAGATACTTGGAGAAAAGCAGGGAAAATCAGAAAAGGACGGGGGATTGCGAAATCAGTCCGAACTCGGTAAACTCACGCTAGCGGCCTAAAATTCACCTTAGTTCCAAGTTAGATTTGTTTGATTTGTGCAAGTCTCCAAGTCTTTCCGGTCCGGTCTGTTGTATGAGCAACTCCATAAAAATCTGAGCTTGATATTTTTAGGAAATGCAAGAAATCAAGTTGCATACTATCGCCTTCTTTCTCCAATACGCAATGTCAAAGCTAGTGGCAAACTTGGCCAGTGCCTGCATACCGCATCTACAATCCATTTTAGGTCTAGAACGATAGTACCATCTTCAGGATCTGTTGGATTTTCCGGGATGAGGACGGCACCATAACGTCGTATAGACTGATTTTCTAAAATGAGATTCCCAAAAGATGGCACAGTATCAGCGATATATTTTGCCTGCATCAAACCGACAGTCCTACCCTCTTTGTTACAACCTAATCCGTCGATTCCTCCATCCCCAGGACCACCAGTATGGTGCCAAATTTCATCGGGATATTCGAGCTGAAGCAGCGCTACAACCAAGTTTTCAAAAACACTCGGATTATTCAGCGAATCAACAAGACGGTCCTTGACGATGTTTGGCTCAAGACTCCATTCTAATTGAGCTTTGGGGCTGCCTTCCAAAATATCATTGAGTATGGAGTGGGCTGTAATCTCTCCATGTAATGGATGAGGACTCAACTCACCAAAGGTTGAACGACCGAGAAGTTTGCCTCGCAACCATCCTGGTAGCATAGAGTAATCAATCGGAATGTACTGATCGATTTCCCACACTTGTGCAATGTCAGCAATGTGCTGATTGATTTCATCTTGAATATCGCAACACTGTTCTGAACGAACTTGCAAATAGCCCTGCCCCCAATCGGGACAGTTGAAAATCTTGAAATTACTCTTGATGCGACCCAAGTACGCAATGCCATCAGATGGGCGAGGAATGAGAACAATAGAGCCAAGCGTTACAGTAGGAATGAAATTGCGATTTCGAGAGTACATCATCCTGCTTCGTCTCCCGGCAATTTGTTCCGCCCATTCATCGTCAGGGCATGTAGGATTCACAAGACAGGCGGTTAGCTCTTGAGGATTATAGTTCGCACCTCTTCTCACTAATGGATAGCCGATGAATACACAGCGGGCCTGCTTGAATATTTCAATTGCATCGCAACCCTGAGGTCTGGCACGGCAGTAAAAGGCGAGGGGGGGGGGGGCTATCATCAATCCACACTTGACTTCGTGAATTAAGGATGTCGGGAAAATTGGCATGATTGATTCTCCCAATCCTCAAGTAAAATCAGGAAAGCATCTCCGGAGCTCCAGGCATCGTGGTTTTGAAGGGGGCGGCGTTTTGCCCGGCGGGTGATTGCGGTTGCAGAGTTGAAACCCGCGACAGATATGGGTTTGTACCCATCGCAGGACACTCTGTTTGGTAGTTCAAGGAATCTACGAAGTCAAGTGGGGGGGGGGGGGATGATAGGGGGGGTTCTTCAATCGTTTCATTGTGTTTTCCTCATGGTTGAATACTACAGATAATCAGAATTCGAATTATACGCACATGACGCATGCCGGTCGGTTTTCCGGATGATCTTCAAGGCATGACAATTCCAGCTAATAAAAGTCATCAAAGACATTATTTCAATGCCACTGTTCAATAGCTTGATGTCGAATATATACAAACTACATAATTCTGCACTATACAGGTTTACCTTCTAAATTACAAGCCATTGTACTGGTGCGGACGGATATCCGGATTACGAAAGAAAGGTTAACTCCTTTCAAACAGTTTCTGTAGGGTATTGACAAGAGTCCTCTTGTCAATACGATGCAGACGAGAGCCATGGTAGAAAACCCTGTCAATCATCCGCCGGACCAAGAGCGTTTTATCAACATGGTGGCAAGCGCTCTCTCAAGACCAATGAAATGCTTGAATATCGATTGGTGAAGATCGGCACTGTGTTTGAATGACAGCATGCACAATCCAGTTGCAAGATAGGGTCAGCATTTCCGAAACTTATTTCTTGGACAAAAAGTGATTCGCTAATTTTCGAGCTGCAGTTATGTGACTGATTGAGGAGTCAGCAACCTTTCCAACTAATTCATGATGCAATTCGGAAATCGACGAGTCATTCTCAAATTGATCAACAACCATCTCACAAGCTTCTTCACAAATCCAGTCATTGAACTGCCTCTCTCGATTGACAGCAAATGCTCCCGATTTCTCAGTCTGGTTACGAAACTCCAGGATCGTTTTCCATAACCGACTTATGCCTTCACCTTCAAGAGCAGAGGTTTTCAATACACAGGGCTTCCATCCCTGAAGTCGGGGCTGAATGAATTCAAGCGCATGGCGAATATCACCTTCCGAGATGTTTGCCTGTCTCTGCAAATCACCATCGGCCTTATTTATAACGACAATGTCAGAGAGTTCCATCACCCCCCGTTTTATACCCTGTAGATCATCCCCACCTCCAGGTAACAGTAACAATACCAGAACATCCGTCATCCGACTGACCATGGCCTCGGCCTGACCCACCCCCACCGTTTCTATGAGAATCACATCATGCCCTGCAGCCTCAAGTACTAAAATCGATTCACGAGTCCGCCTTGCAACACCCCCCAATGACTTGCCTGCAGGACTAGGTCGAATATAAACCGATGGTTCTAGCGATAAGGTCTGCATTCTGGTCTTGTCGCCCAGAATAGCTCCACCTGACAGAGCAGAACTTGGATCAACTGCCAATACCGCTAGCTTACTACCGGTCTTGATTATTTCGTGCCCAAGAGCCTCTATCATGGTTGACTTGCCAGCGCCTGGAATGCCAGTAATTCCAATTCGAAAGGAATGACCAGTACAATCAGCAAGCCTTTCGAGCAAAACTTCTGTCTCTTGTCGATCTTCAGGACGGGTCGATTCGACTAGTGTCAGGAATTTGGCGAGTGTTTTACGATCACCTGAGCGTAATGCGTCGATATCCACCATACCGGATCAAGCTCCAAGTTATCCCGCAAGCAACTTACTCAAATTCAAGAATCGGCTGATCCGTTTCAAGCTTGTCACCGGGTTTGACCAGGATTTGGGAAACTACGCAAGATTGCTCAGCCTGCAATGAGTTTTCCATCTTCATAGCCTCAATTACCGCTAGTTCTGCTCCCGGTTTGACTTTATCCCCAACGCTAACCGAGAGTGAAACAAGAAGTCCCGGCATCGGTGAAAGCAAAAACCGCGAGAGATCGGGAGGAATCTTGACCGGCATCAACCGATTCAGTCGAGCAGTCTCTGGACGGATGACCATTACTCTCCCAACATAAGAATCACAGACGATGTCATAACGGAAGTCCGATTTTACTATCTGAAAGTTGATCTCTCTATCACCCACTCTACCAGTATAGACAGGATCGGCAATTTTCCAGTCGTCGACTACTTTGTAACTTTGCTCCTTGTAAATGACGTTGATTTCATTATCACCTTCATCATGCTGGATCTGCGTTAGGTGCTCCTCATCTTCAAAAATAACAGCCCAGCTCAAATTGACTTGTCGCCCATACCCTTCAATTTGATCTGAGATTGTCCCGGCTCGCAGATGTTGCCGATGATGAATTGCTGAAATCGCACAGACTACATTGGGCAGCAAAAGTTCATCAATTGGCTCTGGGCCAAGATTGTTTGGATATTCCTTTTCAATGAACGAAGTATTGAACAGCCCTGATCGAAAGCTCGGCTTCTTGAATATTGAAGAAAGAAAAGCGAGATTGGTATCAACACCCCGAATGTAGTATCGATTTAGGCAAACATTCATGGTTTCGATCGCCTGATCCCGTGTTTCGCCCCAGGTAATCAGTTTGGCAATCATTGGATCGTAGTACATGGATATCTCGGATCCTTCCTCTATACCCGTGTCAAGTCTTACATATTGTGAACTGGCTGGTGTCTGATATTTACGGATTCGCCCTGTTGATGGCAGAAATCCCCGCCAAGGATTCTCAGCATAAATTCTCGATTCAATTGACCATCCGTTGATACCCACATCCTCCTGTTTGATGGTGAGATGCTCACCATCCGCAATACGAATCATCCACTCTACTAGGTCAACGCCGGTAATCATCTCGGTGATTGGATGCTCAACCTGCAAGCGAGTATTCATTTCAAGAAAAAAGAAATTCTGCTGATCATCAACTACAAACTCGACCGTCCCCGCCGATTGGTAGTCGACAGCTTTGGCAAGGGCGACGGCTTGATCCATCATTGCCTTTCGGGTGTTCTCGTTCAGAAATATCGAAGGTGCTTCCTCGACAACTTTCTGATAGCGTCTTTGAATCGAACATTCCCGTTCATTCAATGCAATCGCATGTCCGTGACCATCAGCTAAAATCTGGATCTCAATATGCCGAGGCTTGTTGATGAATTTCTCAATGAAAATTCGACCGTCTCCGAAACTCGATTGCGCTTCACTGGTTGCCCGTTCAAACCCATCACGACATTCCGCCTCATTCTGGGCTATACGCATTCCCTTGCCGCCTCCACCAGCGGAGGCCTTGATCATGACTGGATAGCCAATCTCATCGGCAATTTCGACTGCTTGACTGGCATCTGCAACAACCCCATCAAACCCCGGAATAATATGAACCCCAGCATCAGCGGCCAATTTTTTTGAAGTGATCTTGTCTCCCATAACACGAATTGCATGAGCCTTTGGACCAATAAAGGCAATGCCATGCTGCTCCAGCCGTTCTGCAAACTCTGCATTTTCCGAGAGAAACCCATAGCCAGGATGAATGGCTTCAGCCCCGCTTTCACGAACGGCTTCGAGAATACGGTCTCCGTTCAAATAACTCTCTACAGCTGGCGGTGTTCCGATACAGATTGCCTCATCAGCCTCTCGCACATGCTTGGTCTTCCGATCTGCCTCGGAATAGACTGCGACTGTTGCGATGCCCATCTGCTTTGCCGAAGAGATGATACGACAGGCAATTTCTCCCCGGTTTGCAATTAGAATTTTCTTAAACACGTGACTGGACTCAATCCTTCAAAGCGGAATGTTCGCATGTTTTTTCCATGGGTTTTCAAGTGCCTTGTCCTTGAGCATCGCGAGCGAACGGCAGATACGCTTTCTAGTAGCATGTGGCAAAATCACATCATCAATAAAGCCTCGCCGACCGGCAACAAAAGGGTTAGCAAACTTTTCACGGTATTCCTTCTCTCGCAAGGAGATTTTTTGGGCATCCTTGGACTCTTCCCGAAAAATAATCTCGACTGCTCCCTTGGGGCCCATCACTGCAATTTCGGCACTTGGCCATGCCAGATTGACATCTCCTCTTAGGTGCTTGGATGACATTACATCATAGGCTCCACCATAAGCTTTACGAGTAATCACGGTTACTTTAGGGACTGTACATTCGGCATAGGCGAACAGCAACTTTGCGCCATGCAGAATGATGCCGCCAAATTCCTGACTGGTTCCAGGCATGAAACCAGGCACATCGACAAAAGTTACGAGCGGGATATTGAATGCGTCACAAAACCGAACAAAACGTGCACCCTTGATCGACGCATTGATGTCAAGACAGCCTGCCAATACCATCGGCTGGTTGGCTACGATACCAACCGTTGAACCTTCAATTCTGGCAAATCCAATAACAATGTTTTTCGCATAGTTTGGCTGAAGTTCGAAAAAGTCTTCCTCATCCACTACTTTATAGATCAGCTCCTTGATGTCATAGGGGTGGTTTGGATTGTCGGGAACCAGGGTATCCAGCGATATCTCTACTCGGTCGGGCGTATCGGATGTTTCACGTTTTGGAGGAGATGACTGATTGTTCAGAGGCAAAAAGTTGAACAATCTGCGCGTCATCATTAAGGTATGAATATCATTGTCAAAGGAGAGATCAGCAACACCGGAATGAGTAGTGTGGGTGATTGCTCCTCCTAGCTTCTCGGCAGACACTACCTCATGGGTAACCGTCTTTACCACATCCGGACCGGTCACGAACATGTAGGAAGTGTCTTCAACCATCAGGATGAAATCCGTAATGGCTGGAGAATACACGGCACCGCCAGCACATGGACCCATGATCAGTGATATTTGCGGTATCACGCCAGAGGCCATGACGTTCCGTTGAAATACTTCAGCATATCCGCCTAGTGATGCAACTCCCTCTTGTATGCGGGCTCCACCTGAATCATTAATGCCGATTATGGGTGCTCCAACACTCATGGCCTTGTCCATGATTTTGCAGATTTTTTCTGCATGAGCTTCCGAAAGAGAACCGCCAAATACGGTGAAATCCTGACTATAGACAAATACGATTCGGTTGTTTATGGTGCCATAACCCGTTATTACGCCATCGCCCGGAATCGTTTTATCTTCCATGCCGAAATCTGTGCAGCGGTGTTCGACAAAAATGTCCCACTCCTCAAAGCTGCCTTCATCCAGCAATGCATTAATGCGCTCACGAGCTGTCAATTTTCCCTTGGTATGCTGGACATCAATACGGTGCTGACCTCCACCCAGCTTTGCCAGAGTTCGCTTGCGTTCCAATTCGTCAATGATGTCTTGCATATTCCCGTACCAGGCCAGATAGATATGACCAAATTCAACTTATCTAGCTTTATCCGTAAGCAAGTCTAACACCCTTGCGGCTGCTTCCGGGATATTTGTGCCCGGTCCAAAAATGGCACCGACACCAGCAGCATAAAGGGAATCATGGTCACTCTCGGGGATCACTCCTCCACAGATCACTTGAATATCCCGACAATCCTGCAACTTCAGTTCTTCCATCACCGCGGGTACCAGTGTACTGTGCCCTGCAGCCTGGGAAGATATGCCAATTACGTGCACATCATTTTCGATTGCCTGACGAACTGCTTCATCTGGTGTCTGGAATAATGGACCAATGTCGACATCGAAGCCAATATCGGCAAATGCTGTCGCTATTGTTCTTGCACCTCGGTCATGGCCATCCTGACCCAACTTGACTACTAGCATTCGGGGCTGACGCCCTTCCTGATCAGCAAATTTTGCAACTCTTGAGCGCAACGAATGAAATTCGTCATGGTCTCCGAGTGCACGTGCATAGATGCCTCCTAAGGATTTTGGGCTGGCATTGTAACGCCCATAAACCGATTCCAAGGCACTTGAAATCTCTCCAAGGGTTGCTCGTGCACGCGCGGCATCTATTGCTTTGCTCAGTAAATTGCCCTGCTCTGCTTGTGCACATTCTCGCAACCGATCAAGTGTTTCCCTGACAGCTGCATCATCTCGTGAAAACTTGATTGTCTGCAGGCGCTGGATCTGGGAGTTACGAACCACATTGTTGTCGATGACGCGAATATCAATCTCCTGTTCCTTTTCAAGCTCATATTGATTCACCCCAACGATTACCTCCTCTCCCATATCGATCCTGGCCTGCCGGATCACCGATGCTTCTTCAATTCTAAGCTTCGGCAACCCCGCTTCCACGGCAACCGTCATGCCACCCATCTCCTCTACTTCCTCAATCAGCTTCCTTGCTTCACCAATCAAGGAATGAGTCAGACTCTCAATGTAATAAGATCCAGCCAAAGGATCGACCACATTCGTCATTCCTGTTTCGTGCTTCAATATGAGCTGGGTATTGCGCGCGATACGGGCCGAATGTTCGGTCGGTAACGCCAGAGCCTCATCAAAGGAATTGGTATGCAATGACTGAGTGCCCCCAAGGACTGCAGCCATGGCTTCAATCGTAGTACGAACGATATTGTTTTGCGGATCCTTGCTGGTTAGACTGACACCGGATGTCTGACAATGGGTTCTCAAGATCAGGGATTTCTGATTTTTCGGAGAGAAATTTCGCCGTATAAGTTCGGCCCACAAAGTGCGAGCTGCCCGTAACTTGGCAATCTCCATGAAAAAATTCATGCCAATCGCAAAAAAGAAAGAAAGTCTGGGTGCAAATTGATCAATATCCAATCCCCCTTCGATTGCTACACGCACATATTCGATACCGTCCGCAAGCGTATAGGCCAATTCCTGAACCGCGGTTGCACCTGCCTCTTGCATGTGATATCCAGAAATCGAAACCGGATTGAATTTCGGCATATTTTTCGCCGAGTAGGAAATAATGTCCGAAACAATTCTCATGGATGGACGAGGTGGATAAATATAGGTATTTCGAACCATGAATTCCTTGAGAATATCGTTCTGCAGGGTACCGGACAGCAACTTGCTCGCTACGCCCTGCTCTTCAGCTGCCACAATATACATGGCCATCACGGGTAATGCAGCGCCATTCATAGTCATGGATACGGACATCTTGTCAAGCGGAATTCCACCGAACAGGATCTTCATATCTTCAACCGAATCGATTGCAACACCCGCTTTTCCAACATCACCGGTTACTCTTGAGTGGTCGGAGTCGTAACCTCGGTGAGTTGCAAGGTCAAATGCTACCGACAAGCCAGTCTGTCCAGCTGCCAGATTATTTCGAAAAAAAGTGTTGGTTTCTTCTGCTGTGGAAAATCCGGCATATTGACGGATTGTCCAGGGCCTTCCTGCATACATGGTTGCCTTGGGGCCACGTGTAAATGGCGGAAAGCCTGGCATGCTTTGCAAATGATCAATCTGATCTAGATCTTCAGCAGAATAGACCGGTTTCACCAAAATTCCTTCGGGAGTCAGCCATTCAATCTGACTCGTATCCTGAGCCTTGAGCTCAGTGGATGCAAGAGCTTCCCACTGATTTCTTCTTTCGTCTAAATGATTGTTCTTGCTACTACTCATAATCCATTACTCCCAAAGGGTTAGCATAAAAATGTCTTGAGAGTTCTGACTCTTGTCAACTTCTTTTCAAATGTATCAGGGGTAAGGGTTGATGCAGTAATTCCTGTGTGGAATTTTCCAGTCTTTACTGCAATTACGAGATTCCACTTGCCGGTTGGTAATTGTAATGCCTTTTTCATGGGCGAGGTTCACGAGATTTGATGTGTTGTGCAAACCGATGTGCAGGTATTACAGGATGACCTCGATACTCTCGAGAACGTTCTTCGCCCGCTTTTTCAAGGCTTTTCTGAACTGCGATGTGCGATCGGATTTCATTTTGAAGGGCTGGAGCATAGTGAACAACCATAAGTTTGAGGTTGAAGGGACTGACCAAGTGATGCTGGAATAATATTTACAGGCATGGAGGCGTTCTCGATTGCTACCCCTGGTAGCAGTCTAAAAGGAAGAAAACAGAAAAAATAATAGAGGATCAGCCAGATTACGCCGATTAACGGCAAACTTTAACAGTTGAGTTACCAATTATTTTTTCGCCATCATTTCATCGTCCAGGTCTGTCCCGTTTATTGTCAGACATCAGTGGCATCTGCATCTTCTCATACAAACCGAACAAGTGTTCTATCCTCTCTCGCTCGGAATGAAATTTTGAACTTTTATACAGGTGATCAACGGAACGATCCAAGTCATTGTGCGCCCGTCTCAGATTTGGTGGCATCAGATCAGGATCGTATAAATCAGCAAGAGTTGAATCCGGATGAGAGGCCCTTGCATCAAGCACTGCTTTAGCCAGTGCTTCCAGTTTTTTCGGATCCGAGCGCGTGGGAGGCAATGGAAAGGTATTGTAGACGAGACCGATGGAATAGCGGTAATCGCTCTTTAGTCGACCACCAATATATCGCAACCATGCCATGTGCATCGCCGATGTAAGTAATGCGAAGTTAGCTAATGACGCTTCAGAAAGCACGAGAGTTGAATCACTAGGGATAGCGGGAGGAGCGACCCAGCCTATTGGTGTATAGTACCGTTTCTCTGAACTTACCCGTGGTATTAAAAGAAAGGGTTCAGCTGGAATAACATTGATGTGATAAAGCGTTGGTGTCTCGGCAAGCTTGCGAGTCGGAGCACTACTACTAGCGGCTCTATAAGCGCGAACAGCGGCGATCCTTTCACGTACTTTCGGCAATTTTGCCAATTATACTTGGAGAAGCATCGTGCAAAGCCAGAATCCAGCGCTTTTTTCCCTGCAGATATTCCTTGGAACCAACAAAGGGACGTAGCAAAGATTCTGCGCCCGATTCAGTCTTGAGAAATTCATCACGTTCTTGCTCGTTGAAAATATAGTGGCCATCATCAATTGGCTTGGAACCGACTATCAAACGGTTCATTCCATTGATTGATGTCGACTCCTCTTTGACCACAAGATGTGGTTTTGACATATTCCCGGCATCGAACAGATAGGGTGACAACGCTTTATGCGTGCTCTCTTCCGGTTCAGCGTTGACTTTGTGATAGCTGAAAAGGCGTTTATCCGGCCGGACATTTTTCTGTCGATCAAGTCCAAGGATGATGACATGTACATGGGCCTTGCCTCGTGCATCCGATCCCCATTCAAACGTTTGATGCGCGAAGGCAATCTCCAGACCGAACCGCCCGAACAGGGAGGGCCACAATTGGGCAATCTGCTCTCCCTGCGTAATTGAATTGGTTACAACGAAACCAATTCGCGCATTGCTTCTTGCAACATAATCCCCCGCCTTGATAAACCAGGCAGCAACATAATCCAAGGTGCCCCCATTACTGCCAAGACCCACTATACGGCGCACTTGTTCGCGTTGTTCATCCGTCTGATATTTGGCACCAACGAAAGGAGGGTTGCCAAATACAAATGAACATTTCTTTGATGGAAGCAAACTGGCCCATTCGACCTCCAATGCATCTGCATGCTCGATGTGTGGAGACTTCTTGAGAGGAATGCGCAAATAAACATTTCCGAATTCTCGGCTCAAGCGATTATTCATGATGTGATCCATCATTCATAGAGCTGTCTCAGCGATACGGGCCGGAAACTCGCTAATCTCAATTCCGTAGAATTGGTCTACATTGATTACTGACAGCTCGCTTGCAGCCAGATCAACATTTTTTCCAGGATGTATCTCTTTCAGGACCTCAATTTCCAACATCCGTAATTCTCGGTACGCAATAATCAGGAAGTTTCCGCAACCACAGGCCGGATCGAAGAACGTCAAACTGCCGAGTTTCAACTGAAACTTCCGCAACGCCGAGAGGCGTCCTCGGTCAGTTCGTATCTTCAATCGTTCAAATTCCGAGGTTAAGTCATCCATGAACAGGGGTTCAATCACTTTGAGAATGTTCTTTTCTGTGGTGTAGTGTGCACCTTGAACACGACGCTCCTTCGAATCCATGACCGACTGGAACAATGCACCAAAGATTGCCGGCGAGATATTCGACCAGTTAAAGTTGCAGGAATCCAGCAGTTTCTCGCGCATCCCGACATCGAAGTGCGGGATCAGAATTAATCCGCCGAAAAGGTCGCCGTCTACATAAGGAAAGCGTTGTAAATCTTCGTCTAGAGTTGACTGACGTTTGGCAACCGGCGTATTCAGGGCTTGGAACAATTCGATCAGCCTTGACCCAGTATTCCCTGCATTCTGTTCGATAAAGTTCTGAAAAGAGTCTCGCTCAAATATTCCGATGTCATCAGCAAACAGGCAAAACACAATCCGCACCAAAAGAATCTCCAGATCCTTCCCGCAATAACCAGATTCAAATAACGCATCATGGAGTCTACCTACCAATTCAGCAGCTTCAATATTGACAGGGTCCTGGTCACGGAATATGCGGCGCTGTACACCTACAATAAAACCAAATTTCTCGACATGATGCGGGAGATCTCGGAGCGTAAATGAGGCCTTGCTTCGTTCACTCAGATCGTAAAGTTCAAATGTCTGGAAGTCACTGGTAAGTATATAGCGGGGCTGTTCATGCGCGGGGAGAGCATCGAAATACTCCCCAGCCTGTCCATATGCCTCTTCAAGATTACGCCCTGCGCTCTTCTGTTCAACGATTAGTTCTCCCGGCCAGAATAAATCGATATAGCCGGATCGGTTGTCGAGTTTCGCAACATGTTGTTCATAACGAGCTACCGACCTTCTCCGAACACCAAAAATCTCGAAAAAATCGTTGTAAAAGCTCTGGGTCTCTCCTTTCTCATAGGCCGCATCACGCCAATCCTCGGCAAAAGTGGCCGCACGTACTCGTATTTCGTTCCAGGATAAGCGCATCACAGAACCAGATACGGTAAAACTTTATCGAACCTACACATTCGGTAATTCAGCAAGAAACCCCGGACTTTTCCGATCATGTGGTCTATCTGTTTTATTCTGTTGGAGCGCATGCTTTTTATACCTCCTGTGAGATCATTCAATCGCTGATGAGAGTATCTTATACTCATCTTCGGGTAATATCTCCAGTGTTCAAGCTAGACCATCTTTCCAGAGATTTCATCTCCTCGATATGAGTGGTTGCGATGAATGAAATATGTTCGTCAAATCCAATTTCTAGCAGTGATCAGGCTTGCTGTTCACTGAACGGCTAATATGAGGAATGCTACGAGTAAACACCCACCAAAGTTTAGCATGTTGCGAATGTGATGAACAAGGATTTAGCAGATACTAGGTACTCAGTGTGTTAACCGACTACAATTGTCAGCGGCATGAGGTGCGAGTGGCGAATTGAACGGTTGCGAGCAAGGAGGAAGATATAATGAGCGATGCTCGTCGAGGTGATAATTTCATCCGCCGGGGCCTGTCCTGAAATCGCGACTAACAGAAGTCTTGGCAATTTCCATGACAATGAGACAGACATGAAGGTGAGCTAGAACATGTTTAACATCATGGTCATTGAGGTTGAACTTGATCCACCGAGTTGGGCTAGCTTGGCATGCTGCTATAACACAATGCATGAAACCGACTACCGGTTATTCGACTACAACCTCCTTTCTTGCGAATGCAGATCACCATTGACGGCAAAGATCAGTATATGGATATCAAGATTCAGCATCCTGTCAATATCGGTTGACAGAATATTGCCTTCGATTTTCATCTCATGGTGCAGATTGCCAATTAAGTCACCATGCTGACGGTACTAAGGGAGCAAGGGCTTGCCGCGTTTGGTAACAACAAGACGATCCTTATTTAGCCATCAAGAAATTCCAGGCATTGTTCCTTGAACTTGGCGGCACTGATTTTTTCAATCGCTCAGCTCCAAAATAAATGGACAGAAATATGACTGAGAGTTATGGCTGATCAATATCAATGTCTATATTGAAGATGCAAAATCAATTAGGTGCACCTATTCTCGGATATCTGCAATGACATCAAACCGGGAAATCACGTCATTCGGATACAAGCATAAGGAGGCATAGTAATCAAAGCCTTATAGCCATGATCTTATCAGCTCATGACTTCACGAATACATCGATCAAGAAATTTGTGAAAGTTGGGATCATTGTCTCCCGAAGCAACACAATGGCCCCATGGAGATGAATAGCACTCATGCTGACCTCCCTCTATATGAGCCACTTCCAGTTCGTTATCTTCCGGTCGAAAATACAAGTCATCACTGCATGAAATAACGATTGTTTTAGCCCGGATCGCCGCAAGTGCTCTCTTTATATCCTCGTTGTAGAGATCATTATCGCTGATATCGCCTCGTTGCCAAGTATCCAGCTTGACCAGAAGATCATTGGCATCCCAATTTAAGTGATCTTGTTCCCAGTCTAGCAATAGTTCCTCCGCGGAATCAAAGCCGAGCAGTCGATACATCCCCTCGCGATAGAAGGCCTGCGAATATGCCCATCCGGCATAAACCCTGCCAAATGCCTTGAGACCTTTTTCTGGGGGACTCTGATAATTGCCGCCATCAAATTTAGCGTCTACCTCGAGAGCGGCTTTGACTCCCTCCAGAAACACCCAGTTATGCACCGATGTTTTCGCCGATGCGCAATAGGGGACAATGGCTTTTACCAGATTTGGATACTGAGCAGCCCATTGATAGGATTGACAGCCAGCCATCGACCAACCTGCAACTAGAGCAATACTCCGAACCCCCAGATGTCTAGTCAGTAAAGCATGTTGTGCCCTGATATTGTCGTACAAGGTCACTGAAGGAAAATGCGCCCCAGAGTAAGGACTGTCCGCATTACTCGGTGATGTTGAAAAACCATTGCCAATCAGATTAATGGAAATAATAAAATGTTTTTCAGGATCAACTGCTCTTCCGCTACCAAAATACCCTTCATTTCGTTCATGACTTCCAGTATAGAAAGTGGGTAGCACTACTACATTATCCCGACCTTGATTCAACTGCCCATAGGTCTTGTAGGCCAGCATCAAGCGAGGCAAAACTACTCCACACTGAAGCTTGAATTGCTTGATCACGAATTCTGAGTAATCGCTCATCGTCTTGCCTTAGTGTTTATCCACCATGCTTCAGTTACGTTTGGTAAATGAAATTGAAATGTCATTGGTATCAGAACTGTATACGTTTCTCGATTCACCCGATGATCAAAACAAAGACGGTCAACTTCAAAGAAAAACAGGGGTGAGTTGATCAACTTATTGGAATTCTGAGCAGAAACTTCTACACTTGTGGGACTCGAATCAAACAGGCAAAATTTCTGGAAACCTCTTGATAGAAACAAAAATTATACTTTGCTTGATTGCCTATAGACAAATTAACAACAGAAACAGTTTTTTGTTCAATCAACCATCCGAATCGCCGCTACAGCTACCCTATTTGACTGTCCCAGCCATTGAGCATTGATTTGCGCATGAGACATATATCAGCTCCAGCAAGCTTTGCAATAAACCCCGCCCGAACCGTGTATTCCAAATGCCTCAATGCGAAATGACATGGCCTTTTCATCGAACCACTGGCAAGCTCCCATGGTCAGATTTCATTTCTATTTTCGAATCATGAACCAGCAAATGGTTGGTGCCTAACCCAGACCCATCTGTCCTTTCAGAACGGTCTTCAAGTACTGCAAGACCCTTTTTGTAGAAATCCAGCGCAGTTTCTGAATTTCCCATCTGTTCATGTACTGAAGCCATTTCTGCAAATATCCCGTCACTTGCTCCAAGTGCCATTACCTTTTCATACCAGGATAGAGAAACATTGAAGTCCTCCGCGTAACGGTACAAACGCGCCATGGCCAAGAAAAGCTCTGGACTTTCTGGACGAGTCTTGAGAAGTTTTTGAACAAGTTCGATCTGATAAGGAATAAATGGACTATGCACTTGTCCATACAAATCTACCAGTTTTGAGCTGTATTGCTTATTTAACGCTCGACGCAATATGGTCTCCGCTTCCTTGGTTTCACCCTGCGCCAATAAGCTCTTGACCCAAGCCGAGAGAATCGCAGGATTCCGTCTTTGTTTGGCCGTTAATGTTTTCCAGTTGGACGGGCCTTCTAGAAGATCGACATCCGGTTCATCAGCACCCAACAATCGACCCCATGTCAATTGTTCTCGTTGTGCAATTTCATCGGCAGGCAGCACTTTCATTTTCTTGATCATCGGCAATATTCCTTTCATGGCTTGCCAATCTTCCAAAGCTTGGTAAACATCCATCAGCAAATGGAGGAGTGTCTTGTTTTTCGGATTTTGTATTTGCTGGGCTTCCAGTACTTTTCGTGCTTCTGCATACTCTCCAGCAAGACAATGAAAACGAGCCCGCGTCAGTTGAATCGACAACCGGTGCTTGGGCTGACTCTCCAAAGCCTGGTCAAGATACATATCCCGACGTCGAAAACTTCCTTGCTGCAGGGCTGCATAAGCAGCACCAAGATAATTCATGAGCGGAATTCTTGAACTGCCGACCTTCTGAACTAACCGGTCTTCGGCTTGATCCCAGCGTCCCTCAATCAGACCAGTGAACCCTTGCATGCAGGCTTTGTAAGCAGCATCTTCATCCATTTTCCGTTTTAATTTGCCAATTTCTCTCGGAGCTCGAATTATTTTCACAATAAAGTTCAGCGCGAGATAAAAAATGATAAACGCGAGAAAAACAATCAATACGAGAACCAGAAGCGGCATGCGTATTTCATATGGATCCCGAAACATGACGATATAGCCGGGATCCTCAAGCGCCAATATCCCGAGTCCAACTGAGACAATCAAGACAATCAAGCACAAGATAATCAGTTTCATGTTAATTGCCCTGACATCAACTATCCATCACATCTTGTAGGGTAGCGATTGTCTCCGATAGATCGAGAGGGGGAGAAACCGTCAGATTCTTGATAATGGCATCAAGCATGCCGATCCATTCAATCGTGATATCGGCATTCATGTCATAACTGTCAGAAACCCAATTCCTTAACAAGTTTAGACGCTCTGCTACAAGTACATGCTGCTGACGAATCAGTGCCGATTCAGCTAATTCCAGTAATAAATGTGTCCTCTCATAAATCAGTTGCCGTAATTCTCCTGAGATCACTGGACGAACTGGCCGATTGTTTTTTTCGATCTGGATGAGATCGCTGATGCTATTCAAAAATCGCGACAGCGCTTCAGATAAGGCGTTCGTGGCCTCTTCCGATTGCTGCTGGGTTGTAATCGGAACTGATGGGCCTGCATTTCCCCCTTGGGAATTGGTCTTGGATGATCCAGAATGGGACAAATCACCGAGTACCGGAAGATAGGAAATGCGACCGTTTAGAATTCGAATGTTTCCAAGCAAGGACAGTGTATCAACTGAAGTTCTGGTCTTCAATGCCTGTATATTCTGATCCAGCATCCCCTTTACTTCAAAGTAGTTTGGGTTAGCCAAGGTCCCTAACCGGACAGATGCTGTTTCAAGTGCCTCCACAATGAGGTCATTTTCACCTGTCATGCGAAGTTGATGATTGGCAATCAACAGGAGGTACTCAACCTCCTTCAAAGTCCAGCTTTCCACTCCATCCTGAAAGTATGTCCTGGTCTGATTGACTTCTTGGGACAGTGAATCGAGATCCGCTTGAAAAGACTCGACTTGACTGGTCAATTCCTCTAAAGACACCGCATTCAACTGTCGGATCGAGTTTTCTTGAGTAGCGATTTGCTCCCGCAACTCTGCCACTCTTTCCTGATTTTCAACTTCCAGTTCAGCTGAATTCAGCCTGAGATTGGTAATACTGGTCTCCAGTATGTTTTGAGAGCTCTGGATGGCTTCGGCTCGTTCTTCAAGGAATTCAATTTGATCCTGTTGTCTCATCCGCTCAAGCCTTGAATCAAACTGTGTGGAATAAACCGCATAACCTGCCATAAGTAATGCGAGCACCCCTATAGCTAGAGCAATGGAAGAAAATATTGACGATACTCGTCGATCACTTTCATAATCACCTCCGAAATTTGAATGATCAGCCTTGTCGGAGGTTGAGAATTTCTTTGATTCGGAAGCTGAAACAGATGCTGGGGAAGCCGAAGCTATCTCGTCATTCGTTTTCTTTTCCGACTGACTTTTTTGCGATTCACTTCGGCTTGTTTTCGTATCCTGCGGTGTCTTCTTGGTTGAAGTACGTATTTTTGCAGTCGATGATTTACGCTGATTATCAGTTGGCGTTGATTTGGACCTCGGGCTAGAAGAGTCTTTAGCCGTGGTTTGGTCTCTCGTACCACCCGACTTCTTTTGAGCGGGAGCTTTCCTAGCTTTGGTTGTGGAGGGTTTTTCACCCGTGTTGCGGCTCGCAGTCATGTACCAGTATGAATCATTGGAGATGTTGTCCGATTAAGCTTCTGTTTTTTCGAACTTGAGTAGTAATGGGATTTTAACAGACATTTCACGGACTCTGCGACTGAGCCGAAACGAGCCTTGTGAGACTCTCGATAATCGATGCATTACCGGGAGTGCAAACACTCGTGTTTTGAATCTTCCGTAGTCTGCAGTAATCAGCAATTCGTTTGCTGATCGCTAGTGCAGGAGTTGTCTCAATTAGATATCTGTGATCTGCATCGAGTAATTCCATCAATGCATCGAGAATGTTATGGCTAGTAATGATGACCACATCAAATCCTTCGGATTTCCAATCCTTGATCACCGCATCAAATGGCTGCCCGGTTATCTGCCTTCGATAACTCATCACCGGCAAGACACTAGCACCCGCTTTTTCAAGCCCTCCAGTTAATTTCTCCCGCCCCTCCTGACCACGGAATATCGCAACTCGAAAACCCGATAATTCAATAGCACTGAGTGAATCGAGCAAACCCTCTGATGTATATTCTCGCTCGGGTTCAAAATCGACGCGGATGCCATAACTCATCAATGCTTGACTTGTAACCGGACCAACACTGCAAACCAGAGTTGAAGAAGGCCAATTCAGCTCCAGAGTTTGCATGCGTGTCAATACCGACCTCGCGGCTGCTACACTAACCATGATAACCATGTTGAACCGGTCAATATCGCGCAATATTTGGTCAAGTTCCTCGTAACTCTCAGGCGGTACGGTCTCAACTACCGGGAAGTGCAAGGCATCGGCTCCAAGATTGCGGATTTCCTGAACCAGTTGATCGCCCTGTGGGCTGGGTCTCGGAACCAGGACCCGAAGTCCTGAGAGCTTTTCAGAATCCGTCATCATTGAATCTCTGGAGAATTTTGTCCGCACCTCGATAAATCAAGTCATCCGCAACCTCTTCCGCTAATGTGTCAAAAAATTGCATGGTACCAATTCGTTCACACTTGAGAAGATTCGATCCATCCAGTTCACCCACCACTGCCCTTAATCGGAGTTTTTCTTCTTGCTGATCAGTGAAATGTTCTGCAAATACCGCAACTGGTGCATGACATCCTCCGTTTAGCAACGCGTTGACTTTGCGCTCGGCAGAAATCAGAATCTTAGTATCTGGATCATTGACTGGAGCAATGAGTTCACGGATATTTTGATCTTCAACACGACATTCGACCCCAATGGCGCCCTGTCCTACTGCCGGCAATGAAAGATCAGGGCTGATCACTTCTCGTATACGATTTTCATGACCTAGCCGTTTCAGGCCCGCAACGGCAAGAATAATCGCATCATACTGACCAGCATCAAGTTTTGCCAAGCGTGTATTCACATTCCCGCGCAAATTGGAAAATTCCAGATGCGGATAGGCTGCCTTCAATTGCGAGGTACGCCTTAAACTACAAGTGCCGATATTATTTCCCTCTGGCATGTCTTGAAGAGAATTGAACCGATTGGAGACAAATGCATCTCGGGGATCATCTCTTGTACAGATTACGGGAATAGTCAAACCCCTCGGAAGATTGACAGTGACATCCTTCATGGAATGCACGGCAAGATCAGCCTTGCCCTCAAGAAGCGCTATTTCTAGCTCCTTCAGAAACAATCCCTTACCACCAACCTGATGCAGAGGAATATCGAGAGTGCGGTCGCCCTCCGAGATGACCTTGTGCAATTCAATATCCATCTCCGGATATAAATTCTGGAGAGCAGTTCTCACATGATTTGCTTGCCACAGCGCCAATTCACTCTGACGAGTACAAATTCGAATCGTTCGCATGTTAGTAGCTACATCGCAAGGTGAACGAAATCAGTGAACGATGACCAGACTCGTGGAATTTTGCTTGAAACAGTCCTGACTCAAGGTAATCCAGATAGAAAATCAATTGCTATTCGACACTTTGAGTCGCAAAGGCTTGATTCCTTCCTCCTTTAGGATCTTGTCTGCACTTTGCATTTCCTCAAACACCGAGAAAGGCCCAAGTCGAACACGATAAAAATCTCCACGATCCTGAATTGTCACTTTCTGGATGTATGATGTTAAACCCGACAGTGCCAGTCGGGCTCGCAGTTGTTCTGCTTCTGACTGTTTTTTGAATGATGCAACTTGCAAAACAAAGTGCTCTTGTCCCGATGAAGCGGGCTTAGGCGGTGGTTGGGATGTCGCAGAGTCCGGATTTACTATGGTCAACTCAGTTTTTGATTGAGCTTCTTCACTGCTTACTTGTTGCTGGTCATCTTTGGGCGATGGATTTGCTACAATTTCGCGATAATCTTCTGGAATCAGAACCTCAACTTCTGGTAATACCGTATAGAAATCATAGATATTTGGTTGTTCACTTGAACTCGAATCTACATTTGAAGCAAGTTCCTGATCATTTCGTATCTCGCTATTTTTCGATTGATCCATCAACCCCTGGATTCCCTTGCCAAAATCTGATTTTGGCACCCCAACTTGCAACACAACCATCGTTAGCGCACCAACACTGACACCAACTGCAAATGAAATCAAGGTGTTAGACATGCGACCGTGTGAGGCGGATTTGCGTGTTGATTTTTTCTTGCGATTTACCATGATTTTGGTCGTGAAGTTACATGCTCAATGGAGCAGAAACTCCAAGAATCCCAAGCCCGTTCGCAATCACCACCCGGACTGCATCAATCAAACCCAATCGAGCTAGTCGCAACTCGTTCTCGCTCGATAAAAATGGATGCTCATTATAATAGGCATGAAACTGTTGGGCCAGATTTCTCAAATAATAGGCAACGAGATGCGGAGCACGGGATGTTGCCGCATTCACCACTATATCCGGGAATTGAGAAAGGGTTTTCAATAATTCAGTCTCCTGCTTTTCAACCAGCAACCGATAAGCGGGTTGTCGGCTATCCGGGGTTTCCATTGCCTTGCCCTTAACCTGCTCAAAAACACTCGAGATACGCGCATGCGCGTACTGAATGTAGTAAACCGGATTTTCAGCGCTTTCTGACTTTGCCAAATCAAGGTCAAAATCCATATGCTGATCCGAACGCCTGAGCACATAGAAAAACCGTGCAGCATCATTGCCAACTTCTTCCCTTAGCTCTCGCAAGGATACAAACTCACCCTCGCGAGTTGACATGGAAACTTTCTGAGAGCCGCGATACAACACGGCAAACTGTACCATCAAGAATTCCAGACGATTAGCCGAATTACCCATTGCCTGGAAAGATGCCTCAATACGTTTGGTATACCCATGATGGTCGGCCCCGAATATATTAATGATCTGATCGTAATTACGCTCGGCCTTGTTGTAGTGATAGGCAATATCAGAAGCAAAATAGGTTTTGCTGCCGTTCGCTCTTGTAACAACACGGTCCTTGTCATCCTCAAAATCGGTTGAACGAAACCATACTGCATCATCTTTCTCGTAAAGATAGCCGTTTTCTTCAAGACGTGCCAGTGCAGATTCAATATCTCCGTTATGCACCAGCTGACTTTCATGAAACCATCGATCAAAAACAACACCAAATTCTGCAAGATCCTGCTTGATATCTTTAACCATTGACCGACTAGCCAAGTCAAACAAAACTTGATAATCATCACCCAGACTGTTCTTGGCCCGGCTGATTAACTCATCAATGATCGCTTCGTCATCCTCTGGCAATTCTTGAAATAATGCTTCAGATTGGACAGCAAATTTCTTTTCATGCTCCTCAAAAAGGTGGTTGGATATGCTCCGAATATAGCCACCCTGATATCCGCGCTTCGGAAATTCCTGTACAAGTCCAAGTTTCTCCAGATAACGGAGCCAGATACTTACAGTGAGGGTATCCATCTGGCGACCCGCATCATTCACATAGTACTCCTTTTCAACATCATGACCTGCAAATGACAGAATCCTGGCCAGAGCATCGCCATAAGCCGCTCCACGACCATGACCCACATGCAATGGGCCGGTTGGGTTGCTTGAGACAAACTCTACCAAAACCTTTGGGCTTTTGCTGTTTCGAGACCTGCCAAACTCAGGGCCTGCATTCCGAATTTCATCAATCAACTCAAGATAGGACTCTGTATAGACGAAAAAATTAATGAATCCAGGTCCAGCAATTTCGCAACGCTCCAGAAATTCACACTTAGGTATGCGTTCCAGGATATTCTCGGCACATTTTCTCGGTGAAATCTTTTCTTGCGATGCGAGTTGCAAGGCAATGTTGGTTGTAAAGTCGCCATGCGATTCGCTGCGCGGTCTCTCAATAATGATGCTCTCGGGAGCAACTTTGAGAGATTTGCCTTGTTGATAGAGGCTATCAAGGGCATGAGAAACGAGTTCGCGTATTTTCTCTTTCATGATGATTACAGGAGCAAGCCGACTTGGGGTCAGTCAAATCGGCAATTGTACTCGGATGAAGCGATTCACCTTGAGCAGAACAATAAGTTCTCTATCGACTCAGTCTCCAGTTCCCGGATTCAGGGCAAATTGTCGTCTAATATGTCGGGTCATACATAAATTCCTCGATATGACTATTGATCTCGTTTGGCCGGGGCATTTGAGCAATATGATTGTCCCAAGCGTAAGTCGCCACCGCCGTTGCTATATTGAGCGACACATGGCGAATTTTTTCGACCCTAGGATAGACTGAGCCATGTTCAATATCTTCATCAGTTAGAGAGTCTGCGAGAACCTTGGCTGCTACCAGAAACATCTCATCTGGAATACATTTTGCTTTACAGACAATCGCTCCTAACCCAACTCCCGGAAATATATATGCATTATTACCCTGACCGGGCCGAATCAGCCTGCCATCATACATCACATCATCAAAGGGGCTTCCGCTCGCAAAGATCGCCCGTCCATCTGTCCATTGATAGGCCTCTTCTGCTGTACATTCAGCGCGGCTAGTCGGATTCGACAATGCAAAAATACCCGGTTTTGACTTGATTGATGCCATTTTGTGAACCAGTTCTTGGGTAAAGGTTGCTGGTGTTCCTGTTGCACCAATCAGTATGTCAGGGCGGTGAATATCAATTGCATCAAGTAATTGACATCCTTCCACATCATGAGCATAACGCTGGATGTAATCAGGCAGTCTGGTTTGGCTTTTACGGATTAATCCTTCTCGGTTAAAAAACCACAGTCTTTGTACCGCCTCCTGTTCATCAAGACCACTCTCAACCAGTGCTTCAACAATAAGATTTCCCATGCCTGTTGCCGCTGATCCCGCTCCGAGAAACAGGAACTTCAGATCTCGAAATGGAACACCTGAAAAGCGGGTCGAGGCATAAATACCGGCCAAAACTACGGACGCTGTTCCTTGGATATCATCATTGAAACACAACACTTTTTCTCGATAGGCATTCAAATGAGTAAAGGCATTCTCGGCTGTAAAGTCTTCAAACTGAATTAAAACACCCGGAAATGCATCTTGCGCGGCCTCAACAAACTCATCCATAAGGCTAAAGTATTCATCGCCCTGTAAACGCGGCTGACGTAACCCAAGATAGATCGGGTCTTCAATCAGATCCTCGTTGTTTGTACCTACATCAAACATCACGGGCAAGGTTTGATCAGGTGCAATTCCAGCACATGCACAGTACAATCCCAGTTTACCGAGCGGGATACCCATTCCATTGGCTCCAAGATCACCCAAACCCAGGATTCGACCACCGTCTGTAATCACAATTATGCGTACATCGCGGTTCGGCCAGTTATCGAGGATTTTGCGAATTCGCCCCCGGTCTTTGGCAGTAACATAAAATCCTTTTTCGGTACGGAAAATATTCGCGAATTCACGACAGGCTTGTCCAACCGTTGGGGTATAGACGATTGGCAATAATTCCTGAAAATTATCCATAATCAAGCGAAAAAACAGACGTTCATTCCGATCCTGTAACATGGAAAGAAATATATATTTCTCAATCTCGCTTTCCTTGCGTCGCATGTTCGCAAGTACGCGTTGAATCTGGGTGTTCATGCTACCGACAGCCGGTGGCAAAAGCCCACGCAAGCCGTATTGATCCCGCTCCAATTCAGTGAATGCAGTTGATTTATTATGTGCTGCGTTATGCAGTAATTTAACGCCCGTTAGCCCGTGATTATTATTGTTCACTTGTTCTCTCCTAGTTGATGTTTGATTGTATCTTGTCATAATAGGCATTCTTCATGGCATCTTCAAATTGTTGGTTGTTCTCATATTGATAGCCGAATACTGGTTTCCACAAAGCATGAGGTTCCATACAAAGATAAAAAAATACTCGTTCATGCCAACTCGCTAAAGAGCCGTAAATAGCGCTGAACAAGTCAAGTTTGATATGCTCGGGATAGGACAGTTTTCCTGCACACTCTTCAAGTGGCATTTGAAGAATTTTGCTGTTTAAGTTTCGATTGCGAATGGTCTTCATCACTGAGCGTGTATAGGTGAGTGTTCCCAAAGATACCATGACAACTTGATCTGGATGAAAACGCTGTACAAGAGTATGCGCGAGGTCTGTATAGTCCGCTTGCCAATCTGAATAATGAACAATTGGATGAAAATGAAACCCCACCAAAACACCTTTGTTCGCTAGTGCTTGTGCTGCATCAAGCCGCTGGCTCAAACTTGCGGTTAGATGTTCCTCATGGTCAATGATTTTCTGGGTATTCATGGACCAAGTACAAATTATGTTTTTCGGTACCGGATTATCCAGTAGCCATTTTATATTTCTGGATTTGGTTTTGAGTTCAAGCAGCACATTGGGAGTTTGTTCAGCAAACTCACAAAGCGCTTCCAGTATCCCTTGACGATTTCCCCACATTAATGAATCAGAGGACTGTCCGGTTCCAATGTGGTAGAGCTGTTCCTTGTTCAATTTCAGTTGTTTCAGTTTGCCTGCAAAATCGGGGTCAAAGGCAATTTCATTTCCATGGTAGAACGACTGAATACTACAATAACTACAATCAAACCCACATTGCTGAACCGCATCAAGGGTCATTAGATTGCAACACCGGGTTCTCTCTGATGCGACTGGGCATCGACCCAACCCTAATTCCCTTTTTTTGCGATTGACCAGTTTTGGCTTTGCTGTAGATGGCTTATCGATAACCGTGAAATTCTCATAAGACTTGGATTTACTTCTGAGCATCTCATGTATTGTTTGCATTTCCAAGAGCACTTTTTTCTTGTTTCGTTTCGAGTCATGGTGCAAGGGAATAGCGGGCCAATCAGTGGATATACAGGGTTCCTTCCACCTCAATCGATCCAGAGCCATATCGCTAATCTGACGCAACTCCTGATGAGTAAAGCGCATTTCAAAAGCCTTGTTACGAACAAATTCCTGAGTCGGCTCATTCAACAAACGAAAAGATGAATGCTCTATAATTTTGGCAAATTTCTTCTGATACAAAGAATCGGGTTGCATGAATGCTTGCTAATCAGTTTCGGTCGGCAGATATAATCTGCCATGAAAAAATAAACTCTCACAGCATGAACAACAATCATCACACGAGTCGTTTTAAAACTCGGATAGTTCGTCCATTGCTGAAATTGATGCAGATATCATTTTGATTTTATCACTAATTGATCATTTCCATGAATTTGCGACAAATCGAGGAATCTTCATCTGAAAAATTTTGCAAGATTTTTCCTGAAATACCCTCTTGCAAGAGTTGAAAATTGATTCACTCATCTGTATCTATCGACCAAATCGATCAATGCTTGCCGCAAACGCAATGCACGCTTTGCGGCTATCCACGCTGTCGTGAGTACGCGAAGGCAATATCAAGAGGACACGCGGAGATTAACCAGTGCCCCCCCGGAAACAGGATAACAATCTCTGCTTTGTCAGAGTTATTGGATCGTCGAGAAATTCCTCTCAATGAGGAGCATGGGATTCATGAGAATAAACAGGTAGCCTTGATCCGTGAAGTCGATTGTATTGGTTGCAAGCTTTGCATAAAGGCCTGTCCAGTCGATTGTATTATCGGTTCTGACAAGCTCATGCATACGGTTATTGCTCAACAATGCACCGGATGCAAGCTTTGTGTCCCCGTCTGTCCAACTGATTGCATTGAACTTTTTCCGGCAAAAAGAGGGGATGGTTCACCTGGTATTTGGCCTGATTTTACCGAACAGCAAGTTATCCGAGCACGGAAAGACAGTCATCAGAAGTTGAAGCGAGAAGATGAGCGTGCATCACGGCAATCAATGGATATGACACCAATCAGCCGAAAAAGACTGCAACGAAAAATCCGGGCAGCTGTGCAGCGTAAAAAATCCACCCACAAAGGTCATTTATGAAATCGGCTGATATTGACAAGGTTTTCTCTAGGTTTGCGGAAGGAAATTCTGCCCCAACTACCGAACTTGTGTATCGTTCTGTATTTGAATTATTGATCTCGGTTATTTTATCGGCTCAGGCAACCGATATCTCGGTGAACAAGGCTACTGGCAAACTATTTCAAATCGCCAATACGCCTTCGGCAATCCTTGCCCTTGGTTTGGATGGACTAAAGGAATATATTCGGAATATTGGGTTATTCAATACGAAAGCAAAAAATATTCTGAAAACCTGTAAAATTTTGCTTGATCAGCATGATGGGGAAGTTCCTCAAACCCGTGCAGAGCTCCAAGCATTGCCGGGAGTGGGAAGAAAAACGGCCAACGTTATCTTGAACACGGCATTTGGAGAGCCCGTAATTGCTGTTGATACCCATATTTTCAGGGTTTCAAACCGTACTGGAATTGCACCCGGTAAAAATGTTGATGAGGTTGAGAGTAATCTGATGAAGCGCGTTCCAAATCAATACAAGAAAGACGCCCATCATTGGCTGATCTTGCATGGCCGATACGTGTGTACGGCACGCAAGCCAAAATGCCAGTCATGTATGATCAGTGATTTCTGTAAAGGTGCATTTCTGTTCAGTTGATCGGATACCTGAATCGAAAAATCAACATGATGTAGATAAGCGGTTATAATTCCTCGTATTGGCGCTTTACCTCTTAAACACCAACCCCAATCATTTTCAAGTAAGACATGGCTCATGGATATCAAGGTTCGGCACAACTTTACTCAAACTCTCAAAGATCATGGATGCACTCCCCTACGTCGGGATACCCTGTCTGAACTGCAAATCAATACCGGTTATTTGTGCAATCAGGCTTGTGAGCATTGCCATGTAGAAGCCGGCCCCAAGCGCACTGAATTAATGACTTGGGAGACTATGGAACGCATACTCGAGTGGCTTGATGAAAACCATGTCAATTCGGTCGATATCACCGGTGGAGCACCGGAGTTAAACCCTTATTTTCGAATTTTTTGTGATGCGCTGATATCTCGTAATATCGAGATTACAAGCCGATGCAATATCACGGTTCAGTTTGAAAAAGGCCAAGAAGATCTCGCAAGTTGGTATGCCCAGCGAAGGATTCGTCTGGTTTGCTCTCTGCCCTGTTATAGTCGCAAAAATGTTGATCAGCAACGTGGCAAGGGGGTGTTTGACAAAAGCATTCAAGGATTGCTGAATTTCAATGAATATGGCTATGGAATTGACCCTGAATTGACCCTGGACTTGGTCTATAACCCAGTCGGGCCGTTCCTTCCACCCGATCAGTCATCACTTGAAATCGACTACAAACAAGCACTGTTAGAGGACTTTAATATCGTATTCAATCGACTGTTAGCACTTACTAATCTTCCGGTTAAACGATTTCGTCATTTTCTGGAAAGAACCAATCAATTGGAAGATTACCAGCAACTACTCGTGGAAAACTTCAACCCTCTGACCGTCGAGAACCTAATGTGCCGACATCTAATCAGTGTGGATTGGCAGGGATATGTCTATGACTGTGATTTCAACCAAATGATCGGCATGCATCCCGGAATAGGAAAACCCACCAAACTTTGGGAACTTCAGTCCAAAGGACTAACTGACAATCTAATCAGGGTTGGTGAGCATTGTTATGGATGTACCGCTGGTGCTGGCAGTAGTTGTGGAGGTACTTTGAACTGATCAAGATCGATTGAATTTATGTCTGACTGAAGATCCAGAGTAACACTGTATATCTAGCCAACTTGCCTAGAAAGATCATCACCGAACAGAACGCGATCGGCAATTTCATGTAACCAGCGGCTAGGCAGAGCGGATCTCCCACCACTGGCATCCAAGAAAACAATAATGCGATCGGGCCCCATTTCTCTATCCGAGCAAGCGCTCGATCCTCAAGTTTAAAACGCCGTTGCAATTTCTGGTGCCAGGACGTTTTCGATAGTCCCTGTTTGAATAACCATCCGAGCAGGAACATCAGACAACCCCCTGCTGTATTGCCAACGGTTGCAACACTTAACAAAATGAGGACAGAGTATTGGTTCGAAACATACAGGTAATAAAGAAATAATTCCACCCCGAATGGGACAAGAGTGGAAGCAAGTACTGAACCAAAGAATAAACCAGCAAGTTCCATCATTTTCCGGGCTGAACATCAAAAAACTGATCGCAGAGCTCGGAAATCAGCAACACTGAACAAGCGAACCGAATAAATTAAAGTAGTAATTCGATAAAGGATGCTACGCCATTTGCAAATTCTGTCTCAAGAGGAAATGACAGCATGCCCATAACTGAATATCCCAGTATCCATGGCATCAAGTAAAACCGAATCATATAGAAGAACCAAGCGACGTAAAGTGGTACCAGACCCTGGACCAGAAAACTCGGTGTAATCGGTTTGAACAATTGAATCAGTGGGTCTGTATATTTAACAAAAACGCGCATGAAAAAGAATTTGCTGTCCTGAGGTAGAAATATGCCCATTCCAAAGCGACCGATTAGGGTCCACATGATCATGCCCATGATGTAATCAAAGGCTAACAGCCAAACTGGAAATTCTGCATACATAGTGAACGATCATGGTCGGTAATCGATTGCTAGATGAATGGAATATCGGCAATTCTCAATAATTGAGTATATCGGAATTCATAAGCTGATCATAGAGAATGAGGAAAGCGACTCAAATGGAAACAACACGCAAAGATCTTTTTGCAACCCATCGCCTTTTAAAATATGTCGGTGTTTTTGAACTCAACGGATACAAGGTACTACGCACGATAGTCTGTCCAGTTATCGGTTAGCAGGAGGAAGTAGTCTCGCCGACCTCCTACACTACCGGCTAGGATTTATGTATTCGTATCGGACTACAGATCTAATCGACTCCATACCCACCTTGACCGCCTCGTATGCGATTTCTATTGGTGAGGTCAGTGGTTTGCCTTCGACTTCCTTCAAGTTCCACTTCGCAACAAACACTCTTGCCGTTCGGCTAAACAAGCCGCTTATCGGGCCGGCAGCGGACCTTCACCACCCGGTTATCCGACCGCCATCACCCGTAATGGAACAGTGCCCTGACTAAGCACAAAAAAACCGGGGGCAAGCCCCCGGTTTAAACAATCATTCAGAATCAAACTTACTTCGCAGCCTGAGTCTCAATTACGGTCTTCCCTACCGGTACACGAGTGTCGTCTACCATAGCCTGGATTTCTGCATCTGGCTCTGGAGTCATCAGAGAAACCACAACCATGCATACCAGACTAACAGGCATCCCGATTATGCCAAATCTCAGATGGTCAATACCAATCCAAGGGTCCATGCCGGCAAATCTTACCATGTACAGATACCACGTACCGGTTACGAATCCCCCAATCATTCCGGCTATTGCACCTTGACGATTTGCTCGTTTCCACCAGATACCCAGTACGATCGGGAATAATAATCCGGAACAGGCGAAGTCAAATGCCCAAGCTACCGCACCTAGGATGCTCGTTAACTGCAAACTCGCGACTAAGGCTGCCAGCGCTCCGATACCAAGCAACAATGCTCGGGCAACGAGCAAGCGCTTCTTGGTCTCCGCATTCGGATCGATGATTTTGTAGTATAAGTCATGCGAAAGTGCGTTTGCAATTGCCAAAAGCAAGCCATCTGCTGTTGACATCGCAGCGGCCATACCGCCAGCAGCAACCAAACCAGAAATAACATAGGGCAAACCCGCAATCTCCGGCGTTGCTAGAACCACAATATCTCCCCGCATAAAAAATTCATTCAACTGCAGGATTCCATCACCATTTGCATCAATAATTTGCAAATATCCGACGTTACTCCATTTCTGTATCCATTCAAACGAGTTAACCTCAGTTATCGATTTCCCGATGATGCTCGTCGCTAGTGTCGGATCAAGAATCTGCAATTTCACAAAGGTCGCGAGTGCGGGTGCTGTGAAATACAATAGAAAAATGAAGAACAAGGACCATGCAACAGACTGACGAGCTGCCTTGACGGAAGGTGTTGTGAAATAGCGCATCAGAATGTGAGGGAGTGAGGCCGTACCTGCCATCATGCACAATACCAATGTTACAAATTTCCAGCTATCCAAAGCACTCGAACCTGCTTCGGCAAAAGGCACGGTCAAGGCTTTCAGACCCTTCTTTGCACCTTCAACCGCTTCCAATGTACCGAGTCCATGCAATTGCTCAAGCTCAACGATCCTACTTACAGCGTCGCCATATACTAATTGAGGCACCAAGCCAAAACCCTGCTTGTTGGACATCCAGAATACTGGAACAAGATATGCGATTATCAGCACTATATATTGTGCAACCTGCGTCCAGGTGACCGCACGCATGCCGCCGAGCATTGAACATAACAAAATGCCCAACAAACCAAACCAAACCCCAACTTCAAACGGAATCTGAAGTGCTCGAGATGCGATGGTACCAGTAGCGTTAATCTGCGCGGTCACATAGGTGAATGATGCTACAACAAGGATGATGACTGCACATAAACGACTTAACTTGCCACCATAACGTGTTCCAATGAAATCGGGTACCGTATAGCAACCAAATTTACGCAGATATGGAGCCATCAAGGAAGCAACGAGAATGTAACCACCGGTCCAACCAACTACAAAAGCAAGATAACCGTGACCACCGAAGTAAATCCCTCCAGCCATTGCCACAAATGAGGCACCGGACATCCAGTCCGCTGCTGTCGCCATACCATTAAACACGGTTGGAACCTGTCTACCTGCAACATAGTAGGCACCCACTTCCATGGTTCGGGACAAGAATCCAATCGCAGCATAAATAAATACTGTGAATGCGACAAAAAGGATACCAATCGTATCAGCACCTACACCCATTGACTCCAGGATTGCCATCAAGACGACAAACCCGAGAAAACCTCCGGTGTATGTCCCGTAAATCTTGGGCAAATTATCAATAAAATCGCCTTTAAACATTACTTATTCCTCCTCGGCAAAACCATATTGCTGGTCAATCTTATGCTGTGAGCGAGCGAACCAGTATATGATTATCACGAAAGCAACTTCCGAACCTTGCGCAGCCATGTAGAATCCAAATGGAAATCCCAGGAAATTGAATGCATTTAATGCATCTGCAAACCAATGAACCACAAAGGAGAAAAATGCCCATAGCGACAGAGTAATGATCATCAAGCGTTTTGTACTTTGCCAATGCATCACTCTATTATCGGCTTCATTCATATATTAACCTCCGATTTGAGTTATATTTTCGGACAAGCCCATCGGGCACTAAATCCGTTCCAGATTGTTTCTTTTTTCTTAATTAACCATGATGCGTATAATAACTCTTATCGAAAGTGAATAACACATTAATTTTCTATTCAGCAACAATTAAGTTTTTGTTCAGCAAGTGCAATAAATCAGATGGATTTCGGTAAAAATTCCCCTATTGAGTCGTTCTCAGCACTTCAAATATGGGCGAAGCGCAATCTTCATTTATTGTTGTCCAGAGATACTTGGATTACATTTTGCGAATATATTGGACTTGGGCGACCGGTAAGCAACCAACCGATCACCTCTCTAGCCGAATTAAAAGTCTTTGTAGCTAGCCGTTCTAGTCATGTTGCTCAAAGCACTCTTTACGGGTATTTGAAAACCCGTGCTGGCACACGCTTTCCTTCTCTTTTTGAAAACAAGGACATGTTGGCATCGATCAATCTGGCCAAATGGCATGTATATGTAGCATGTATCTCAGATTTAACTGCTTACATGGGTGTTTTGATGTATCTTAGAACCGGTGCAGAGAATTCTAGAATTGTCGAATTAATGAATGAGGTTGTTGAACAGATCATAGAGGAAATTGGTATGCCGGAAGAGGCCGGACACGATCTAGGAGAGTCGTTTCAAGCTCTGACTATTCGTATAAATAACATGGATTTCTCAATCCACGAAGACAGTGAGGTGATTTTTTCGGTAAGCCCTGGCGCTCTCTATCAATGGGCACCGATTGCGGAGAATCTAAAACGTTTTGATAAGGAGCCGGTAGAAAATTCTGTACGATTTAAATGGAAAGACGTTCGAGACAAAGCTCGTTCTCTACTGGATGCAGAAGCTTTGCTCTGTTCCAATTAATCCAATAAATCTATCCTGGTAGGGCCAGAACCATATCTTCCAATCATGTGAAAGTTCACATAATTGAAAAGTTTTGTGTACTTTTTGTACAAACTTTAATGGGTAATGGACTAATCAGGTGTAGATGAGAGTACGGGAGCAAGTGGATTGGTATATTATTATCCCGCTATTTGGAAGTGAAATGGGAGGAACGTAATGCTGTCTGAACAAAAAGCCGAGGCAGGACATTCGGGTAGTTTTGGAAACATGGGAAGGCCGGTAATCTTGCCAAGATCCATTACAGAAGAATGCGGTGTAAAAGGCGGAACGATTGAAATATCTAAAGACGATCCCCCAACAGTTATATCTAGACCGCATCGCTCTGAAGAATATAACGTTATAAATTATCTGATATCAGAATTTCAAAAATGCACCCGTCTACAGATGCAAGAAAATGTCAAGTCATTCAACGACTCAATATTCGATGAAACCTTGCTCGAGAATTCAAAGTATTCCGACTTTTATAAATCACGCATAGAATTCCTGAGAGAAGAGGCCTTGCAGGAAGGCTTTATGCTCAGAGAGGCATCCGAAATTGACTTCCGACGTTTTGTTTTCTCTTATCCCAACTTTCGAAAAGGAGGTCTCGTTCTGACGAATTGTGGTAATATCCGTGCAATCTGGAAGAGTAGCAAAGGATCTCACTTCGGATTACAGTTCCTTGGTGATAGCATGGCGCAGTTTGTCATGTTTCATCAACGTGAAAACGAGAAAGAGGTCTCCCGTATTTCTGGTCGTGATTCCATCCAGGGAATAGAACGGCTAATTGATGCATTCGATCTAGCTTTACTATTTGCCGAATGAAGGAGGATAACCTACCTGAAGACGATCATATCGCCCGGTACGTCAAACCGAGTATGATTCTTGAAGATGGGACTTGAGTGGCAATGGTTTTTGTCTACGCGAAAATGAGAGTAGTCTATCTGTTAACTGGCTTGAAGCATTTGGAAGTGATAGGAATTATCAATTGAGCGAGGTAAGGCGCCTGTGTCGGCTCAAAAGCAGGCCAAATGGTCGGTTTGCAGAACTCAATGTCGGATCGGTCTTGAATGCAGTATCCAGCGAATTGGATTCAATACATATTGTCCATGATCGTCTAAAAGCCAATGACAACTTCGATGCAGATCCCTCTGATGCAAAAGTCATTGGGCTACCATCAGGGGGTTCTCAAGAGGCTGAGCTGATAGGAGACATTATTGCAGAATGCATAATAAATATGCATCCAGCGATTGATATACCTGAAACATAGGACCATCTTAGGCTTATCCCAACAAAGGTATAAAGTGCGACATAGGATTAGTGGTATTGTCCCGATTGTTCACACGATATCCCTTAGCGTGTTATTCTGCCCTTTCCGGAACCGACCCGATAAACTCCAATTCGTATGAATTGGAAATGGATGTTTTGCCCAGCGTTCCAAGTAGTTTTAAAATTTGATTTTTATTCAGCGATTTCTCGGTCATGATTTTCTTAATGTCCGGTCGATCAAGTGGTGGAATTCGGATTGTAAAAAACGGCCAAAGATGGGTCGATTTATATGTTTTAGTCTTATCGGGAAACGAAAACATTAATGCGCCATCGTAGTCACGGTCATATTGAAAAATATACTCGGGATTTTCGTACTTCAAATAACCGACCAGTTTTTTTTCGTACCTGGTATGTTTAGATACACTTCAAGAACGTCACCCTTTTTGTCTTCGGGCGATTCTGAAAGGACATGAAACCCCCAACTCTTAATATCGTTGACGATTGAACGAAGAAACCTATTCATAATTGCAAATCTTTCGAAATACGATCGATCCGGTAGGTTAACAGATCACAGATCAAGCCAATTCGAAACTGGGTAATTATTCGACGAAATTTTAATTGTAGCATGTGCTTGATATCGCAAATGTTAACGGCCTTGAAAATTGTCAAGAGAGCTTCTTGATCATTAAATTTGTTTTCATCAACCTGAATCCTTAAGTAGAAACGATTTTACCCGTTATGAACCAGGATTCGATTAGTTGAGCAGAAAAATGGTCCAGAATGGTACGAGCGGCCGAATTCTGATCATGAATGATTCTCATTCACTTCCCGGATCCTAGTCTGGTAGCGGGTTTTGAGCCTCAGAGCAAATTCTGGGCGCGCGAATCCATGACCCTATTTGGTCAGTCTTGGTTGGGTCCAGAGGAATAAGGGGATTAGAACAGTCGACAGGTGTGGGTCATCCAGAGTGTTTCATCCAGCAGTTTCAGATCCACCGGGTTGACCTTCAACACCCACTCCCGGCTCGTTATGGGTAAAATCGTTTCTATTTAAGGATTAGGGCGTTCTTTGAAGAGTGTGATGCGAAATTGGAGAGTGCTGGACTGATCAAAGATTTCCGGGAGATATTACACCCCGATTTCTTGGATATGAGTGCGTTTTTCAGATGCGGCGCTGCTGACAAATACCTCTGGATTCTGGGGAAACTTCCAATCGGATATATGTAAACGGACATTGACAGCAACACGTGAATTGCCGGAAAATAACAGGGCTATGAAATGCAGCAAGGATGGATTCGACTTCCTTTTCGCTTTAATCAACGAAAACAATCTCAACCGTGATTTTCAAATGATGCATGGGTAAAGGCAAAGCTTGGATTTGCATGATGAGATGAAAGTCGTAAAGCTTGCCAAAAAGTCTCTCGTCAGCGTATCTAGGATGCAGTATCGATTGGCTGGCTTCATGTGATTTGGATTGCCTCAACCTTTTGCTTTGACACTGAAATTACTTGGGCTGACGCGGATTTCGAGCAGTGATAAGAGAGTATGAATAATGGATCACACCTCCCACAATAAAATTGTAAGCTTCATCTGGACTATCGCCGATGATTGTCTGCGTGATGTGTTTGTTCGTGGCAAATACCGCGATGTCATTCTTCCAATGTTCGTTCTGCGTCGATTGGATTGCCTACTGGAACCGACAAAGCAGGCAGTCAGGGATGAAGTGAAATTCCAAACTGATGATGCTGGTTTGACCGAACTGGACTCAACCGGTTTGCAGGAAGCGTCGGGCTATGTGTTCTACAACATATCGGAATGGACGCTGAAATCGCTTCTTGGCAATCCATCGCAGCTACAAGCCAATATGGATGCTTATCTCAACGGTTTCAGCGATAACGTAAAAGAGATCATCAAAAACTTCGATCTACCCACTCAAGTACGGAAAATGCTCGAGAGAAATGTTCTGTTTCACGTGATTGAAAAATATGTGTCTGAGGACATTAACCTCACGCCATACGATAAACGTGGTCCTGATGGTCGAATCCAACCTGGGTTGACCAATCTGGGCATGGGGTATGTCTTTGAAGAACTAATTCGTAAGTTTAATGAAGAGAACAATGAGGAGGCTGGTGAACACTTCACGCCGCGTGATGTAATCAAGCTGATGACCCATCTTCTGTTTGATCCCGTCAAGCAAGATCTACCACCGGTGTTGACTGTCTATGACCCAGCTTGCGGATCCGGTGGTATGCTAACGGAGGCTCAGAATTTCATCACCGATCCCACTGGCGGGATTAAGTCTACTGCCGATGTGTACATCTACGGCAAGGAAGTCAACCCGGAGACCTTCGCAATCTGTAAATCCGACATGATGATCAAGGGCAACGACCCAGAGAACATCAAACTCGGCTCAACGCTTGCCACCAATGAATTCTCGAATATAAAGTTCGACTTCATGCTGTCGAACCCGCCCTACGGAAAATCATGGAAAACGGACCAGAAAGACATCAAGGATGGCAATGAGATTCTTGACCCTCGCTTTACGGTCAATCTTAAGAATTATGAAGGCGAGGTCGTAACCTGTGACGCCACTCCACGCTCATCGGATGGCCAACTTCTGTTCTTGATGGAGATGGTCGATAAGATGCGTAAACTGTCCGAAAACCCGCGAGGATCTCGGATTGCATCAGTTCACAATGGTTCGTCGCTCTTCACCGGCGATGCGGGCGGAGGTGAAAGCAACATCCGCCGATATTTAATTGAAAAGGATATGGTTGAGGCGATCATCCAGCTTCCAGACAAGTTGTTCTACAACACCGGCATCACCACCTACATTTGGGTTGTGACTAACAACAAACCTGCTAACCGAAAGGGTAAGGTTCAATTGATTAATGCGTCGGAGATGTATACCAAACGACGCAAGAACTTGGGTGAAAAGAACTGCGATCTGAGTGATCAGCACATCTCCGCGATCACCAATTTGTACATGTCCTTTGCGAATGAGGGCATGTCCAAAGTCTTCGATAACGCCGATTTCGGGTACTACAAAGTCACTGTAGAACGCCCACTGCGGAAGAAGGCTCAGTTTACGCGGGAGCGTGTCGCAACCCTACGCTTCAACACCGGCATGCAGGAGATCATGGGTTTGGTTTACGACAAGTACGGAGATGAGGTTTACATTAACCTAAATGACCACAAACAGGTCATTGATGATTATCTTGAGCGGGAGGAAATCGTCCTTTCGCCGAGAAACCGCAAAGCATTGCTTGATCCCAAGACATGGCAGGCACAAAAGGACTTGATGGAAGAAGCGGAACAACTGATGGCCTCCATCGGTCAAGACATGTTTGATGACTTCAACCTATTCAAGGCCAAGATTGATGCCGACCTCACAGCCCGCAAGGTGAAACTTGCTGCTACACAGAAAAACCAGATCCTGAATGCGGTATCATGGCGGGATGAGAGCGCTGCCAAAGTAGTCAAGAAAAAACATAAGCTCACCCGCTCCAAGCTGGATGACTTACTAGCCAAGCTGAATACTACCGAAGCGGAACTGCCTGATCACGGATACTGGCCGACGGAAACCGCTGATGAATATATCGAATACGAAGCCGACAAAGATCTACGCGATAGTGAGAATGTGCCGCTTAAAGATGACATCCATGCTTATTTTCTACGGGAGGTGCGCCCGCATGTGGATGATGCCTGGCTTGATATCTCATCGATCAAGATCGGTTATGAGGTTAGCTTTAACCGCTATTTCTATCAGCACAAACCGCTGCGCAGTCTGAACGGAGTTATGGTCGAAAGTAGTGCGCGGGGCGGAAAGGGGTTCATCCAGCGGCTACCGTTTTCTGGTCTGATTGTACCTCAATTCCATCCTTGAACTGCACTCCCTCGATGACCTGTCCGAGCCTGCGGAACCCGCGCAGCCTTCGCCAGCGGGATTCCGCGCACTGTCCGAGCTTGAACATCATGTCGAGCATGGTGTCGCGGCTCAGGCAGCCCCGGGTCGTCCGGGTCCGGTGGCGGATCGTGGCAAAGGTCGACTCGATCGGGTTGGTGGTGCGAATGCTCTGCCAGTGCTCGGCCGGGAAGTCGAAGAAGTTCATCAGCTCCTTGCGATCCTCGATCAGCTTCACTGCGGCCTTGGGATACTTGTCCTGGTAGCGGGCCAGGAAACGGTCGAAGGCCCGGTCGGCATGGTTCCGGGTCTCCGCCATCCAGATCTGCTGCAGTGCCGACTTCACCTTGGGATGGATGGCCTTCGGCATGGCGGCCAGCACGTTGGCGGTCTTGTGCACCCAGCAACGCTGGTGCCGGGCCTCCGGATAGACCCGGTCGAGTGCCGACCAGAACCCCATGGCACCGTCCCCGATCGCCAGTTTCGGAGCGTTCATGCCCCGGCTCTTCAGGTCCAGCAGCACGTCCTGCCAGCTGAGGGTGGATTCGCGCACCCCGTCCTCGATGGCCAGAATCGACTTCCGGCCCTGGTCGTCCACGCCGATCACCACCAGGCAGCAGAGCTTCGTCTCCTCGTTGCGGAGACCGCTGTACACCCCGTCCGCCCAGACGTACACCCACCGGTCCTGGCTCAGGTCACGCTGCGTCCACTCCTTCCTCTCGTCCAGCCAGACCCGCTTGAGACGCTTGACCACTGACGGCGAGAACCCCTTCGCCTGCTTCCCCAGCAGCCCGGACAGCACGCCGGCCATCTCGCCGGTGCTGACCCCCTTCAGGTACAGCCAGGGCACCCAGGCCTCCAGCGTGCGACTCTTGCGCACATACGGCGGAACCACCGACGAGCGGAAGGTCACCGGCTTGCCGTCGTTGGAACGAACCTTCGGAATCCGCACCGGGACCGAGCCGATCCCGGTCTGGATCGAGCGCTCCGGATGATGGCCACTGCGCACCACCAGCCGGAGGTTCTGTTCGGTGCGGCGGTCTTCATACTGCTTCAGGAACTCGCCCAGCTCGGCTTCCACTGCCACCTGCAGCAGCCGACGGGCACCCTCGCGCAGAATCGCGGTCAATTCATCCTTGAACTTGCCGATTTTTGAATAGTCAATAATGTTATCATCTCTCATGGTGGCGTACCTCTTGGTTAACGGTTTTTGAAATTTGTTAGTTAATCCGGTTACGCCGCTTTTTTCAACCCCCCTTTCCGCCCACGCACTACTTTCGACCATAACTCGTCTGAACGAGGTTGCTCAGGAAATTCTGGCGCTGGAGAAGGAAACCGAAGGGTTAGTGAAACGATTGGCCAATCTCGCTGGTGAAGAGGTTTGACTGATGCAAGAGATCAAAGGGTATGATCGTTCGATTCAAGAATTGTTGTCTGGCGGCAGCTACGGCATCGACTACTACCAACGTGAATACAAGTGGGGCCGCAAACAGCTTCAGGAACTCTTGGAAGACCTGACCGGGCGTTTCCTCGAGAGCTATCAGCCAGGCGATGCCGCAAAGAAGGCGGCGCACTACGGGCACTACTTTCTTGGGTCAGTGGTTGTGAGTAAGAATGACGAAGTGCGTCACATCGTAGATGGGCAGCAAAGAATGACTTCATTATCAATCCTGCTCATCTACCTGAACAACCTTCAGAAAGGGCGTGATCAGCAAGTCTCGATCCAATCAATGATTTATGCGGACGATTTTGGCGAGAAAAAATTCAAGATGGATGTGCCTGAACGCAATGACTGCATGGAAGCACTGTTCAACGATGAAATACCGTTAAACACCGACGATGCTCCCGAATCTGTTCGAAATTTAGTAGCCCGATATCAAGACCTTGATGAATTGTTTCCTGAAGCGCTACAAGGCGATGCATTGCCCTTATTCATTTGGTGGGTGATACGCAAAGTGAAGTTGATCGAAATCATCGCATACGCGGATGAGGATGCATACACAATTTTTGAAACAATGAATGATCGGGGGTTGTCTTTGACTCCAACCGACATGCTCAAAGGGTATCTGTTGGCAAACATTGATAACGCCGAGAGAAGACTTGAAGCTGACAGGTTGATAAAGAAGTGGTTATCAAGATTCGCAGAATTTGGTAAAGAGACCGATGCAGATTTTTTCAAGGCCTGGCTTAGATCCCAATATGCCCAAAAAATCCGGGAACGTAAAAAGGATGCCAAACCGGAAGACTTTGATCTGATCGGAACCGAGTACCACCGTTGGGTTCGTAATCATGCGAGCTCATTGGAATTACACGACAGCAATGATTTCTGTCGCTTTGTGATGCGTGATTTGCAGTTCTATGCCGAACTTTACATTTGTCTGCTAAACGCGGCCAACACAAGGACTGAAGAGCTGGAGAGTGTCCGATATAACGCGGACGCAGGATTTACACTCCAGCATCACGTTATGTTAGCTGCTGTAACTTCCGAGGACGATAAAGAGACAGCCATTGCCAAGATGCGCGTCGTGTCTGATTTTCTTGATGGTTGGATTAATCTCCGGTTTTGGAACTACAGATCGAACAGTTATTCAACGATGTCTTACGCTGTATTCCTCGTAATCCGTAGCATCAGGGGAAAGTCTTTGGCCGAAATACGAACCATCCTCCACGACCGGTTGACCAAAGAGATGGAAGAAATCGATTTTTCCACCCCAGTTGGCCTGAACCTGTTTACCGCCAGAGCCATCCGCCGACAGTTGGCTCGGTTCACTGATTGGTTGGAGCAACAATCTGGTCAACCTGGACGCTACGAGGAGTACGTGCGTTCTGGCAACAATGCCTATGAGATTGAGCATATATGGGCTAACCACTATGACCGGTTCAAGCACGAATTCGATCAGCAGAAGAATTTCGAAGATTGTCGCAATCTCATTGGAGGACTGTTGTTATTACCGAAGAAGATCAACGCCAGCCTCAATGATATGACTTATGACGAGAAGCTTCCGCACTACCTGAAACAGAATACTCTGGCCCAGTCGCTGCACAAAGATTTCTATAACAACAATCCTGGTTTCCGGCAGGCGATCAACAAGCACTCCCTGCCATTCCATTCACACGAAAGTTTTAACAAGGCCGACCTAGAGGAACGTTCACAGTTGTATTGCCAATTGGCCGTACTGATCTGGTCGCCTGACCGTCTTCTAAATGGAGATGAAGTGTGATGTTGCGACAAGAGCCAAAATATGAGAGCTACAAGGACAGTGGTGAAGTCTGGTTGGGTAAAGTACCAACCGATTGGGAGGTGAAACCGTTTGCTGTTCTCTTTGAGGTTAGCTGTGAAAAGAATGGCAAGAACATTGTTGGATCTATGTTATCCGTATCTGGTTATCGAGGCATTGAGCAGAAGAAGTATGAAAGTGAGGCTCAAATCCGAGAAAATAAGGATCTAGCGGAGTATCGGGTTGTACGAATAAACCAACTCATTGTGAACACGATGTGGTTGAACCATACTGGTATTGGTGTTTCGGAACTAGAAGGACACGTAAGCCCGGCCTATCGGGCTTATGAAATCGACCAATCACTCTTGCCACGATACGCGCATTACCTGAGTTATGGTCGAAAGTAGTGCGTGGGCGGAAAGGGGGGTTGAAAAAAGCGGCGTAACCGGATTAACTAACAAATTTCAAAAACCGTTAACCAAGAGGTACGCCACCATGAGAGATGATAACATTATTGACTATTCAAAAATCGGCAAGTTCAAGGATGAATTGACCGCGATTCTGCGCGAGGGTGCCCGTCGGCTGCTGCAGGTGGCAGTGGAAGCCGAGCTGGGCGAGTTCCTGAAGCAGTATGAAGACCGCCGCACCGAACAGAACCTCCGGCTGGTGGTGCGCAGTGGCCATCATCCGGAGCGCTCGATCCAGACCGGGATCGGCTCGGTCCCGGTGCGGATTCCGAAGGTTCGTTCCAACGACGGCAAGCCGGTGACCTTCCGCTCGTCGGTGGTTCCGCCGTATGTGCGCAAGAGTCGCACGCTGGAGGCCTGGGTGCCCTGGCTGTACCTGAAGGGGGTCAGCACCGGCGAGATGGCCGGCGTGCTGTCCGGGCTGCTGGGGAAGCAGGCGAAGGGGTTCTCGCCGTCAGTGGTCAAGCGTCTCAAGCGGGTCTGGCTGGACGAGAGGAAGGAGTGGACGCAGCGTGACCTGAGCCAGGACCGGTGGGTGTACGTCTGGGCGGACGGGGTGTACAGCGGTCTCCGCAACGAGGAGACGAAGCTCTGCTGCCTGGTGGTGATTGGCGTGGACGACCAGGGCCGGAAGTCGATTCTGGCCATCGAGGACGGGGTGCGCGAATCCACCCTGAGCTGGCAGGACGTGCTGCTGGACCTGAAGAGCCGGGGCATGAACGCTCCGAAACTGGCGATCGGGGACGGTGCCATGGGGTTCTGGTCGGCACTCGACCGGGTCTATCCGGAGGCCCGGCACCAGCGTTGCTGGGTGCACAAGACCGCCAACGTGCTGGCCGCCATGCCGAAGGCCATCCATCCCAAGGTGAAGTCGGCACTGCAGCAGATCTGGATGGCGGAGACCCGGAACCATGCCGACCGGGCCTTCGACCGTTTCCTGGCCCGCTACCAGGACAAGTATCCCAAGGCCGCAGTGAAGCTGATCGAGGATCGCAAGGAGCTGATGAACTTCTTCGACTTCCCGGCCGAGCACTGGCAGAGCATTCGCACCACCAACCCGATCGAGTCGACCTTTGCCACGATCCGCCACCGGACCCGGACGACACGGGGCTGCCTGAGCCGCGACACCATGCTCGACATGATGTTCAAGCTCGGACAGTGCGCGGAATCCCGCTGGCGAAGGCTGCGCGGGTTCCGCAGGCTCGGACAGGTCATCGAGGGAGTGCAGTTCAAGGATGGAATTGAGGTACAATCAGACCAGAAAACGGTAGCCGCTGGATGAACCCCTTTCCGCCCCGCGCACTACTTTCGACCATAACTCGCATTACCTACTTCGCAGCCATAACTATGTTCAAGGCTACACAGGTTTGATGCAGGGCATTCGTCCAAACTCTCTGCAAATCAAAAATGTAGATTTCAAAAGAATCCCTGTGTTGGTCCCCGACCTCGCCACCCAGAACCGAATCGTGAAGTTTCTTGACGAGAAAACCGCTGAGATTGATGCAGCGATTGCCAACAAGCGGCGGTTGATTGAGCTGCTTGAAGAGAAACGTATAGCCCTCATCACAGAAACAGTAACCCAACAAATTGATTCAGATACAGGCAAAAGGTCAGTTGGTTCGAAAGATTATCGACCGAAGATACCGTTAGATTGAGGCGTCTTCGTCACATTGCAGAAGTCAAAAATAGCAATGTCGATAAGTTAGTTACTAAAGGTGAACATCCAGTACGACTCTGCAATTACTTGGATGTATACAGGAACGATTTCATCAATGCAGATATGAAATTCAGCCCAGGGTCAGCCACTTCAAAAGAAATCACTATCTTTGCATTGCGTGAAGGCGACGTCATTATCACAAAAGATTCTGAAGATAAAGCTGATATTGGTGTTCCAGCACTTGTTCAGTCTACTACAGCAGATCTCCTTTGCGGCTATCATTTATCGATTCTGCGGCCAAAATCTGGTGTAATTATTGGGCATTATCTGTTCTGGGCATTACTATCAAATCCCACTCGTGAGGCATTCTCTAATGCAGCATGCGGTGTCACTCGTTTTGGTATGACCTTACAAGGTATGAAGAATGTTTCTATCCCTTTACCCGACCTAACCACCCAGAAACGCATCGCGTATTTTCTTGACGAGAAAACCGCTGAGATAGATGCAGCAATTGCCAAGGAACGGCGTTTAATTGATCTGTTAAACGAATTCAAACAAATCCTGATCGCCAATGCGGTCACGGGAAAAATCAAGATTTAGCCTGAGATATTGAGCATGGTCAGTGAGATGGACGAAAAAGCCCTTGAGGACTTAATCGAAGCGGCATTTCTGGCAGATGGCTATGTCCAAGGCAACAACAAGGATTTTGATGCGGGACTTGCACTCGATACCAAACAATTTTGGACCTTCCTTGAAACCACACAAGCGGACGAACTCGACAAACTGAGACCCTATCCCGATTGGCAGAATCGGGTGCTGAACCGTCTCAACAACAAGATCAGGAAGGACGGTATTCTTACCGTTCTAAAAAAAGGTCTGAGCGTTGAAAGTGCTCATCTCAAACTGCTCTACCGTCTGCCCTACAACACTCTGAATCGGGAGGTTGAGCGATTATTCGAAACCAATATCTTCTCGGTCACACGGCAAGTCCACTTTTCCAACGCCGTGCCGATGGACTCGGTTGATATGGTGCTGTTCATCAACGGCCTACCCGTTGTGACCATGGAACTAAAGCAACCGTGGAAGGGCCAGACCGTCCACCACGCTCGCATGCAGTACCAAAATCGTAATCACCATGAACCATTGTTCCAATTTCGCCGCTGTTTGGTACATTTTGCGGTGGATACGCAAGAGGCATTCATGTGCACCAAGCTGACTGGGAAGGGCACTTTCTTCCTACCTTTCAACAAGGGTGACGATCACGGTAAAGGCAATCCGATTAATCCTGCAGGGCACAAAACCGCGTATCTTTGGGAAGAAGTTCTGGAGCAACGGTCGCTGACGAACATTATTGAACATTTCGGCAAAACCGTCACGGAAGAGGATAAGGAGACTGGCAAAAACACCAAGACGCTGCTCTTTCCCCGATACCATCAGTTGGATGTAGTGCGGCAATTGCTCAAGGACGTAAAGGCGAATGGTGTGGGGCACAAGTATCTGATCCAGCACTCAGCAGGGTCGGGTAAATCGAACTCTATCACTTGGCTTGGATATCAATTAATCGAGACCTATAACGCAGAGGGAACGGCTAACCTCTTTGACAGCGTAATTGTCGTCACGGATCGGCGGATTTTGGATAAGCAGTTGAAAGACAACATCCAGGCGTTCTCGGAGGTTAAAAACGTCGTTGCCCATGCTTTCAGCTCTGCCGAGTTAAAGAGTGCTTTGGAAAACGGCAAGAAGCTGATCATCACCACGATTCAAAAGTTCCCATATATTCTGGATGGTATCTCCGACCTATCCGATCGTAGATTCGCGGTGATTATTGATGAGGCCCACTCCTCTCAATCCGGCAGTGCCGCCGACAAGATGCACGAAGCCATCAGCGGTGGTGACGAGGAAGATTCAGAAGATCTGCAAGACAAGATTTTGGCGGCGATGGCCCGCCGGAAAATGGGAAGCAACGCCTCGTTCTTTGCTTTCACTGCAACACCCAAGAACACAACGCTGGAACGTTTTGGGCGGCAGACAGCAGAAGGTACGTTCGTGCCATTTCACCTATATTCGATGAAGCAGGCTATTGAGGAAGGCTTCATTCTTGATGTGTTGAAGAATTACACCACATACAGAAGCTACTACCAGCTTCAGAAATCCATCGAAGACAACCCGGAGTTCAATACCAAGAAGGCGCAGAGCAAGCTGCGAAGCCATGTCGAGGCCCATCCCGACACCATCAAAACCAAAGCCGGGATCATGCTTGATCACTTCCATGAAAGTGTGGTGCGGCCTCGAAAACTGAAGGGCAAAGCACGGGCTATGGTGGTCACTCGAAACATCGAGTCCGCCATCCGGTATTTCCTGGCTATTAGAGAATCTCTGAAGGGCACGGGAAACCGGTACAAAGCTGTGGTTGCCTTTACGGGAAAGAAGCTGGTCGATGGAGTGGAGTATACTGAGGACAGCTTGAACGGTTTCTCAGGCAACGACATTGCGAAGAAGTTCAAAGACAACGAGTACCGCATCCTAGTGGTGGCCAACAAATTCCTGATGGGTTTTGATGAGCCGATGCTAACCACGATGTACGTAGACAAGAAATTGCAGGAAGTGTTGGCGGTGCAGTCCCTGTCGCGACTCAACCGGTCAAACAGGAAACTGGGCAAGGAAGAGACCTTCATTCTCGACTTCCATAACACGGTTGAGGACATTAAAGAGGCGTTCGATCCCTTCTACACGTCAACCGCTTTGAGTCAAGCAACCGATGTGAATGTCTTGCATGATCTGAAGGATCATTTAGATGATACGGGCATCTACGAGTGGGACGAGGTGGTTGAATTCAATAAACTATTCTTCGATGGCGCTGAATCTGATCAACTCTCACCGATCCTGAATAGGGCTGCGGGTCGCTTCAACGAACATGAAAATGACCAGAAGATTGATATCAAGATCAAGTCCAAACAGTTTGTACAAATCTATGCTCAGGTGGCCTGCATCATCCCGTTCGACAATTCAAATTGGGAAATGCTGCACTGGTTCCTGAAGTTCCTGATCCCTGAAATGCAGGTCAAGGACAACGACCAATCAAAAATCAATGGATTGCTGGAAAGTGTAGACCTGACCACCTATGGCCTAGAGCGAGTGAAGATTGGTCATACAATTGGCCTAGACGATTCTGATAGTGAGATTGACCCGCTAAATCCAAATCCCCGAAGTGGTCACGAAGACCCGGGGATAGACCCCTTGGATAAGATCATTGCCGACTTCAACGAACGCTATTTCAATGGCTGGGACGCAACCCCTGAAGAACAGCGGATTAAGCTGATCAACATCCTGAACCACGCAATGCAAGATCAAGCTTTCCAAGATAAAGTTATATCAAATCCCGATGAACAAAACCGTCGAATTGCAAGTGCATCGCTGTTCGAAAAGGCCATGCGCAAAGAGCGTAAAAGAGAAATAGACCTTTATAAAAAGTACGCCTCAGATGACGACTTCAAATCAGGTCTGCATGAAGTCCTGATGCTCATGATGGAGCAGGAATTGAAATCAAATTCCAGAGCCGAAGCAATGTAACTTTCAATCGCATCAATTTACATCTATTGTTGATTTCAACCAGCATAGTTCCTCGGTATCAGTAAAATACAGTCCTCAACATTGTGAAACTTCACTGTAAAAATTCCTTAGCATATGATTCTGCCTCTTTCCGGTACCAACCCGAGGTTAGGATTGGTTCTCGGATATAGCTTGAAACCTCCTAACAATTATATGTACGCGTGTTGAGGGATTCTCTTAAAACTCTTGCTCTCCCTCTTTCTGCGCTTCTTCTATAAACTTTTCTGCACGCCTGCATGCATCTTCCCTCATTGGTTTGAGCTCGTCATAAAATTCATCACATCTCCCTTTTTTGTAGTTAGCAAAACAGGAGTGGGAGTTTTTGAGGTCTCGGATCAGATTTTGAGCTGGTGAACCGAATCCTTTACCAGTTGGGTATGGTTTACGCTCGTTTGAAACGTGGCAAAAATACCAAATTTCGAAACTAGGAATAGATGGGATAACTTCGATAGATTGGTTTCTTGGAGCATTTTTTGGTTTAAGTTTTCTAGCTTTTTCAATGGCATCACCATATGTGGAATGTCTATCGCGGTCAAAGACAAGAAACACATGTTCGAAATCAACATCATTTGCTAAGAGACTTTCGGCTTTTTTAACGACATTGATTGGAGCCGAGCCTCCTTCTCCAGAAACTTTAACTTGAGTGGTGGTTATGCCTAACTCCCTGATCAGGCGCCGGAAGTATATGGGTTCGGTTTTACTGCCTTCGGTAACGATCAATACACGCTCTCGCTCATCGCGGTATGCTGGGCGTCGCCGCGTGTCCAAAGATGTCTTGCCGCGTCTGGCCATATCTTCTATCGGCTTGTTAGACGTGGCACCGCCCCATATCGTCCTTGCAGATAGCCTGTTTGGAAAGATCGTTTGTTTCGCGTTTTGTAATCCGAAAAAGGAGTGAGGCGGGACGCACAATCGTCACCTTTCTCGACTAGCCAAATCTGATCACGTTCGATGCTTTCTTCTGCTGTGACGGTTGGATCGTGAGAAGTGAAAATGATCTGAGCCTTGTGTGGATTGGTATTGGGAGATGAAAACATGCGCAATACATCCCGAAGAGCAAGGGGATGTAGGTGTGCATTAAGCTCATCGACGATAAGCGTATAGCCATTTTTAAGAGAGTCGATGATTGGGCCAATAAGGGAAAACAATGCACGGGTTCCTAATGATTCATCCTCCATATTCAGACGTATTTTCGTCTCTTTTTCATCTTTGCGCCAAGTATAGACCTCCCAGATCTCCAATGCTGTCGCTTCCGCAGTAGTCAGACTCCTCAATGCTTTTTGCTCTACTGGTGGCAAATTCTTAAATCTAGTGGTTTCAAAATATTCTTGTTTTTCCGCTACTACATCTTCCATTCGCAAATCAACCTCGTCCAGAAATTCCAGCACCGTGGTTTTCACATTTTCTTTATCTAGGAGGCTCGCAGTATAACTGTCGCTTAGATCTTGAGCAGAAATTACTCGTAGATTTTTGACCAGCCAGATAAAAGGGCGCATCATCGACTCAGCGTTGAGTTGTATAGCAGTACTAACAAAGAGTGCGTTGTCTCGCGTTTGTGCCTGCCAGCTTTGACGCTCGCCTTTGAGGTAGGTAGGATTTGTTTCCCACTTGTAGATACCTTTTTTAGGATTATATTCACGACTAAAAATCTGGCGTTGCCTCCGTGTTGCAGAGGGACGTTCAAAGAGCCATTCTTCTAAAATTCGTTCGGCATCATAGGCGAAGCCGTATTGGAAAAGACTGTTGTCATGCAGGAAGGTAACCTCAAACTCTGTTGGTTCATTGCGCCATTCAGAATGAAAGAGGTGAGGTTCATAACTCATACTTAGCAATTTTTCATCCTTGAACGAGTTTAGAACAAGAACTCCAAGCGTTTTTATGCTTGTAACAAGTCCGGATTTTCCGGCCCCATTGGCACCAAAGAGACAAGCTTGCTGTAGAACGTAGGGGGCACCGTTGTTGTCTGAAGCCACAGCGTTGGGGGTTTTGCTACTTGATGCGGTCATCAAGAAGCGTTGTTTATCACGGAAGGATCGATGGTTTTGGACTGAAAATTCAACTAGCATAAAAATATATAGGCATATTTTGCATAATCTTGCAATTATATGCTATTTTTCCTAATTGAGATAAATGAATAAACTCTGAGTGCGCGCCATAATTTTGGCAATTTCGGCTCGATTACGGATAATGAACGCAGAATATTACTTTAACCCCATATTCGACTTGATCTGCTTGCTCCACATAACTTAGAGTGATATTCTGACCCATCCGTAGTCGACCCGTAATATTGTCAAGATTCTCCAGACCGAAGAAAATTGGTTTTCAACATCGTGATTCCCATGATGAGGACAAGTCGAATGTACTTTACCGCATTCAACTCAGACAACTTGTGAAAAGCGAATTTCTACTGGATGAAATGTTCATGCATTCATGCTGCAGCAGGATGCTTACATCGCATGTGAATAGCTTGAATTGCAACCTCAAGTTCATCGGATATCGTGATACCAACACTATCGATATTCTGTTTTAATTGATCCAGAGTTGTTGCCCCAATGATGTTTGAGGTAACAAACGGTCGTGAATTAACAAAGGCCAAGGCCATATCAACCGGGTGCAAGGAGTAACTTTCAGCAAGTTGAGTGTACTGCAGAATGCAGTGCTTGGCTTGCTCGCTTTCATATCGCGTTAGAAAATTTGGATAAAGCTCTTTTCGACTTCCCGATGGAAGCTTGCCGCCAATGTACTTTCCACTTAAGGACCCCATAGCCAGAGGTGAATATGCGAGCAGACCAATTTTTTCGCGAAACGAATACTCACTTAATCCGTGCTCATAAACCCGATTCAATAGACTGTATGAATTCTGAATCGACACTATTCGCTCACATCCTTGTTTGCTCGTATCAAGATACTGGTTAATTCCCCAAGGTGTTTCATTCGATACGCCGATACATCGAACTTTTCCGGATTTCACCAGGTCAGTCATGGTTTGCATCGTTTCAAGTATCGGTGTCTCGTCTTCAGTCTGCTTGTGCACATAAGATGCACCTGCTTCACCCCATAATCCCAATCTGCGGTCTGGCCAGTGAATTTGATAGAGATCGATATAGTCCGTATTTAGTCTTTTTAAACTGCCATTGATCGCTTCGGTAATCTGGGTTCGGTTCACTCGGGTCTCACGACCTTCACGAATCCATAACCGATCGCTTCTTCCGGTTACCTTTGTTGCAAGTACAACATCATGGCGTCGATTCGTCCTCCTGAACCATTCTCCAATACAACATTCCGTTTCACCTTGAGTCTCCTTGCACGGGGGTACAGGATACATCTCGGCTGCATCCCAAAAATTGACCCCGCGCTCTAGCGCATAGTCCATCTGGGCCAAGGCATCTTCTCGGCTATTTTGTTCTCCCCAAGTCATGGTGCCTAGGCAAATCAAACTTACTTTAATTCCTGAATCTCCTAATTCGCGATATTTCATGCTACCTCTGGATTATGTTATAAACTGCAAATACTCTACCTGACTCTTTATTTTACTGATGGCTCAATCTCTCTGCCAGATTCTTGAGAAAAATCTGAGTTTCTTCAAACCGCAAGATTTGGACCGAAACATTACAAACTCCCTTATACAATTTATTGATCATTCTTTTTCCTCATTTTCCCTTGATCCGTATGATTACATCAGATAAGAAAATTCGTCAATTTCAGGATTCCGGGGCAGTCGTATTGCGCGGATATTTCAAAGATTGGGTCGAACCCTTACGTCAAGGTATCGAGAAGAATCTAGCATCGCCTAGTCCATACGTACGCGACTACACCGATTCCGGACAAGGCCGTTTCTTTGGTGATTATTGCAATTGGCAGCGTATTGATGAATATCGTGATTTCCTATTTCAATCACCTGCGGCAAAGATAGCCGGCGAATTGATGAAGAGTCAAAACGTCAGACTGTTTCATGAACATGTATTGGTTAAAGAACCCGGAACCACGATACCAACGCCATGGCATCATGATCAACCCTACTATTGTGTAGATGGTCAGCAAAATTGTAGTATCTGGCTGGCGCTTGACCCCATACCACAACAGACTTCGCTGGAATTTGTTGTTGCATCTCACCGTTTGAATGAAATGTTTCAGCCCGAACGATTCGACAGAAGCCCTCTGTACGAAAATTCCAAATACCGGACCATTCCTGACATTGAAGCGAACCGAGATTCGTATGAGATACTGAGTTGGGGTCTTGAAAGCGGTGATGCAGTCGCTTTTCATTTTCGAACCCTTCACAGTGCTCCCGGCAACCTTGATACTGACCGGAGAAGACGTGCTTTCTCCAGCCGATGGATCGGCGATGATGCTATTTTTGCCTTACGGGAAGGACCGACATCCCCACCTTTCCCAAATTGCCAACTTCGCCATGGCGAACCAATCAGCGGAGATGATTTTCCGCTGATTCCAACCTGAGCGGGCTCAGTTAACCTCTTCCTTTGCGGGTTGCATATGGGTCGGTATCGGCGGCGGCAGATCAAAAATCAGATTGCTGGCATTTAACGCACAAAATTGTCGGCTTTTTGCTCTCGCAATCAAAGTAACGCCTAACTCAACTGCGAGTTCATAACCCATATTCGTAGTTCCGTTTCTTGACACCAGAACCGGTACGCCCATGAGTGCTGATTTCATCACGATTTCGGAAGTAAGCCGACCTGTAGTATAGAAAATTTTGTCATGCCCAGACATATTCTGTATCCACATATCTCCAGAAATTGTATCCATAGCATTGTGCCTTCCAACATCTTCGACAAACATCAGTACTTCACCAGACTGACATAAACCACAACCATGCACGGAGCCAGCCGCACGGTATGCCTTGTTGTGGTTTTTCACTCGATTCAAAACCTCATAGATTTCTGATTGCCGCAAAGTGCTTTCCGGCAACCGGTGCTCATAGAGTTTGTCTAATGTACAACTCAGTATCGTCCCCTGACCACAACCAGTAGTTACAGTCTTGCGTGAGGTATCGAAACCCTGCAAACCATTGCCATCTCGGGTAGTAACTTCAGCAAGTTCTCGATCCCAATTTACTTTTATTGATTTAATCTGGCCCGGATGCTCAAACAGAGTCTGATTACGTAGATATCCTAAAACAAGAAGTTCTGGTCGACTGCCTAAAGTCATCAAAGTCACCAACTCTTCACCATCTACTTTGATTGTAAGTGGCAACTCATCAACGATATTGGTCTGTTGGTCTTGGCCATACTGATTTTTGGAATCCACTTGGTGTATCGACTCCAAGCCTTCATTTGTGAGCAACGGCAAAAGACCAATATAAGGATCTGGACTCTTGTATCGGGACTGCTCAACGGAAACTTCCGAGTATGAAGAGGTTCGTGTCATAATTCGTAATGTTGGCAAAACGCTGATCGTTTCTTTTGAGATTAGACGAAAACTAGATTAGACTAAAACCAAATAAAAAGAAATCCAAAATGACATGATCAGGCAAACAGTTTTGTTATCGATTTACTGATTTTAGCATTATCATTGGATTTTAAGATGAAATATCACCAATATTTTCCCTTGTGTTCCAGCAACCTGCCATCTTGAATGAGTCCAGGCTCGTGACTTTCATTTAATTCAATTATGTCAAATATTCAGTTTGAAGCATCTGAACGTGAAGTGGTCATACCCGTTTCGGTAGTACTTCAGAGAAAACTCAGTTCGGATAGTCTTTGGGGTCTACCCCAGTGGTCAGCGTACTCCATTCTTTGTGACAAGCAATCTGGCGTTGCCGCGGACAAGATGGTTATCCATGACGATGGTATTCATGTCCGATATCTATGGACCGGCATGTCCGTTCACTTGTACAAGGATGGAAATGAGGGTTACTGGTACAATCTTCTTGCTGACATCCCTTACCTGTTTGTTGTATGTGACGGAAATTCAAATGACATGGAAATCGAACCAGTCTTCGTGACGGCCAATCAGGATGAAGCAACTGGTGATATGGAGGCTGAAAGAATTGTACTTGAGATCCCAATGCCCAATGAGATGTGCAATATTGTCGAGCACTACGTGGTTACCCATTATGTGCCCGAAGTAAAGAAAAAGCGAAAACGCAAGGACTGGCTTAGTGAATCCGAATATGTCAAAAAAACAAACCACAGACACTGAACAAGAGGCTTTCCTGTCGCGATGGTCTCGACTTAAAAAAGAACATTCCGAACAGGAAATAAGTGAATCGGAATCCGTTGAAGATCGGGCGAATACTGAAAAGGATATCGAGTCTGATGAAGAATCCCGGGTTCTCACCGACGAAGATATGCCGCCGATCGAAAGCCTTGATGAAAACAGTGACTATTCGTTATTTATGTCAAAAGGAGTGAGTGAAAACCTGCGCCGTATGGCTCTTCGCAAACTCTTCTCACAAGGTGTTTTCAATATCCGGGACGGTCTAGACGACTATGATGACGACTTCACGACATTCGAGTCACTGGGCGATTTGGTCACCTCAGAAATGAAGCACCGTGAGGAAATGAAAGAGAAAGTAAAGCAGAGGGAGCTTGATGAGCAGAAACAGGAAGTCATTGATGAAGATGACGCGCCAGATGCGACAGAGAGCGATGTAGAAGCAGAGATCGATAACCGAGAATCGGAAGCAGATTCAACCGTCGATCAGACTGACTCTGAGAACAGCAAGGAAGAGAATCAATATCCTTGACTATGCTGGATTTTTTTGCATTGTTCCCAATTGAAAACAGCCCGTTTTCGCTTCCATGGCCTTGAGTCCGGCACGCAGCAGGACATCGTGGACTGCATGTGCAACGGCACCAGGGCGGAACCCGGATTCTCGCCGGCCAAACCCAGCGGAGTCAGAAGTCCCAGGCGGCTTTGGGGATGCACGGACCTCAGCAGCTGAGCCGTGATGTTGAGGGCGATATTGGGTCTATGAGAACGGGGTGCGCATCCGCTGACCGCGTCCGACCGGACATCTTGGAGGGGCGGTCTGCGGGCTGCCCTTTTCCCGGTCCCGCCTGATGATTTTCAAACTGACTCACTGCCAGAATTTCGCAAGGGCCATTCTTCAGCCCGCCAAAATCCAGTACCTCGATCCCGAATAGCTCGCCCTGCCCAACCGGACTGGCGGATAGCTGTTCCGTCACTTTCGCATGTAACTCCCAAAAAAACGCCAGCATTAGTGGCTGGCGTCGGGCCGAGGCACGAAAACCTCGGTGTTGTTGCATCAAATTATAGTACATCAATGCAGTTTGTCAGTGGTATCACGGATGGTTTTTTGGATCATGGCATTTATGATCCCTAATCCTTAAATAGAAACTGCTTTATTTGGCGCAGAGCATGATGGACTGTGGATTTTGGGCTGGAATCAGAATCATCCATTGGGTGAAAAGCCAACCCGTTCGAAAACCACACCACACAAGACGTTGGAAGTACTTTCAAATTTTCTATTTAAGGATTAGGGATGATAATGACAAAACAACGAGTCATTGTATACATTGACGGGCTCAATCTTTATTACGGACTGCGATCCGCATACGGGGTTCGATACAAATGGCTGGACTTGCAGTCCCTTTCGGAAAGTCTGCTTGGACCTGGCATGACACTGACAACTGTCAAATATTTCACCGCGGTAACAAAAAATACAGATGACTCAAGGCGGCGACAGGAAATCTACCTGAAAGCATTGCAGGCGCATTGTGACAAGCTGAAGGTTTATAACGGTCGGTTCATGTCCAAGCCTCAGAGATGCAGAAAATGTGGCGAGCAATATACCAGCTTTGAAGAGAAAAAGACGGATGTGAATATTGCCTGTCAGATACTGAATGACACACATCACAATCATTATGATTGTTGTTACATAGTCTCAGGTGACAGCGATCTGGTACCGCCACTTCAGATTGTGAGGGAGAACCATCCCGACAAGCGGACGATTGTTACACACCCACCGCACCGCAAGAGCATGGAACTAAATGAAACAGCACATGATTGGTTCGCAATCGGCAAGCGAAAATTAAAGGCCAGCCAGTTGCCTGAAAAAGTCATCACTTTGCATGGAAGTGAATTGTTTCGGCCAACGGAGTGGAAATAAACTGAGCAAAGTACTTGCAACTTGCAGGAATCAAGAACACCGGAGAACATGCAGCTTGTTGCCGGCTTACGAATCTCAGTCTCGCTGTTGTCGGCTCGCGTGCGTTTCGTCGGGATGTGTAGTGTGCGCAGTTTATCGACTTTTCATGTGGTTACTGCTAACTCCGAAAGAATCACCTGTTTCACTGCAGCGATTTACGGGAACTTTTTATGCGGCAGCCAACCACTAGAGGACAAGCCGTCGTCATTCTGCCACCGTTTCCTAGTTCCTGGAGCAAGACCTGCGATAACCACATGACATGGCAGGCGAAACTTGAGATTACCGAACCGGCAAACCAGTCCCGAGGACACATGTTCCGGCACGGCGAGTATTTATTCCGGTAATCCAGGAATCAACAGTTTCTATGCAAATATTAAACTTGGCCATCTGGCTGTATTTTGGCATGAGATGAACTGGAAAAATTTACGTCTTGGCCGATCATCAACTTTCAACGGATAACTTGTAAATCACGGGCCCAGAGTTTTCGAGCCAAACCGAACTTACGAAGAATAAGCCGGTTTTCCATTACCCGCATTGCGACTCTGTCGATGATACCGAGAAAATTTGCTCCGGTCATAAGCATACCGAATTGAATCCGGACCATAACACTCCTGAAGACCGTCCAGCAAGCGCTGGTCTGGCCGAACTTTCCAACTTTCACCCAGCGATACACAACCCGTGGTTCCTGCATGCTGGGTATAGCGAATCTGAAGCGATACATGACCATCTCGGTATTCGGTTAACAATTCCAGCAAATCCTTGACCGCCTGTACAGCAAGCGAACTCTCCTGCCACACCAGCTCCAAAGCAATCAGACCTTCATTTCTCAACTCTTCCATATCCATCAGCATGTTGGCATTCAGTTGATAACTGTCGATCAGTCCGTTATGGTCCCATTCGCCAATTGCACACAAAATTTTGTCCTTTTTGATTTTTTCAAAAAATTTCTCATACTGTTCCGGAAACAGTCGAATCTCGATTTGATGATCAGAATCCTCCAGGGTAACCAATCCAATTCGACCATTTTTGGATTCAATGCTGCGTGAATTGGTAACCATACCTGCAAACATTCCCTTTTTTCGACGGCGTAAATCAAGATCGGATAACTTGTCGGGAACAACCTGTTTCAACTCCGACTCATAGTAATCAATTGGATGTCCGGTCAAATAAAATCCCAACACATCCTTTTCATGATTTAATCGCTCTAACTCTGGCCATTCTGGGAGTCTCTGCGGTTCAGGACGCATGAACTCCTTGTTTGTCATGTCAAATAGATCAAACTGACCCTTGGCTGTATCCTCCTGTTGCCTGGTAGCCGCATTCATCATGTCCGGAATGTTGGCAATCAGTGAAACGCGGTTCAGCCCCATGCCATCCAGTGCCCCACTCTTGGCTAACGAATCCAGAGTTCTTTTATTTAATTTTCTTACATCATAACGTTCGCATATATCATACAAATCCTGATATTCTTGATGTGCATCTCGCTCCTCTGTCAACTCTTCAATCGGTCCTCTGCCGATTCCCTTGATTGAACCCAAACCATAAGATATGGTCTTGTCATCCAGTGGCCGGAAATCGTAATAACTCGTGTTAATGTGTGGGGGTCTGACATTCAGTCCCATCGACTTGCATTCTGCCAGAATTGCAACAACCTTGTCCGTATTGCTGATTTCCGAAGTCAAGGTCGCGGCCATGAACGCTGCCGGATAATGAGCTTTCAACCAGGCAGTCTGATAAGCGACCAGCGCATATGCTGCCGAATGCGACTTGTTGAAACCATAACCTGCGAACTTTTCCATCAAGTCAAAAATATCATTGGCTAACTTTTCCTCGATACCCTTCTTGATCGCACCAGCAACAAATTTCTTTCGTTCATTTGCCATCTCCTTGGCTAACTTCTTGCCCATTGCCTTACGCAAGATATCGGCCTCACCCAAGGTGTATCCGGCAAGTGTCTGTGCAGTCTTCATGACTTGTTCCTGATACAGGATAACCCCGTAAGTCGATTTGAGGGTCGGCTCAAGACGATGATCAAGGTATTCAACTCGCTTGGTTCCTGCTTTTCTGTCAATGTAATCATCAACCATCCCCGACTGGAGAGGGCCAGGCCGGTACATTGCAATCAAGGCGGTCAGATCTTCAAAGGTTGTCGGACATGACCTCATGATTAAATTCTTCATGCCTTGCGACTCCAGCTGGAATATTGCTGTAGTCCGTCCACTTTGAATCAGACGATAGGTCCGTTCATCATCAAGCGGCAGACCGTCTATATCAAGCATTTCCTGTCCGCTATTTGCCCTTTCTTTGTTAATCAGGTTTACTGCCCGTTCAATGATGGTCAGGGTCCGAAGTCCCAGAAAGTCGAATTTGACAAGACCGATTGCCTCAAGATCATCTTTGTCAAATTGCGTAATCGCCTGGTTCAGATGGTCATCAGAATACAATGGGGTAAATTCAACCAGTGGACTCGGGGCAATTACCACGCCACCCGCATGCTTCCCGACATTTCGTGCAATCCCCTCAAGTTGCATGGCCATGTCAATGATGGACTTCACCTGGAGTTCCTGCTGATATCGCTGTTTCAATTCTGGCTCATTCAATAACGCTTGCTGCAACGTTATTCCCAGATCAAATGGAATTAATCGGGCAACCTGGTCAACAAACCCATATGGAATTCCAAGCACACGACCCACATCCCGAACTGCAGCCTTGGCTGCCATGGTTCCAAATGTGATGATCTGGGCAACTTGCTTCTTGCCATATGTCCTGGAAACATACTCAATAACCCGATCACGCCCATCAACACAAAAATCAATATCGAAATCCGGTAGCGAGATTCGGTTCGGGTTCAAAAACCGCTCAAAAATCAAATCATGCTGAATCGGATCAACTCTGGTAATTCCAGTCGACCAGGCAACCAGAGAACCTGCACCAGAACCACGACCCGGACCAACCGGAATCCCGTTCTTCCTCGACCATTCGATGAAATCAGCAACAATGAGAAAGTAACCGGAAAAACCCATCTTGATGATCACCTCCAGTTCCATTTCAAGACGCTGAATATAGATCTCATCTATTAATGGCTTACCCTCATTATCATGTAACCCGGGCTGTCCAAAATTTTTGCATAAACCTTGCTCGGACTTCTCACGAAGCAATTGCTCTTCCGGTTTCTCTCCTGCACCCGGAAATTTCGGGAGGAAGTCCTTGCCAAATTCCAGGAACAGATTACATCGCTTTGCGACTACACCAGTATTCTCGAGCGCTACCGGAAGATCCTTGAACAACTCTTCCATTTCCTGTGAAGAACGAAAATATTGCTGAGCAGTGTAATTTTGCGGTCGATTCTTGTTCTCGAGAATCGATTTGTTGTTGATGCAGGTTCGAACCTCATGGGCCTCAAACTCGTCCCTGTTCAAAAAAACCACTCGGTTTGTCGCAACGACCGGTATATCAGCCTGCAATGAATACTTGACAGCAAGCGCGAGGTTTGACTCTTCATTTTGCCAGCCAACTCGACTGACCGCCATATACAGACGATCAGAAAATATTTTTTTATATCCGGACAGTATTTTCTGGCACAACGTTTCGTCCAACTCTCCATCCAGGGAGGCTAGAGGACCTTGCCGATCATCCAGCATGCACAAAAGTCCTTCCGAATGCTGCTTGAGTTCATGCCACTGAATATGGGGATTGGTCGTTCGTTCTGTATCCAGATACAGATCGGTGAGCAAGGAACTGAGATGCAAGTAACCATCATTGTTCTGACAAAGCAGAATCATTCGATGTTGATTCGGTGAATCCGGATGGGCAACCCAGACATCACAACCTACAATCGGTTTTACCCCGGCGTTCAAGCACACACGATAAAATTTCACCAACGCATACAAATTGGTCAGATCGGTCAGGGCAACCGCTGGTTGCTCAAACCGATCACACTGCTCAACCAACGAAGCAATCCGAACCATGCCGTCCGATAACGAATACTCGGAGTGAACATTCAGGTGAACAAATTCTTTCATTGACTAATAACCGATTTAACCGGGCCAAAACTCTTTCGATGAAACTCGGTGATCCCCAAAGCATTCAATGCCTGAATATGATGTACGGTAGGATAACCCTTGTTTCGTTCAAAGCCATATCCGGGGAAGCGTTCGGCCAATTCGAGCATATACTGATCCCGAGCCACTTTGGCAAGAATTGAAGCCGCTGCAATTTCTACATGCAACTGATCGCCGCGAACAATTGAAGCACATGGAAAATTCACCTCTATCTGGTGACATCCATCTACCCGAACCAGGCCAATCTTCTGGTCTAGACCCTCCACCGCCTTTTTCATGGCCAGCAAACTTGCTTGCAAGATATTGATTTCATCGATCAGCCGGACCGAGATCTGTTCAATATTCCAGGCTACCGCTCTATTTTTAATCTCGACATCTAACTCTCTCCTGCGCTTGGATGAAAGCTTTTTTGAATCATTCAAACCATCGATCAAATCATCCTCATTCAGGATTACCGCTGCCGCGAATACATCACCGGCAATCGGCCCCCTCCCCGCTTCATCAACTCCGGCAATCAACATCTACTCTTGCTCAGCATTTCGGCGACATATACTGCAGCATTTTGACTCGCGTTGGCCTGGAGTCGATGACGTAATGCTCGGAATTCTCCTTGTAACCAGGTGGCTTGTTCAGTATCCTGAATTAGCATTTGAACACATTCAAAGATTCGATGAGCGGTCGCACGACCCTGGATTAATTCGGGAATGGCCGGTTTCGGCAAAAGATGGTTCGGCATCGAATAATACTTGACTTTTCTCAATATTCTGAAAACTACCCATGTCATCACGGAAACCTTGTAAACCACGACATGTTGGCGCTCCATGAATGCCGCCTCCAGCGCAGCAGTCCCTGAAGCCAGCACGGCCAAATCGCAAGCTTCCAAAACTTCCCGTGAACAACCATCAATAAAGGTGATCGGCAAATCTGGTACTTCTCCCACCAGTTCATGAAATCGCTCTCGTATTCTGGGACTTGCAAACGGAATCACGAACCGAAATGAAGAATCAGATTGAAACAAAATTCGAGCCGCTTCAATCATCAATCCTCCCAGTCTTCGAATCTCGTTACTTCGACTTCCCGGCATTAATGCAATCAAGTAATGGTCATTCCTGATCTGTAGATTCAGTCTTGATCTGGCACGGTCACGGTCCGGTTGCTGTATTTGATCGGCAATTGGATGTCCGACAAAATGAACCGGCACCTGATGCTGGCTGAAATAATCGACTTCGAATGGAAAAAGTACCAGCATTCGATCAATAGAACGACGAATTTTATGAATTCGATACTCTCTCCATGCCCATACAGTCGGACTGACATAGTGAACGGTCGGTATTCCCTGCTTTTTTAATCTTCCCGCCAATGCCAAATTAAAGTCCGGTACATCAACCCCAATGAATACATCGGTTTTTTTTACAAGAAACGTTCGAAAAAGAGCAAGACGAATTCGGATCAGGGAAATCAGGCGACTTGGCAACTCATCGAAACCCATCAAGCCAATCTCCCTCATCTCGTACAGAATTTCGCACCCCGCTTCACGCATTTTCGGTCCGCCTACACCGATAAATCGGGCATTCGGATAGAGTATCTTGAACTCGTAAATGAATCCGGCTCCAAGAGCATCGCCCGAGACCTCACCTGCCACGATACCAACAAGCACTGCACGATCTGAAATCATGTCCACGACTTGCTAACAAAAACCTGCATAAGCAAAGATGTCTCTGTATGCCAACAACAGACTGAATGAAGTGGATCCATCCGTCAGCGGACGATTCCTCGTTTCGAGTTCGTCATAAAATTGGCAAACGAATGAACATGTACATCATCGCAAAGGTCTCGGATTTTCCTTACTGCGGTAGCCATATCCAAGCCATTTCGATAAAAAATCCGATAGGATTGATTCAACAACTGGATCTGCTTGCTGTCAAATTCGCGGCGCTTTAGTCCCGTATTATTGATACCATGCGGCACAGCCGGATTCCCGGCTGCAACAATATAGGGGGGGATATCCTGTAGACATATGCAACCAATACCCGTGATACAGTGTTGTCCAATCCGACAAAACTGATGTACCAAAGTAAATCCCCCCAAAATGGCATGACTTTCAACCACAACGTGTCCGGCAAGACTTGCACCATTGGCGAATATGATCTGGTTGCCCAAAATACAATCATGCGCAATATGCGTATAAGCCATCAGCGTGTTGTCATTGCCAATGCGAGTCAGACCTAACCCCCCAATCTTGGCATCAGTTCCCCTGTTGATCGTCGAATATTCGCGAATCGTATTTCGATCACCTATCAATAAACGGGTGGCCTCACCTTCATAACCCTGATGCTGAGGCATCTCGCCAATCGAACAATACTGAAAAATTCGATTCGATTCACCAATGTCGGTATGCTCTCGAATTACCACATGTGGACCAACCCAGGTATTACGTCCGATGCAAACATCACCTTCAATAATGGTATAGGGTTCAACCACTACACCTTCATCAAGATTCGCAGAAGGATCAACAATAGCTGTAGGATGAATTTCAGCCATCTTCCGATACGACCTGATAGGTGAATATTACTTCAGCCACTGCTGCAACATATTCATCGACCGTAGCCGTTGTCTTGTATTTCCAGATCCGTCGCTTGTAGTTGGACAAATGGACATCGAGAACAAGGGAGTCTCCTGGCCCTACCTGCTTCTTGAATCGGACATTATCAATACCGGCAAACAGAAAAATAATCTCATCATCGATTTCATCTCCGACATCCAAGGCTGCATGGATAGCCGAACTCTGAGCCAGAGCCTCTAGAATCAGAACTCCCGGAAACACTGGATGCTCCGGAAAATGTCCCTGAAAGAATGGCTCGTTCATAGTCACATTCTTCAGTGCTGTCAAAGATTCCCCGGCTTGATAATCAAGCACCCGATCAACCAGTAAAAATGGATAGCGGTGCGGCAGAATTTTTCTGATCTTGTGAATATCTATAATCTCAGGACTCGTCATATTTCTATCTCTCCATGATTGCGATATCCTTATCAGTTAATCTTCGTGTTTTGGACATTGGAGATTTTCGTAATTGTTCAGGATTCGTTTGTTTCGGTACGACCTAGTCTTCTGAGGACAGCAAGATTTTTTCTCCATACCGTTGATGACTGGGCAGGGATCATTGATGCATATTCACCAGCTTCAAGAATGCTTTTGGAAACCAGTGTATTGGCCAGGATAACGACATTGTCGGCAATCTCAAGATGCCCGAGAATCGCAGCTCGACCGCCAATCCGACAGTTTGCTCCAATGCAAGCACTTCCTGCTATCCCAACGCAACCGGCAATGGCAGTATTTTTGCCAATTTTTACATTGTGTGCGATTTGAATCTGGTTATCGAGCTTTACCCCGTCTTCGATCACGGTATCATCCAGCGAACCACGATCAATTGTCGTATTGGCTCCCACATCAACTCGATCACCAATCCGCACCCCGCCTAGCTGCTCAATCCTCTGCCAATTGTTGCCATCTCTGGCATAACCGAAACCGCAAGAACCAATAACTGCTCCAGACGAAATCACGCAGTCCCTGCCGATCTCCACAGAACCCATCATCACGACTCGATCCTCGATCATGGTTCCTGTATTGATCACTGTCTCATCACCGATCGAGACACCAGAACCTATTTTCACGCCATGCTGGATAACTGCCTTGTCACCAATCACGGAAAAGGGACCAATGCACACACCATCGGCAATTGCAGCATGCTCGGAAACCAGTGCATGCTCGGAAATACCGCCGGTTCGATTATTCTTCTGAACAAATAATCCGCTTACTCGGGCATACGCAAGATAAGGATCATCAACGATAATCCGGTTGGTCGAGAACAGCTCGGAGTGCTCAGATTTCAGAATGACTGCACCCGCTTCGGTCTGCGACTTGTTCTGATGACCGGACCGGCCAGTATAAAAGGTCAGTGAACTGCTACAAGCGGTGTCAATACCGCGTAATGCGTCAACAAGAAAATCTGGATCACCCTCCAGTTGACCGTCTACTTCGCGAGCGATGGTCGCTAGAGTGATCATTTTGATAATGGCAAATTTTTAGAACATCCTGCGAATGACCCGAACCTCACGAGTCATTCTCTTCCTCAAACATGCGTTCGAGCTCCTGGAGTATCAAATCTGTCAAATCAATATTCTTGCTCGCATAGACCACCTGTTGCAACACAAGGTCAATCTCTCGCTCCCGGGCAACACGAAAAATTACTTCAGTGATCATTTCTTCCAGTCGTGCAATGCCCTGATTCCGATTTCTGCTGTAATCGTTATTGTATATTTCCTGTTCTCTTCTCAAGGAACGTTGCTGTTCGGTCAATACCTTCAGTTTGGCATCAACCTCCTCTGAAGTCATAAGTAGTGAATTCTTTTTTAGGTCAGCTTCCTCGGCAACAAAATTGTCCATGCGTCGTTGCAAGTCCTGCCTTCTGACTCCGAACTCCTCTTCAAGTTTCTGCATCTCGACTTTACCCTGCGGTGACTCGTCAATCAACCGAAGTGCATCAACGTATGCTATGCTTTGAGCCATAAGCTGGGTTGGCAATACCAGGATTCCAATACAAAATAGGAAGATGAGACTGAAAATCGATTTCATAATTTACGGCTACCGATGTCTATGATGATTAAAACAAACGAACTTGAATGAACATTGCAACTCTATCGAAATACCGTGCCCAACGAAATTTGCAATTCCTGAATGTCATCGCCATCCTCTTCGTTAAGCGGTACGCCATAGCTAATGGTCAATGGACCAATTGCCGAAAACCAGTTGAAGAACACGCCTGCGGAATAACGCAAGTCGCCAAATTCTACTGAATCATCGGCAGACCATACCCACCCTCCATCAGAAAACAATCCGATTCGCTTGTCTTTTGCTTCTGCTCCAAAAGTTGGAAACAGCAACTCAAAATTCAGCAACAGACGTTTGCTGCCTCCGGTCGGCCTCGGCGTGATACCTGCGTTTTCCATTTGTTCTTCCTCTCCTTTCGATTTGGGGCCAAGCGAGCGAGAGCCATATCCTCGAACCGTTCTTGACCCCCCAGCAAAATAATTCTTGAAGAATGGCAAACCACTATTGTCGGCAGAATCACCATATCCATCCCCATACCCGATACTCAAACCACTTTTCAATGACATTCTGTTGAATGGGATGTAATAGGAACCCTGCAAGTTCAGCTTGTAATACTCAAAATCGCTTTCCGGCACACTCCACTCAATATTCGCAAGACCCGTGCTGCCTGCGGTTGGGAAGAAAAAGTCGTTTCGACTATCTCGAAATATGCCCGCATTCACAATCAACTGATCAGCGTTCGGATACTGATCAATCACTCTTCTGAATTCAAACGGGGTCTGAGAACCTGATTCAAGCTCAAGACTCTCAAGGCTGAGACCTACATTGAATGAATTCGTCTCCGAAATCGGAATCCGATAGTTCACGCCGATCGAGTCGGATGACAAAATGTATTCTGCAGTGTCGATGTCGCTAGAATCGACATCACGTGTTTCCAGGCTGATCTTGCGACTAATTCCATCCTTTGTCAGATAGGGATTGGTATATTCGATCGAAATTTCCTCAACTGCATCGGAGTTGTTGAAAGCGAGAGCAAGCTCCTTTCCGGTACCAAATAAATTGCGTTGCTGAAATTGCAGGCCAAACAATACACCATCATCATCGGAATAGCCGACGGATGCAAGAGCGGATCCCGTTGAACGCTCTTTCACGGTCACTTGCAAGTCAACCTGTTCCTGAGTGCCTGGTATGGGCAGAGTCTCGATCGAAACTGACTCAAACAGGCCTAGACGCTGTAAACGGCTTTTTGAAAGATTGATCAGGGCTGAAGAATACCAAGCGCCTTCAAGTTGCCGGATCTCCCTGCGAATGACCTCATCCCGAGTAAATCGATTACCAACAATATCGATGATTCGCACGTACACTCGGCGATTCTCGACTACCGTAACTGCAGTGTCGATCGTCAGGGTTTCTTCATTCACTGCAGACTGCATGCGAATGTCATGAAATGGAAAACCTTTTGCTGAATAATAGTCCGAGATGGCACTTTGCGATGCGCTGATCTTCGCGCGCGAGAAGACATCACCGGACTTCATCACTATGCGCGAGTAGATCTCCTCCCTATCCGATTCTGCGACTCCATCAATCGTGGTCTCGCCAAATTTGTACTGCTCACCTTCATTCAGCACAATGTTGATGAATATGTCCTGCTTGTTCGGACTGATTTCTACCGAAGATGATACTACTTCAAACGTATAGTAACCTCGATTCAGGTAAAAAGCCCGAATACTCTCAATGTCAGCTTCGAGTTGCTGCTTTGAATATTGATCTTTTCTTGAAAACAAGCCGAATCCACGTCTGCTTTTCAAGCGCATTTCATCCAGCACATCATCTAAATCTTCTTTTTCAACGCCAATGATGCTAATTTGCTTGATGCGTGCTTCTCTTCCTTCATTGATATCGATGGCCAGATCGACTCGGTTGTCATCAAGTTCCTTGACCGATGTTGACACGGATGCGGAATACTGGCCAAGAGAATGGTAGGTATTTTGCAAGCCTCGTTCAAACTCGTTCAGGATCGGTTGCCGAAAGATGCGGCCTTCGATCAAGCCGGCATCTCGCAGACCCTGCTCAATGTCCTCCGTCTTTATTTCCCGATTACCACTGATGGTGATGGTTCGGATTGAGGGACGCTCAACGACCTTGACCACCAACGTGGTTCCATCCTGTTCTAGCTGAACATCCTGAAAAAAACCGGTTCCGAAAAGTTCCTTGATGCTCAAGCGCGTTTCTTCTTCATCCACCTCGTCGCCAACTTTCAGGGGCAAATAATTGAACACTGTACCTTCTTCCAAACGTGTCAGCCCTTCTACCCGAATGTCGGTAATCACAAATGGTTCAATTGCATGTACCAAGCCTGTGAATACTAGAAAAAAAATCAGTAAAAGAACCGGTTGTTTCATACTCTCGTTTGTTCTCCCAGATTGAGATAATGAGGATTCAGATATTGAAATAGCAAGAAACTGGTGTTATCCAGACCCACAGATGCACCCGCCATATTCGATTGCAATCGAGTTCATCGCAGGATAACCGGGTCATGATGTATTGGCAGATTGAAACCACCCCTAAAACAGCCTCATTATATCGTTATAGAACGCGAAAATGGTAAGCAATATGACAGCAGATATCCCGATTTTCTGACCAACAAGCTGTGCTCCCTCGGAAGGCTTTTTGCCGGTTATCCCTTCGTACAGGAAATACATCAAATGTCCTCCATCAAGAATGGGTATCGGCAACAAGTTGAGCAAACCAAGACTGATACTGATCAGGGCCAGAAAAGACAGGAACTCGGTCACCCCGTTCTCGGCGGTGCGACCAGCTACTCTGGCAATCGTGATCGGTCCAGATAAATTATCAGCAGACATCTTCGCGGTCATCATTCTGCCAATTGATTTCAAGGTCACAATGGTTAACAGGTAGCTTTGTTCTACCGATTGCCAAATTGATTCAACTGGTCCGAGTCGAAAGATGATGCCTTCGGGTTCGGGTCGATAAATGCCAATACGACCTCTGGTAGTACCATTTGCATCGATTGAGTCCGGGACAATTGTCACGGCAAATTCGTGATTGTCACGCATTACGGTCAATGCTACTGCCTCGCCCGGCCTTGCAGATATCTTGTTGGCCAGATCTACCCAATCGAGGATTTTTTCATCATCGACCGTGGTGACAATATCGCCGGACATCAAACCAGCCCGGTCAGCAGGCATGCCAACTACCGGATTGAGAATCTTGGCAGGCGGTGGTGGTGGCCCAATGCCCATGATAGAGGTTATTGGCTGCCCCACAATCCTTTGCTGGTCGAGAAGTCCGAAATCTACCTCAATCTGCCTGGATTCACTATCAGGTGTCTCTATCGTAAATACGGTCTGCCGGCCCTGCATTGCCCGATTCGTAAGATACAGCTGATGTTGCCGCCAAGCCTTGACTGGACGGCCGTCGATTTGCACCAGGCGATCACCCAACTCAAAGCCGACCTGTTCGGCCATGGAATCTTCCAGAATCTGACCAACTACGGGAGCATAATCCCGGTTACCAATCACCAACGCCAGCCAGATTGCAAAAATTGCAAATAGAAAGTTAAACGCCGGCCCAGCGAAGACAATCATGGAACGCGCAGTCAGAGATTTGTGATTGAATTCAAGGTCTCGTTCATGCTCGGGTACAGGGCCCTCACGCTCATCCAGCATCTTGACATATCCACCGAGAGGTATGAAGCCAATCGAATATTCGGTGGGATCGTTCTTCCTGTGCCAAGTCAGAATCGGCTTGCCAAAACCAATCGAGAATTTGAGTACCTTGACACCGTACTTTCGAGCAACCCAGAAATGTCCAAATTCATGCACGCCGACCAGAATGACGATTGCAAGGATAAATGCGAGAATCGTGTAAACCATACCCTCCATGCTTGTTCGTTCCCCCTGTTCGTGTTAATCCGTTTGGGATTGCAAGGATCGATCCCGTAACAATGCCTGACAAAATACTCGGGTTTCGCTATCCGCATTCAGTGATCGCTCAAGATCAACTCGATCATCAATGGTGACGTTTCCAAGCGCTTCCTCAACCATGGGTACAAGTTCATCAAAACGAATTTGATGATTCAGAAATGCATCGACTGCTATTTCATTCGCTGCATTCATGACTGTTGGCGCAGTCCCTCCCCGCTCTGCTACTTCCCGAGCCAACCTGAGAGAGGGAAATCGAACTGGATCCGGAGGTGCAAATTCAAAATCAACGATTTCGCTGAATATCGGCGCATCCACTCCCGATTCTATCCGCTCTGGCCATCCGAGTGCATTGGCGATCGGAATTCTCATGTCCGGCCTGCCCATTTGGGCAATTACTGATCCATCAAGATATTCAACCATGGAATGAATAATGCTTTGTGGATGAATGACAATTTCTACTCTCTCATGTCCAACACCAAACAGACGGCAGACTTCGATCAATTCCAGTGCCTTGTTCATCATGGTAGCTGAGTCAACAGAGATTTTTTTGCCCATGCTCCAATTTGGATGAGCAATTGCCTCCTCTGGAGTTACTTCAGACATTTTATCAAGAGCAATGGTGCGAAGTGGACCGCCCGATCCGGTAAGCAGAATTTTTCGCACCCCCATTTCACTGGTAATTTGGGGAGAACCTTCTCTTTCAAAAGCCCCCGTTCTGGGCAAACATTGGAAGATCGCATTATGCTCACTATCGACCGGCAACAACAAGGATCCATGTTCCCGTGCAAGCTGAACGATATACTCACCCAACATTACCAACGGCTCCTTGTTGGCTATCAATTGGCGTTTTCCAGCCTTGGCGGCGGTTATGACCGGTTGCAAGCCTGCGGCCCCGACAATTCCATTGACAATGGATTCAGCTGGACCGTAAGCAATCGTCTGGATTCCCTGCTCACCTGAGAGGACTTCAATATCCAGCCCTGCATTGCTTATGCGTTCGTTCAGTGTTTGAGCAGCAGCATCGTCTGACATGGCAACTGTCTTTGGAGAAAACTGAACACATTGCTGAAATATGGTGTCGACGCTGTTCCTTGCTGTCAGAGCTACAACCCGAAAGCGGTCGGAATGCCGTGATACCACATCCAGAGTAGATTGGCCGATTGAACCGGTCGACCCCAATATAGCGACGCCAATTGTCATCGAACCAGCGACCATCCAGTGGCAACCATGGGCAGGGTTACCAGCATACTGTCTATGCGATCAAGGATCCCCCCATGACCGGGAAGAATCCGCCCGCTATCCTTGACACCTGCGATCCTCTTCAAGCGACTTTCATACAAATCGCCGATTACGCTAACAACTGACAGGAAAAACCCCAGTCCAATCCACAGTAGCAATTGACCACCACTTAGACCCAACAAGGCAAAACCGGTGACAAGGGCAAAAACCAGAGTTCCAAAAACACCTCCCAAAAAGCCTTCGATCGTCTTGCCCGGACTTAATTCAGGAGCCAGTTTTCTATGGCCAAAGTTCTTTCCGATCAAGTATGCAAAGCTGTCTGCCGCCCAGATCATCAATAGCACCGAAATCAGAAACAGTGGAGCTTCATTCGACCAGCTGTGTATCAGCACCAATGCAGACCATACACCAGACATCAGCAATAATCCGATGATGTATGAATTCAAAGCACTATGGAATGAATCCAGTTTGTTAACCGAGATATCAATGCCAATGCCAATCCATATCAGGCTCGAAAGCATGCAAAGAATCATGAGCAAGACCGGATATTCACGACCAGCAAGAAATAATACGACTAGGGGAACAGTTGACATGAAAAACATGATCAAGCTCTGCTTTTTTAGTGCGGCCAACTCCCAGAGACCAAGAAGAACAATCAGTCCGCAAATCAAATCAAACCCGATATTTTCGAGTTTGAGGATTAGCGTAATGACAACGGATGCCAGAATGAAGGCGGTTATGAAACGCAGCCAGTTCACGCGCTTTCTGTGATGTGCCGTTCAATATTACCGAAGCGGCGTTGTCTTTCAGCATAATCGCACAGTGCGATTTCGAAGCAGTTGATGTCAAAATCTGGCCAATATGTATCGGTAAAGAACAGTTCAGTATAAGCAAGTTGCCACAGCAGAAAATTGCTGATTCGTATTTCGCCGCCCGTCCGGATGAACAGGTCGGGATTGGGCAAATCATGTGTACATAGATGCGATTGAATAAGCTGTTGAGTGATCTCGGTTGATTCAAGTTCACCATTCTCAACCATTCTTGCAATGGATTGACATGCATTATGGATATCCCACTGACCGCCATAATTTAGTGCGATGGTCAAGGTCATGGAGCGATTGCCCCGGGTTTGCTCAGTAGTTCGACGGATAGATTTTTGCAGCGATTCCGGAAAACGGCTAAGGTCACCAATCACGGAGAGTTTGATATCGTTCTCAATCAGTAAACGCGCTTCGGTATCAATAGAAGCACACAGTAAATCAGTCAATATCCGGATCTCTTCCTGTGGTCGACTCCAGTTCTCGCTACTGAATGCAAACAGAGTCAGATAAAATATCCCATGATGCCGACAGTACTTGACGAGTTCCCGAACGGCATCGACACCTTTCTTGTGTCCCGCAGTCCTTGGCAAGCCCTGCTGGATTGCCCAGCGGCCGTTGCCGTCCATGATCACAGCGACATGATGGGGTAGTGAAACCGGAAAACTCCGGTTCTCCATCGTTACTGTTGATACATTGTATAACTCTCTCATTGTGGTTCTAACAATGAATTGCAAAACTTTCGAATCTTCTGGTTCGTGAATTGCGTGTCATCTCGTTGTTTATCCATCTCGCAATTCTGAAGAAATCTCTAGACGTCCATAACTTCATTCTGTTTTTCTTCGACAACTCCAGCAATCTCCTGAATATATTGATCAGTCAGGGCTTGCAGAGTGGATTCCATGCCCTTTTCTTCGTCCTTGGTGATTTCTTTCTCCTTTAGCAATTCCCTGACTGTATGAATTGCATCTCGTCTGATATTTCGAATTGCAACCTTGCCATTTTCCCCTTCTTGTCGAACTACTCGAGAGAGTTCAATGCGTCTCTCCTCGGTCATTGCCGGAAGCGGAATACGCATAATCTCTCCTGCTGTCATGGGATTGAGGCCCAGATCCGACTCCAGTATGGCTTTTTCGATTACTTCAAGCATTTGCTTTTCCCAAGGCTGAACCGTCAAGGTTCTTGCATCTGCAACGGAAACCGTCGCAACCTGGTTGATGGGAACCTGGGAGCCATAATAGTCAACGCTCAAATGATCAAGAAGCGCTGTACTGGCTCGCCCAGTGCGGATCCGGGCCATGCTGTCACGAGTCGAAGCGACCGTTTTCTGCATCCTCTGTTCGGCGTCTTTTTTGATGTCTTCAATCATGGATTGTCTGGTTTGTTCGGCATGATTTTTCCGGTAAGTATACTACCAATTCCAGAATCAACCGGTACAACAACTGGATGCCCGAACATCGAAGATACCGATCGAAACCCTGTCAACCGATCAGTTGACTTCTGAAATGACTCACTTCGTTTTCATTATTGATTGAAATCCCGTCATTTCGATTCATCTGGCATTCGAATCCCTACCCTTGAGCTTGACTCATGACCTCAGCAACAAAATCGTCACTTCTTTTTTCAAGACCTTCACCGACTTCAAATCGAACCATTGCCATTACCTGCGCTCCTTCTGATTCCAGCAACTTGCGTACTCTGGTCTCGGGATCCTTGACAAATGGTTGTTCAAGCAAAGCATTGGCAGAGAGAAATTTATCGATTTTGCCCTTGACTATCTTTTCGACCACATCTGCTGGCTTGCCTGTCTCTTCTGCTTGTGCCTGATAGATCTTGCGCTCATTATCCAGCATGCCCTGATCCACATCATCTTTATCAACGAATAGTGGTGCTGAGGCAGCTACATGCATTGAAACATCAAGTTTCAATTGCTCGCTAGCCTGACTCAACCTTACGATCACACCGATTTTCGAACCATGCAAATAGCGACCAATTACCCCGCCCGATCCTTCCAGTAACGCAAAGCGCCTAACCGAAATATTCTCACCCACCTTGGCAATCAATCCCTGTCGGGCTTGTTCGATCGTTGTGAAACCCGAATCAGTTGGACCGCCCGCAATATCCAGCGTGCCGAGATCCGTATTCTGGGAGGGACGACTCTCCAGTATGGTGGTTGCAACCTGATTGCAAAACTCGACAAACGAATCATCCTTGGCGACAAAATCGGTTTCGCAATTTACCTCAACCAGCACGGAACAATCCGCATTTGACTGACAGGTAATCGCCCCTTCTGCGGCAATTCTCCCCGCTCGTTTCGCAGCCGCAGCTGCTCCTTTCTTTCTGAGTTCCGCAATGGCTTGCTCCATATCGCCCTCTGTTTCTTCCAGAGCTCGCTTGCAATCCATCATGCCCGCCCCCGTCAGCTGACGGAGTTCCTTAATCATTCCAGCTGATATTGTCATAATTTCAAATTGTCCGGTAAATGTTGATAAACCTGATTTTGGGAATGGAGCTGTTGCAGCACAGGGAAATGACCTTTTGCCCCTTGCTATCCGCCCGCCTAGGCAAATGGATCTTTTGTTTCATTAGTCGCGGGCTCTGGATCAATCGGTCGGGAAAGCATGGAGGCACTCTCCAGTAGAATTTCACGCACTTGTTCGAAATTCATTTCCAGTTTGTCCGAAATGTCTTGATGATCCATACCGGCCTCATGCATATAGCGAATTGCCCCGGCCTGACTTCGAGTACCTGCTTTCACATCCGCCAGAATCTCTTCTACTTTATCGAGGCTGGGTGATACGGTTTTGTTCGAGTCCAATTCAGCGGCAGACTCCTGGTTCGCTACTGAATCAGCATTGCCAGCCTTCCTGCGCACCACTTTCCTCTTGACCACTTGTTGTTGCGGCGTATCCGGAGCCTGCTCTTCTTCAGCTTGACCCGTAACTTGATCTTGCTTATGATCTGCCTGGTCTTCAGATTCAAGGACGCCAGACAGGTCCATGACTTTGCCTGCTTCCTCAGCATCCACGAATTGCTCATTCGCGCTGAGTGGATTGACCAATTTTCTCGTTTCCTGAGCTTCCTTGATTGCTGTTGATGCAGCTTCGAGGTAAAGGCCTATTGCCTTTGCAGAATCATCGTTACCCGGAATTACATAATCGACATGATCAGGGGTACAATTGGTATCCACAACGGCGACAACAGGAATCCCCAGTTTGGTGGCCTCCTTGACCGCAATCTTTTCGTATTGAATATCGATCACGAACAGGGCATCAGGCAACCCTTCAAGATTTTTGATTCCGGATAGAGTTCGATCCAGCTTTGCTCTCTCCCGATCAAGAGACAATGCCTCTTTCTTGCTCAGTTTTGCAATCTCGGTGCCTCCCATGAAAACCTCGAGTTCCTTCAGTCGTGCGATGGAATTCTTTACGGTCTTAAAATTCGTCAGCATGCCTCCAAGCCAACGATGGTCTACGTATGGAGAGTTGCAGTCAATGGCAGCCAGACGAACCTGTTTGCCGGCTTGACGCTTGGTACCAACAAATAGCACCTTGCCGCCCTGAGATACCAGCGAGCCGAGATAGTTCGTGGCCTCATCCAGCATGGGCAAGGTCTTTTCGAGATTGATGATGTGGATTTTGTTTCGGCGACCAAAGATGTATGGTGCCATGGAAGGGGACCAGTATCGAGTCTGGTGCCCGAAGTGAACACCGGCCTGCAATAACCGTCGCATATCTATAGTCTTTGACATTACTTCGTCTCTTATATGGGTTGTGACCACCACGGTTACTGTTTTCCGACCGGCTTGAACCTGTCAAGCCAGCACCCGGGGAAACATAATCGCCGTGTGCGAATTTTGCTGGATTGGAGACAGATTCTCTACTACTAAGAACAGAAATCGACACCAATCCAACCTTTGGTGTGCGGATTATAACGGAATCTCGAATCGAAGATTCGAGATTTTTTCTGTGCCCCAGTTCAAGTCCGAAGTGCAACACTGCTCAAGATTGCAACTTGCTTCGTGTAGAGCAATCGCCGTGGTCCCGGCAGAACAGGGTGCCAGCTCCGCTTGCAGGTGATGATCGTACTCGGGGAGAATATTTCATGCAAGGCAACTACTCGACCCCAACGGGGTCGAGTAGTTGCGAATTGACATTATTTTCGGCAATCCCTGAATTTTTACCCCCCCCCATGACTCATGCTGAATGACACACTCCATTCCGAGAGTCAATGACATTGGCCTGCCGAAAGGAAGACTTGCAGTGGATTTCCCAAACCCCCGCAAGTAACAGGTTTGGACGTTTAAACCATCATTGCTACCGATCTCAAGACGCACGCGAGGCAGAAATTGGCCAACAGCATGCGACTGACAAGATTAACTGCGGTGAGTATTCTTCCTGACGCACAGAATTTAACCTTATACTACACGAATAAAAAACGTTCTCATGGACGCATCAACACGGCACCTCTTTGCAATTTCAAGTCAATTCTTGATCTGCAAATTCTTATAATTGTTCCTTGCAAATCAGAAATTACTACAAATATGGCAGTAACCATCAAAACTCCGGAAGAAATTGAAAAAATGCGTGTCGCTGGAAAACTGGCAGCGCAGGTTCTCGACATGATTGAGCCCGAGATAAAACCCGGAGTGACCACAGAAACCCTGGATTCCATTTGTCACGACTACATCGTCAGCACTCAACAGGCAATTCCGGCACCACTGAACTATAAAGGATTTCCGAAATCAATCTGTACTTCAGTCAATCATGTCGTTTGTCACGGCATACCCAATGAAAAAGCGCTCAAGTCCGGAGATATCATAAACGTGGATATCACCGTCATCAAAGACGGGTATCACGGCGATACGAGTCGCATGTTTTTTGTCGGAGAGCCTTCTATTCGAGCAAAAAGGCTGTGCAATATCTGCCATGAAGGCATGCATTGCGGGATCAAGATGGTTCGACCAGGGGCCCGACTCGGCGACATAGGACACGCCATTCAGAAATATGTCGAAGCGAATGGATTTTCAGTAGTGCGTGAATACTGTGGGCACGGAATTGGCCGAGGTTTCCATGAAGACCCGCAAATTCTGCACTATGGAATACCGAACACTGGCATGGAAATTGCCGAAGGCATGACATTTACCGTTGAACCAATGGTCAATGCAGGAAAAAAAGAAACCCGATTGCTCAATGACGGCTGGACCGTCATCACCCGTGATAAAAGCCTGTCTGCACAATGGGAGCATACCGTTCTTGTGACTGCTGATGGTTATGAGATTCTTACGCAGTCATGAATCGTCTCAGCCATTCGGAAATTTTCGATGAGGGCAAATTAGAAAAAGTCTCGATCAATTCTGCGGCAGGAATAGAAACTTTCAGAGATCTGATTGATCAAGGGCACAATGTTCTGTCAGAATACCATCTCCTCGGCGGCCGTGCCGATGTCTTGTGCAAACAGCGAATCTGGATGACCGACAGAATTCTGATCAGGGCGTGGAAACAATCGCGAGATTTAATTGACTGCATGCATGCCCCATCGCTGATTGCAGTTGGTGGTTATGGAAGAGGAGAGTTGAATCTCGAATCCGATATTGACCTGCTGTTTCTGATGCCAGACAAAATCAAGGATTCGCATATCCGGCACATCGAAAAGTTCGTGCAACTATGCTGGGACATCGGCATCAAAATAGGACATGGTTCCCGAACTCTCTCTGACTGCTTGAAATATAGCAAACAGGATCTGACGATCGCCACCTCCATGATGGAAATGAGATTGCTGGACGGTAATCAGTCATCCTTCGACCAGCTCGATGTCCAAATGCGACGAAAATCCATCTGGCCGCCCCATCGGTTTTTTGAGGCCAAGATCAAGGAGCAGGCGAACCGGCACCTTCGCTACGGTGAAACGCAGTTCAATCTGGAACCAAACCTCAAAGAGAGCCCGGGCGGGCTGCGTGATCTGCATATGATCAGCTGGATTACAAATCGATACTTCGGCACCAAACGTCTGGAAGATCTGGTTGAACACGCCTTTATAACAGAACCGGAATACCGCACGTTGATGAATTCGAGAAATTTCCTGTGGAAGCTTCGAAATGGATTGCATCAATTGACCGGTCGCTGTGAAGATCGATTGCTCTTTGACTTGCAACGCGATCTATCGAATCAGCTTGGATATCACGATGACTCGACTCGAATGGGCGTAGAAAAATTGATGCAACAGTACTACCGAACCGCGAAAGAAATCCAGATACTCAACGAAACCGTCCTTCAGCACTTTGATGAAGTCATTTCAAACCCGGAACCGCCAGCTGTCCGGAAAATCAATCAACGGTTCAATCAAGTAGGCAAACTCCTGCAAATGTCCAATCCAAAAGTATTTGATCGCTACCCCACTGCACTGCTGGAATTATTTCATGTCATGCAACATAACCCGGAGCTTGCTGGCGTGGAATCGGCAACAGTCCGGAAAATCAGGAGTAGCCTCCACCTCATCGACAGTAATTTTCGCAAGGAACCGGAAAATCGTCGTCTTTTCCTTGAAATATTCAAGCATCCAGTAGGATTGACTCATGCATTAAGACGCATGAACACATATGGGGTGTTGGGCCGGTTTTTTCCAGAATGGGGAAGGATAGTCGGTCAGATGCAGCATGACCTATTCCACATATTCACGGTTGATACCCATTCTTTATTCGTGATCAGGAATCTCAGACGATTAATGGTCGCGCAATACCGAGACGAGTTTCCAATCCTGTCGGACATCATCAGTAAGCTCAATCAGCGAGAGCGTCTGTTTCTAGCCGCCCTGTGTCATGATATCGGCAAAGGTAGCGGTCGCGACCATTCAGAAGCTGGCGAGGCAATTGCCTTGTCTTTGTGTCAAAGATTGGGCATGAATGAATACGATGCCAACTTTGTGAGCTGGCTGGTTCGTCATCATCTGCTGATGTCGTTCACTGCCCAAAAGGAGGACACTTCTGATCCTAGAGTAATTGAGCGTTTTGCCGAAAAGGTTGGCGATCAGGAGCATCTGGATAATCTTTATTTGCTCACTGTAGCCGATATACGGGGCACTAGCCACACTCTCTGGAATGAATGGAAAGGACGACTTCTCAGCAATCTTTATCATGCCACATCACGGTTATTACGCACCGGACTCGGTTATACCGAAGCGATTGAACAACGCGTCGATCAACGAAAAAAGGCCATTCGAAAACTGGTCGATCCCCAAATCGATAATGCGCGTCTTGACAAATTCTGGGAACAAATGGATCAGGAATATTTTTTGCGCAATGCACCAATCACTTCCGCCTGGCAGGCTGAACAAATGTGTAATGCTTCGCTTTCGGATCTGCCTTTGGTTGCTGTTCGCCATAGATCGGAAATCGAAGCCGAACAAATTCTCATCGTGACCTCCGAGCTTGGAGATCAGTTCGTAAGAGCTACTGCTGCACTGGATAGTTTGCGTTTGGGAATTCTTGATGCACGCATGCATCACACATACTCTGGTCTCAGCATCATGATTTTTATTGCAATGAATGCAGATGCACATCTCGTTACTGATCAGGTTGTGGAACAACAATGTAAAAAATTGCGACAATTCATGCTGTCTAACGCAAATGGATACAGTCCTGTTGCATTAAATTTGCCAAGAACCAAGAAGCAATTCAAGGTTCCCACGAGCGTAATATTTGAAGACAATGAGCAATTAGGCCACACCACCATGGAAATAACATCACAGGATCGACCAAGCCTGTTATACAATGTAGCTCGAGCCCTTTTCGAGCACAAGGTTCGCCTGGTTTCGGCTAAAGTCTCCACGCTAGGAGAAAAAGCGGAGGATACTTTTTTTATCACTGATCGGGATGGTCACCCCATGTCCGATCCGAGACAAAGGTCATTCCTCGAATCACGAATCAAATTTTTACTAAGCTAAATGGATGACAAAAAATTCCTGAAAGTTAGTCAATTTCTAGCTGATTCAGGTTATTTGGGTTGCAAACTGACCAGCCTCATTCCAGATGCTTCCTTTCGTCAATATCATCGTCTAGAGCATGATGGACGCAAGGTCATGCTACTGGATGCCCCGCCAGACAAGGAAAACCTGCAAGCCTTCATTGTCGTTAGCATGCATTTGCAAAAACTGGGGATTCGTTGTCCGAAAATTTTCAACCATGATCTATCCAAAGGTTTTGCCTTGATTGAAGATCTAGGTGACAAGACCTTTACACGACTCCTGAACGAAGGTGCCGATGAAACCGCATTGTATTCTCAAGCGATACACTTGCTGGCCAAGTTGCACAATAATCCGAAGGCTTGCAATGTAAAACTCGACTACTATGGTTGGCAACAATTTATTCTTGAGGCACTGTTATTCGTGGACTGGTATCTGCCATTGATTGCCGGTCAAAGCCCGTCAAAAATTGTTCGTGAGACATATATTGAAGAGTGGTTTGAAATATATGACAGCCTGTCGGGATTGGATGATTCTCTTGTCCTTCGCGATTATCATGTTGATAACCTGATGCAAGTTGACAGTGATTGTGCAGTACTGGATTATCAAGATGCAGTAATCGGTTCCTGCGCCTATGACTTTGTCTCCTTGCTTCAAGACGCACGCAGAGATGTGTCAAAAAAGCTATTCAACAGGATGCTCGGATTATATTTGTCACTTAGAGATGTTGAGGTTAATCGCAGGCATTTCCTGCAACATTGCTCCATATATGGTGCGGCAAGACATATGAAAATTGCCGGAATATTTGCTCGACTCTGGGTAAGGGACAATAAACCAGCATACATGGAGCATATGCCGCGAGTTATCGATCATATTACCAGGTCTTTCGAAGACCCTGGACTGAAAGGGATCAAGAATTGGTTTTTGAGTTTGGATGTCGAATTACGGCCAGTCAGTCATGAACTGAGTCGAGAACAGATATTGAAAATATACAATGATCATTAGTCTTTCAATCGGAATATATCACCATGATCTTAAATCAACTTCGCTTACCTGATCCAGACCACTGCCATGAGTAACATTCATTACCGACATCGCAAGTTCAATACGCAAGATACCTATCCCAACCAGAAACTCAACAATGATTTATGCCAGGTAGTCTGTGCAAAGGGCACACTAGTTTTTGTGCGAGGCCAAGTCGGTCAAGATGTTGACAGTTTCGAAAGTATTGCAGACAAGAGTGCATATGCCCAGGCCGATCAAGCCATGCGAAATGTAAACCAACTACTTGAAGAAGTTGGCGCAAAAATGGAACACATCTGCAGAATTCAAGTCTATATCACCGATCGAAAGTATCGCGATGATGTCTATCAAGCGATTGGCAAGTGGCTAAAAAACGTGTATCCGGTATCGACCGGATTAATTGTCCAAGGTCTGGCGAGACCGGAATGGGTGATGGAGATTGAAGCGACTGCCGTGATACCTGAATCTGAATGAGAGCGTGCATCTACATTGATTCTGAATCGCAGATACTGAATCCCGTGTAGGTGCCTGCGATCAATTTTGCTTCCCAGTTCAGTGCAGACTGGCAGATCTGTTCAAGATCATTATGCTTTGGAGCCCATTTTAGAAGTTTCTGTATCTTTTCTGAATTGGCAATCAACTGAGGTGGGTCGCCAGGACGTCTCTCTTCGATCTTGACTGGGAAATCATTGCCGCTTACCCGTTTCATGCAATCAATCACTTGCTTGACGCTATAACCTTGTCCATATCCACAATTGAGAGTGATGCTTTTCTCTTGTAGTTCGAGGAACTGCAAGGCTTGAAGATGTGCATCGGCAAGATCATCAACATGAATGTAATCTCGAACACATGTACCATCTGGCGTGTCATAATCTTCTCCGAAGATAGACAAAAACGGCCTCAATCCGCAGGCTGCTTCTGATGCGACCTTGATCAAGTGTGTGGCATTGGCTGTTCGCTGACCTAATCTTCCCTGCATGTTGGCTCCAGCGACATTAAAATATCGTAAAACTGCATATCGAAAGGCCCCGTTCATTGACTTGGCTACATCTTCAAGCATCCACTCCGTCATCAATTTGCTCCTGCCGTATGGATTGATTGGCATTAATTGATGGGTTTCATCAACCTGTCTGGAGTCTGGAATTCCGTAGACGGCTGCACTGGAAGAGAACACAAATTGTTTCACGCCATGATGAATGCAACATTCGACAAGTTTCAGGGAACCGAGTACGTTGTTATGGTAATATTTCGCGGGGTATTGTACTGATTCAGGAACTACAATGTGCCCAGCAAAGTGAATCACAGAATCAATTTCATGAGCAGCCATGGTTGCGGATATGCCTTCCTGATCATGAATATCCATATGCACAAATTTCGCTTCTGCAGGGACTGCCCAAACGTGGCCAGAATAGAGATTATCGATTACGCAGACCTGGTGACCAGCCTGAAGCAATTTCAAAACGGTGTGTGATCCGATATATCCAGCCCCACCCGTAACCATGACCCTGTTTTTCATAAGGTGATACCCCCAACAATGAGCTTGACATGAGCACGTTCGTGCCATGATAAACCAGTATACTTCCATTCACGCATACCTATTCCCTCTCCCATTCTGATAATCAAGCTTCGATACGTCAAGTCGGTAAATTGCAATCGTGATCTGAAAATCAGGAAACTCTGCGAAAATGGATGATGTCCCATGCCCTGATCCGCATTCAACAAATATGTGCAACGCTCCGTGGTGTAGTGCGTAGTTCCGGTAATTGCACATTGACGTATTGCCAAGAGCCTGCGCGCGATTGACGATTGCTGTCTTCTACAACTCATGCAGAATGCGGCAAGTGCTCACTGTATAATCGCGTCGGTCCTCAAGATCAGCAAACAGGATGAGAAACACGGATGCATCAAACTTGATGTCCGATACAAACAAAAAAGGCCCCAACAGGGGCCTTTTCTGATTTCAACCGACCGGTGTTGATTACATCATACCACCCATACCGCCCATGTCAGGCATTGGAGGTGCGGGCTTTTCCTCGGGAATTTCAGCAATCATGGCCTCGGTAGTTACTAGAAGCCCGGCAATCGAAGCGGCATTTTGCAATGCAGCTCGGGTTACCTTGGTTGGATCAAGTATTCCCATTTTGATCATGTCACCATACTCTCCAGTACTGGCATTGTAACCATGGTTACCCTTTTCAGCCAATACATTGTTCAATACTACCGAACCATCATCCCCAGCATTGTTTACAATCTGGCGAAGAGGCTCTTCCAGAGATCGCAATACAATATTGATGCCGTGTCCCTGATCCGTGTTGTCACCTTTCACTTCGGCAATCTTTTTCACACATCGGACCAATGCAGTGCCACCACCCGGTACCACGCCTTCTTCAACGGCCGCACGAGTAGCATGCAGCGCATCTTCAACACGAGCTTTCTTCTCCTTCATCTCGACTTCAGTAGCAGCACCAACTTTGATAACAGCAACACCGCCGGCAAGTTTAGCAACACGTTCCTGCATCTTCTCTTTGTCATATTCGGATGTTGCTTCCTCGATCTGCACTCGTATTTGAGAAACTCGGCCTTCAATGTCCTGCTTCTTGCCTGCACCGTCAATGATGGTGGTATTTTCCTTGCTAACCTGGATTTTCTTCGCCTGACCAAGATGCTCAAGGCTGGCTGTATCGAGGCTCATTCCTACTTCTTCGCTGATCACTTGACCTCCAGTCAATATCGCGATATCCTGAAGCATGGCTTTTCGTCGGTCACCGAAACCTGGAGCCTTGACGGCACATACTTTCACGATACCACGAATGTTGTTCACGACCAGAGTCGCTAAAGCTTCGCCGTCAACATCTTCGGCTATGACCATGAGCGGACGGCTTGACTTGGCAACCCCTTCCAGAATCGGCAACAAATCACGAATGTTGGAAATTTTCTTGTCATGGATCAGCAGATACGGGTTTTCCAACTCGACAGACATGCTTTCCTGGTTGGTCACAAAATAAGGAGAAAGATAACCACGATCAAACTGCATGCCCTCAACAACTTCGAGGTCATTATCGAGCGCATTGCCTTCTTCCACAGTAATAACGCCCTCTTTGCCTACTTTTTCCATTGCATCAGCAATTAGATTGCCGACCTGCTCATCTGCGTTTGCAGACACTGTGCCAACTTGCGATATCTCCTTGTAGTCGGTACAAGGCTTGGAAATGGAGTGCAAGTGCTCGACAGCGACATTGGTTGCCTTGTCAATCCCCCGCTTCAAATCCATGGGATTCATTCCTGCAGCGACTGATTTCAAACCTTCAAGTACCATGCATTGTGCAAGTACAGTAGCCGTTGTGGTGCCATCGCCAGCTACATCCGATGTCTTGGATGCAACTTCCTTTACCATCTGAGCCCCCATATTCTCAAGCTTGTCCTTGAGCTCCACTTCTTTGGCAACAGACACACCGTCTTTCGTTACGGTCGGCGCACCAAAAGATTTGTCTAGAACAACATTTCTTCCTTTGGGGCCCAGTGTGACTTTCACAGCCTCAGCCAAAGTATTGACGCCCTTGAGCATGCGAGCACGGGCGCTTTCTCCGAAAACTACTTCTTTAGCAGCCATTTTATTAAATCCTCATTAAAGTAATATCTGAATTAACTGATTAACCTTCCAAGACGGCCATGATGTCGTCTTCGCGCATTACGAGTATGTCTTCTCCGTCAATTTTGACTTCAGTACCCGAATATTTTCCAAATAGAACGGTATCGCCTACTTTGACATCAAGTCCTCGGACTTCACCGTTATCGAGTTTTTTGCCATTTCCAATAGCCAAAACTTCACCTTTCATGGGCTTTTCGGTTGCGGTATCGGGAATCACAATGCCGCCGGGGCTGGTACGCTCATCTTCGGTCCGTCTGACGACAACCCGATCATGGAGTGGACGCATTTTCATTTGATCAAATCTCCTGTTTACGAATCGTTAAATTAAATTTAGGGATAGAACTACATCCGCTCGGTGCACACAATCAAAAACAAGATAGTGATTTTTTGTTAGCACTCACAAGGGACGAGTGCTAATATTGGTGTTTGCCCAACAGATTTCAAGTAGTCGGAGAATATTTTTCTGAACTTTTTGTCGCAATCAGTCCGTAGCAACTCCAATTGAACCAGACAACGAGAAAAAAGATGTTGCTATTGAAGCATTCCGACTGTACAACTTTGGTTATCGATCACTCGGGGTTTTCTTGGAAGGCCGAGTGCAAATTTTTATTGTGTTTACGAATCAGTAAATGGTGTGAGCGATTTAATCGATTTCTCGATATTCGCCATCAATCACTCGAGAACGATCATTGCTTTGTCCAGTTTGTTTTCGATTTTCCTCATGACTTGAAATTGAAATCTCTCGGAACAAACGAAAAATAATCCATCTTCTGAGTGATGGAACAAGGCAGATAAATCCTACGGTGTCGGTAACAAAACCGGGGGTCAGCAACAAGGCGCCTGCAAGAAACAAGGCGAATCCCTCCATAATTTCAAGGCCCGGTACTGTTCGACTGTTCAGTCGTTCCCGGATTCGATTTAACGTGATTATTCCTTGCGCTTTAACGAGTGTGATGCCAATCAATGCGGTCAATACGACCAAGATAATTGTCATGGGTGACCCAATTACTGATCCAATCTGCATGAGAAAATAAATCTCAACCAGCGGTATAACCAGGAACAACAGAAACAGGATTTTCATTGAATCTCCATCAAGCGGTTGAAACGAGCAGGATTAGGAAATGATGGCTGTTTCATAATTTATTTGGTGGATATCTGTGAGACAAAATCAGGTCAAAAACTTGCGATCGTTCAAGTCGCGGAAACATTGTACTCCTGTTCGACACCCAAATATGGATAATTCACTGATACAGTTTTCTTCTCGATTCATTACTTAGAGAAAACGCGAGACCATTACAAGCCATACGCAAATTTCGATTCACATTTTTCCAGATATCACAAACCCATGACCAGACCAAACATTCTTTTGATTCAAGTCGATCAACTCATGGCCAAATCTATCGGTGCTTATGGAAACCCGGTATGCCATACGCCCAACCTCGATCATTTGGTCAAAAATTCCATTTTGTTTGAAAATGCATACTGCAACTTTCCACTATGTGCACCATCTCGAGCCTCAATGGCCACTGGTTTGCTCTGTTCTAGAATCGGGGTCTATGATAATGCGGCTGAACTGCCCGCATCCATTCCAACATATGCTCATTACCTCCGCGATTCTGGATATCACGCCACTTTATCAGGGAAAGTCCATTTCATCGGACCCGATCAGCATCACGGGTTTGATGAAAGATTGACCCCTGACATTTACCCAGCGGATTTTTCATGGGTGCCCAACTGGTGCAATGAAGGGAAAAGAGACACGAACGATAGCCGAAGCATATTGATATCCGGCATTTGTGAGGACTCCGTGCAAATTCAGTTCGATCAGATGGTCACTAGAGAGGCAGTCAGGCATCTCGATAATCTGGGTCGTTTACAGAATCACGATCCCTTCTTCCTTCAAGTCTCGTTCACTCATCCACATGAACCCTATCTATGCCAGAAAGAATATTGGGATATCTACGAACATAGAAATATTGATCCGCCAGCCGTCCCTGCAATGAGATCGGAAGAGCACGATCCACATTCACGCCGACTACTGACAGATTTTTCGATGTTCAATACGGTTTTCGATGAAGCAGACATTAACCGCGCTCGACGAGCCTATTTTGGTTCGATCAGTTTTCTCGATTGTCAAATTGGAAAAATTCTGAAGAGCCTGTCTGACAACAACATGGCAAATGAAACGGTGGTAATTTTCACTTCCGACCATGGCGACATGCTCGGTGAACGAGGGTTGTGGTTCAAAAAACATTTTTTTGAACCATCCATACGGGTGCCCCTGTTTATATCCATGCCCAATCAACCTGCAAAACGCATTGCCAATCCGGTTTCGCTAGTCGACCTTCTCCCAACGCTGATGGGTCTTGTTGAAGGCCATGACTGGTCGAGTACAGTCGAAAAACTCGATGGCGCAAACCTCATCCGATGGATAAACGGAGATGCCGAACCGAATCGAGCTATCTATGCAGAGTATCTCGCCGAAAGCACAACCTCGCCAATATTGATGGTTTTACAAGAGCCCTATAAATTCATATGGTCGAATGAAGACCCTTATCTGTTATATGATCTAGAAAAGGATCCGAATGAGTTGACCAGTATCGCTCACACACCGGAATACGAAAGCCTTGTCAATTCGTTTGTTGAGGAGATTCAACAAACATGGGACCCTTCACTTCTACATGAAAAAATAATCCAAAGCCAACGTCGACGTCACAAGATTCGGAACGCACAAGCCATCGGCAACAAGCCCCGCTGGAATCATGGGGAAAAGACTGGTGAACAAGTGTTATGGTATCGGGGTGAACAAGGTTACAATGACTGGGCGTTCCCGAATGATGTCTTGAACTGAGTAATTTTGAAGTTCACAAGCCTGGCTTATTTTTCCAATAATCTTGGCATCATCTCTACCAGGTTGCAGGGTCGGGTTCGGTAATCCAGTTGATGGGATATCAACTTCTCCCATGCTAATTTCACAGCACCAGGCGAGCCAGGAAGGACAAATACATAGGTTCCGTTTGCTACACCGGCTACCGTTCGCGACTGAAGAGTCGATGTGCCAATATCTTCATAGGACAAGACACGAAACATTTCTCCGAAACCCTGTAGCGTTTTATCAAGCAATGGACAAACTGCCTCAGGGGTACCGTCCCTACCGCTAACACCTGTTCCGCCGGATGTGATGATGACCTGGATGTCAGGATTTGCTATCCATTTGGAGACGATGGCTCGAATCTGATAAATATCGTCCACCACAATAGTTTTTTCCTGGAGATTATGACCAGCATCCATCAAACGACTCACTATTGCAGAGCCCGATCGATCATCGTCTTCCGTTCGCGTGTCCGAGATAGTCAATACTGCGATATTGGTTGTAACAAACTTGCGTTCAGTCATATTTGTTGTTTCTTTTCGATGATCATAATCCCTAATCGAAAACCAGAAATCGGAAAAAACGGAAATCCTTGTGAAATTACAGTATTCAGTATTTAAATTCGGGTAATTTACGAATTCACCCGTCAGGTGAAGATTGCAACCACTCCGACTTCAGCAAGGATTATGAAAATAGTACTCTGCAAAACCGCAAAAAGCAATCGGAAAATCGCATCAAGAAACTGCACAGTGATTTCAGCGATGCCCAGTTGCCCTGCAGTACCTTCCGAGTCAATGCGGTCTATTTGTAACCTGCCGGTTCTGATGCACCTGTCACTCGGTCTCGAGTGGCATGGCAGTCGGGCCAATACGGTCCGAAAGCCGGTTGTACAACATGACTGGCCTGGTGGTCGTCATGCACGGTAGTGGACCCTGAAAGTCCACCCGGCTGATCTGAAACAGCTCGATGAAACACTGTGGATGATCCGGAGCTACCGAGTGTTCTGATTTCCGAATTTCCCACGTTTCATCTGGAACTGGCGAAACCATTCATGTATTCGCTCGCCCAGAATTTCCTTCGAGGCCAAAAAACCACACTAATGCTCTGATCCGGGAAGAGAGTGAACAATTATTTTTGACCAGAATCCGGTCTTGCTCGCAACCTCGATTATTTTTCCGTTCAACCGATCCAGTTCCGGAGCGTAACGAGCAAAATTTCTCAATTTAAGGATTAGAGAATATTGACATAAAATATCCTGTAATTGTATCTACTCGTCCCCAATTTGGACGAATTAGATACTATGGTACATGGTTATCTGGAGTTTCGGACTTCAGTTCCCGAACCAATAGTCTAACCGATATATCCTCCATGAAGTCTCCCATGCGGGAAAGCTTTCCGAGTTCGATCAGTCGATCAGAAATGAAGACAGTTTGATCGATTGGCTCGGGTTGTCATGACAGGGCGAAAGCGGGTGAGCGTTTCATTTGCAGCGGCATGGTGATAGACTGCAAGCTTGCAGTTGTCCATGCCGTTTTCCTTTGCAGACTTGGAAAATGTATGAGAACAAGCATGAAAAAGCGGATGCAGCAGATCACAATGAGTGTTTTCAGATCTCGGGTACAGCGAACTGGATGCCGGTTTCAGGCAATGATTTTTTTGCCTGTGTACTTGCGTATTCTTCGATTATCCGTTTTAATCCGTATACCATATCTGCATGCATTCAATGATCATGCCCGTGGCGAGTTGTAGCGATGAATAAAGATCAGAAAAGAAAGCTGGAGTCTTTCCTTGATCAGACGGAAGGAGCTCCTCCTCGAGTGTTTGTTGGACGGGCCGAAGTGCTCGACGACATTGCGAAAGCGGCTAGACAGGTGTGGAAGGGCTCGGGAGCCAACAAGCATGGCGCAGAGAAAGCGACGCGCATTATCCAGGGCGCGCCGGGGGCGGGCAAGAGCTCGATCTTGGAGGAGATCAAAAAGAATCCGGAGAGACTGTATACGGAGAGTGTCGGCAAGCCCCCGCTGGTGGTAGTGCTGGAGTCTGGCGTAATCGAGGAGCCCGTTGACATTCTTCAACCGCTAGCCCGGAGCATCAACCCGACAGCCGCCGAGGAGTTTTTATCGCATTCCAGCCGGACACCCGGCGGGGAGGCTGGGATTGGCTTGGGCCCGGTCAAGGCCGTCGGCAAGCAAGAGACCACCATGGAGCCAGCAAGACCGCGCATACGGTGGGATGTGTTGGGGGACTGGGTTGAACAGCATGGCGGGTTTGACCGGCCGATCGTGCTGGCCATCGACGAGGCGCAAAATCTGGACCATGACCGAACACACCCGCTTTCGAAGCTGCTTCAAGCCCTCCATGGTAATTGCGGCCTGCCGATTGCACTGGTGCTGGCGGGGCTCAGCGATACCGAATACTCGGCCCGCAAGATGGGCCTGACCCGCATACCGCACAGGCAGAAACACAGCATTGGGCGTTTCCCGGATCATGAAGTTCAGGAACTCATGGAAAGGTCCTGTGCACATTTCGGGATCGACGTTACTGGATTCGGGCATGAGATCGATCGGCTGCTTCAGCCTTGCGACGGCTGGCCCCGACATCTGCATATTGTCTTGCAGGCACTGGGCGCAGAAGCCCTGAGAACGGAGGGCGATCTCGGCAGGGCGGCCTGGGAGAGGATACAGGCCGAGATCAGGACCGGAAGGGACGGGTATTACGACGGTCAGTTTTCAAACGAGATGAAAGATGCCATGGAGCTGACGGCCGGAGTGATGGCAGCCATGGACAGCAATCAGGGCTCTTCCCGGATCAAGCGCTTGATGGAAGACCTTCATGAGGCGGATCCCCGGGAATATCGCTTGCCGGCAGGCATGGATGCAGACGCCTTCTTCATTCACCTCGTGCACCAGGGGGCCTTGCACGAGGAATCGGCCAATCGATACGCATGTCCGATCCCGTCTTTCCGGACCTATCTGCTCGAGCACGGCGGGATCGCAGAGAACTCGAACTTGCAACCTCAAGCCACATGATCGGATACTGGACGATTGGTGGTGAATCAACTCTCGCTGGATACTTTTCTCTCATGTACAATCAAGTGGGCGAGCAGTTACGACGGTCCTTTCGTAATTTCGTTCCAAAATCCGCAACCGCTGAATCAGGGGTTGCCATCCCAAATTCGGGGTCGCATGACCCTGTACCCGCATAGGGAGATTTTCTCCATATCGGAACTCATTGTTCAGCGGAAAATACAGGTTCTCCTAAGTTTCCTAACAATCTAGCCCGTGACTATGTACCGTTCCAGAAACCCAGGACGGTCTGCCAAACCCTCACCCAATCGGCCTTGGCAGAGCGGTTCCCAGTACTTCAGTGAACACGCCATCAAGAAAATTTTGAGAATCAACAAGATACTTCGTCACCTGCTGTGAACGCTTCCCGATATCCATTAATGGCATGGAACACTCGCTTCCGACTGACTGGCTGGTCTTTGCCGGGTGGGAGTCGAACCCTCTGGATTGTGATGAATGGTTTCCTCGCGTCATACTACACCCCCATCCCAGGACTTAGCCTGCACAATGAAGTTGGTTTTTACAGTACACGCACTCACCATCGTTATCCGAGTCAGAAATTCATGTACATTGATCTAACGACCTTTTGTTTGGTGCTCTTCGAGCTGGATGAGCACTGCAACAAAATCCGGATACTTCCTGTCGAATCAGGTCGAGGGATGAAAGGGTTGACCAATACATGCTGGAGAATTCATTTTGATCTTCTTCTGATCTCTTGAAATCAGAACCAAAACCAAAATCGTTGCGAGGTAAGGCAACATTGACATCACCTGAGAAGGTACGCCGGCACCCATGGCCTGTGCATGTAGTTGCAGAATTGTAATACCGCCAAAAAGATACGCTCCAAAAAAAACCCGCCCCGGTCGCCAGGTCGCAAACACCACCAGTGCCAAAGCAATCCAGCCTCGACCAGCACTCATGTTTTCAATCCAGAGCGGCGAGTAAGCGAGAGACAGATAACCTCCAGCAATCCCTGCCATGCCCCCCCCAAACAGGATCGCAAGACAGCGTATTTTGATGACTGGATAACCAATAGCATGAGCAGCATCGTGAGAATCGCCAACCGCTCGTAGAATTAAACCTGCTCGCGTCTTGCGCAAGAACCAGGACACCAGCAATGTGATTACAAATGAACCATACACCAGGATATCATGCTCAAACAAAACCGGCCCGATGAATGGAATATCAGACAATAGCGGGAGCGGCAATTTTGGGATACCCTCGTAAGCAACGCCAACCAAACCTTGGCCGATTAGAGCGCTAAGACCGATTCCGAAGATGGTCAACGCCAAGCCAGCAGCTACCTGAGTTGCCTGTAGTCCAAGCACCAGCGCAGCAAAGATTAATGACATCCCTGCACCTGCCAGCATCGCAACGAGAATACCAAGTGTCACACTGGAAGTCTGGGTCACGGCAATGAATCCTGTGACAGCTCCCATCAGCATCATGCCTTCCACACCAAGATTGAGCACACCTGATTTTTCAGTAATCATCTCACCCAACGCAGCATAAACCAGAGGAGTTGATGCGGTGATGATGGTAATTATGGCAGGAATGAGAATATCAATCATGTTGAAGTCTCGAAAGCGGCCTGTAACGAATCCGATAACGAATGAGCACATCGCAAGCGAGCAGAAAAAACAGCAGCATTCCCTGGAAAACACCGGTCACCGCAATGGGTAGATTTAGGGTAATTTGGGCATTTTCTCCACCAAGATAGGACAGGGCAATCAACAAGCCAGCAAACAGGGAACCGACCGGATGAAGTCGACCAACGAAGGCAACAATGATTGCCGTAAATCCATAACCGGGTGAGATGCTCGGCAATAACTGGCCAATTGGCCCAGATACTTCAAACATGCCGGCCAAACCGGCCATTCCACCTCCTAGGAGTAAGGCAAACCAGACAATTCGATTCACGCTGAAGCCAGCATGCCGGCCCGCAGCCGGCGCCTGACCAATCACCTTGACCTGGAAGCCAATCAGGGATCTTGACAGCAATACCCAGATACCGCCCACTGCGATGAGAGCAAACATGGTACCCAGATGTAATCGGGTTCCGTTCAAAATAATCGGCAAGGATGCAGCATCATGGAAGATTCTCGATTCGGGAAAATTGAATCCATCCGGATCGCGCAACGGGCCATGGACAAGAAGACTCAGCAACAGAAGAGCTACATATGTCAACATCAAACTGGTCAAGATTTCGTTGGCGTTGAAATGCGTTTTGAGAAATGCCGGTATCGAAGCCCACAACATCCCGCCAAGGATTCCCCCGATCATCATTAACGGCAATACGAATACCGAATCAACCGGATAAAACCAGAGACCGACACAGCCTCCACAAATTGCACCTAAAGTCAGCTGTCCTTCAGCGCCAATGTTCCAGACTCCGGCCCGAAACCCGATCGACAAAGCAACTCCAATCAGTACCAGTGGTGAAGCCTTGACCCCCAATTCAGCCCACCCATACAGGCTAGTCAGTGGTGCCACAAAGAAGGCATGCATCGCTTGCACAGGATTCTTGCCGAGCATTGAAAACAGGACAACACCTCCCAGGATGGTGAGTCCGAGAGCAATGATCGGCGATAGATAGACCATCGTCTGCGAATGCTCTGCCCTCCTCTCAAGATAGGGAATCATTGTATGGTCTCAACTTCTGCTGACTCTACGCCGGACATCATCAGTCCGATCTTTTCCATAGTAACATCTGCTGTAGTTTGGGCCTTTGACAATACCCCGGAACATATTGCAGCTAACCGATCACTAATCTGAATCAGTTCATCAAGATCCTGGGAAATTACAAGGATTGCAGTGCCGGAATCAGCCAGTTTTCTAAGCGCCATGCGGATTGCTTGTGCTGCCCCTGCATCAACCCCCCAAGTCGGTTGCGAGACAATCAATACCGAGGGTTGCTGGTTGATTTCCCGCCCGACAATAAATTTCTGCAGATTACCTCCCGAGAGACTTCCCGCTTCAGCCTGTATGCCATGACATCGAACATCAAAATCACGAATGACTTGAAGGCCAAATTCTTCGGATTTTTGATAATTTATCAAACCCATCCGTACCAGACCAATTCGTTCATGTGCTGTCAATAATGTATTTTCACTCAGAGTCAAACCGGGAACTGCACCATGTCCAAGTCGTTCAGACGGAATAGAAGCCAGTCCCAGGCTACGACGTTGATCCGGTCCCAGATTGGCACATCCTTTGCCATTGATCTGAATTGCTGAATTTGGAATTGTTCGAATCTCTCCATTCAAAACTCCTAGAAGTTCATCCTGTCCATTCCCTGCCACCCCAGCTATACCCAGAATCTCTCCTCCCCGAACATCCAGACAAATCTTCTTCAGACTCACGCTGAGTTGATCGGCTGCAGGGTAATCCAGTTGATCGACAACAAATCGAAGCTCGCCTGTTGGGTGCGTAGCTGTCATGCTGACTGCACTGAATTCCTCTCCGATCATCTTGGCCGCCAGACTGTTCGCAGTTTCATCTTGCACTTGAACGGATGCAACCACTTTTCCATGCCGTAAAATTGTAGCCTGTTTGCAAAGCGCTTTGATCTCGTCAAGTTTATGGCTAATGTATAGAATCGACATTCCTTCTTGACAAAGACGTCGCAAAGTTTCAAACAAGGCCTCAACCTCTTGGGGAGTCAAAACAGAGGTCGGCTCGTCCATGATCAGTAATTTCGGATTTTGCAAGAGACAACGAATGATTTCGATTCTTTGCCTTTCCCCAACCGACAAGCTGTATACATGACGATTGGGTTCAAGTGGGAGACCATATTTTTGAGAGATTTCCACGATTCTCTCTTCCAGGTTATCCCCGACCTGATGATCCTCAAGCCCTAAAACAATATTTTCAAAAACGGTCAGAGAATCAAACAACGAGAAATGCTGGAAAACCATGGCTATACCCAACTCTCGCGCCACTGCCGGACTGGTAATCGAGACCTGTTTTCCTTGCCATAAAATTTGCCCTGAATCCGGCTTCAGGACACCATAAATCATCTTTACAAGGGTTGATTTTCCAGCCCCATTCTCACCAAGCAAAGCATGGATTTCTCCCTCATTGAGCATTAAATTTACTCGGTCATTGGCCAACAAGCCGGGATATGATCGGGTCATGTCTTGCAACTCTAGTAGCGCCTCATACTGGGAGTTGTCTGTTTCTAGCATGTAATTTTGGTGCGCTATGCAGAGAGTAATTTACGTGGCCAACCATTTCTACAGTTGGAAAATTAGCCATTTTCATTATGATCAAGAGCCTTTAATCATAAACGATAGTTGCACAATCAGAAATGGAAAAATTGCAACTGTTCACAACTATTTGTAGCAGTTCTAATTTTGAGATTGACATCCGAAAAAGCGGTCATTTTTGAGCAATCCATTGCTCTTGACCACCTCAAAAACTCTCAAAATTGCAGAAATTGACATAAATCCAGGAAAAAATTTCTCAAATTAGAATCGCTGTCTTGATATTGCATTGACCGTTTTCAGCCCGGCGGTCTTGGAGCGACCAATCTTTTCTCCTGAACCTGTACTTGGCTCCCTTCGCTGACCCTTCTTCATGTTGGGATATCATCGCAATGATGAGGTTCTCGACATAAATACAAGGAACCGTTATAAACGCAATATTGACCATGGAACAGGAACGACGGGAGCTTGCTTCTTGAAAATCCCATCAGCCAGGTTTGAAGAATAGTGGAAAATTCATTCTCAATGGATTTGACATAAAACCTGTTTTCCACCTCAGATAGACTGGGTAATGACAATTGCTGGATCGTACAGATTTTCTTGCTGTCAGGAAAATAGTTTTCCAGATTCGTGAAATTCCCATAAAATGCATTACCTGTCTACAGGCAAACCACATTCAGCTTCGACAGCACCGATGGAATATTCCATGGACTTTCTTCGAAAAGCAATTGCATGAACCGGAACTCGAACACAACCCCAATCCCTTGCCAGCGACATTTGTTTGATATTCCCGATGAAGTGGCTTATCTCAATTGCGCTTTCATGGGACCGCTCATGCACTCGGTTATCCAAGCTGGTGAACAGGGCATGCATGCAAAGAAACGACCTTGGACCATCACCCCGCATGACTTTTTCCCGGAAACCGAATCTGCAAGAGTATTATTTTCGAAACTGATTGGAGCCGATTCGGAAGGAGTTGCCATGATTCCATCAGCCAGCTATGGCTTGTCTATCGCTTCTCGAAACATCAAGTTGGAGCCAAACGAAAATATTCTCGTACTCGCAGATCAGTTTCCATCCAATGTATATGTCTGGATGGAAAAGGCGAAGGCCAGCGGAGCCAAGCTGATTTTTGTCGAACGTCCAGCCGATGACGACTGGACCCGTGCAATACTTGCAAATCTGAATGAACAAACGAAAGTGGTTGCATTGCCCAATTGCCATTGGACCGATGGTGGCTTGATCAATCTTGAACTGGTTGGAAAACACTGTCGTGAAATTGATGCCTACCTGGTACTGGATTTGACCCAGTCTCTTGGAGCACTATCGTTTTGCACCGAGACAGTACAACCTGACTATATTGTTTGTACTGGCTACAAATTCCTGCTTGGACCCTATTCCCTGGGATTGCTCTGGGTGGCCCCCAGGAACCGTGAAGGAATTCCGCTTGAACATAACTGGATCAGCCGATCCAGCTCAGATAATTTTGCGGGGCTTGTCGACTACAAAGATACTTATCGTGCCGGAGCACGTCGTTTCGATGTCGGCGAGAATTCGAATTTCATTCTCGTACCAATGCTAAACAGAGCTCTGAAACAACTACTTGAATGGGGAGTTGACAATATCTACACGACAATTGCCAGAAAAAATGCAACAATTGCAAAACGAGCCAAACAGCTTGGACTCGATCATGTATCGGATCACTTGCGAGCCTTGCATTTCCTCGGCCTTCGGTTCCCTCCGCAAATGCTCCCGGCCAGTATCGCATCTGATTTGGCAGAACGCAATGTATTTGTCAGTGTTCGAGGATCATCAATGAGAATTACTCCTCATGTATATAATACTGATGCTGATATTCAATGTTTATTTGATGCACTCGAAACAATTCTAGACAGACATGCATAGCAACGCATACATCGATCACATGAATAATCGGGCGGTCGCGAATTTAACCGATCATTTTTGATTTGCCGGTCATGCCTCAATGCTCATGATTCAACCATGATCCAATTCCTGATCAACAACCAGCTCGTATCTTTCGATATGGAGCAACCTGACCTCACCGTGCTGGACTACCTTCGTGAACACCAGTATTTGCGTGGAACCAAAGAAGGCTGTGCATCCGGTGATTGCGGTGCGTGCACTGCAGTCATGGTTGAACCGGGAGAGCATGGTCTTGAATACCGAAGTTTCAACAGCTGCATCACGTTTCTTGGTTCGCTTCATGGCAAGCAATTAATTACGGTCGAACACCTGAAAGACCGTGATCGCCTGCATCCCGTCCAACAGGCGATGGTCGATCAACATGGATCCCAATGTGGCTTTTGTACGCCCGGGTTCGTGATGTCTCTTTTTTGTCTATATAAAGCTCACCAAACAGGCCAGATCACGAACCACAAGAAAAATATCAACGAATACCTGAGTGGTAATCTGTGCCGATGCACCGGCTACTTTCCCATTGTTCGAGCCGCTACACAGTCATTAAACAATCCCGAACCCGATCAATTCGATCGCTCTGCAAAGACCGTGTACAACATCTTGAACAATATCAATAACCAGACAGAACACAAAAGCTTCTATGCTCCGAAGAGCGTGCGGGAACTGGCCACATTGAAGAATGACTATCCGGAAGCACGGTTATTGGCCGGTGGAACCGACTTGGCTTTGGAAGTTACACAACAACATAAGGACCTGCATAAAATCATTTATCTCCGAGAGGTTCAGGAGATGGGAACCATTCACAGAACCGAAACCGAAATTGAAATTGGAGCAACTGTAACCCTGGATCAGTTGGATATTGAACTCGGCGATGTTTTTCCGGAGCTGAGAGCATTGCTCAAACGATTTGGCTCCCGGCAAATTCGAAATATCGGCACGGTTGGCGGAAACATTGCAAACGCCTCTCCGATCGCCGACATCACGCCAGTCCTCATCGCGATGAATGCGATCTGCGTTCTTGAAAGCGTCCAAGGTCAACGAAAATTCCAGATTGAAGACTATTTTCTTGGATACAAGAAAACTGTACTGGAAGATAACGAGTTTATCCGTTGCATCACTGTACCGGTTCCGGATGAAAGCATGCAACTGAAGATCTGCAAGGTCAGCAAGCGGATAGACGACGATATCTCCGCAATCTGCCTCGTCGCCTTGATCAGTGTCGTAGAAGGCATTGCTACCCATGTTCGCATGGCTTACGGAGGAATGGCAGCAATACCTAAAAGAGCGGCTCATTGTGAGAAAGCATTGCTTGGTCAGCCTTTCGAATCCAGTGTAATCGAGCAAGCCAAGACTGCTCTGGATCAAGACTTTCAACCCATTTCCGATGTACGCGCATCTGCGTCATATCGCATGGAGATCGCAAAAAATCTCCTCGATAGAATTTGCCATGAACTAACGGACAACTCGCCCGCTACGCGAGTCGATCATCTATGAATTTGCCACCATATCCTCAAGACAGGCTTACTGTCAGTCGCTCCATCGCCCACGACAGTGCGATTAGCCATGTGTGTGGGGAAGCACCCTATGTTGATGATTATCTTCCACAGACCGAACAATCGTATGCCTGCGTTGGCGTGAGTCCAATCGCCCATGGGACTGTACTTGAAATTGACCTTGCAGAAGTGCGTAAGGCTGAAGGGGTGATTGATGTCATCACGGCAGAAGATATCCCCGGAGAACTGGATATTGGCCCCGTGTTTAAGGGAGATCCCTTGTTTGCGACCGATACTGTCGAATATCTCGGACAGCCATTGTTTGCTGTTGCTGCCACCAGCATGAGATTGGCCCGCAAGGCAACCTTGCTCGCCCAGGTAAACATTAAGGAATCACCCGCAATTCTTGATCTCGATACGGCCATTGAAAAAAAGGTACATGTCCGGCCCACACACACCATGTCCAGAGGTGATACCGGTACCGAACTTGCCGCATCCGATAATCGTATTCAGGGATTTATGCGAGTTGGCGGGCAAGAACACTTTTACCTGGAAGGACAGGTCAGTTTAACAATCCCCGGAGAAAACGGCTCGCTCAGTGTCTATTGTTCAACCCAAAATCCGAGCGAAATTCAGAAAGTGATAGCCGAGGTACTCAACCTGCCAATGAATCAGGTCAATGTCATCACCCGCCGTATGGGCGGTGGATTCGGTGGCAAGGAAACTCAGGCTGCAGCCTGGGCCTGTATTGCAGCAATATTCTCAACCCGCACCCGACGAGCAGTACTGTGCAGATTGAGTCGCCGAGACGACATGACCATGACCGGCAAACGACACAATTTTCGGAATGACTACGATGTCGGTTTTGATGCCAGTGGCCGAATTCAGGCAATTCGTTATCAGTTGGCTGGCCAGTGCGGTTTTTCACCGGATCTCTCCGATGCCATTGTCGACCGGGCGATGTTTCATTGCGACAACGCCTATTATCTTCCCAACGTACACATTGACGGGATTCGCTGCAAAACACACACCGTGTCCAACACCGCTTTTCGTGGATTCGGAGGACCTCAGGGCATGATCGCCATGGAAACCGTAATTGACGAGATTGCCTATCACTGCCAAAAAGACCCCCTGGAAATCAGAAAACTCAATCTCTATGACACCAACAAGAGATCGCTCACACCCTATTACCAGAAAATTGAGCATTTCAACATTCCAACTATCATTCGCGAACTGGAGAATGAATGTGATTATCAGTCACGCCGACAAGCAATTCGAGAATTCAATCAAAGCAATTCCTTAATCAAGAAAGGGTTATCCTTGACACCCGTGAAATTCGGAATTTCATTTACCACCACATTTTTGAATCAAACTGGTGCTCTTGTTCATCTCTATACGGATGGGAGCATTCATCTCAATCATGGCGGCACTGAAATGGGACAAGGGCTGATGATCAAGGTTGCCCAGATTGTCTCGGAAATCTTCGCCGTTGACCCAAGCAAAGTCATCATTTCCGCTACCCAGACTGACAAAGTTCCCAATACTCCTCCGACAGCCGCTTCAGCTGGGACAGACATGAATGGCATGGCTGCCAGAGATGCAGCTTTGACAATCCGTGCACGTCTGATCCGGTTTTTGGCGGAACAGCATGAAGTGAACGAACAACGGGTACTGTTCACACCGCATGGCGTTCGAGTCGGAGATTCACTACTCACTCTGGCGGAGGTTGCAAAGTCGGCATGGCTCGACCGAATTTCCTTATCAGCAACCGGGTTTTATCGAACGCCAAAAATCCACTATGACCGAGCCACTGCGTCCGGCAGACCGTTTTACTATTTTGCTAACGGGGCAGCTGCATCAGAAGTTGCAATCGATACCCTTACCGGGGAATATCGTCTTCTGAGAACCGATATCATCCATGACGTTGGCGATTCAATTAATCCAGCTATCGATATCGGCCAAATTGAAGGAGGATTCATTCAGGGGTTAGGATGGTTGACCACAGAAGAACTAAAGTGGGACAAGACTGGAAGGTTGTTAAGTGATGGCCCAGCCACCTACAAAATTCCGGCAGTAGGTGATGTACCTCCTGAATTTCATGTCAGACTCCTGAAGAGTCATCCCAATGAGGAAGAAACCATTTTTCGATCAAAGGCAGTTGGCGAACCGCCCTTGATGCTGGCAATTTCCGCCTGGTGCGCAATCCGTGATGCCATCGGATCCATCCGTGATTATCGGGTCTTTCCAAGGTTAAATGCTCCAGCAACACCTGAGGAGATTTTGAAAACAGTCAATCAAGTCAGGGCTTGAATCATGGATTGGATACAATCGATAACTACACTCAATAAGAATAATGAAGGATTTGTACTTGTCACTGTCCTGGATGTTCTCGGTTCTGCCCCAAGAGAATCTGGGGCGAAGATGGTCGTCACGCAGAATGAAGCCTTTGATACGATTGGTGGTGGTAATCTTGAGTATCAGGCCATCACAAAAGCCCGGGGGTTGCTTGATCATGGAGAGCAAAGAGTATTTCGGGAATCATTTTCGCTGGGCAAGGATTTGACGCAATGTTGCGGTGGAAAAGTGGAGCTTTTATTCGAGTGCATGCCATCTTGCAAAATTCGGATTGCCCTGTTTGGAGCCGGCCATGTCGGTACCTGTCTTGCAAAAATACTGTCTGAATTACCGTACCGTGTCTCATGGTTCGACAATCGGGAGTCTTTGGTTTCCGAGATCATTGCCGAAGATCATTCAGACAATTTGAATATTCAATTGTTCAGCCAACCGGAAACCACAGTCGATCGTCTCAATAGCGATACAATTTTTCTTGTCATTACCCACAGTCATGAACTGGACATGCAATTGGTAGAAGCGGTAATCTCGCGGGGGGATGCCCGGTTTTGCGGACTGATCGGTTCCAAATCGAAGGCTGGAAAATTCCGAAATCGTTTACGCAAGAAAGGCTTTACGGATGACGAACTAAAATCGTTAGTATGTCCAGTAGGATTGCCACATGTGGTCGGAAAAAAACCGATGGAAGTTGCGGTTTCGATTGCTGCACAAGTGATTGGACTTGCACACCAAGTTGAACGGGAGAACCAGCAAGAACCCGTTACTGCCTGATCCGTCAAGGAACTGGAAACTCGCGATATCGTTGGCTTTCAATCCCAAATGCAAACATGCTCATGGTAGGCAAGTATCGACTCTCAGCGTAATTATATCGGTATCGTGGTACTGTTGATGGAACACGGAAGAAGCGAGATGACGAAGTAATCTCACCGACAACTCCTGTTCATTTGCCACTTCACGAATCGGCCCATCAATGAGGACAATCCGATCTTGCAAGTTGCTTTCAACTGGGCATGCAATAAATTCCAGCAGAGCATTTCCGTCTTTCTTCCTCGCCTCCAGGCGAACCTTTCTCTCACCAGAATAATTGTCGTTACCATCAATCAGAATCAGGAGTGTTTCTTCGCTCGCTACTTGCAATCGATGCAACATCTGGGAATCCCAACCGCAATGCAAGGCGAAGTCATCCAGAAACTGATGTATTTTTGGCAGTTCAGTGACCTCCAGATTCAACTCGATTCTTTTTCGTTTTGGTTCAGTCAGCTCAACAAACAACGAGATTAGGATCGCAGTTAGCCCGCCAGCAGTCATGCCATTTTGCAACATCCCGCCTGCAAACTCACCAACGAACTCGGGGAAAATTGCATTGTTTTGACATCCAACCCCGATCCAGAATGAAAAACCGGCTATCAGCCCCTTGCGATAGTCCACGCCATCCTGAATGATGATCTTCATTCCGACCACAAACAGCATCGCCAGCAAGATCATTATATATGCCGCCACCACCGGATTGGGTATAGCCAGAACAAGGGCCAGAAACTTCGGGGAAAAAGCAACCACTATGAACATGATGCCAACACAAAATCCGATCTTGCGTGCGGCAACACCCGTCAACTCGGTAACAGATACAGCCGTCGAATAGGTTGTGTTAGGAAGCGTACCCATAAGCCCAGATAATAGATTTCCGAGTCCATCGGCAGCGACCGCACCCTGAACAGCCTTGTAATCAATCGCTCGTGATTTCTTCCAGGATACCCGTTGGATTGCCACCGAATCTCCAACTGTTTCAATAGCCCCGACCAGGGTAACGAACACAAAAGCCGGCAGCAAGGCCCAAAACTCGGACGCAAAGCGCAGATCAAAGCCAGGCCAGGCCCAATCGGGAACGCCAAACCAGCTGGCCTCGATAACTTTTTCCATGCCATACAAGCCAAACATGCCCGCAACGATGGAACCGGCAATTGTGCCAACGATTACGGCCCATAATCGCATGATTCCTCGGGCTTTGAGCGCAAAGACTAGAATGATCAGGGTGGTGACAAGAGCACTGATCGGCGCAGCATGGAAAGGAGTACCTTGGGGAACTTGCTCCAGCATACTGAAAATGATCGGCATGACTGTCACCGCAATGAGCATAATTACCGTCCCAGATACGGTTGGCGTAAGAATTCTTCGAAAAAGATGCAATCGTCCAGCAAGAAAAAACTGAAAGATCGAGGATATGATGATCAAGGTAGCCAACAAGGCAGGGCCACCATTTGCCAGTGCAGATATGCTCACTGCTATGAATGCCCCGGAAGTCCCCATGACCAACACATAACCAGCGCCTATCCTGCCCAGTCGAGTTGCTTGAATCGATGAGGTTATACCACTGACTATGAGGGCAGTAAACACGGCCCAGTTCAAAAAAGCTTCAGAACCATTGGCAGCACGAATCACGATAGCAGGGGTAAGAACAATGCCGCCGATACTTAATATCGCAAGTTGTGCTCCCAACCCAATGGTCAGGGGAAGTGGCGGAGAATCATTAGCTTGATAAAGAAGCTTTTTTTCATCATGCCCATCTTGACTGGATGATTGAAGGAGTTGTGCAGTATCTCGGGATTCCAAAGTATATCTCGATGTTCAATATCAGAAATTCATGCTCGTCAGGGTTGGATATATTTTTGGGCCAACTGCTCCCATGAAAAATGTCGAATTAATGGTATGGATTTTCTGCATGACGAATACGGACCGCGATCTTGTCAACCGCCCATGAACCGTTCGTGGTGTTCTCATTACCGAAAAAACAGGAAAAGAACTCGCAAGACTCATGAACCGAACTTCCAAAGAACATGACGCTTCACCCGATTGATGAATTCAAATCGCAACATGAAACTTGACACCTCGAATCGAGTGCTTGTTTCAAGGATTGGAGGCGGCCTGAATCAACTTGGCGCCTACGAAGAACCAGATCAAAGCAGTAGCTCAATCCAGTGATGAACGGGCTTTCCAGGATCAGACAAATGCATTTGGCAACCAATATTCGCGGTACAAACAAAATCTGGATCACGCTCATATAATGTGTTCAGTTTATTTTGTCTCAGTTGGCTGGATAAGGTAGGCTGCAACAGTGAATAGGTTCCTGCCGAGCCGCAACAAAGATTCCCATCCTTGATGGACATAACATCGTATCCAGACCACTCAAGAATTTTTTCGATACGGCCCGGCAATTTCTGTCCATGCTGCAAGGTACATGGTGCATGAAAGGCAACCTTTTTGCTCCGCCTTGGATGATTTGGCTCATCTGCTATCTCCCGTTCAACAATCTCGGCGAGATCAAAGGTCTTCTCTGAGATACGGTTTGCCTTCTCCAGATACTCGCTGTCGTGACGAAACAAGTGCGGATATTCGCGAATCGTCACTCCACAACCACTTGCCGTCATTACAAATGCCTCGATTTCATCAACATGAGGTATCCAGACATCAATCAGTTTTTTGGCAACTTCAATACCTTTGTGTTCGCTTGTTGTATGCAGATCAACCGCCCCGCAACAACCTGCGCCAGGGACTTCAATCACGGAAATGCCGTATCGAGACAAAAGCTGTGCAGCAGCCCTGTTGGTATCGGGTGCCAAGGCACCTTGTGCACACCCCGACAAGGCAACCATGGTTCTTGAAGTTTTCTGATCAGGCCAGTCCAGAGTCGGTTTCCGCGCAACAGGAATTTTTCTTCTGATCATTTTCGGTGCAAGCGGTTTCACCCATATGGCCATCGTGGACATCAGTTTGAACAACTTGGGATGTCGGAGCATTGCAGCAATGATTGAGCGGGCCAGATTCTCCAATCCGCCCCGCTTGGCCTTGCTGCTTAATGTAACCCTGCCAAGCTCCAGTATTTTCGAGTATTGAACGCCCGATGGACAGGTTGTCTCACAGTTGCGGCAGGTTAGACAGCGATCAAGATGAAACTGGATTTTGTCAAGAGATTGCTTCTCTCCCTCGAACATTTGCTTCATCAGATAGATTCGGCCACGGGGTCCATCCATCTCGTCTCCAAGAAGTTGATAAGTCGGACAGGTGGCATTACAAAACCCGCAATGCACACATTTGCCGATCAAGGCCTCGGCTTCCTTGCCAGTTTGAGTGCCCTGAAACTCTACTGATAGAGATGTCTTCATGTCAGAGTCCGCTGTACATCCGACCGGGATTCAGTATTCTATCCGGATCGAATACGTCTTTCAGACGCTGCTTAATCCGCATGGTGGCTGGATGTAAAGGCGAGAACACCTCTTGAGAACGATCTGCACCACAAAACCGTTCAAGCCAGCCGCCCTGCTCTGTCAAGCCGCGTTGCAATTCCGCTTCTTCAACCTCTTCTCGATACCAACGCAATGCCCCGCCCCAGTCGACAAACACCGGCTTGTTTGAAGCGAGCACCGGAATGGAGGGTTTCTGAAAAACCTTCACGAGTCTCTGCCCTTGCTTGAAAAATGGGTGTGTGTGTAAATTCACCCGCTCCCAGACAGGGTCATTATCATTGATGGTTCCACCAATGATCCGGGCAGCAGACTTGACTCCAGCCTGACTGCCTGACAGCCTGACATGAGCTACCTTGTTGCACCAAGCTGTAGCGGTAATCGGGTACGGTTTACCCGCAAGAGCATTGAATTTGGATATTGCTTGATCCGCATCTGGAATTTCCATGCTTAGGGTCCACTCACATTCCGGCTTGGGAATCACCTTGAAAGAAACCTCCAGAACAACACCTAGACATCCCAATGAGCCAACCACTAGCCGGGAAACATCAAAACCAGCGACATTTTTGATTACCTGGCCTCCAAAGCGCATGTTTTTTCCATCGCCTGTTAACAAACGAACGCCCAGAACAAAATCCTGAACATTGCCTCGGTAAGGCCTTGCTGAGCCCGAAAGACCCAACGCAAGCGCTCCACCGACGGTAGAGTCTGGCAGACAATTCGGTGGCTCAAACCCCAGCATTTGCTGATTTTCATGCAAGATTTCAGTGAGGGCGCCAATAGTCGTTCCCGCCTTTACAGTGACTACAAGCTCTGTCGGGTTATATTCAACAATACCTTGATAATCAGTCAACGACCACGGTTTACCGACAATTTCACGCCCGTAGAACTTGCGAGTCCCTCCACCTTCGATAGCCAAAGGTTGTTGAGATTGCCGAGCAACGCGAATTTCCTCCTGGAGAGCCGAGTAATCCGTTTCTAGCATCAGAACCGCTCTAGATGAGGGAAAGGGACTTCACCATGGTGTACATGCATGGCATTGTGTTCAGCACAACGTGCAAGTGTGGGTATGGCTTTGCCGGGATTCAGCAACGAGTCTGGATCCAGACATCGTCTTACTGCATGAAAGAGTTCTCGTTCGTCATCTGTAAATTGGGTACACATGTCGCCGATTTTTTCGACACCAACTCCGTGTTCTCCAGTAATTGTCCCGCCCACTTCAATACAAAGATGCAGGATTTTCGATCCTAGTTCGATCGTTTTCTCCATTTCCCCCGGATTTCTCGCATCATACAGAATAAGCGGATGAAGGTTTCCGTCACCAGCATGAAAAACATTGGCAACCTTTAGCCCGTATTCTTCGGATAACGCTTCAATCGCAGTCAACACCTCACCGATTGCCTTTCTGGGGATGGTGCCATCAATGCAATAATAATCGGGTGACAATCGGCCAACAGCCGGAAAAGAAGCCTTTCGTCCTGACCAAAACAGTTGCCGTTCATGCTCATCTTTCGCAACTCGAACCTCTTTTGCCCCACTACCCCGAAACAATTCTTTCACTTTTTGAATCTGGTGATCTACCTCTTCTTCAGTACCATCCAATTCACACAGCAAAATCGCCTTGGCATCAACGGGATATCCAGCGTTCACGAAAGCCTCTGCAGCGCGAATTGCCGGATTGTCCATCATTTCGATTCCTGCCGGAATGATACCACTTGCAATGATTGATGCCACACTGTCGCCCGCTTTCTGCACGGAATCGAAAATGCCCATCACTACACGTGCACATTCGGGTATCGGAAGCAGCTTGACGGTCGCTTCCACCACAATTCCCATCATGCCTTCTGATCCAACCATCAGAGAAAGCAGGTTGAAGCCCGGAGAATCCAGTGATTGGTGCCCCATGTCGATCAGGTTGCCCTCTATAGTTGCGACTTTCACGGCGATAACATTATGAACCGTCAATCCATACTTTAAGCAATGAACTCCGCCAGAGTTCTCGGCAATATTACCCCCAATTGAGCAGGCAATTTGTGATGAGGGATCTGGAGCGTAATACAGACCGAGATGCTCGACTTCTTTCGATATTTTCAGATTTGTCATTCCCGGTTGAACCCGGGCAATCCGGTTTTCCGTATCCACCTCTAACAACTTGTTCATCCTCGACAAACTCAGCACAATTCCTTCTGGATGCGGCAAAGCACCGCCCGAAAGACCGGTCCCTGCACCACGTCCGACAACCGGGATTGCATTTTCGCGACAAACCTTCAGAGCTGTCATTACATGTTCGGTGTTATCGGGCAACACGACCAGACCAGGCAATTCACGGAATGCACTAAGACCATCGCATTCAAAGGTCCGGAGTGCTGCCTCATTTGACACCAAACACCGGTCGGGTAAAACCTGCGAAAAAAGTTTTGCTAATTTTTCCGTTTCCATGATAATGACTATCGTTAAATTCAACTGTCTATTGTATGACAAATTAATGCACAAATGATTGACTCATCTTTACGCAAGCTTTCTCCACTAGACCGGATTCTCACAGAGGCTTCAAGGGCACTATTGGCCATTTATGGAAAGCCGGCCGAAAGCCGGCCATATCCGGCAAGCAGTGAAAACACAAGGGAATTCAGCCATGAAGACCGCGATCGTTCAGCAGCTTACATGCGAGTGAACCATACCGGAGAAGTTTGTGCACAGGCTCTCTATCAAAGTCAGGCTTTGACCGCTCGTGATTCTTTGAACCGAGCCCGCATGCAGCATTCTGCAAACGAGGAATTGGATCATCTCGCATGGTGTGAGCGACGAATCAATGAGTTGGGAGGGCGAAAGAGTTTGCTAAATCCACTGTGGTATACAGGTTCTTTCGCAATTGGAGCAGTAGCCGGGTTAATTGGCGATAAATGGAATTTGGGATTTGTGGCAGAAACTGAAAGACAGGTCGTGGAACATCTTGAGAACCATCTCATCCGCCTTCCGGAAACAGATCTCAGAAGTCGTGAAGTAATTGCGCAAATGAAAACTGATGAAGCCCAGCATGCTTCTCAAGCTATACAGGCTGGGGCGGCAACCCTTCCTGCTCCAATCAAGTTACTGATGAAACTTGGAGGGCGAATCATGACTCGCACCGCCTATCGGTTATGAATGAACAGATTTCCTGGCTGGCATGCTTCTGTCTTGAATGTGGCTGGAAGGGCTTTGGCCTTGAAAACAAGACTGAATATCATGCTGAGTTAAATCCATATGAGCTCTCGTGTACTCTTGGCTTACATTCTGATGTGACGTGTAATCCCAACCGGCTCGTTTTCCCTTTGCTAATGTTGCTTCAAATCTTTTCTTGAAGACATTTCCCCCAGATTGGTGGATTCATTAGGATCAGACTGAAGATCAAACAGCAATTCCGGGTCGGCGTCGAAACTTACATGCTTTTTTGACCTCCCGAAGCATCGGCATGGAAGCACCGGGACCTTCAGCAAGGTACTCGCTGATGACCATTTTCTACATCAAGCCACTCTACCCCCAACGCCGGATCCGTCCGTAACTCTTGCCAGAAAAATTGGAAAGTGAGCGAAAACAGGACTTTTTTTGCATGAGTTATGGCTGAAAGTCAACACAGCCTTCCTCCTTTGATCGCCGAGCATGAAAAAGACGCTTCAAGTTCCACAAAAGGTCTGTTTCACTTCCTGATCTGGATTCGGAGGGTTTTGATATTGTTGTTTACCTGGTTGTTCAGCAAATGGCGTTTTCAAGACTTCGTGTAATGCATGAAACTTTGCGAAATCCCCTTCATCTTCAGCACTGCGAATCGCTTCTTCTATCCGGTGATTACGTGGAATGTAAATCGGATTGACATCCTGCATTTGGGATTGGCGTTGCTTCTGCTCCATTCCCTGTATAGCCAGAGCCTCTCGCCATTTCTCGAGCCAGTTTCGAGCAACTGACCGGTTTGAAGAAAACTGATTGAGGAAAGATTTATCATGTTCGTCTGCCTGATCGCTTAGCCTGGACAATTCGTGAAACGTGATAGTGAAATCGGAACAACACTCTTGCATCAGGGATAAAAGTTTCTCGATGAGTGAGTTTTCCGACACCTTGGATACCTGATCCTTCTCGATCAAACCACATTTTGCACGCATACCCGCAACCCAGACTTTCTCATAGAGGGTGTTGAATTTCTCCAATACCGGTCTGATTGCTTCAACGGCAACATCAATGTCTGGATTCACAATTTGAACCAGGCATTCTGCAAAGCGAACCAGATTCCAAAGTGCAATACTAGGCTGATTACCATATGCATAACGGCTCTGCTGATCGATTGAACTGAATACCTTGTTCATTGAAAAACCATCCATAAAGGCACAGGGCCCATAATCAATGGTCTCTCCTACAATCGACATGTTGTCGGTGTTCATCACCCCATGTATAAATCCGAGATGCATCCATTTTGCAATCAGCAATGCTTGCCGTTCAATCACCGTTTCAAGCAATGACAGGTAGGGATTCTCGGATTCTGACAATTCGGGAAAACTCCGGTTAATTACGTAATCTGCCAGTTTCCTGACACCCTCTTGATCAGACCGACGGGCATGAAATTCAAATGTTCCAACCCGTACAAAACTACTAGCGACCCGGGTTAATATGCCGCCTGGCAAAACCACTTCACGATAAACTGGGTCACCGGTCGCCACAGCAGCTAATGCCCGGGTAGTCGGCACTCCCAAACAATGCATGGCTTCACTCACCAGATATTCACGAAGCACTGGACCAAGGGCAGACCGACCATCTCCATTTCTTGAGTAAACAGTCCGACCTGAACCTTTGAGCTGGATTTCGCAATTTTGCCCATCTTGGCCAACAACATCGCCAAGCAATACGGCGCGTCCGTCACCAAGTTGAGGGCTGTAGAATCCAAATTGATGTCCCGCATAAACCATCGACAACGGTTCTGCGCCCTCCGGCATACGATTTCCAGAGAACCACTGTCCTAGCTGATCCGGACCAATACCTCCTAGATCCAGATTCATCTGTTCTGCTAAAGCATGGTTAAAACAAATCAGTTCAGGCTGTGATACGGGTGTAGGCCAGGTTTTTGAGAAAAAACCATCACCTAAAGTTGCGTATTGGTTGTTCAATGGAAATCGGAACATGCTGAATCGAGAAATGGAAAATGATTCCAGCTCAGGTATCAAAATCTAGGGCAACATTGAAAAGATCAATATCCGGTTGTTTGCCGGCATATCGATCGATTCCCGGAAGTCCAGATTGCAGGATCCGGCAACTTGCAGCACCTCTTGATCATCGCGTATACCCTGATCGGAGTTCTGTGACTTCAGATATCGATCAAAAGAAGCATTGCTAGCGCTGGTGTACTCCCCGTTACGATTGAATGGACCATAAATCACAAATTTTCGTGTCGGTGCTAAAATACGCGAGACTCCCTGAAACATATCGACAACTCGTTGCCAAGACATGATATGAGCTGTATTGGCACTGAAAACCCCATCAAATTTACCGACCGGTTTGCAAATGCGGTTCCAATGCTCTTCGACTCCGACATCCAGCTCGAAAGGTCCGCTAGCATTCCCGCACCCTGCCTGGGCCAGGGTCTTTTCAATCCATGCATGATTACCAGCAAGATCACTGGCTCTCCATGATACAGTTGGCATTTGACTTGCAAAGAAAGCGGCATGCTGTCCTGTACCCGAACCAATTTCAAGCACAGTACCCCGTTCTGGAAAATAGTCACGAATAACCTCCAGTATAGGCAACTTGTTTCGCTCTGCCGCCTCTGACAAAGGAGAATAACCGGCCATAATTCAACCTAATCGGTGCATGCGATTTCAAGTTGCATTACTGGATCGCGCCACTTCACAGACATCGGAATTTGCAATTGTGCGGTCAAACAGACCTTGAGCAAGAGTACTTAACCCCCCTGTCAGAAAGCCCGCAAATATCGAAGCCCCGGTTTTCGCAAGACCCTGGGTATCAGCAACTAGCTCAGGCTCACGCAGAGTACCACTGATTTTGAAAAGTTTCGCGACGGTATTGAGACTGATACCCAAACCCTTGCGAGCTTTGGACGAGAATACGATATCAACCCGCTCACTGGCCAGGTCTACTTCACCAGAACCGAGAATTGTGTAATCTTTCAGTTTCAGCGCAAGAGAATTCTGCAAACGAGCCACGCCATCATCAACCCGAAAGCTTGCCACACCACACTCCAGCAAATCAAAGTCTTGCTGTGACTGCAAGGAGAGAACGAAATTGAACATGCCAAATATCAAATCTCCGAATACAAAACTCTCGCCTACTCGGACCCCGACATCGTTCACTTCCAAGGTGAAATCACCATTGGCTCTTGATGCCATCTCAGACATGCTTCGACCTTCGGATGTCAAGTCAAGATCAATCGAAAACACGCTATCCAAATCCTCAGTCCCTCGAAAGTTGTGATCAAGCGCATCAACATCAACACTGGCTGCCTGCATATTCAAGTCAGACTTCCAACCGGCCTCTGCTGGATATAGATGAAACCGCAAGTCAAGTGGCTTGTCACCTGAATGCCCAACCACCATCGCCTGGAGTGATCCATCCCGGATCTTGATATCACCTGACAAATCATCGAGAACAAACACTGGACCTCGATAACGGCCAATGTCCAACTCGAGATCAAGATTGAATCGATCAAGCCAAGACAGATCAAACTCTCTTTCCGAGAAAAACGGGCCATCATTTTCACGCTTGGTAAAGAGCTTCTCCAGGTTGAGTTGATTCGTCTGAAGATATCCTTTGATATCGGGCTTGCCAGATGGAGAATATTCAATCTGAATTTTGCCATTGAGATCCTGTTCTGCTATTTTCGCTTTCAAATGCAGGTCAAAACCTCCATCAGAACTGTTGGTGGCCTTGATTTGTCCTTCGGCCGGCAAGTTTTGAAACCGGCTGGACTTCGAAAATCGGTTCAGTTGAGACAGTTCCTGAACCTTGAAATCAATGTTGAAATCACGGGTGATGAGTGGATTCAAGTTCTCAAATGATCCAGTTCCTTCTATCCTTGCATCGTCAGTCACAAGATTGATTGACAAATCGTCGATGTACAGGCGTCTGCCGTCAAAAAACAGATTCAGATCAGCTTCCATCGACTCTGAGAGAATCGGATGTTCTTCGACATGTTCAGATTTCAGCAAACTCGAATAACTGCCTTGTTTATCACGTACTCGGATACTGAGAAGACCTTTTCTTGTGGGAAATTGCAGGTTATCAACATGACCCGTTGCGCTAACAAACTCCCTTGAGTCCACGTTCTCGATGTCAATATCAAGCAAGTCGAACAAAAGCCAGCCTTTGGAATTCCTCTCCACATGAAGCATTGCAGTTCCCCTGAGCGGAACAATCGGAGAAACGAGGCTTTGCAAAAAAACGGATCTACTGATTCTTTCCATGAATTGTGACTGCTGGACTTTTGCGTTGATTTTGAACAGGCCAACCTCGCCTACCCCAAACAGTTGCAATGAACCATCGGCAACAATTTCCAGACTGTCCTCAATAATTTCAACTCGAAAGTCATCGAGTGTCCAGGATTCACCCGTGGGTTTTCTGAGCACGGTAGATGCAAATACGGTGCTGGTATCAGGCCAGTTCTTCCTGAAAACCTTGCCAATGCTTTTGGCAGAATCAGCCTCTCCGTGAATGTGGATAACCATGTTTTCCGGACCCTCATCAAGGGAGTAGCTTGCCTCTCCCTGAAGACGGATTCCGGGGAGGTATCCGACCAGGTCAATCTTGTCCAAAGACAGTTTTGAGTTATTGATGTGGAGGTTTGTTCGAGCCTCAAGCTGGATCTCTTCAGGCAGTCTGGTCTTTCGTAGTTGCAACAAACCTTCGCGGTCAAACAATCCGGTTATGGTGAAATTGCCATTCATCCCGGAAAGCGAGGCGGACAACTCCCCGCTTGCAATCACTTCAGCCTGTTTAGCAACTTCCCGATTGGTCTTTATGTGCATGTCATCAAACATCAATCCTTCTGGATCAACAGACATATTGGACTGGAGAGTCGCGGGCAGAAGAAACTGGAACGCTGGACTAATGAAATCTGCGTCCTCGGTGATTTCCGCTTCAAGTGTTCCCTGAGAGCTCCAGTTTCCGTCGACCAATGCAAATTGGCCTTCAAGACTGGCATTCAAACCCTGACCCTGCAACAAGGCCTTGTTGGGTATGAATATCATGTGATCCGGGCTTCCGGTAATACGTCCTTTTATTGTCAAATTCCGGTTATTGATGAATTTTGCCTGCTCGGGTATTGTCACATTGGAAATTGTCCCAGCCGCCTCAAATTCAAAGTCCATTTCATCCAGAACAACCGGTTGACCAGGGGGACTGAGCAAACTCAACTCCACTCCGTATACCGATGAACTTCGAAGTTCCAATGACGTTATGGTCAATGAGTCGACAGTATCGGGAACCGATATATCGAATTGCAGACTGAATCCGGAAAACATGTCCAGATCAAGTTCAGGGACTGGCAATTTGGCAGCAAGACTCGATGGATCATCAACTGTTATACGAGTCGTCAGCATAATATTGGAAAGCGTTCGAAGGTTGCCAATCATTCCTTGGGCATAAATCGAGTTAGCTTGGTCAATGACATTTCCCTTGATGACCACATTGCTGGCATTCTCCTTCAGTAATGTGGCGATGCCGGCCAGTGCGCCTTTGAACATTAACTGCACTCCATCGATACTGCCTTCATAGAGGACCACTGTCGATTCCTTGTCGAATGCTCTGATCTCGAACAAATCTGCAGTAAACTCCGACTCGGCTGAAGCACTCCAAGTGGTTATAGTTCCGTCAATTATCTTGAGACTCTGAAAATATTGAACCAGCCAGTCGCCGAATCCAGATGAGGAAAATTCATCTGATTCACTACTGATGTCCAAACTTGAGTTCGTATCTTCTCCCGTTAGCCCTCTCCAAAGGGCTTCAAAGGAAATTTTCAGGCGAGTCTGTGCAAACTCGATCTCGGCTGGTGAGCCACGAACTTGAATATCTCGAATGACCAGCCCATCAATGCGTATATCCGGCCCCCAATCCCAACCAATCACCACATTATCGAAGGAGGTCTTACCTCCCGTAGCTGAATTGATATAATTGACGATTGGTTGTTTTGGAATCCATAGGTTGATTCCAATCACCAAAATGGCACACAGTCCGATCACTGTAGCCAGAGCAATGATGGTGCCTTTGATTATTTCGATCAGTTTCAATGAGCGAGTATGAGTCTTTGCATTCTGATACCGAAGTAAGGATGCTTTTTGGATGGATCAATCATTGTGTATGCGAACTATAACTCATAATTGGTGAACACTTGTTAAATCTTGTGCATAACACGACAATACCAAATGCCGCACGTGCCAATTCAGTCAACCAGAAAAAACTTCTGAAGCGACTTCGCAAAAATACCGGGCAGGCCATCGCTGACTTTCACATGATAGCGGATCAGGATCGCGTTATGGTGTGTATGTCTGGCGGCAAAGATTCCCATACACTTCTTGACATGCTGTTGCAGTTGAGAGCTACGGCACCGATTGATTTTGAGATCATCGCTGTCAATCTTGATCAAAAGCAGCCCGGATATCCAAAGCATGTTCTGCCTGATTACCTGAAATCTCTGGGTCTGCCATATGAAATTATCGAACAGGACACCTACAGCATCGTTACAGATTTGATACCCGAAGGCAAAACCATGTGCAGCTTATGCTCACGCTTGAGACGCGGGATTCTCTACAAATATGCTTCAGAGCATGGAATCACAAAAATTGCGCTTGGTCATCATCGTGAAGACATTATCGAAACCCTGTTTTTGAACATGTTCAATCAGGGTTCGATAAAGGCGATGCCGCCTATCTTGAAAAGTGATGATGGAAACCATATTGTAATTCGCCCACTCGCCTACTGTGCAGAAAAGGATATTGAAAAGTATGCAAAGTGGAAGAATTTCCCGATCATCCCATGCAATCTGTGCGGCTCGCAAGAAAATTTACAACGCCAGCAAATCAAGAAAATGCTTGAGGAGTGGCAAATTCACTCTGGCCGAGTCGAGAATATTTTTCGTAGTATTTTCCATCTGGTTCCTTCACACCTCGCCGATCGAAAACTGTTTGATTTTGAACAGATCAGCGGCACGGATGATGACTGGACACCAGACTCAATTCGGACAGATTGTCCGTCCTGAGCTCTTGAAATTGCCCTGCCAGGCCTCTATTCTGTTTGTGACTGATTGAGTAATTTCCTCTGCTCTTCAGCAATCAATCGCAACTCACCTGCAGACGATGTAGCATCACCCGGATTTCTTTGAATGCGAGCCATCGCGGCGATATTGGTTTGCAATGCTTCCTTGATCAAATCTACTTGAGATTGAAGAGCGGCATTTTCCGTTGTCAGTGATTCATTTTGAATCTTTAGTTCCTGAAGTTGTACAGAAATCTGAGCCAAATCACTCTCTGTCTGTCCATAGTATGCGCCAGCGACAAAAGCAGCAATTGCAATGACAAAGAATGCGATTATGCGGGTCATTGATCAGGGAACCAGTGCAAGGTTACTCAATCCAGTTGTTTCATCACAACCCATCATCACGTTCATGTTCTGAATTGCCTGGCCAGCCGCACCTTTGACCAGATTGTCTTCAACTGCGAGAATTGTAATGATTCTGCCTTTCTGGGGACGATGCAGGGCCATGCGACAGTTATTCGACCCTCTGACGCTACGAACATCCGGGTGACTTCCTGCAGGCATGACTCTGATAAAGGGTTCGTCAGCGTAGCGTTTGGTGTAGATTTCAGTGAAATCCTCAACAGAGTTATCCTGGTTGTGATCATTCAGCTTGGCGTAAAGAGTAGCATGAATACCTCGATTCATGGGGATTAAATGCGGGGTAAATACCAGACCGATCTCATTATTGGTGGCCAGTGCCAGACCTTGCAAAATTTCAGGTAGGTGACGGTGCCCCGAAGCTCCGTAAGCGCGTAACGAGTCGCTAGTCTCGGAAAATGACAGGGCAAGGTCAGCCTTGCGCCCGGCACCAGAAACGCCCGATTTGACATCGGCGATCAGAGAATCCGAGTCGACATGATTGCCTTCGAGTAGTGGAAGAAAACCAAGCTGTACCACAGTTGGATAACAGCCGGGATTTGCAACCAACTGTGCTGAGAGTAACTGCTCACGATACATCTCGGTCAATCCATATACTGCCTGATCAAGCAATTCGGGACAGGCATGGGGCATTCCATACCAGTGTTCCCAGAGATTTGCATCCCGCAGTCTGAAATCAGCCGACAAGTCAATAAAGCGCACTCCCATATCAAGCAGTTGTGGGGCAAAATTCATGGCAATGCCGTTTGGTGCGGCGCTGAAGACGATATCGCACTGTCCAAGGCTTGCGATATCGGGCGCTTGGAATTTCAAATCATAGTGATCTTCCAGTGAGGGAAACAAATCGCCAACAGGGTGTTCTGCTTGCTCTCTAGATGTAATATTGGTGACCTCAACTTCGGGATGATTTGCCAGCAATCGAAGCAGTTCAAGACCAGTGTATCCCGTACCACCAATAATACCTACCTGAATCATGATCTACATGTTTTTCCTGGAAAAGAAAACTTCAACTCAAAACAATGGTTGATTGTATCAGATATCAAAAACGGCTCAGGAAGCACTCGATACGAGAGAAGGCCATGGACTTTGTGTCGGGTATGGCAAGAGAACTGGAGGCTGAGCCCGGAATCGAACCGAGGTAGACGGCTTTGCAGGCCGCAGCATGACCACTCTGCCACTCAGCCAAGCTGATGCTGGAATTCGCATCAACAGGAGTCAATTTTAATCCAGAACCTTTCACATATCTTCAAGGAATCTTTGGTCTGACTCATTGTGTTGACTTGATGGGGTGCTGGAGCGGGAAACGAGACTCGAACTCGCGACCCCAACCTTGGCAAGGTTGTGCTCTACCAACTGAGCTATTCCCGCTTGCATTGCAAAATTGAAGGTTTGATTCTAACCCAATCAATGAGACTGTCAACAGTATTTTACAGAGAAAACGTTGGTTTTGTGATCGAGTGCCTATCAAGCAGGGACGATATTTCGCGCTAACCCCTCCTCGATAATTCATGAAATGATCAAACGGTTTGGTGGCTTGACCTCTCGTGCCAATCATTAGTTCGGCAGCTTGAACATTTCGTTGACAGTTAAAAGTGAGACTGTTGGACTACGACTTGAACGTTCGGGATATGATTGAATCCTTGCTTGAATTAACCACAAACTGCACACAGCAAAATGTAATTCTTGCCGTCAGATCTCGAACTGCAATTCAATTGCTGATGGCGGGAATGGTTTTCCGATTTGAGCATGCAAATGGTTGTGACCGATGGATAGGACGGATTCTCATGCGACCAAATATTGGGAAATTACATTCATATGTACTCAAGCAACCGGCGGTGGTTCCACCTGGAAATCCATTCTTGACCTTAAGAGCAAACATTGTATAACGAGATAAAAATCGGTCGAAAAGGATGACGTAATGACTGCTTACATTCATTCCCAATACCGTCAACTTTCGAAGATTTATCTCTTGCAACGTAGACATATAGAAAAAAAGCCGGGATTAACAGAAAGACGCGGTCAAGCTTGATGTAAATATTTCCAATCCTTATTCACTTGGAGATGAAAAATGCTTAAATCAAGAACATTGCCCCTCCCCTCACTAAATTGACAACACTTTTCGCCGCCGGGGACCATGACTCTGGTCACTCCCGTGATGGCACAGGCGGATTACACAGTCGCTCAAGGCAAAGTACGATTCAGCGCCTGCCCATCGGGCCGTTCTGAAACCAGAACCTCTTTGCGAACGTAAATGTCATTCAAAAAGACAGCGTCGCAATTACGACGCAAGCCATGACGCATGATTCCATTCGAGGAGTTTTGCAGTCCGACTCCATGTCTTTGAAAATGTCTTTACTAAAGTAGGCGACCGCCCATGACCTGAACATTCCCTTTGGCTCCTGCCTGGTAATGGTTCGAGCGGGTGCTTTGCCTTTGTCAATCCGTACCTGCAAGGCTCGCGGACGGCAATCCGGGCGGCGTGTGCGGGCCCGGCATGCAACAACGAGACAGTGGAACCGGACCGGGGATCACGCCTCCGATGGAGACGCCAGTGGCTACAGGTACATTCTCCCCGCCGCCGACAGAACCCGGCTGGGCTGCGACACGAACTGACCGCGGACACAGAAACACACTTCAGAAGGCGGTCTTCGGGCCGCCTTTCTCTCGAACAGGCCTCCAGGATTCAAGTGAACCTACTATCCATTGCTTGAGCACCGCAACTATATAATTCTCGAAGACTGCATAAAGCCTTGTTTTCAGGTGTGATGGAATAGAGCAAGTTACGATAAAGAGTTGTAACTGCATGAGTTGAGCCTGGTACGAGTGGTCAAAAGTCAATGTCCCTAAAATAAAAAACCTTGTTCATCCAGTAATCGGAACACCGTTCGATTGGGCATTGATCGAGTCAATGCTGAACTGTCATGGAATCTAATGTCTGTCAATTAAGTATTTCGTCGGATAACCAATACTTTTGCATCAATATTTTCTTTCTGGATATATCCTGCTTCACGAATATCATCAATCGTGAAATCATGATTTCTTGCTTCTTCATAAACCAGTGGTTCAAATTCAAGCTCAGCCCAAGCCGCACCATTGACGGATATTACGCATAATCCACCAGGTTCGACACAATTAACCACGTTATGCATGTCTGATATCCTTGGCACGTTGTAGGAAAACAGGCCCACACAAATTATCGCCTGATAGAGATCTTCGAGATTTGCTGACCGGGTAAAGTCATGTTGCCACGTACGCCGGTAGATGTTGCGTGATCCAACCAAACTTAGCATTCCTTCGGAAAAGTCGACACCATCTATCTGCTCATAACCACGCTGTCGTAAATATTGCCCCACCAAACCGGTACCGCAAGCGACATCAAGAATGGGAGCAGAAGTATCCGAAACCAATTCGGTGAAAATTGACCCCGCCTCGAAATGAGCGACATAACCAAGATCATTCAACAAGTCTTCATCATAGGTGTTGGCCCATTCATCGTATAGTTTGGCCTTGTCTCCCTTGGGGTCGTAAACTCTGGACAATCGATCGTCAAAACGGTCAATTTTCGGTTTCGAATTCTTCATTTGCGCTAAATTCAGAGGTTTTTTTGGTCACGACGAAAACATTGGAAGTTGTTCTGCCATCTGTCAATTGTACTGTTGCCCCAATTCATAGTTGCATTGGGGGGATTCATGTCGATTTCCAATTGATCAACTAGTGGTTGCTGACACCATATGCAATTTGGATTTACAGAATACTGCAGGCGATTCAATAGGACCTGGGCAACCCTAGAACATGTTCCGCGATATAGCTCAAGATCAAATTTGTGGAAATAGGAGCCACCTGATAGAGTCGGGTTTCTCGGTACTTTCTCTCAATATCAAACTCCTCTGAAAATCCAAATCCACCATGTGTTTGCAAACAAGCCTCGGCAGCTTGCCAAGAAGCATCCGCGGCCAGCAATTTCGCGAGATTCGCTTCTTCGCCCGGGTTTTCTCCTGCATCATAGAGACGTGATGCTTCTTTTAGCATCAGTTCTGCAGCTCGCATATCAGCATAAGCCCTGGTAATGGGAAACTGTATGCCCTGGTTTTGACCAACGGGGCGACCAAAGACGACACGGCTATTGGAATAAGCCACTGCCTTGTCAATGAACCATTTTGCATCACCGATACATTCTGCAGCAATCAGAATCCGCTCAGCATTCAAGCCAGATAAAATATATCGAAACCCCTTTCCTTCATCACCAATCAGTGCATCTGCTGGAACCTGCATATTGTCGAAAAATACCTCAGTAGTCGCATGATTCATCATGGTGCGAATCGGGCGTATCTGGAGTTGGTTTTCCGGAATAGTTCGTATATCAATTAAGAACACGGACAGGCCATCTGATCTCTTCTTGACCTGATTAGCCGGAGTGGTGCGACATAGCAATAACATCAAGTCACTGTGTTCAGCTCGTGATGTCCAGATTTTCTGACCTGTTATGATGTATGCGCCATCTTTGAGAACCGCCGAAGTTCTTAGCGAAGACGTGTCTGTGCCACTTTCAGGTTCGCTTACTCCAAAGGCTTGCAGGCGAATCGAACCATTCGCAATTCCGGGTAGATAACGAGCTTTCTGCTCTTCCGAACCATGTCTCAGGAGTGTTCCCATGGTGTACATCTGGGCATGACATGCACCCGCATTCCCACCTGAACAATGAATTTCTTCCAAAATGACGCCGGCAGCTTCGATTGACAGGCCCACACCTCCGTACAGCTCAGGAATGAGGGCTGCCAGATAACCGGAATGAGTCAGGGCATTGACAAACTCTTCAGGATAAGTTCGTTCCCGATCACAACGTTGCCAATACTCGGACCCGAAGTCTAGACAGAGTTTTCTTACCCCCTCCCGAATCTCTTCAAATTTACTCTGCTCATACATAAATGTGCTTGTGGGTTGTATTCCTCATGGACCTCAACGATTTCTTGGAGAGTGAATTATAGAACCAATGGGTCAATTGCGAAAATGAATTGGCAATAGCTATCAATCAAGCTTGGGATTTTGTGTCAATATTCGAATTCTTTGCAGCCTCCATTCAATATTGAAGTGCAACATCCTATGGTGTAGGATGCCTTTTCGGTAATTGCATGTTGACATTCTCACAGTACCCGACGAGCTTGAGACCCTTCTCGTATCTCCTTAGCAGCCATGAAAACACAGCATTACAGCAATGACATATATCATCTTCAAGAGCTGTTTCAGAGGCTCGCCAAAATAAAGACTTCGCCAAGTAGTGATGGAATTAGCGCCCCTCACAAATATCTTTTGCTTTTATTCGCAATTGGACAATGCCTCAGAGGCAAGGATCGCATGATTCCCTACCAAGATGCAGATAATGGATTGAGACCACTGTTAGAAAAACATGCACCCTCCATCTATGCCAGAAACCCAAATACAAAAGAGCCATTCTGGCGCCTAAAAAATGATGGATTCTGGGAATTGGATACAGCGGGATATGAAGACCCCAGCAGGAAAACTCCACCTGCCAAGAAGGATCTTCTCAATATGCGCGGGGGACTAATCAGAGAAGATTATCAATTATTTTCAAACAATCCCAACATTGCCATCTCCTTTGCCCAAGAAATTCTGAATCTACGGTTTCCTTGTTCCTTGCATCAAGAAATACTGGAGACAGCAGGTATAGAACCATTTTTCAGTATAGTCGATTACAGCGAACCGGATACAATCGATAAATTCCAGTGGATTAGAAGGCGCTGGCGTGATCCTCAATTTTCGAAAGAAGTCATTCGTGCATACAAGAATCAATGTGCGGTGTGCCGTTTTTCAGTTCGCATGGACGATAGGCCAATTGGTCTTGAGGCAGCCCACATCATGTGGCACCAGTACCATGGCCCGGCCAAAATTTCGAACGGTCTTGCCTTATGTGCTACGCATCATAAATTATTTGATGCGGGTGCTTTTACCATAACACCAGACTCTTTCAGGGTTTCCGTTTCCGACCAATTTTTCGGACACGGAGATGATGAAATTCTAGGACGCTATGATTCAGCTACTCTCTCTATCTTGCCGAGTTTGAATCACGATCACCCTAATCATCAATATTTAAAGTGGCACATTGACCATGTTTTTCGTGGAACCCATCAAGTCTAACTTAAGCTCATCCATCGAAAATCAAGGGCTATGGCTGCATGTAGTACGTGGGAAATGGAGTTCACCCGTTTGCATAAATCCACGAGTGGAAAGTTTATCAAAATGCTGAATGCAACAAGGAAAGATCAGCTTTCATTTCGGGAATCTTCTTGCAGACCCTCCGACGGATAGCGAAAGGAGCCGAAACGAAACACCAGTGTAGCCACTGCAAGTATCAAAATTGCACAGGAGATGTAGATGAGCGGCAGGACCGGCAGTTCTCCTATCGGTATTTCCTCTATCAAGTGATGATCCACCTGAATAATGCCCACCAGCATACGAGTAAGAGCGGTAATCGCCACATAGATTAGAAAACGCACGGGCATCCGCTTGGTCTTGAAATAGATGCCCACCATGGCACCGAGCTCAAGATAGATAAAAAGCAACAGGATATCCTCTATGGATGCGGAACGCTTGCTGGCCATCAAATGAAGAAATTCGGCCCCTGCAGACCAAACCACCATGCTACCAATCACGAACAGGGCGAAAAAGTGGAACGCATCCGTCAGGAAATTTCCAAGGAGACGTACTGACTGATTAATTTGAGGATTTTTTTCGAACATATTAACTGCTTTCCAGAGGCTGTTATGAAACAATATAGCATTTTAATTGATCGCTGGTCCCAAACTCGCAGCCCAAGACCGCAATGCCCGACCCAAAGCAGGGATCACGTGCAGAGATTATAGGTCAGTACCGAACAATAAAATCCGCCAGACAGTCATCATGTCGAAAGCTGCTGATACCAAGCCATGTTCAATCCTTGAATACTTTCCCCACACCATGGTTTGATGCCAAAATATTTTTACCTCTTGCCACTAATTGAGGAATTTTAGGGGATTCATGATTTAGCCTTCTCAACCTCACCTGCCAAAATGAGAACATCGTCAGAGATTGATTTGATTGAGAGAGTCGGCATGAAGTTCCCACCAGCCATAAAAATACCTTGCTAACAAAAATACCATTTTGATGCACTCGGATTCAACCGATAACTTTGCAGGTTGCAATATAATCCGTGCAAGCATGTAAAAAGCCTTCGCTCATAGCCAGGCCATAAAACATTCCGTCCTTATTAACCATCAACCATCATTAAATGGATTACCAACGATTCGAAACGCTACTTGTCCATTTGGAGAATGACCATGTAATGGTTATCACTCTGAATCGCCCAGACTCACTGAATTCCTTCAATAGTCAAATGGCTCGTGAACTGCATGAGATTTTTGAAGAGATTGGCATGGATTCGGAGACTCTTCGGTGCATCATAATGACCGGAACTGGAGATCGTGCCTTTTGCTCAGGTGCAGACCTCAAGGAACGCAAGAACATGTCGAATGAACAGTGGTCTCTGCAACACCGTATCTTTGAGCGCATGGTCAGAGCAATCCGATACTGTCCAATTCCCATAATTGGAGCAATCAATGGATATGCGTATGGAGGCGGATGCGAAATCGCCGGACTGCTTGATTTTCTATATGCTTCTGAAACCGCAACTTTTGCTCTACCTGAAACTACCCTCGGCATTATGCCCGGTGCAGGCGGATCACAAACCTTGTCCCGAGCAGTGGGCGAGCGAAGAGCGAAAGAGTTAATTTTCACGGCACAACCTTTCTCCGCCGATGAAGCTTGCCGCTGGGGACTCGTTAACCAGGTTTTGCCTCCTTCCGAGTTGATGAACACTGCCCTCAAGACCGCAGGAATTATTGCCAACAACGCGCCTTTCGCCGTGCAACGGGTAAAACAATCGATCCATAGAGGAATGCAAATGTCTCTGTCCGACGCTCTGATGTATGAAATCGAGTCCTACTACCGGACTATACCCACTCGAGATCGCATGGAAGGCGTGCTGGCCTTTAACGAAAAGCGAAAGCCAGTCTTCGAAGGACGCTAACATTGATGCCACATGAGCATGCTTGCAGGTATATCGAAATGTCCCTATTTTCGAACAGGCTGGAATAGTACATTCGCTCAAAATGCTTCAGAAAAATTCTGATGGACAATAATTTTAGCCTGCGGCCAAATCAATGACTGCAGATTTGATAAATGATTGGCCGTTGTCGTCAATGAAATAACCCCACTAATTTCTTCGACCATGATTGATCATCCAAGATCGGCTTGTCACCGAGCAGTACGGGACGCACTCGGATTTCCTTGCATCATGCTTTGTGCAAGCATGATGGCTTTTGGATCGTTAGCCCAACAAAGTGGATACAGTCTGGGTATGGCGCTTAGCCTTACCGCTGGGATTTGGGGACTACCTGGCCAGGTTGCCATGATTGAGTTCCATGCAGCCGGAGCCTCCATACTATTTGCAGTTCTTGCCTCTTCGCTTGCAAATGCTCGGTTCATGCCTATGGCCGTATCATTTCTTCCACTGATCCGGGAGGGTGTGCGCCATTACGGCTGGATGTTCGTATTGGTTCAATTGCTGTCTCTCAACCCTTGGGCTGCCGGACAACGAGTATTTCCAGAGATCATTCCTTCAGTTCGAGTTTACTATTATGTGGTCTTTGCCCTGGTATGCATGGTTGCCGGGTTAATCGGTACTGCCATTGGCTATTACGGAATTGGCAATATCGGTCGACCCGCCGCTTTGGGATTGCTGTTTCTGAATCCCTTGTTCTTTACTGTGATGATCGCGGGTACGTGCTTGAGGCCTGCGATAATTGCGATCGTGATCGGTGTCCCTTTGGGCCCCATTTTTCATTATTTGTCTTCGGACTGGGGTTTGCTGGCAGCCGGATTGTTCGGGGGGTCTTTTGCATTCTGGATTCATCGTAAAACCGAGAATAAGACCTGATGGATTCAACCATCACACTTTGGATATTGGTTATTGCTTCCATTCTTGCTACTTATCTGTGGCGATTTCTAGGTACCGTATTCTCAAAACGAATCGATCCCGACGGTTCATTATTTCAGTGGGTCACATGCGTTTCCTACTGCATGTTGGCTGGATTGATCTCAAGAATGATCCTGGTACCAGTAGGCAACCTAATCGAGGTCCCCCTCTGGATTCGGTTGCTCGGGGTGATGGTCGGACTTGCCGTATTTTTCATGGCTGGCCGAATTATGCTGGTTGCTGTCGGATCCGGCCTCGCTGTGTTTATTGGACTTGCCACTGTTTTGAATATCTGAAGAAGCATTGCAGTTCTTTCAGGACTTGACCATCTGTACCAAGAGGAGATTTGTGCGTTTGATCAGCAAGTTCACCCTACCTGAGTCTGATACGCCGAAGAGCTCTAGTCGAACCATATTCATCTCACTACAACATGGCATTTCATTGTTTTTATGGCCACTGTATATCATGACTGTTCAGTAAAAGAGTTACACACGTCAAATTCAGGCTTTTCATAAATCATGTGCAGGGCAAACGAATTATCCATTTTGAGAATCCCGGTAGCTACACGCCAGCCATCGATGACAGGTAGCGTCCCCTTTAAGGACGCGTGATTACAAGAGCGCTTAATCATCAGGCAGTGCTCGCAAGTAGTCGCCAAAATAAAGAATGGGTATTCTGAAATATTGAGGAGTGTTCGGTTCTTGCACCAGAGTCCCAGCGTGTAATGCATTGGAAAGAAACCCATCAAATGAAGTTGAGTCCTGTAAAAAGGATGCACTCGGACTACGTTGTTTCGACCGCGACAAGGTTCTAGCGGCTTTTTCATCTAACACAAAGGCGATCTGTTTCTATGCAGTAGGTCTTGAGTGCAGGCACGAAGCCGGGAGGCATAGTATTCCTCTTTCATTTCCAGCCCAAGATGAAGAGCCTTTGGCATTAATCGCTGATTCAATTTTCGGTAGTGGCTCAGTTTGAAAATCATCCCATCCTGAGGGTTGAAGCTGATATAATCCCAGGAATATCAATTTACTTCGGAGAGAAAGATGAAAGATTACCTTAATTTACCCCCCCCCCCTCCCCCCAGCTTAAACGCCTGACAGTGCTCGCCGCCGCACTGATGGCGGCTCTGACGGCAGTGCCGGCAATGGCGCAGCCTTTTGCCTATGTCTCGCAAAACACGGGCATAACAGTCTACAACCTGACGGCCAACTTGCTCCCTGAATTAGCTGCGAGTGAGCTAGTTACAGGCTTGGACCTTGAGGCCTTCAACTGGACCGCATCCGTCGGCGTGGGTGACGCCGCCCGTTGCGCCTATGACAAGGGCAGTCACCGCGGCACCTTCAACTGGGAAACCAAGCAATGGGAAGGAGAGGACAGAACGATAGTTGGCTACCACATCGAGGATGACAAATATAACAAGGGAGAACCGATCGCCCGTGCTTGCGCCCATTATGAAAATGGCCGATTGAGGAATGTTGGGGACGGCTGGTTCACAGTGCGACTCTGGGGCAAGGTGTGCTATCCAACCAACTTCAACAGGTGCGAATCGCTGAAAGGCGGCCTCTCGAGCGCATGGCTCAGGTACGCCAACGAGAACGGCTATGACGCCACTTTCAAGCCCGGCCCGAACTGCGGTCCGCCCTCATGGCCCACGCCGGAGCTGGAAGCGATGTTTCCTGACAAGGGCTATGCCGAATGGTGCGACTTCACGGTCCAGGTCCCACCTCCCCGTTAATTAGTCGGGGAGCAGAGTGTTCGGACCCGGCGCGGCATAGTCGGCTTTTGAATTGAACGGGGGATCGAGATAGATCAGGTCAATCGATTCCGAGTTCATCCCCCGCATGATGGGGAGATTGTCCCCAGTCCAGATGGTCTGCCCTGCCCAGTTGTGCAGGGCAGCATGGGGGGGGGGGGGTAGTCATGGCAGTACATTAACATGAGCAATTCGGGAATTGCAACAATTTTTTTGTACATGGTTCCATGCCTGGAATGACTTACCCACAAGAGTTTGTACAAAAAGCAAGGGAAATTTTCAAACTGAGACACTGCCCAATTTTCCGCATGGTCACAAATCACTTGGCCAGCAGCGGATGATACGCTGCTAATGTGTTGCGGCCAGTTTTGGGAAAGACTCGCCAGTGCCTCAATCCAGTCTTGCTGACGAGAACCGTTGAAACCATAGGTATCGAAGACACTTTGAATGGCACATTTTGTATTCTGTTCTGACAGCATTCCCAAACCAACCACGTGTCTTCTTTCAAGATGCGATAGGCCAAGCATGCTCAGTGCATCAGTCAAGCCGAAGAAGGCGGTTATCATGGGAATGTCCTGTATATGACGGTGCAGAGAATCCAGAACATCTTTTGTCAAGAGCGTGTTTGGAGTATTCTGTGCTTCATCAACAAAGGCCATGAAAAAAGCTCGCTCCAACTTCGGCACGATAAGCACGATCCAGCCATGCGTTCAAAGGAAGCGGCTTGGCCGGTTGCGGTTTTGGGCGAGATTTCTGATTCATGTGATTAATCAGCAATTCCAATTATGGAAAATATTTTCGGTTCGGTGATTACAATACATTGTCATTTGATGATATTTTTTTCATCTGTTTTAGGTTTTGAGGCTGTCTGTCAATCAGTCCATGGCAAAAAATTCGGTAGCGTCCCACTGTGAAATTCACACTTGTCTTTCGGTAGCAAATCCCATAGAATGACCTAATCAACACAATTGCAATTGGAGACGATCCCCATGAACCACGTCATCACCCCCCCCCCCTCATAAGTTAAGATTTTCCCTGTTCCTGCTGCTGGCAGTACTTGCGATGCCGGCCACGGCGCAGACGACCGTAACCAGCAACGGGCGAGAAGGTCCCGCGGCTTGCCTGGATCAGACGCAGGTCAATGCTGGTAATATCCCCATCACGGCCCTATCCACAACCAGCGTAACTTTTACTGCTCCACAAATAACATGGAACGAATATGTCGGGCGGCTTGGCGATACTCCAGCACCTGCCCAAGCCACTGTGTACAGGATTGTTAGGAACGCCCGCACAAATTCATTAGTGGGCCAATCAGCCAGTGGACTCAGTAGTGGAGGGACGTTCGCAGGCGGAAGTCTAACCCGATCTGGCCTGGCTGCGAAGACCAGCTATTATGCGGAAGTTCGTGTAACTTCAGCAGGTATCCCGGACCAGGTGTTTGCCCGACGCTGCTTCATGACCGGCGGCAACTACACCATGACTGTGGCACCTGGTACTCAGAACCGGAGTAGCGGGTGCTTCTCGATCAGTGAATTTAAGGGGACTATGGATACCATCCAGCATGTCCGCAACTGCTGGTGCGGGCGCAAGACCACCTTGCCCCTGTTCAGATCAACCCAGGACAACACCAATTTCCTGAACCGGTGGGGATGCCGATAGCGGCCCTTGCCATACCCGGGCGTGGCAGCATCCAGATTGCCCTGTCGTTGTGGGCAGCGAAAGCCGCCGGACTCGGCGAAGGGTTTAGCGGTCATTCTGGCCGGGCTGGCTTGGCTATCCGCATGACTCGCAAGCAAGCCCGGTCAGTGCAATATGCCGTCAAGGCCGATGGGGTTCCGCCCGCATGGTCAACCGCCATACTCGCAACGAAACCGCTACCGCAGCATTACAGTACCGTAGCTACTCGCCTCCAACAGGGGGCGAGTAGCTACGATGTAGATAAAAACAACGGGGATCAGAATTATTTATTCGGACATTCGTTTTAATAAACACAGAAAGTTTGCTTGGTTCTATTCAGCGATTCGATCAAACTCAATAGCCCATGCCAATCAATCTTTATCGCTTTCTCAGAGAATCATGTAATCCGTATTTTATTCCCCTCTTGCGACAGTCTTTTCGGAACTGTTTCAGCACTCGTTCCAGTTTTCTGTCGTCTGTCAGAATATTGCTAACAATAATATGTCAACTCTTGAGAATGATCACAATGTCCATCACATTGGTGCCCGTTGGGCCGCTTACAAACAACCCTCCCACTCGATCAAGATAAGTCCCAGCATCCGCCCTAGCCAACGATATATCTGCACCCGCATCTTTCTTGTAAGTAGACCCGTCAACAATTCCCCCAGCCGCATCCGTTGGACCATCTGTACCATCCGTACCGGCAGCCATCAAATGAATATCGCTACGATTGCAAATCGATTTTGCAACAGAAAGTGCAAGATGCTGCATGCGCCCTCCTCTACCAGGACTTTTTGGCAAGATAACAGTCGGCTCACCTCCAAAGACATATACTCCACCAGGAGCATTCAGAATAATCTCCGAAATCCTGTGTACCACATCGTTAATTTCACCATGAAGTAATTCTTCATTCATGACAACCCGAAAGCCTTGCTTTAGCGCATATTGCTCACAGGCCATGCGTGCCACTGTGTTTGAAGCGATTACCTTGCTTGAGAAATTTGGCAAGCTCGGAGTTGATTGTTTCTTTTTCGTTGACAGCCCTGCTCTCTCTAGCATAGCCTCAATATTTTCTGGAATCTTGGGCTCACTGGATTGTGACGGAGATATACAGCCAATTCCAGATCCGATTACTGCAGGATCATCTTGAGGAACATCGGAAATCAATAATACATGGGCGGACTTACTTTTGCTGAGAGCCAATAATTTGCCACCCTTGATCATGGAAATGCGAGTTCTCACAGAATTGATTTGGTTGATGTCCAACCCATTTGCGAGCATCACATCGGTCAAGGATTCCAAATATTCCAGTCCAAGTCCCTCCGGCAGTACTTCAAGTAAAGATGAGGCACCACCTGAAACCAGCATCAAAAAGGTCTGACTTGGTCGAATTGATTCGACCAAGTTCATCGCCAGGATGCCGGCTTTTATGCTGTTCTGATCCGGTATTGGATGGGCTGATTCCATGATTTGAAAGCGTTGATCTTCGACAAGACGTTGATCTGTGTGACCATACTTGGTGATCACCAGACATTGAGCTTCCCCAGTAATGAAATCCATAGCACCCAGACACATCGATGAAGCAGCCTTGCCAACAGCGAGTAAACTGTCGATTCGCTGCGGGCCGTACTCCAACAATGCCTGGTGTACGGCATGTTCACCCCGGACACGAGCAACTCCCTCATTCCAGCAATCAATCAGGAATTTGCGAGGGTTGACTTTATCTGAATTGAAATTCGTATTCATGTGCTCATTGATCTAACTGAGGGCTTGTATAGAATATTGAAAAGAGGCAACAGCATCAGAATCAGGATAACCCCAACCCACTGCATCATGGATAGCGATTCCGAAAGCACAACAGCAGCCAGAGTCAGGGAAACGACCGGCTCTAAATTGAAAATGAATGCTGCCCGTGGTGCTGATAACCTGGCCAGAGCAGAAAAGTGAGTCAGAATGGCAATCATGTAACTCATGGTAGCGCCGATCAAACACAACAAGGGGAGCAAGCCATTCGGCATGCTGAATTGGTCAATTACCAGAAATATGACTAAAACAAGTCCGGCCATGTTGATCCAGAATGCCAGAACCAGAGGATGAATTAGTGAGGCTATGTCGCCACCCTTCACAAACGTATATGCACAACCACAAGCAGCCAAACAGGCCAGAATAATTCCTGTATATGCGCCCTTCAGCTCATTGCCTCCAAGTAAGAATGTAATTCCAAGAAAGGCAAGAAAAAAAGTCCCAATATTGATTATGGATGCTCTCATTCGTCCAGTTACCAAACAAATGAACATCACAATAACCGGAAACATAAACAAAAGAATCACCGCTAAACTAACGGTAATGGTCTCAACAGATTTTAAATACAAAACCATCGTGCCGGAAAAAATCACAGATAAAATGATCACCTGCAACCGGATTTGCTTCATCGGCTTAACGGTTTGTCGAGTGAGTTTCAGGATGCAGGCAATTACCATTGTCGCTATAAGATAACGCCAGAAGATCAGGGTCATCGCATTACCACCAGCCTCATAAAATACCTTTGCTTGCGTGGTCACAGAGCCATAGGCAAAAGCCGAGGCTAGCGCAAAAAGAATGCCGGTAATTTGATTGCGGTCAAGATTGCTCATCGCACATCTATTACCGCTGCAGAATCGGAATAAGCACTCATTACCAATAACACCTTGTTTACAGAGATTCAGGTCATTTCTGCATTTCAAGTTGAGCGGGAAGCTTTCCGGACAAAAGACATCAAATGATCGATTTTGCCTGTTCCCTTAACTTGAATTTCTGAATCTTGCCCGTCGAGGTCTTGGGCAAATCCTGAAAAATGATGATGCGAGGCGCCTTGTATCTGGCAATTCGGCTTTTGCAGAAATCGATCAGTTCTTGCTCACCGAGAGTGGAATCAGCAACACGCTCGACAAATGCACAGGCTACTTCTCCCCATTTTTCATCGGGACAAGCAACTACAGCAGCAGCAATTACATCTGCATGTGCATATAAGCAATTTTCAACCTCAATCGACGAGATGTTTTCACCGCCAGAAATAATGATGTCCTTCGATCGGTCTTTGAGTTGAATGTACTGATCATCATGCATAACCCCAAGATCGCCAGAATGAAACCATCCTCCGGCAAAAGCCTCTTGTGTTGCATCTGGATCATCAAGGTAGCCTTTCATGACTATATTTCCACGAAACATCGTCTCGCCCAACTCCTGTCCATCGCAGGCGACGGGGTCGAGAGTTTCAGAGTTCAGAATATTCAGATCTTCAAGTACAGGATAAGTTACGCCCTGCCTTGATTTCCTCTCGAATTTTTGTTCAGCGTCCAACTTGTCCCACTCATTCTTCCATGCGCAAATTACTGCTGGACCGTAGGTTTCGGTCAAGCCATACACATGGGTAACCGAAAATCCTGCGGTTTCCATTGACTGCAAAACCGCAGATGGAGGAGGTGCTGCTGCTGTCATCATATTCACTTGGTGGGAGAACGCCCGTTTATCTTCCTGTCTGGCATTAATGACCATACCCATTACAACCGGAGCACCACAAAAATGAGTAACGCCATGATCGGCAATTGCATCGAAGATGTTTTTTGAATCGACTTGACGCAGACAGACATTCACACCGGCCAGGGCGGCCATTGTCCATGGGAAACACCAACCATTGCAGTGAAACATCGGCAAGGTCCATAAGTACACTGGATGATGCGGCATTTGCCAGCCTACAATGTTGCCAAGCGCATTAAGATATGCGCCTCTGTAATGGTAAACCACACCTTTCGGGTTACCGGTGGTACCGGATGTGTAGTTGAGGGATATCGCGTCCCATTCATCATCCGGCAACTCCTTCAGTCCATGATCCGGGTCACCAGAATCCAGAAAATCTTCATAATTGAGAGCACCTTCCAATGTCATTCCAATATTCGGTGAAGGAACTTCGATGACGATAGGTTTCCGGTTCACCATTGATAATGCCTCTTTAGCGGAGGATGCGCATTCGGCATCCACAATGAATACTTCAGAGCGGGCATGTTCCATTATGTATGCAATTTCCCTGGAGCTGAGGCGTGTATTGATCGTATTCAAGACTCCACCCGACAGTGGAACTCCAAAATGTGCTTCATAAATTGATAGTGAATTTGGTGCAATGATGGAAACGGTTTGATTTTTCGACAAGCCAAGATTGACAAGTGCCGATGCCAGCTTGCGCACCCGCTCTGACACTTCTCTCCATGTCTTTTGGATATCTCCGTCAACTACAGCAAGATATTCTGGATATGTTCGAGCCGTTCGATTGAGAAAAGATACGGGGCTAAGTGGAGTATAGTTTGCTTCACACTTGTCCAAATTAAATGAAAATGGATTGTCGTTCTTCATGGAATTGTTATCTCAATTGTGTTGAAATTAGCGTTCTGTGCTTGGATTGATAATGATTCTGATTTGAAGGTTTTAATTATGGCTGATACCAACGAAATTCGAAGGATTTTTCTAGAGACTCGGACCGTGGCTATGGTTGGACTGTCTGCAAACTGGTATCGACCGAGTTATTTTGCTGCCAAATACTTAATTGATCATGGGTATCATGTCATTCCGGTCAATCCAAATTATCAGGAAATTCTGGGCCAGGCTTGCTATCCCGAGCTTGCCTCAATTCCCGAGAAGGTTGATGTTGTTGACCTTTTTCAAAGAGCGGAAAAAACGCCGGATTTGGCCCAACAAGCCATTCAGATCGGAGCCAAAGTTGTATGGCTCCAATTGGGTGTCATCAATGAAGAAACCGAACGCATTGTACGCAAGGCTGGACTCAAATATATCGACGATCGATGCATGAAGATAGAGCATAGTCGAATTTTTGGTGGTCTCAATTTTGTTGGTGTTAATACTGGCATCATCTCTTCTACCCGCAACAAAACGATTACGAACTGAGGCTGAATCATGAGTGATCATGAATTTGATTTCGAGACATTATGTCTACATGCCGGAACGCTACCCGATCCTGCAACCGGCTCTCGAGCGACTCCAATCTACCAGACAGCATCGTACCTGTTTGACAATACCGATCATGCAGCCAGTCTGTTCAACTTGCAGACATTCGGAAATATCTACACTCGACTCATGAATCCGACCACAGCCATGTTTGAAGAACGAATGGCAGCTCTGGAAGGCGGTCGTGCCGCAGTCGCCGCAAGCACAGGTATGGCTGCACAAATGACCGCCTTGCTCACGATACTGAAAGAAGGCGATCAGATTGTTTCTTCAAGCACCTTGTATGGGGGCACCGTTACCCAATTTGCCTTAACCTTCAAGCGCATGGGAATACAAGCCTTGTTTGTTGATTCTGATGATCCTGAAAATTATCGGGAAGCAATTACTCCTAAAACCAGGGCTCTGTTTGGCGAGATAATCGGCAACCCGAACAATAATGTCCTTGATATCGAGCCAATTGCAACAATCGCTGATGAATATGGTATTCCATTGGTTATTGACAATACGATTGCTTCCCCATTTTTGTGCCAGCCGATCAAATTTGGTGCGGATTTAGTGGTTCACTCTGCTACAAAATTCATCTGCGGACATGGAACATCCATGGGAGGTGTGGTAATCGAATCTGGCAAGTTTGATTGGGGCAATGGAAATTTTCCAGATATGACTGAACCTTCACAGGGATATCATGGAATTCGGTTCTGGGAAACCTTCGGTGATTTTGGATTTACCATGAAAGCCCGCTGCGAAACTCTTCGCACCTTGGGACCTACCTTGAGTCCATTTAATGCTTTCATGATGCTACAGGGCCTTGAGACCCTGCCAATTCGCATGGAAAGACATGTCCAAAATACTGAGGCTCTGGTTGCACATCTCAAACAACACAAACTTGTTACGTGGGTGAAATATGCGGGAGATCCAGACAGTCCGTATTATGCATTGTCCAGAAAATACTTGTCCAAAGGTGCTGGAGCCGTGTTTACCTTTGGAATTCAGGGCGGACAAACTGCAGGCGCGAAATTTATCGAAAATGTCCATTTCCTGAGCCATCTTGCCAATATTGGTGATGCCAAGACTCTAGTGATCCATCCGGCATCCACCACCCATCGACAACTCAATGAAGAAGAGCAGATTGCAGCAGGCATCACCCCAGACATGATACGAATCTCAGTTGGCATTGAATCAATCAATGACATTGTCTGGGATATTGATCAGGCTCTTGAAAAATCACAGCAAGGGTAAAGAATCAGTTTGCAGGGAACCAGACTGCAAGACAGTGAATGGACATTTCGCATGGATTGGTCCTGAGCCTTTTTTGGATTTGCATGATGGAAACATGGACGATTCGTTCAGCAAGATGTTTGCATGCCTCTAGACACCATGGTGTACCAGTCGTCAAGGATCATTTTTTCCAACGTGATTTGAATATATTCGGTCAATGAACGAAGAACTTGTTGATACTGTCTCCGACTCAATTCTTTATGGGTTCAGTCGTCATTTCAGACGTTTCAAGAAAATTACCCAGGAAGCGAAGGGGCGCTTTGAAAAAGCTGACTGGGACGGAGAAGGTTTTGCCCAAAAAAACCGAATTTTCCTTTATGACGAAAGAGTCTCGGAAACCGTCCAATATATCCGAAGAAGAATAGATGTGGCGTCGACCGACAAGATCATATGGCAGGATATCAAACGGCAATACATGTGGAAATTGTATGACCACAGTCAGCCAGAACTTGCAGAAAGTTTCTATAACTCTGTATTCTGCCGACTATTTGATCGAGAATACTTCAATAATCAACATATCTTTGTCAAACCTGGAGCGGCAGTTGACTTTCTCGATATGGAGGATCCAAGTTACGTGTCCTGGTATCCCGAAGATTCAAGTCTAGAGAATTGTTTTCGGGCTATCCTGCAATCATTTGTATTGCAAAATGAATGGCAGGACATTGATCGTGACATTGACTTTATTGTCAAGTCCATATCTCCTTTGATCGAGACCAACTCACGGTCTTTGCCCTATCTTCACTTTGAAGTCATTTCTTCATTGTTTTATCGAAACAAGGCGGCCTATGTTGTTGGGCGTGCAGTAGTGAACCAATCGCGAATTCCATTTGTGATCCCCCTGTTACTAGACGACTCGAGAAAACTGTGTGTTGATGCTATCCTGACCGATAGTCAGGATATTGCCTTGATTTTCAGTTTTACCCGATCCTATTTCATGGTCAACACTGAAGTTCCCTCAGCCCTGGTAACGTTCCTGTCGACCATGCTGCCTACAAGGAGTTATGCTGATATATACACTTCAATCGGATTCCAGAAACAAGGCAAGACTCTTTTCTACAGAGAGTTTTTACACCACCTGCAACACTCCAGTGACAAGCTGATTATTGCACCGGGAATCAAGGGCATGGTCATGACTGTATTTACCCTTCCCTCTTATCCATTTGTCTTCAAGGTTATTAACGATTCGTTCCCACCGCAAAAAAATATGGACCGTTCTACCGTGAAGCAGAAGTATCAGATGGTCAAGACTCATGATCGAGTCGGGCGTATGGCCGATACTCTGGAATTCTCTCATGTTGCATTTCCGATCAATCGTTTTTCCGATGATTTACTGCAGGAGTTAAAACTGACGATTCCATCAAGTCTAACAATCGATGGTGAAAACATTGTCATTCGACATTTGTATATCGAAAGAAGGCTGGTTCCTCTGAATATCTACCTGGAATCTGCTGATGAGCGGGATTATGACCGAGCAGTACAAAGCTATGGAAATGCAATCAAGGATATCATCGGAGCAGGAATTTTTCCGGGCGACATGTTACTCAAGAACTTTGGGGTAACCCGACATGGTCGGGTGATATTCTATGATTATGACGAGATTCGATCGATCACGGAAATTCGCATCCGAAATATTCCCGAGTCCCGATTTGATGAAGAGGAATATTCCGACGAAATATGGTACGAAACAGAAGAAAATGATTTTTTTCCCGAACAGTTCGAGCGTTTCGTCATGAACCATCCGAAATTTCGGAAGATTTTTCTGGTCTACCATTCAGACTTGCTGAACTCGCAATACTGGAAAAAAGTCCAGACTAACTTCAACAACAAGATAAGACCGCATATTTTTCCATACCGGGAAGAGATGCGGTTTGTCAATCTTTTCAAAATACCCCAATCGACAACTAGAAATCTTCAGAAATAGAAAAATCCTTGTAAAAATAGAGCATTATCGGTAAAATCAGCATTCCAAAAACATCACTCATTGGGTGAAAACATTCACCGCTCTAACTTTTACAAGGATTAGGAAAATTCTGCCCTACAAAACCGCAAAAAGCAATCGAAGCATCACCGCCCGTCCCGGGCAGCAATCGAGGCTATCGACACAGTACGCTCTTCCATGCCTTCATGCTGACGTTGCATGAAGGAGCCAAACACCTTGATGATATCGTGCACCCGCACAAAGACCGGAGCTTGATGAAGCAGCTGAAATTCAGGAGTCGGAGTGGCAGCCGGCAGTCGATGAGGATGGTTCGGCCTCCGAGACCGAGTTTCTCGCCCGAACCTTGCATGCGATGGGCAAGATGCCGGAAGCCCCTGACATCGGTCAATCTGCCCACTTGGATGTTCATGCATACATCATTTTGACAGGTAACAGGAAATACGGAAACAGCCGAGTGCGCTCCACGTCGAACGAGTTCTCCCCAGGAGGTTGCCCGATTAAGTGGCGGTGACATTGACTCCGTAGTGGTAGTAACGTTGGATATTACGGAACTGAGGGCTTATATGAGTCGTGCAAAACGGGCACTACTTTTGACCATAACTCGTGAATAATTCTAACTCAGAAAAATAATATATGCCATATTTGTCTTATAATAAGATTAAAGGAGATGAATATGGCATATAACTTGAAATCCATGCGTGCTCAACGTGCCTTGGTTGAATTGGGCGATAACCTGAAAGTAGCACGGCTGAAGCGCAGATTTTCCGTCAAGGATTTTGCAGACCGCGTTGGCGTGTCTGCACGCACCATCACGCGCCTTGAAAAAGGCGATGACGGAGTCAGTATAGGCACCCTCGCGATGGCATGCCTGGTTCTCGGGGAAGTTCACCGCATTAATAATCTGCTTGATCCGGCCACGGACGATACGGGATTGCTGTTGGAGCGCAACAGGCTACCAAAGCGAATTGAAGCCAGGCGAAGAAAGAGATCCGATCAACTCGAACCCAGTGATCCAAATAACTCAAGAGGCGACAGGGCAGACGACAAAGGAGTCAGTTTCTGATGCCCGAGGCCATTGTTGCGCTTGGCCAGGCAAAACGTGTAGTCGGTCGGCTGCATTTCGAGCGTGATGGCCGCCGACAGTATTCTCATTTCGAATATGATCGCGAATGGCTAGAGGCCGACGACAGTTTCCAGCTCGCGCCTGGCCTGCCCCTACAGGCAGGAGGCTTTTTTGCGAGCGGTCGAGACGACCGGCGCAATGCTTTGCATAACAGTTTTCAGGATGCCGCCCCCGATTCATGGGGCCGGGCCCTGATAACCCGCGCACTAGGTCGCGGTCTTACCGAGTTCGAATATCTGACGCAGTCCGACGACCGCACTCGCCAAGGTGCTCTGCGTTTTCTGGATGAAAATTTGCAGCCGCTATCCAGACTCTCGCCGCCAGTACCGAGGCTGGTCGAACTCGAACAGTTGAGAGCACTGGCACATCAGTTCGAGCTCGATCCTGAGAGCATAGAGGAAGACATTTTCAATCTTGCCGGAGCAGCGGGTTCCCTTGGCGGTGCTCGTCCGAAGGCAAGCGTCGAGGGGGAAGGACAACTATGGATCGCAAAATTTACCTCGCGCGATGATCGTCGTGCCGTGGAGCGTGCCGAGATTGCCACCTTGAAGCTAGCGGCAAGATGCGGTCTGACTGTTCCCGAAGCTCATCTCGAACTCGCCGATAGCGATAGCCCGGTGGCACTAATCCAGCGCTTTGACCGTCAGGGCGAAGCACGTATTCCCTACATGTCGGCAAGAACGGCTCTTGATTGGGATAGTTCCGAAGGGCGCTACTACACGGACATCGCCGAGGTAATTCGACAGATTTCCAGCCAGCCACGTGATGACCTCCAAGAGCTCTGGAGTCGGATCATTTTTACGATTCTTGTATCGAATACCGATGATCACTTGAAAAACCATGGATTTATCTATGCTGGCCGCAACCGGTGGCGACTTTCTCCAGCGTTTGACATCAATCCCTCGCCAACTCGCCAGCGCATACTGCAGACTGGAATTATGGAAGGCGAACCGTTCGAAGCTTCACTTGCACGCGCACTTGATACGGCCAGATTCTTCGACATCGAGCAGGAAAAAGCCAATAAGATGGCATCCCAGATGGCAATCGTTATCAATGACAATTGGCGCGATTTTCTTAGATCGGAAGGAGCATCTGCAAGTGAAATCAGCTCTTTCGCCACCGCGTTTCAGCATGATGCGATGGAAAAGGCCCTGGCATTGATATAAAGGAAATTAACGTGCATCCACTGTATTCCCTAATCGACAATCAGAAATCTTCAGAAATAGAAAAATCCTTGTAAAAATAGAGTATTATCGGAAAGTTAGCATTCCAAAAACATCACTCATTGGTGAAAACATTCACCGCTCTAACTTTTACAAGGATTAGGAAAATTCTACCCTGCAAAACCGCAAAAGGCAATCGAAACATCACAACCCGTGCCGGACTGACCGTCCCGGCAGCCCTGCCTGAGCGCCTCAAACTCGGGGAAATCATTGATCAACGGATGCCCGCCCCGGGCAGCTCGAGGCTATCGACACAGTACGCTCTTCCATGCCTTCATGCTGACGTTGCATGAAGGAGCCAAACATCTTGATGATATCGTGCACCTGCACAAAGACCGGAGCTTGATGAAGCTGCTGAAATTCAGGAGTCGGAGTGACAGCCGGTAGTCGATGAGGATGGTTCGGTCTCCGAGACCGAGTTTCTCGCCCGAACCTTGCATGCGATGGGCAAGATGCCGGAAGCCTTTTGCTTGGTGGGCCAAGGATAGACTCGCCCAGAATTTGACCTGAGGCCCAAACCCGCTACCACACGACGATCTGGAATGTGAATGAGAATCATTCATGATCAGAATCCGGCCGCTTCGGACCATGCCGGACCATTTTTCCGCTCAACTGCTCGAATCCCGGCTCGTAACGGGTAAAATCTTTTCTGTTCAAGAGATTAGGAAAATACGTAAGGATGAGAGCGGCTGAACGCTGAGATCATTCAAGCCAGCTGTCTTTCCTGAATCTCTGCTACTGTTTTGCAGTCAATACAAAGACTCGCGGTTGGGCGGGCTTCGAGACGTCGCAAGCCGATCTCTTCACCACAGTTTTCACAATAACCAAAGTCTCCCGTTCGAATCAGGGTAATCGCCTCCTCAATCTTCTTGATGAGCTTTCTATCTCGATCTCGACCTCGTAATTCCAGCGTCATGTCGGTTTCCAGACTCGCACGATCTGCTGGATCGGGATGATTAGCTGTTTCATCCTGAATATTGTGAACGGTCCTCGAGGTTTCATTGGTCAATTCTGACATCCAGGAGGTTAATATCAACTCGAAATGGGCGAGTTGTGCTTCACTCATGTACTCTTCCCCGCGCTTGAGCTGGTAGGGCTTGATACCATGAATAAGTTTCTGTGTTTTCTTTCTGGCCACCATGTTTATTGCCTTGTTGATGTGATTTCCGACACCAAAAATAGGTGCCGTTTTATACCAGAACAGGCCGCTCAATGCAAACTGATTTTGAATAGTTGGTCAGATTGAAGGTTTTTTCTGTTTGTAGAAGAAAAACCTTTATGATTATCAGACATTCGTTTTGGGAATTAATCAGGGAAATAACGCCAGTTTCTAACTCGAATCGATTCTTCGATTCAGGCACTGGTGGACCATCATGCCAATTTCAATTTCGGTAATCTGGAGGCATGTTGCGCTTCGGAGTGGAACTGGGGCTATATAATGAGGTGTCGATTTGGGAATAACCTTCGTGAACATTGCGAACGAAACCACTATCATTTCATGCGGTTTCGTGCTCTTAGCCTTCTCGCCTCTGTGGGAGTAACCTGAAGCGGTCTGTAAATCTCAACCCGATCCTGATCTGAAACCCGATATTCAAACAGTTGTTTTCTGCCATGCACCCCGACTTCAAAGTTAAAGGTAGCGAGTTCAGGATATTCAGTTAGAATTCCGGAACTTTTTATTGCTTGGGAAATTGTCGTACCAAAGGGGCAATCCAGTGGGATGACAGTCTGTTTTTCGGGCAGTGCATAAACGACTTCAATTTGGATCTTTTTACTTGCCCTGGCCATACAACTTGTCTGCTCTTTCACAGAAAGCCCGAACCATTGACTCACAGATGATTTGAAACACTGGTTGGACAATTTTCCCTAAAACACCACCTGCAACCTTGAAATCCAGGTTCAGGGTTACTTTGCAGGAATGATCATCAATTGCAATAAATCGCCATTCTCCAGAAAGTTCCCGAAATGGTCCATCAACCAATTCCATTGCGATTTGATCATATTTTGTTAATGTATTGCGTGTTGTGAAAGACTGTCTAAGTCCTTTGAATGCAATGGATACTGATGCAATCACTATAAAATCGGTTCGTTCTAGTACACTAGCCCCCACACACCACGGCAAGAATTCCTGGTAGTGGCCTACATCATCGACCAATTCAAACATGGCCTTTTGCGGGTATGGTACGATTTGAGATCGATTTATGTTGGGCATTGGATTATTGATTCTGGAATGAAGGAGAGTTTAACTCAACAACAAATCGATCTGTGATCAACTTGAACACGAAAATGACAAGGTTCGAAACCCTCCAAACTCGCAATAATGTAAACCATAATCATGCATTGCACAATCTCCGTATCGATATCGAACAATCTCGAATTGACGAATTTCGACTCTGTACATACAACCCAAAAGAATGAACAAGAAAAGCAATGCTGACACCAGCCTGATCGTAGCCAACAGGAAAGTGCGATTCAACTATACCCTTGAAGAAGAGTTTGAGGCAGGAATTGTTCTGGAAGGTTGGGAAGTAAAAAGTCTTCGGGCGAACCGCGCCCAATTATCAGAAAGCTATGTGACCATCTTCAAGAGTGAATTACTACTCGTTGGTGCACATATCTCGCCTATAACCTCGATTAGCACACACGTTAATCCGAATCCAACCCGACATCGTAAATTATTGCTACATGCGAAAGAAATCAGCAAATTGATTGGTTTAACGGAACGATCCGGCTATACGATCGTTCCGCTCAAGTTGTATTGGGTTCGTGGTCGGGCAAAATTAAAAATCGCGCTTGCGAAAGGGAAAAGGCAACATGACAAGCGTCAATCAATCAAGCAAAGAGAATGGGACCGACAAAAACGCAGAATTCTGAAACAATCTTAATCCGCTGGATTTTACGAATCTGGCATGATTACCAGAAATGTAAACTCGCCCCCTTGCGAAGTCGATCTGTCCATTTGGGAAAACCGAATCGGTACATCCGGTGAGGGCAAGTCGGTAGAAATGTTGAAGCTGGATCCGTATTAGCGGAGGAGTTCGTATCGGTACTGGCACATTCCGGGAGATTTTTTCAATTTTTTTTCGAACTGCTTGGCATTGTCTTCCAGCTAGGATAGGCCATAACCCCTACAAACATCCGGGTACTGGCCGCAATCGATGTCGTTTCGGTTGTAATTACTAGACTCAAAAGTATTCGCAGTAGGACCGTTCCGCGTAGACCGACTAAACGCAACTGCCGGACGGTGGGCCGGTGCCAGACCCGTTTTCCGGTCTTGTGCCCCCCCCCCCCCACAATTTTTGAACTGTGATTCGGCTGTGATTCCTGTGTCACGGCTCTGCTCTCCAGCTGTAAGATTTTGAATGAATTAGGAAATTATACCGTATTGCGGCAGAAAGGACAACTGCTGTGCAGGCCTTTTGCCGGGTCTTGCACAGCCCGACAATCCCGTATATGATTCCACTCATGGTGAGATTGCCACCACCACTGACCAGCATGGTCAGATACAGTTGCTCGTTTTGCACTCGCAGCCATAACTCCATGCACATCGATACAACTCTGTTCATGGGTTCGCAGTCGGGAGGCAACGATGCGGTTCGGACTTGAACTGGGGTTATAAGTAGCACTTAGATTGAAATGAATATCATTTGTTGAAACCAATTAAGAGGTGGATTAGTTATGGCTGTTTTTTGGACTTTGGGCATTTCAGTAACACTGGTACTTGCTGCCATTGGTTTTGCGTTCAAATTCGGAAAATGGTACGGGGAAGTCAATTCCGACCGATCTAACTTCAAGGAATTCATGAATGAAGTTGGAGCCAAGCTAGACAAGATTTTCGAACATCTTCCACCACCCTCGCCGCTCGCCACAGGTAGCCCGATACGTTTGACTGATCTCGGACAGCGCATATCTCGAGAAACGAGCGCAGGGAAATGGGCGGATGATGAGTTCGAAATGATTCTAGATAAAACGCAAGGAAAAGATGAGTTTGAGATTCAGACCATCGCTTTTGAGCATGCACTTAATTTTGAGCCATCCGAAGAATTGCTTGCCAGAATGAGGGCTAGCGCTTTTGATAACGGACCTAAACTGGAAGGGGTTCGGCAGGTTCTTGGCGTTGTACTACGCGATCGTATTCTCAGTGAACGCGGTCTACCGCCTTCATCAACGCAGTCCCAGCCATCATGACTTGATCACCAAGATAAAAATGATTAGCAAAGGCTATTTCAACCTATCTAGTGTCTGCCAGACACAAATTAGCCTTGGTTGACTGATCAAATTCCTTTTGCATGGAGGGCGATCGAGTGAGCGGACAACGCTTCGCATAACCCTGTAGTTCCTCGACATGAGGAGGATCGGTAACGATCATGCTGATCAAGCATCCAAGTACATAAATGTGCCGTCATGGTCGGGTGAGTTATGGCTGAAAGTAGTGCACGGGGTGTAAGGGTGTTGAAAAAGGCGGAGTGGCCGGATTAACCATTACATTGACGTATCTACTCGCCCCAGAGCTATCATCCCCCCACACTTGACTTCGTAGATTCCTTGAACTACCAAACAGAGTGTCCTGCGATGGGTACAAGCCCATATCTGTCGCGGGTTTCAACTCTGCAACCGCAATCACCCGCCGGGCAAAACGCCGACCCCTTCAAAACCACGATGCCTGGAGCTCCGGAGATGCTTTCCTGATTTTACTTGAGGATTGGGAGAATCAATCATGCCAATTTTCCCGACATCCTCAATTCACGAAGTCAAGTGTGGATTGATGATAGGCCCCAGAGGGGCGAGCAGATACCCGGAAATAATAATTTACAATCACAAAATTATCAGTATAATTAATGCATGACTTTGGAAGGGGGTGACTGGCTTCGACGCTGATTGCGAAACTCCAGGAGCATGCCGAGGTGTAGATTTCCTCGTTAATCCGTCTACAAATCTATAGTTGCCAACGACGACAACTACGCACTAGCCGCTTAAACCGGCTAGTCCTTTCGCCGGTTCTGCCTGTAGGATCGGAATTGAAGGGTCAAAACATACAGGATCGCTCGCCGGTTGTGCTTGTTAGCCGGCTGCTAAAGGTAAGCAGGCTCGCCTTGTCATTTGGGCTGTTCGACGACTGGATGCAGGGTTAAATTAATGTTCGGACTAAGCATGTAGCCGCCTGTAGCGTAGAATTTGCGGACGCGGGTTCGATTCCCGCCACCTCCACCAACGCCCTGTCAAAACGTTCAGGAATTTCTGAAAAGACTGGACGAGAGCAAAATATCCCGCATACTTGGGTGTGCGTCAGATTTTCGGCAATTTCTCAATCAGCAGCCTGAATCTGTATTTTTTGCTTTCAATCAATGCCGAGCATACGCGGAACTCAACACCATGTAGTTGGCCTCTTTACGAAAAAGAATGTCAAAGTTGCTTGTTCTGTCGAATTGATTTGAAACCGGAAATCTTCGTATTCGGTCGAGCAATCACTTTTTTCCTCCACTACCACAGCATCTAGTTGAAGAGAGCTACAGTATCTCGAAATCCAGTTTATTTTGCTTCAGCCTGACGAGAACCTGACCACCTTTCTTGGCCAGTTTTCCAAACAGCAACTGATCGACAATGGCTTCCTTGATTTCTTTCTGAATCACCCTCGCCATCGGTCTGGCACCCATGGCCTTGTCATAACCCTTTTCGGCCAGCCATCGAATCGCTTCATCCTCAACCACCAAGCTAATGTTTCGATCCTCCAGCTGATGTTCCAGTTCCATAAGAAATTTTTTGACCACATGGATGATAGTTTCCTGCTTGAGCCCATTGAAATGAATTGTCTTGTCCAGACGGTTTCGAAACTCGGGGCTGAAGAGTTTCTTGATCGCACCTAAATCATCATTCGCATTATCCTGCTCAATAAAGCCCATCGACTCACGAGAGGATTCCTCTGCACCAGCATTGGTAGTCATCACCAAAATCACATTTCGAAAATCTGACTTGCGACCATTGTTATCAGTCAAACTGCCATAGTCCATAACCTGCAAAAGAATATTGAACACATCCGGGTGCGCCTTCTCAATTTCATCGAGCAGTACAACAGAATGCGGATGCTTGTTGATCGCATCAGTCATCAACCCGCCTTGATCAAATCCTACATATCCTGGCGGCGCTCCAATCAAGCGGGATACGGTATGCCTTTCCATATATTCAGACATGTCAAACCGAATGAACTCGATTCCGAGGACATTCGCTAGCTGCTTGGTAACTTCCGTTTTTCCAACCCCTGTCGGTCCGGTGAATAAAAAAGATGCAATTGGTCGGTCAGTATCTCCCATACCCGCTCTCGACATTTTTATCGCGGAGGACAGCGCCTGGATAGCTTCATCCTGGCCAAAAACCACTAGCTTCAAGTTGCGTTCAAGATACTTTAGAGATTTTAAATCCGAGGTCGAAACATGCTTTGGCGGTATTCGGGCGATACTCGAGATCATGGCTTCAATCTCTTTCACTCCAATCGTCTTTTTTCTGGACGATGGAGCAAGCATTCTGGTTTTCGCACCAGCCTCATCAATCACGTCAATCGCCGTATCAGGCAAATGCCGATCCGCTAGGTAACGGGCTGACAAACTCACCGCTGCACGCAATGCCTGATGGGAATACTTCACATTATGGTGATCCTCAAATCGAGACTTGAGACCCCGCAATATTTCAACCGCCTCATCTTCAGAAGGCTCGGTAATATCAATCTTCTGAAACCGCCTTGACAAAGCTCGATCCTTTTCAAAAATTCCCCGATACTCCTTGTAGGTGGTAGAACCAATGCACTTCAAATCACCAGATGCCAGCATCGGCTTCAACAGATTTGACGCATCCAGCGTCCCCCCAGATACTGCACCAGCACCGATAATAGTATGAATCTCGTCAATAAATAATACCGCATTCGACTCCTGACTCATCTCGGTCAAGACTCCCTTTAACCGTTCCTCAAAATCTCCACGATACTTTGTACCCGCCAATAAAGCACCCATATCAAGCGAATAAATTGTCGACTCAGCCAACACATCTGGAACATCACCTTTCACGATGTTGCGCGCCAAACCTTCAGCAATTGCCGTCTTGCCAACACCAGCCTCACCAACATACAGTGGATTGTTCTTCCTGCGGCGACTCAAAATCTGGATGGTACGTTCAACTTCATGTTCACGACCAATCAGTGGATCAATTCGACCCTGATTAGCCAACTCGTTCAGGTTTACCGTATACAGCTCAAGTGGAGTTGAACTTGACTCCTGACTGTCGGCTTGTGTACTGTCGATTTCCGGTGGTGGCAGTCGTTCAGCACCTGGATTTTTCGTTATCCGATGAGAAATGAAATTGACTACGTCAAAACGCGTAATGTCCTGCTGGCTCAAAAAGTACACCGCAAAAGAATCTTTCTCGCCAAATACCGAAACTAGAACATTGTTGCCTTTTACTTCCTTGTTTCCTGAATTTTGCACATGAATGATTGCCCTCTGCAATACTCGCTGAAAACCCAATCCCAGCTGCGGATTTGCCTCGTTATCTTCCACCGTTGTTGGCACCTCCGTCTGCAGGAAATGCATGAGATTTTCTTTGAGCTTGGAAATATTTCCACCACAGGCTACCAAGGTATCTCGGGTTTCCTGATCGTCCAGCAAGGCATACAGTAAATGCTCGACAGTCACCACGTCGTGGCCTTCCTTGCGGGCCAGAGATACCGCCTTGGTAAGCGTTGTTTCCAACTGTTCGGAAAGCATTGCCTATTCCCTCTCCATGGTGCACTTCAACGGATGATTTTCACGATGGGCCAGCCGCAAAATCAAATTGACTTTGGTTTCGGCAATCTCGCGGGGATATACCCCACACACGCCAATGCCCTTGGTGTGGACTTCAAGCATGATTTTCTCGGCTAACGATTTATTCATGCCAAAGATATGCATCAATAATTCAACCACAAATTCCATCGGAGTGTAATCGTCATTCAACAATAGCACCTTGTACATTGGGGGACGTTTGGGCTTAGTCCTGGATTTTTCAATAACCAGGCCAGTACCCCGGTCGGAGTGATCCGTGTTTTGGTCTCTACTTGCATGCCACATGCTCGAATAAACAGATTCAGAGCCTGAAATCAAACGTATCATGATGAAGATGAGGCAGCTTACCTTTCCAACAATGAAAACGAAGTTCTAAAACGAACCGCCCCCACATCCACCACAGGAACCACTTCCGCCAACAGATTGAAATACATTATTAAATACAAAAGTTGTGTTGATACCATCATCAACATAATCAACTTCAGCACCCCCCAGAAAACTCAAGGCTACAGGGTCGACAACCAGCTTGAAACCGCCTTTCCCTTGCATAACGCTGTCGTGTTCTTCCGCTTTCTCTGCAAAAGTCATGCCGTAGTTCATTCCCGAACAGCCACCTCCGGTTACATAAATTCGAACTGCTTCAGCTTCTCCTTTCGTATCCTGAATCAGGCCGGTAATCTTTTCTCGAGCAGATTCGGTAACCTGCAAGTCTTCTTCACGCAGTAATTGGTCAAACTCACTCATGGGATCTTCTTCAATTGTTTCGATCAGCGTTTCATCATAATCGAATGGGATGTAAAATAACTGTGCTAAGTGTAAACCGAAAGGTCAACTACCTAATACTGGAAATATGAGTCCTATTTTATCGATTCGCAGCCAAAATGTGAATCCTGTAAATCGATAAAACGAACCCTGCAGCAATTTCATTCGGAGAAGAAAATGCCACAAAAAGTCCAATGCGTATTTCTGAATCAGCAGCTAGAAGGATTGGAAAAACCTCCTTATCCGGGTGAACTCGGGATGCGAATCTACAACAATATCTCCCAGCAAGCATGGCAGCAATGGCTTGAACGGTCCGTAATGATAATAAACGAATACCAGTTGAATTCAGCAAACCCTGAGCATCAAGAACTGATTGAGAAACATTTGGTGGGATTCTTGTTCAATGAAGGAGATGGAGGTGCTACACCACAAGGCTATAACCCGACCTGAGGAATCCGAGTCGATCAACCAATCAAGGTATCCATCCGGATCGACTGAACAAACAACCGCTCTAATGACAATAATCTTCTGGCAAACGTTTTGCTCCAGTAAACAATCGAAAGAAATTTCCTGTCGTACAGGCTGCGAATTCACTCAACTCGATACCTTTCAAATCAGCCACGCACTGGGCGGTATGAACAACAAAAGAAGGTTCATTGGTTTTCCCCCGAAATGGAACAGGAGCAAGATACGGAGCATCGGTCTCAACCAAAATTCGATCCATGGGCGCCTTTGTAGCCACCTCGCGCAAGGTATCCGCGCTTTTGAATGTGACAATTCCGGAAAACGAGAGATAAAATCCGATCTCCAAAGCACGTTTTGCCGTTTCCCAGTCCTCTGAAAAGCAATGCATGACTCCGCCACATGACTCCGCACCAGAATCTTCCAGTATATCCATGGTATCTTGTTTCGCATCTCGAGTATGAATGATCAGGGGCTTATTGACTGATTTGGCCGCCTCAATATGCCGCTTGAAACGCTCTCGTTGCCAAGTCAAATCACCTTCGTTTCTGAAGTAGTCCAGCCCCGTCTCTCCAACTGCAATTACATTCTCCTGTTGGGCAAGATCGATTAACTCCTCAGTTGAAGGTTCATGGCAATCCTGATAATTCGGATGCACTCCCACTGATGCAAAAATCTGATCATGATTGACTGCGAGTTCGGCGATTTGCGGATAATCTTCCAGACAAACCGATACACAAAGCATGTAATCAACATGTTTGATTCGGGCCCGGTCTAAAATTCCGGCTAGATCATTGGCTAACGGATCAAAATTGATATGACAATGTGAGTCTACTAGTTGCATGAGAAAATTTCGATTGGGATGGAGTGCGCCAAACAATTAGGCACCAATTCTAGCATCCAATGACGATCATTCACTGTGCACACTCTTCTGTATCGTCAGAAAAATTGTATCCAGGGCTAACTCCTCGTTCAAGCTGCCCCTGGCAATACGACGATACACACACAGCCGATCATAAACCTGGAATAACCTTTCATTCGAAAACCTGTGCGGCAAGTTGTCTTGCCCTGAACGGTTATTCCACCACGGATTTTTGCCAGTATTCTTCCATCGCAACATATCCATGATGAAGCACTGCAGCCATTTGATAACCTCTTCAAAATCGACGTTTTGCAATGATTTTGACAGTTGATATAGAGAGGTTGTTCTCTGGCAGACGCCAATTAGGCCAATGAACAATTCCTTTTGAACCTGCAATTGCCCACTCTGACAGATTTGCCGAGCCTTGAAGGGCGCGCCATCCGTCAACTCGAGAGCCAAGTCTATGTCTTCTGATGTTGTCTGATCTTCTAGCCATGATCGAACTTGCTGATCACTCGGCCTGGGTAATTGAATCTGAACACAGCGACTCAGCACGGTGGGAGGCAGTCTGGAAGGTTCGGACGACAGCAAAATCAATAATGAATCCTCAGGTGGTTCTTCAAGCAGCTTCAACAGCGCATTCGCTGCATTGATGTTCAACCGGTCCGCAGGCAGAATCAAGGCCACCTTTCTCGATGCAATATGCGGTCTGTGTTCGAATGTTTCGATCAAAGCGCGTATTTGATCAATTGGAATGATCTTCTTCAGTGTACTCTTTTTGTCTCCAACTGCCGGATCTTGATAACGATGACTGTATTCTCCGATGAGATCGATTCTGCCCTGGGCAGACTCCATTTCATTGCAAATTACATGAAAATCAGGATGGGTTCCCGCAGAAAACAACTGGCAATTTTGGCAAACGCCGCACCAGGTGTTTCGCTCCTCATCAACTTCGCTGCAAAGCGAATACTGAGCCATCGAAAGACAAAATTCACGCAATCCATAACCTTCCGGCGCCGTAACGATCTGGGCATGATGGAAATTTCCAAAGGAGGTCGCAAAAATTTCCCAGTTTTCCTGTTGCCAGGATAGCATCATTCAGTCTCGGTCGTTGACTTCGTCAACAAGCACTTCCACAATTTCAGAAATTGCAAGTTTGACGACATTGATCTCGGCCGAAGCGTCAACTATACGGATGCGTTCAGGATTTTTCCTTGCTCGATCGATATATGCTTCGCGTACCTTGTTCTTGAACTGATGATCCTGGAGCTCAAACCGGTCCTGATCCTTGCTCTGCTCCCTGGTTTTCGTACGAGCGAGCGACAATTCTACAGGCAAATCCAGAAGTATGGTCAGATCGGGTAACAAGCCATTCAGCACCCAGTTCTCAATCAAGCGGATCCGATCCACTGATACCCCCCTACCACCTCCCTGATATGCATAGGTTGCGTCGATAAATCGGTCAATCACAACCCAGGTTCCTTTCTCGATAGCCGGAAAAATCAATTTTTTCAAATGCTCCATCCGTGCCGAAAACATGAGCAATAATTCAGTTTCTGCATCCATGTTAAGGTCAACACGACGAATCAGGATATCCCGGAGAGCCTCACCTACTCCGGTCCCGCCCGGTTCTCGTGTTTTGACAACGGAAATGTTTCGTTGTTCAAGACATGAACATATATGATCGATATGCGTGGTCTTTCCTGAACCATCAATGCCTTCAATCGTAATCAATCGTCCACGATACATATGATTACCTCCCAAGCTGGTATTTCCGGACTGCAACATTGTGTTCGGCCAATGTATCGGAGAATTTGTGGCTGCCGTCCCCTCTGGCCACAAAATAATAGGCTGTAGTTTGCATTGGCCTGGCAGCCGCCATCAGAGCACTTTCTCCCGGAAGGGAAATTGGAGTTGGGGGTAATCCCCATCGTGTATAGGTATTGTAAGGATTATCGATTCTCAGATGCTTGCGAGTCAAGTTTCCTTTGAACTGATCACCTAAACCATAAATCACGGTAGGATCGGCCTGCAATCTCATCCCCTTGGCTAGCCGGTTGTGAAATACGCCGGAAATCTGCGGCTCCTCTACTTTGAGCAGGCTCTCTTTTTCAATAATTGAAGCCATGATCGCTAATTCATCACGATCCTTGAGTTGTAAATTCTCATTCCGGTTTTCCCATGCATGATTGAGGTGTTTCTGCATTTCTCGAAAAGAAATTTTGTATATGTCCAGGTCGGTCTCCCCCTTATGATAGAAATAGGTATCCGGATAGAACTGTCCTTCTGGATGCAAGTCAGGTTGACCAATTTTCGCCATGATCTGGTCATCCTCCCAATCATTGGTGATATTGCGCAAGGGTTCTGCATGTTCCAGTTCGTTTCTCATCTGACGAAAAGTCCAGCCTTCGACAATCGTGACTCGATACTGAATCTGGTGATCACCACTCGATAAAATGCGAATTAACTCTTCAATATGAATAGATTCTTCGATGTCATATTCACCGAAATGGATACTGTCTCCCAATTCATGATACCTTGCATATAGCAAATACGGCCAGGACTTTTTTATTCGCTTTTCCTCTTCAAAACGCCGAATAATTGTCGACAAGGTATCTCCTCTAGCCACAAGCAGCACATCTCCATCTTGGAATTGGATCGCATCGGATGTCGTTGCATCGTAGTCTAGCCACACACCCATTCCAACAGCGAGAGCGACTGCCAGAACTCCCAAAGTAGCCTTTTTGAGCATTCTTAAAGTGAATTTTGGGTTAGATTCGGTCGTTACAGGGACTCAAATCAGGCCTCAAACCCGGCCAAAAACGAGTGTTCCATTTGTACCACCAAAACCAAATGAATTACTCAACGCCGCCCTGATATTCATCGATCTGGCTTGATTGGGTACATAGTCCAAATCACAATCTGGGTCGTGGTTTTGAAGGTTAATTGTTGGTGTGACGGTCTGCTTGTGAATCGACATGACGGTCATGACTGCCTCTACCCCACCGGCCGCGCCGAGCAAGTGACCAATCATTGATTTATTCGAACTGATGGCAATGTCCCTAGCTCGATCCTTAAAGCTCGACTTTACTGCTAGAGTCTCTGCGATATCGCCAAGCGGAGTGGACGTTCCATGCGCGTTCAGATAATCAATATCCTCTGAATTCAGTCCAGCATTTCGAATTGCGTTATTCATGCATCTCGATGCACCATCACCCCCCGGCGAAGGGCCCGTCATGTGATAAGCGTCTCCACTCAAGCCAAATCCGAGTAATTCGGCATATATACGCGCACCACGAGCACGAGCATGTTCATATTCTTCCAGCACCATGACGCCCGAGCCTTCTCCAATCACAAATCCATCACGATCACGGTCCCAAGGTCGTGATGCACGGCCTGGCTCATCATTACGGGTACTTAGAGCCTTTGCGGAAGCAAACCCTGCAACCGATGTTGGGGTAATTGGCGCTTCAGCACCCCCTGCAACCATAATATCTGCATCGCCATATTCAATCAACCTTGAAGCTTCGCCAATTGCATGAGTGCCAGTCGTACATGCAGTGACAGTGCAGAGATTGGGGCCTCGTAATCCGCACATGATCGACAGATTCCCGGAAATCATGTTGATGATGGTCATGGGAATGTAAAACGGCGACACACGCTTTGAGTCTTTTTGGGAAAAATCTCCGGCGGTAGCCTCAATGGTCTTGATGCCACCGATTCCAGACCCGATGTTTACCCCTGCACGATCAGCATCAATCCTTGATATGTCAATTCCGGAATCTTCAACCGCCCATTTTCCGCAAACAATGCCGAATTGCATGAACCGGTCCATTTTTCGAACTTCTTTTGAGGACAGTTCACATAAAGGATCAAAGTCGTTCACCTCCCCAGCAAACCTGCAGGGGAAGCTGGCCGCATCAAACTGGGAGATATTCTGAATACCGTTGACGCCATCAACCATGGCCTGCCAAGATTGGTCAAGCCCAATGCCAACAGGCGTAATCGCACTCATCCCGGTAACGACGACTCTTCTCTTATGTTTCATGACAATTTCGGATTCATGGATCCAAAGCAGATAGACGGATCATGTTTGCTGTTCTGCAATGATCGGGCCAGACTCGGAAGTGCTCCCGCTGTTCCAGCACGAGTGAAAGACATCAAGATTCTATCGGCTATTGATCCGGTCTATCTTGACAAGAATAAAATATACAGAGATCAACCATCAAAATAATTCACATGCATAACATTACTGGTTGTTGCTGATAATTGGGACAGCAAATGAAGACAGGGATTGATGTCCGCGATTTATGACCAACCCAGATCAACATTCTTTACTCTGTTCCATGTCAGGCATTTCCTTTTAGCCGATCTCTGTCATATATATGTTCATGATTGCCGATTCCATGAAAACCACATGGTCATTCCGATGCATCCTGAATACAATCACAGCATCATCTTTTCCATCTTCTCGCGAAAACAAGTGCAGAGAACTGAAACCGGACAAGTCTCCTTCAAGAGACAAGCTCTCGCAATCTTGCTGATATTTCCCGGCAACGGAAACTTATCCGGGTTTTTTCTTCTTTTTCCCTCTGAAATAAAGTCCAGGTCATCTAGATGATCTTTTCGATAGGTCTGAGTCCCTTGGAGGCAGTCCTATTCTTTTTTCCAGTTCTGAATTGATTTGAGGGGCATTGAATTGCACAAACTACTTCTTTCCATCCAGTTTTTCTTTCTTCTCCGAGAAATTGCATTGATCTTCATGTGTCTTCAACAGTTTTTCACTGAAACATCATCCACTCTTCCTTGTAGATGTCTTTCCAGTCAAGTTCCTCAGTCATTGATCCCGTTGCTTCAACAGCCATGCTCAGTTTTGGACAAGTAACAATTTCCTCAAGTACTGCTCTTGATGTAGTCGATGGCATCTTGTACCTTGACGATGCTTTCGGCTTTTTCATCGGGAATTTCAGACTCGAATTCTTCTTCAAGGGCCATAACCAATTCAACCGTATCGAGTGAATCAGCACCTAAATCATCTACGAATGATGCATCCGGAGTGACCTGATCTTCACTGACACCGAGTTGTTCAACAACAACCTTTATGACTCGCTCTTCAATAGTGCTCATTAGAGTAACTCCTCCTAATTTTGAGTTTGAACGAATAAAAAAATTTGGAACACTGCCTAGACTGCCTCATTGGAGGACATGGACTGCAATTCCGTTTAGTAATTGTAATCAATTGAACTCAAACCTGTTCAAAAAATTTCATGATTTCCTTGATGGAAATATCCCCGTTTTGATGATGACAAAAGGAATGTGGATTATGCTCGAAAATCACAACTTGGGGCTCACGATCAATTGACTGCGACAAGATCTGGAAAATAGATCTGTCTTTCGGTCTGTCTGGATGAGGAATCTGTCCGGCCGGCATCAGCCTTGCGCACAACTCGTTCTCGAAATTCATTGGGAATTATATATTTAAGTAACATCAAGCCACTTCACATATCTTTTCACGGATCAAAGGGGTATCCAACGATAACGCCCCTCCCCGTGCAGTTGCCCCAATCCCGGAGGCCAATATGTTGCGGGCCGCGTTCAGGTCCGCATGCTCGGCATGACCACAGCCCACACACTTGAACACCGCTTGCGATGTCCGGTTTTCCTTGCTGACATGACCGCAAGCACTGCACGCCTGCGACGTGCAGGCCGGGCTGATCCTGATGACCTCTGCCTTGTATTGCAGTTTCTGTTCCAGTCCGTACCAGCCTGTCTTCAGGATTTCACGATTCAATCCCGACTTCGCTTTTACATGCTTGCCCGGATCGTCGATAGTTCCCTTGGCTGACCCGGTCATGCCTTGCGTGTTCAGGTCTTCCAGCACCACCAGTCCTGCATTGTCGGCAATCTCGCGGCTGACCTGATGCTGCCAGTTGTCCCTGGTTTTTTTCAGGTGCCGGAAGCATTTCTGCAACTTGAGCCCGGTCCTGTATCTGCGTCTTGAACCCTTGACCTGTCGGGCAAGCTTTCGTTGATACCTCTTTCTCCTCGCTTCCTTTCTTGCCAGCTCGGGCATGTGGTGGATGACCTCGCTGCCGTTGCTGTCCACTACCGCAACCTGTCCGACATTGCGGTCAACCCCTGCCGTGTTCGGATTGTCGTTGCAGGAAAACTCCACCTCGTAACAGACAACCGCGTACCACTTGCCCGCCTCCCTCTTGACTGCTGCCTTGACCGGCTTGCCCTCCGGCCAGGGATTGCCGCCCTTGCGCTGGATGCGCAACCAGCCGATTTTCTGAATGTACAGCTTGCCGTCCTGTATCCTGATGTCTTCGGGAATGGTAAAGGATGGATTGGAACCATGTCTGGACTTGAACTTCGGAAAGCCCTTGCCCGACTGGAAACAAGCTTGCCATGCGTCTGATTGATACTTGAGGGCGTGTCTTGTTATCGCATGTGAATACTCGTCAAGCCAGTCAATCTCCTTGCGCAATTTCGTAAACTGAACACCCAGCGAAAAGAAGGAGGTCTTCGGCTTGGCGGCCAACTCCGGATAACGTTGCCACAACTCCATTTGCTTTCGATTCTCGCCCAGGAAGTGATTCCAGACAAACCGGCAGGCACCTGCCTGACCTGCAAGCTTGCGAGCTTTCGATTCCGAACCCGGAATCAGGCGGCAGGTGATGTTTCGATATGCGGTACAATCGCTCATGCGGTTCAACCTTATCTCGGTTAAGTGTTGATTTGGATATGGGAGCGTTAATCCCATATCACGCATTACATGCAATTTTACAGGCATGGTCAAATGTTGCTTATGTATATAATTCCCTTCTTTTTCACTGCAATCTTTCCGTCTCGCATTCACTCAAGTTCACATTTTGTCCGCACAGTACCTGATTATCAGGGTAGAGCATCGAATTTGCAATACTCAAGGCATATACATACCGCCATTGACATGCAGGGTCTGACCGGTAATGTAATCTCCCGAATCGCCGACCAGGAAGATCACGGCCTGCGCAATATCTTCTGGTTCACCCAGTCGATTCAATGGGATGTGCGCCAACATTTCGGAACTTTGCTTCTCGGTCAAGCCACTAGTCATATCGGTTTTTACAAATCCAGGAGCAATGGCATTCACGGTTATTCCGCGTGGAGCCGCCTCCCTTGCCAGCGCTTTCGTAAACCCGACAATTCCAGCTTTTGCAGCGGCGTAGTTTGACTGACCAGGATTACCAATGGACCCTATGATCGAGGAAATATTCACGATTCTGCCAAACCTTGCTTTGAGCATCCCTCGCAGGACCGCTCTCGCAGTCCGAAACATGGAAGTCAGATTCACCTCAATCAGATCACTCCATTCATCATCTTTCATTCGAATTAGCAGATTGTCACGGGTTATTCCTGCGTTGTTTACCAGAATCAAGGGCGGTCCGGATTCCGTATTGATTGTATCAATCAATTCCAAAACGCTGTTCTGGTCGCGCACGTCAAGCACACGACCCCATCCTTTTAGGTTTTCCGCACCGAACATGCTGCTGATCTTTTCAGCACCATCATCGGTGGTGGCTGTGCCATAAACAGCACCGCCATGCCGAGCCAGATTCAATGCAACCGCTTTGCCAATTCCACGACTTGCCCCGGTCACCAAGCAAACCCGATCTCTTATATTTTCAGACATAGTTTCAACTTGGTTAACTATTGCATCTTGATCATTGCAGATCCCCAAGTGAAGCCACCTCCAAAACCTTCGATCAAGACAAAGTTTCCAGGTTTGATTCGACTGTCCCGGACTGCTTCATCCAGTGCCAGTGGCACTGAAGCCGCCGAAGTATTGCCGTGTTTCTCAACGGTCATGATCACTTTGTTTTGCGGCAATCCCAGACGCTTTCCAATAGCACTAATAATTCTGCTGTTGGCCTGATGCGGGATTAGCCAGTCAATCTGATCCAGGGACATGCTGTTGGCATTCAGTGTTTCCCTGACGATATCACTCATCGCAGTTACAGCCCAGCGAAAGACCTCGCCTCCCTCCATGGTCACATACGCACCACCGTCCTGCAATTTCTGATAGTTTCGTGATACGCCAGTCGGAACACACAACAAATCCTTGAATCGTCCATCGCTGTGCAGATGGGTTGACAATATGCCCGGCTTGTTGCTCGACTCGAGGATAACCGCACCAGCACCATCACCAAACAATACGCACGTTCTCCGGTCACTCCAGTCCAGAATCCGGGAAAAAGTCTCTGCGCCTACCACCAATGCGCATTGTGCACTCTCGGTTCGAATGAACTTGTCGGCCACATCAATTGCAAACAGGAAACCGGCACATACAGCCTGAACATCAAAGGCTGGAGGTCCAACAATGCCCAGCCTTTCCTGCAATAGGCATGCCGTACTTGGAAAAACCACATCCGGTGTTGATGTAGCCACAATGATCAGATCGATATCATTCGGGCTTTTTCCAGCAGCCCGGATTGCCTTGAGAGATGCTTTTTCTGCGAGGTCACATGTAAATTCGTCTTCTGCGACAATTCTGCGCTCTCGTATGCCCGAACGGGCCATGATCCAGGAATCGGTGGTGTCGACCAAATTTTCGATGTCGGCATTGGTCATCACCCTCTCGGGCAAGTAGCCGCCGGTACCGGTTATTATGGAGAAGGGCATAACATATTCTCGAGGAGTTTCACGGTTAACCTATGCGGTTGATTGGATTTCATGTGTCGATTCGGTTTTAATTCTGTCTTCAATTTGCTGACCGATTCTCTCTACCAGCTTACTTTCGGCAGATTTGATCGCATACTCAATTGCATGACGGAAACCAAGAGCGTCTGTACCGCCATGCGATTTGACCACTATGGCGTTCAATCCAATCAAGTTTGCCCCGTTATATCTCCTGTGATCAAGTCTTCGCCTGATTGCATTCAAAGTTGGTTTCGAAACCAGCGCGGTGAATTTCTTGAGTACTGAGCTGGTAAACTCCTGCTTAATGACCGACATGATGAACTGAGCGACACCTTCAGAGGCCTTCAGTGCCACATTACCCAGTACCCCATCACAAACAATGAGATCGGTATCACCCACGAATATATGGTTTGCTTCAACATAGCCAATATAGTTTAATGAGCTATTTTTGAATAGTTCTGCTGCCGCTTTAATGGTTTCATCTCCCTTGCCTTCTTCGATGCCAATATTCAGAAGCCCGATTGATGGATTGCTTCTTTGTTCATAGCTTTCAATCAACTGCGAACCCATGATTCCGAACTGGAACAAGATTTCCGGGGAGACATCTACATTTGCACCAAGATCGAGAATATAAGTGGACCCTGCAATTCTCGGCAGAATTGTACATATCGCCGGACGATCAATACCGCGTATGGTTCCCAAAACAAATTTGGCGGTTCCCATCAGAGCACCGGTATTTCCTGCACTGACGCAGGCATCGGCTGCCCCTTGCTTCACAAGATTGATGGCAACGCGCATGGAAGAGTCCTTTTTCTGGCGGATGGAGAGTGCCGGCGGATCATCCATGGTCACGATCTCAGAGGCGTGCTGCACGCGAATCCGATCATGATTTATGCAGCTTAGTTGATCAAGCTTTTCACGAATTTGGATTTCAAGCCCCACGAGAATCAATTTGATCTGATGGCGTGAGTTAACCAAATTCACGGAGGCAGGGATCGTGGTGTCTAGTCCATGGTCACCGCCCATCGCATCAATAGCAATTGTGATCATTGTTGCGTTGATGCGACCTGTGGTCGCATCCGCGTGGTAACGGACAGTTATTCTGCTGATTTGGGAGATGCCATTTTTACTCCCCGATAGTATCCTTCACTCGAAATATGATGACGTCGATGTAACTCGCCTGTCGTAGGGTCAATTGACAACGTAGATGATTTGACTCTATCGTGGGATCTTCGCATTCCTCTTTTTGAAGGGGTTTTTCGATTTTGTTGAACAGCCATATGTCAGTTTCTGAAAGAAAAATGAGTCGTTGCCCTTGTTCCCCCTGAAATCGATGGGGGTATCAAACCGCTGGAAAACTCAATTGTTGATGGATGGAGGATTAACTCACCTCCCGTACTGTCGGATTCATGTTCCGGAATTGCGCTTCATAGTATAATCTTTTTTGAAAATCGGGTCAAAATCATGGTAATGTATTTCAATGACAGATCACTTCATGTTTTTCATTCATTCTTGGTGATTATTCGGCATTGTCCTTTCTCCAATGAGTACTTCCTCACAAAAAATAGACATTTCGGTAAAACCGACTTATCTTGAGGCTCAATCCTCTGCGGAGGACAATCACTATGTTTTTGCGTATACGGTAAACATTGTGAATCGTGGCGATCGTGCGGCGAAATTGCTCACTCGGCATTGGATTATCACGGATGCATATGGCAAGGTTGAAGAAGTCAAGGGACCTGGCGTTGTTGGAGAATTTCCTCATTTGCAACCGGGAGAGAGTTTTGTATATACCTCGGGTACGATAATCGGAACTCCGCTCGGTTCGATGACTGGCAGTTATCAAATGTGCGATGATGAAGGCAATCGATTTGATGCTGAAATTCCGGTGTTCACGCTCTCAGCTGGAGTAGTGATGCATTAACCTGATCGTTCTATTTGTCAAGCTCTGTCGAATAAACCCGATTGTCCATGATCCAGGTCTCACGGATCGCCCGATCATCTCCCAACATCTGGAGTACAAACAGTTTCTCTATCACTGATGAGACGTTCTGGAGTCTAAGGCGAATCAGGTCTGTTGAAGCATAATCCAGGATTACAAAGTCCGCTTCTTTGCCTGTTTCAAAATTCCCAATATGGCGATCGAGATCCAGGGCTCTTGCGCCTCCCAAGGTACTCAAATAGAGTGAACGCATGGGTGACAGGTTGAATTGTTTCAATTGTTGAACCTTGTAGGCCTGATTGATCGTGCGAAGCATCGAGAAGGAATCTCCTCCTGCGACATCAGTACCCATGCCTACCCTGACACCGTGCTGGTCTGCTGTTTCGAGATTGAACAGTCCGCTACCAATAAACAGATTGGAAGCTGGACAATATGCAATACTCGATTTTGTGTCGCGTAGCCTTGACCATTCCCGATCAGAAAGATGAATGCCATGGGCAAACATGGACCTTCGACCCAATAATGAATAACGATCATAGACATCAAGATAATCCCGACAATCCGGAAAAAATTCACGGACCAAATCACATTCCTCGGGATTCTCGGCAAGGTGAGTCTGAAAATGAATATCCGGATACTCACTGAGTAACCGGCCTGCCGATTCCAGCTGCTCCGGTGTAGAAGTAATCGCAAATCGAGGAGTAACCGCGTAGCCGAGACGTCCTTTTCCGTGCCATCTTCGGATAAGTTCCCGACTTTGTTCGTAGCCTGATAGTGCGGTATCCTGCAAACCATCCGGAGCATTGCGATCCATCATCACTTTGCCACAAACCATGCGCATTTTCAGCCGCTTCGCCTGCTCAAAAAATGCATCTACCGATTGTGGATGAACTGTTGCAAAGACCATGGCGCTGGTGGTGCCGTTCCGGAGCAACTCCCGGATGAAAAATTCAGCCATGAATCGGCATTTTTCCGGATCAGAAAATGCCATTTCCGCTGGGAAGGTATATTGCTCAAGCCATTCGATCAGTCTTTTACCATAGCTGGCGATAACTTCAGTCTGGGGGTAGTGGACGTGGGTGTCAATGAAGCCGGGCAGGATCAGCCCATGTTCATGCTTGATTATTTTTACATCTCGAGGCAACTGTTTTAACAGAGAATCTGCCTGGCCACAATTCACAACATATCCGTCTTCGATCAGCAGGAGCCCATTTTCAAAGTACTCCCATGCACCATCGTCATCCTGTAATGGATCTTCGAGGCAGTGCAAAATTTCTCCTTGGTGGGCAGTCAATGTCATGATGAAAATCAGTCTTGTTGAATGGCTTGTCGAGAGATTGTTCTATGATACGCGATGGATGAGCTGACCTTTCGATTAAAAGTGTTTCTTTCTGCACATGTTGCCAAAAGGAGCAAGATCGTCTTGATTCTCAAGCGGTCTGTTGCCGTATGATATCTCTAAAATTTAGGATGTTATCGAATTGCAGAAGTTGCCCGCGCTTAATTTGCAGATTTGGAAATTGTACATGCGCCCACCGAGATCCGGGACAAGGAAGCAAGCCTACGCAAACGTCCTGTTTTCACTCGCTTTCCAATTTTTCTGGTAAGGGTTTCGGGCGGACCAGGTGTTGGGGTAGGCTTGGAAGGATTCCCGAGAGCTTCTATGCCAGGATGGATAAACATAAACGACATCACTGTAGACAGTGAGTAATAATCCGGTGAAGATTGTCAATAATTCATCTGCTGGATTTCATTCGATTGCATGATTCACCTGGCATCTTGCAGTTACCGGCTGATGCTTTCCTCCTTTGGAATGAATATTCGGGAAGTATCTAGAAATTGCCCATCTTGAATTGTTCGCAAAGAGCAACTGTAAAACGAACTCATGCTAGTCAACAAGAAATCGCATGGCAATTATGCTTTTGTGATATAAATGCAGCGAATGTTGAAGCCAACTTTCAAATAGCTTCGGTTATCGGTTGCTGATGCAAAATCTCCAGGGTAATCGAAGTCAAATATTCGAGAGTAATTGGATTTCCAGTTTTTCCCATCATAAAGCCGTATCAATCTTTTTCATGAATCTTTCCCAACTGAATACTCTTTCATCTACCGAAGCAAAGAGCGTATTTGAACAATGTTGCACAGCTTCGGACTGGGTTAGCAAAATGATTGAATGCAGACCTTTTGATTCGCTCGAAACTCTCAAGCTAAAAGCCGCCAATATCTGGAATACCATGCAAACCGATGATCTGCTGGAGGCTTTTGCTGGTCACCCTAAAATTGGTGAGTTGTCCTCTCTCAAGGAAAAATTTCATGAAACACTCGCCAGCGCCTCAAGAGAACAGTCAGGAGTTGAATCTGCCTCAGATCCGGTACTCGAAGAACTTGCCCGATACAACAAGGATTACGAAGAGAAGTTTGGATTTATATTTATTGTGTTTGCCAGTGGCAAGTCAGCTGGGGAAATGCTGGACATGATCAAGGATAGAATTCATAATGACCTTTCAGAAGAGCTCCAGATTGCAGCGGTTGAGCAGTTGAAAATCACCCAGCTACGTATCGATCGCCTGCTCGGACCCGAATGATCAAAATCCAGGTGCGTTATGTCCATGAATCGAATCACAACCCATATTCTCAATACCTCTAAAGGAGAGCCAGCGGCCAATGTTGAAGTCCAATTGCTGGTGCAACAGGGGACGGTCTGGGAAATGCTTGGGAATGAGCGAACGGACACAGACGGGCGGGCGGGATTTGTCTCTGCCAAAACCGATTGTCCCCTTCGGGCGGGGAACTACCAAATCAAGTTTTTTACTGAGCAGTATTTTCAGGAACAGGACATCGATACGTTCTACCCTTGGGTAGAAATAGCATTCAAGCTCCCGGACAATGCTGAACATTACCATATCCCTCTGTTGATTAGCCCTTTTGGTTTTACCACTTACCGAGGGAGTTGATGTATTCAGTCGTTCCAGAATAAAAATTTTCTGTCGCCACTCCAATAAAAAACGTTCTAAATTATGGTGGACGTGGTATATTCCGTCGTGTTATCAGTCGTTCCATAGAGTTTGATTTTCTCTATACAGGTCGTTCAGTTGGTTTGTGAGGATGCATATGCTGACCCGCGATTTCTTACCTTCAGGATCCCTTGATTCGGTATTCCTGCCCATCGAAAAGGCTTCCGGATTACCCAATGAATGCTATACAAGCACCGCATTTTTTGATTTTGAAAGAGATCAGGTAATGGCTCGGAACTGGGTTGCAATTGCCTTTGAGAATACCTTTCATTACAACTCGGCCCATCCCATTGACTTCATGGGCATCCCCATTTTGCTTACTCGTTCTGGAGATGGTCAGATTCAGGTTTTTCACAATGTCTGCAGTCACAGGGGAATGCGCCTGGTCTCCGAACCAAAGAAAATCTCCGAGCTAATCACCTGCCAGTACCATGCTTGGACTTATTCCGTCAATGGAGATCTTGTTGCAACGCCGAATATCGGTGGTATTGGCATCAATACCCTTGCGAATTTCGAACGCACCGACAAGGGGCTAAAAGAAATTCGTTCGCATATCTGGATGGGAGTGATTTTCATCAACCTGGATGGACAGGCCCCGGAATTTGAGCAGGCCCAGAAATCGGCCATGCAAAGAACTTGCGAATTGATTGGAAAATCGGGCGAAAGCGAGTTGAGAGCTTCTCTGGAAGATCGGATTGATATGGTGGTGAACTGCAACTGGAAACTTGTCACTGAAAACTATCTGGAAGCTTACCATCTACCTGTGATTCATCCATTGCTAAACCGTTATTCCCCGCTAAAGGACCACCACTGCCGTATTTATGGACAAAACATGTCTGGACAATGGTCCACAACCTTCAACCCTGCACTCAATCATGGGAACCACTTACCCATATTCTCCAATTGGAACCGTGAAATGCTGATGATTGGGGAGTACCCGGTTATTTATCCCAATCTGCTCATGGGAATTCAGGCAAATCATTTGTTCCTGGGCATCTTGCATCCTATGGATGTTGATCGAACTCGCGAAGAATTCCAGATTTTCTATTGCGAGGATGAATCCCTGGGCCCGACTTATGATAAGGTGCGTGCCGATAATCTATCGACATGGTCGAAGGTATTTCAGGAGGATATCGAACCCTGCGAGCGGATGCAGGCTGGACGGCAATCACCCGGTTTTACTGGAGGATCATTTTCACCGGAACTGGATGTTTGCGCTCACCATTTTCATCAATGGATTGCCGGTCATTATCATCCTGAACCAAAAACCTCGAGCAAGGAACTGGAATTTTAGCAAGATGTGGTTCATCGCACGCGGCAATGCTGACTTCATCGAACATGCTTCCAATTCATGAAACTGAATTTCTGAGCGATTAGGATTTCACCATGATCATGATAGAAGGGTGTTCACTGGTCTTTCATGGCGAACCTTTAAGCATGTCAATCCCATGGATGTCAAATACTTGATAGTGAGATACATATTGGCACGAACCAACAGAATTAGCGATTTCCGAAACTTGTTTTGTTATTACCGGGATTTTCAAGTCGATCCTCCGGTCTCGGCAGGGATCTGGAACTGCTCGACAAGCCACGGTAAAATGCCGATCTGGCAGCACTGCCATGTCCGTCCCCAACAGGGGCGAGCAGATACAAACAACTTTATACTTGAAAGCTGGATGCATTGGGTAAAATCAAATTCATAACAACTTGTTGTCATGCATAGTATGGGACAATTAACACATCAAACGTAAACAGGAATTCTGTTCTGCTATAACCGGTCATGAAAATTCAAATATTTCTTGTGGGAACACTGACGGTGTTTATTTCGAGAATCAAGTCTCTGTTGTTGGCTGTGGGAATGTCCGATTTGATGCTTGTAAGTCAAAGCATCGCCAGAAGTAGTGCCCGCCCAATCGAAATTCTGACTGCCATAGCCCTGATCCACTTTGCAATCGGATTCCCGTTGACACGCGTAGCTAGCGTAGTTGAAGGCCGTCTGCTTACAGTTATCAAGACATGAGCGAGATCCCTCAAGTGGCTCTCGTGACCGGAGCGACAAGCGGGATTGGAGAGGCTGTTACCCTCTCCTTGGCTAATGCTGGATATGAGGTGCTTGCTTTGGGCCGCAGAGCGTCAAGACTGGAAAGCATGCGACACATAAAAAATGTACGGCCCCTAGCCATAGATCTGCGTGATCGGGAAACCCTGACGAACGCCTTGGAAGGCGAGGAAATCGACGTTCTCGTAAACAATGCAGGCGTCATGCCGCCGATTGCGGAGTTTGCCAAGACCGAGCAATCGGATATCGACAGCACCATGGAAATCAATCTGAATGCTCCCATTGCAGTCACTCGTATAGTTCTGCCTGGCATGATGGCAAGGGAAAAAGGACATGTCTTCTTTATGGGTTCGACCGCAGGCCATATGCCCTCTCCGAACATGGCGGTCTACGGCGCGTCCAAGGCGGCTATTTCCAGTTTTTCCGCTGCGTTACGTTGTGACGTTTCAGGACATGGTGTACGGGTAACGGAGATTGTGGCAGGACGAGTTGAAACTGAACTGTACCATGGTGTACTAAGTGATTGTGAGAGGCACGACATGTATTCGGCTTTTGCTGCAGTACAGCCAGCAGAAGTCGCGCAAATGCTGTTATCAGTGCTTGCGATGCCGGCTCATGCAGATGTTACCCGCTTTGACATACTGCCAACCGCCCAATATGTAGGCGGGGGCGGTTTTTCCCGAGGAGGAAAATAGGAAAGTGGATGGCTTGTCCGTTGCAGTAGTGGGCGGAGGCTCAGGTTTTGGACGAGTAATGGCACAGATGGCCGTTGAACGGGGTGCGTCGGGCCTGGGCATCATCGATATCAATGGCAAGGCAATTGAGGAGTGTCTAGCAGGGCTTCAGAGCGCGAAGCTTCAGGTTGCCAGTGCGGTTTGCGACATTCGTACTTCTGAGGCGGCTTGTTCAGGATTTGAAAAGATTTCTGAAAGTTTGGGCCGAGTGGATACTCTGATCAACTCGGCAGCCATCTATCCTCGCAAGTCGATACTGGAAATCACGGATGCCGACTGGGATGCCGCAAATGCAGTGAATGTAAAGGGAACCTATCATATGTGCGTTGCGGCAATCAGACATTTTCTGGAACAAACTGAAGTTGATGCAATCAGAGGAAGAATTGTCAACATCACCTCGGTGGACGCGTTCAAGGCTCACCCCCAGAATGCCCATTATGCCGCGACCAAGGCCGCCGTAGCCAGTTTAACCAGGAGTCTCGCGCATGAAGTTGCCTCGTCCAACATTTTGGTGAATTCTGTCGCGCCGGCCGGCATGGCTACGGAAAAGGCGCGCGAAGCCGGGTTTCTGAATGAGCTTGCGGCTGCAAGCCCTCTCGGTCGAAGCGCGAGCCCCCGTGAAATGGCCGAGTGGGTCATGATGGCCGGAGGACGAAAAAACACTTATATGACCGGCGAGAATATCATCGTGTCGGGAGGCTACATCTATGCATAAGAAGCAACGATGATCTACAAGTCTCGACTGAAAAGCCAAAGCTGGGCTGGTGAAACGATCGGGATTCTGGTGCTCGACTGCTATTATCCTTTCCTTCCCGGCAATGTTGCGAATGCTAGCACCTATGATTTTCCAGTGCGATATGCCGTAGTGAAAGGTGCGACGGCACAACGCCTGCTTTATGAGGCCGACCGGACACTGATCGGGCCTTTCATTGATGCCGCCAGAAAATTGCAGGAAGAAGGTGTCAAGGCAATCACCGGAGCTTGCGGGTTCATGTCGCTATTTCAGAAAGAATTGACCGCGGCAATGGATATTCCGGTTTTTGCCTCCAGCCTGTTGCAAGTGCCGTTCATCCACACAATAACCGGAAAACGCGTCGGCATTATCACTGCTGATTCAACATGCCTGCATTCCGAGCATTTCACCGGATGCGGGATTACTGAAAATATTCCCGTTGCTATCGCTGGTATGGAAAAGCATGAAGCCTTCGTTCAGGGGATACTCGCCAATGTCGGTGAGTTGGACGATGAACGTATCTGCCAGGGAACGATCGAAGTTGTTGAAACGCTACAGGCTAATTATCAAGACCTGGGCGCGATCCTATTGGAATGCTCGGACTTGCCACCCTATGCTCATGCAATACAGGCGGCAACCGGCCTTCCGGTATTTGACTTTGTGACCATGATCAACTATGTGCACGAAACATTCTCGCGAAAACCCTATCATGGACTGATCTGATGCGGATAACGATGCAAATTTCCAGTGATCGCCGGAATTACCCGCCAGCAGTGCCAAGAAGAACCTTGATCTCAGAAACTCTTTCAACAATGGATGCGGTCCTCTCGCAGAAAGCCACGAAAGTGCGTCTGGACGAAGACCAACCGCCGGACCGACAACTGGAGAGGGGTCATGAGCACTAGAGACATCCGCCTCGGTGCAGATATCGGCGGCACTTTCACCGATATTGTGCTTGACCGATCTGGTGAAATCTTCTCAGCCAAGGTGTTGACTGATTATACTGCTCCTGAACAGGGTATTCTGGATGGCATTGCCATTGTTATCCAGCAGGCAGGGATCGGGTTCTCCGATCTTGACATCATTGTCCATGGCACAACGCTTGCTTCCAATGCACTGATTGAACGACGCGGCGCCAAGACGGCCCTCGTCACAACCGACGGATTTCGGGACGTCATCGAGATGCGAACCGAAAATCGATTCAGGCAATATGATCTGAACCTGAAATTGCCGGATCCGCTGATTCCCCGTCAAGACCGATTCCCGGTAAGAGGTCGAATCAACTCGCAGGGCTACGAGCTGCAGCCTCTAGACGAAAAACGGCTGGATGAACTGGCTGGAGTGATTCGTGAGGGCGGATTCGGTTCAGTTGCCGTTGGCTTTATCCATTCCTACCAGAACCCGGTTCACGAGCAGCGTGCTCGTGAAATTCTCTCGATGAAGCTGCCAGACATTCCGATTTCAATCAGTTCTGAAGTCTCACCCCAGATGCGGGAATACGAGCGATTCAACACCGTTTGTGCCAATGCCTATGTGCGACCTCTGATTGAGGATTACCTGAAACATCTGGAATTGAGAGTGAAGGATGCGGGTGCAGATTGCCCGGTCTTCATGATTCACTCGGGCGGCGGCCTGATATCGATTGAAGACGCCGCTGCATTTCCAGTACGACTGGTGGAATCCGGCCCTGCCGGTGGTGCCATCTTTGCCGCCGAAATTGCCGCACGGTTTGGATTTGACAAGGTCGCAAGCTATGACATGGGTGGAACTACGGCGAAAATCTGCTTGATCGAAAAATGCCAGCCACGAAGCACCCGCACGTTCGAAGTCGCTCGCACCGATCAGTTCTGCAAGGGTTCAGGCATGCCGGTTTCAATCCCGGCAATCGAAATGATCGAGATCGGGGCAGGGGGCGGTTCGATCGCCCAAATTGATGCCATGGGTCGGATACAGACAGGTCCGGAAAGTGCAGCATCCGAGCCCGGACCCGCATGCTATCAGCGGGGTGGCGAATGGCCAACGATCACCGATGCCGATCTATTGCTGGGAAAGATTGATCCAAATCGTTTCGCAGGGGGAGCGTTCAACCTGTCAGAACAAGCTTCGCGGGCCGCGGTTGACCGCGATATCAGCCATAAGTTGTCACTTGAAACGCTGGAGGCCGCTTTTGGCATTTGCGAAGTAGCCGATGAAAATATGGCCAATGCCGCACGTGTCCATGCCGTTGAAAACGGCAAGAGCATCTCGGAAAATGTGATGATCGCCTTTGGCGGGGCGGCTCCCCTGCATGCCGCACGACTATGCGAGAAACTCGGCATCGACCAGTGCCTGATTCCATCAGGAGCAGGAGTCGGCTCGGCGATTGGGTTCCTGAAAGCTCCTTTTGGATATGAAGCACTGATATCAAGACTGGTCAGGCTTGGCGAGTTTGATGCTGAAAAAGTGAATGCCATGCTAGATGATCTGCGCAAAAGTGCTGAAAAATTTGTGCGAAGCGGAACAGATGGTCCGATCAAAAGCGAAGTAGTAGCTTTCATGCGCTACCGAGGGCAAGGCTGGGAAATTCCGGTACCGTTGCCTGACCGACCATTGACGCAAGAAGATGTCAATCTGATCCATGATCGGTATTTCGAGAGCTACACAGATTTTTTTGGGAAAGCGATTGAAGGAATGGACGGGCTGGAAGTCGAGATCGTCACCTGGTCAGTGAAAATCACCGAAATTCGTCCAGAATCCACTCGTCAGAATTTACTGACTGCCGGCACTGAATGTCAAGGTACCGGCTTTCGCAGTATCTTTGATTCATCAGGAAGCCACATAAAGAGCCGCGTCGCTGAAAGAGACAAGCTGGCTGTGGGCGACTGTATCAAAGGCCCAGCAGTGATTGTTGAGCACGAAACCTCGACTGTCGTCACCTCGTCGTTTGATGCCGTGATACAGGGTGATCATAGCATTCTGTTAACCCGAAAAGAGATCTAGCCATGTCGAACATTGCGGATATCCAGATGCAGGTGATGTGGAACCGCCTGGTTTCAGTAGTAGAGGAGCAAGCCATGACGCTCCTGCGCACGGCCTTTTCCACCTCGGTTCGCGAAGCGGGCGACCTGTCCACAGGTGTTTTCACACCTGAAGGAAAGATGCTGGCACAAGCAGTGACGGGCACCCCGGGGCATGTCAACACCATGGCCGAGGCAGTGCCGTATTTCCTGTCTGAAATCCCGCATGATAATATTTTCGAAGGGGATTGTTATGTTACCAACGATCCCTGGAAAGGCACTGGCCATTTGCATGATATTACGATGGTCTCACCCTCTTTTCGAGACGGTCGGGTTGTTGCCTTCCTTGCTTGCACGGCTCATGTAGTTGATATCGGGGGCAGAGGATTCGGAGCTGATGGAAAATCCGTATACGAGGAAGGCTTGCTGATTCCAATCATGAAGTTTGCAGAAAGGGGTGAAGTGAACCGGGATCTGATAAATATTCTTGGAAACAATGTTCGTCAGCCCAATCAGGTGATTGGTGACTTTTACTCGCTTCTGGCGTGCAATGAAGTCGGTCATCGGCGCCTGATTGAAATGATGGACGAAACCGGGATCGAGAATCTTGACGAACTAGGCAGCTTCATCTTCTCCCGGTCGCTCGAGGCTACATGGGAACGGATTGCGCAATTGCCGAAGGGTGAATGGGAAAATCAGATGGTCGTAGACGGCTATGATGAACCTGTCAAGCTTGCCACTCGGCTGTCTGTCCGAGAGAATGAGGTGAACATGGATTTTTCTGGCACTGACGGGATCAGTAAATGGGGCATCAACTGCCCGCTCAACTATACGAAAGCCTATGCCTGCTTTGCAATCAAATGTGCCGTAGCACCAGATATCCCCAACAACTCTGCTTCACTGTCTCCGTTTGCCATTTCATCGCCCGTGAACATTCTCAATGCCCGACACCCCGCACCGGTCAGTCTGCGTCATGTAATGGGACATATGGTACCCGATCTGGTATTGGGAGCTTTGGCCAAGGCTATGCCCGGACAGATCATGGCCGAAGGTGCAGCGGCACTCTGGAACATCCATATTTCAGCCCGACCAGAGAACGGCAAGGATGGATGGCGCTCCGAGGTGCTGATGTTCAATTCTGGTGGCACCGGAGCACGCCCTACTCTGGATGGACTCAATGCTACCGCTTTTCCTTCTGGTGTGCATACCATGCCGGTAGAGGCTACCGAACATACCGGCCCGATTGTGGTCTGGCGCAAGGAGTTACGTCCGGGAAGCGGAGGACCGGGCCGAATGCGCGGAGGACTGGGGCAGATTCTCGAGATCGCGCCAGCTGATGGACATGAATTCGATTTCTCAGCCATGTTCGAGAGGGTCCATCATCCGGCTCGTGGACGGGATGGAGGTGGAGAAGGCTCCTGTGGATCGATTGAACTTTGCGACGGTACCAAGTTACGTCCCAAGGGATGGCAGCATGTACCAGCAGGCAAGCGCTTGATCTTGAAAGTGCCGGGCGGGGGCGGGATTGGCCCCGCATCGGAACGCAGCAAAAAGGCTCGCTCTGATGATCTGCTCAAGGGCTATGTCTTTAGTTAGTGACAAACCAACATTCAAAAACATGAAACCGTTCAACCGAATATTGATTACCGGTGCGGCTGGCCGCTTGGGGTCTGAGCTTCGCAGAGGTCTTGCACATCTGGCGAATCACGTACGAATTTCCGACCGGGTGAAAATGAGTGATGTCCAGCCTCACGAAGAAGCCGTAATCTGCGAACTGAGCGATTCTGAAGCCGTCATGTCCATTGCGCGAGAAACAGACGCCATCATACACTTCGGAGGCGAACCCTTGGAGGCAGATTTTGAAACCATTCTAAACAGCAATATCCGGGGGTCATATCACATCTACGAAAGCGCTCGAAAAAACGGGGTTAAACGGATAATTTATGCCTCCTCGGTCCATGCCATAGGCTATCACGGAATAGAGTCACAAATTGATGCTGACAGTCCAGTGCGTCCGGACAGTCTCTACGGAGTGTCCAAGAATTTTGTGGAAAGCCTGGGTCGCTTGTACTGGGACAAGTTTGGAATTGAGAGCCTGTGTCTGCGAATATTCTCTTCTTTCCCCGAACCGACCGATCGGCGAATGCTGTGGAGCTGGCTGAGCTTTCGCGATTGCGTACAATATGTGGAGCGGGGGCTGGTGACACCACACCTCGGATACACTATCGGCTTCGGTATTTCCGACAATCGTCTCAAGGTCGTGAACGACTACAAGGCCGGTCATGTTGGTTTTCATCCACAGGACAGTACGGAATGTTATCGAGAGGAAGTGGAAGCGATGACCGAAACCCCTGACCCCAAAACACCAGGGGTGCGATTCCTTGGTGGCTGGTTTTGTGAACTCGGTCATCCGGATGATCAGAAAAAATGAGGTCTGACTCTCATGATGTTGTGATCATCGGTGGCGCGGTGATCGGATCATCCGTAGCGTACTTTCTGACTGCCAATCCTGATTTCAACGGTTCTGTACTGATGATTGAGCGGGATCCGACTTTTTCCCAGGCTTCAACATCACTGAGCTCAAGTTCGATCCGTAATCAGTTTTCGAATCCGATTAACGTTCAAATCAGTCAGTTCGGAACCGCTTTCATACGCGACTTCTCCGACCGAATGGCAGTCAATGGCGACAAGCCTGACTTGCATTTCCACGAGAGCGGCTATCTATTTCTGGCATCGAGCGATGAACAGTCGCGACTACTGATGGAAAGTCACGAGATACAGAAGTCTCTGGGGGTAGACGCAGTATTATGGGATCCGCAACAGCTCAAATCCGCTTTTCCTCACCTAGAGGTCGCTGACCTGCAACTTGCCAGTTATGGCAGATCGGGCGAGGGCTGGTTTTCGAACACTGGCCTGATGAACGGATTCCGCAAGAAGGCAATTGCACAGGGGGCTGAATATCTGGTCGACGAAGTGGTCGATATCACTCGCCACCGCAATCAAATCACGGATGTTTCACTGAAAAGTGGGCGTCGCATTGCTTGCGGTACACTCATCAATGCCTCGGGGCCCCGTGCTGCACACACTGCCGAGATGGCAACACTGAAGATACCGGTTGAACCTCGAAAACGAACGATCTTTGTTTTTGACTGTTCGGTAACACCGGAAGGATCAGCAAACGTGAATAATGGATTCTTGCCGCTCATGATTGATCCATCTGGCACATTCTGCCGGCCTGAGGGAAAATTTTTCCTTGCCGGCACCGTTCCATCAGATGATCCATGCGTGAAGTGGGATGATTTTGAGCCCAGGCATGAGGAATTTGAACAGATTTGGGTAGATCTTGCCAGCCGTTCCAAAGCCTTTGAGGCAATCAAGCTGATCAATTTCTGGGCCGGTCACTATGCATACAATGTTTTTGATCATAATGCGATTGTCGGCCCACATCATGAAGTTCGGAACTTTCTTTTCGCCAACGGATTTTCTGGACACGGCTTGCAACAATCGCCGGCCGTCGGGCGAGGCGTTTCCGAATGGGTTGTCCATGGCGAATATCGGACTCTGGACTTGAGTGAAATCGGTTATGACAGGATTGTCAGAAACGAGCCATTCATGGAAAAAGCCGTGATTTGAATTGGGAATTATATACATTGTACCCCATGAATTTCATCAAAAAAAGTTTGACATCTTGATTACAATGGGTTACAATCATCCACAAAAAGTAAATAATGGTACAAAATCATGGCAAATTCAGCCCCCGGAAAACATTATCGAACAGGTTTGTCCCTCATGCAGATTATGAATTTATTTCCTAATGATCGATATGCGGAGCAATGGTTTGAAGACAATCGCTGGTCGGATGGCGTTATATGCCCTCATTGCGGTTCGCATAACATATATACCCGCCCGGAAGAAAAAAGGAAAAATCAGCCTCACCGATGTCGTTCCTGCCGCTACGATTTTTCGGTAAAAACGAAAACCCTCATGCACAAGTCAAACATTGGCTATCGTGCTTGGGCGGTTGGCATTTACTTGATGACCACAAACCTCGAGGAGATTTCCAGCATGAAAATTCATAGAGAGTTAGATATTACTCAAAAGTCGGCATGGATCATGATGCATAAAATCCGCGAGACTTTTGATGATGGTTCCTTAATTCAATTTACAGGCCCGGTAGAAGTCGATGAAACCTACATGGGTGGCAAACGCAAGAATATGTCAAACAAGAAACGCAAAGCGTTAAAAGATACCGGCAGAGGTGCTGTCGGTAAAACCGCGGTTGTAGGCATGAAAGACCGAGAAACGAACGAAGTTACTGCTACTGTAGTCAATGATATTGATGCTGACACATTACAAGGATTTGTTACCGATAACACCGAAAATACCGCAACCGTTTACACGGATGACGCAAGGGCTTATATAGGCATTGAGCGACCTCACGAAAGCGTCAAGCATTCGGTATCTGAGTATGTCAAAGATCAAGCCCACACCAATGGCATTGAGTCATTCTGGGCATTGCTTAAACGAGGGTATTATGGCACCTTCCACCACATGAGCAAAAAGCATTTACATCGTTATGTTAACGAGTTCGCTGGTCGGCACAACATCCGCCCAAACGACACGATTGACCAGATGCAGTGGATTGTCAAAAACATGGATGGTAAGACCCTGCCATACAAGGAGCTGGTACGATGAAGAATCAAGTGTTTTATGGGGATTGTCTTGATGTAATGAAGAATCTTGACAACGAATCCGTAGACCTGATAGTTACTTCTCCCCCCTATGCAGACGCGAGAAAACACACCTACGGCGGAATAAGCCCTGATTTTTATGTTGACTGGTTTTGCCATCGGGCAGAGGAAATGCATCGGGTTTTGAAACCAACTGGATCATTTGTGCTGAACATAAAAGAAAAGGCAGTGGATGGGGAACGCCATACCTATGTTCTTGACCTTATTCTGGCATTAAAAAGAGATGTTGGGTTTCGATGGGTGGAAGAATACATTTGGCACAAGACGACTTCGGCCCCCGGAAAATGGAAATACAGGTTCAGGGATGCATGGGAAAGAATCCTGCATTTCAGCAAGACAAAAAACATAAAGATGAATCAGGATGCGGTAAAGGTTCCAATTGGAAACTGGACGGAAAAAAGATTGCAGAACATGAGTGATAACGACCGAATGCGCCGCCAGTCCGCCACAAGATCAGGAGTGGGAAGAAGAATAGAAGCATGGGAAGGACGAGATTCAGTATTTCCCTCAAATGTTCTTCACAAGCCCCCCGTTTGCCACAACACTGGACACAGTGCTGCATATCCAGAATGGCTGCCAGAATTTTTTATAAGGCTTTTTACGGATGAGGGAGATGTGGTTCTTGATCCATTTGCAGGATCATTCACGACATGCAGGGTTGCCGAAAAAGAAAAACGAATTGCGATAGGAATTGAGTTAAATGCCCCAGAAAAGCTTGCCGCCAAATAAACTTGCCTGGATAAGCGGCGAGGATTTAGATGTGGCAATCAGTCTTATCTACAATAATGCCAAGAAAACAATAAGAGAATCGGCAAAAAGAAGAAGTAAAAATGTTGTTGATCCGTTCTATTCGGTGTTAATTGCGTCAAGTTTTGACTTGAAGACAGTCCGCGAACTGAACAATTTTCAGGATGCAGGTTCCGCCTTGAGAGGAATAAGCAATCACCTGGGAGAGTTTCACCAGACCGTTTTGGGATCAATTGACGGATGGAGAAACCACGATGCCGGATATGATCTGGAATGCTCGGAAAAAAAGATTATTGCGGAAGTAAAAAACAAGCACAATACGATGAACTCGACAAATAGGAGGGTAGTTGTTGCCGAACTTGATACTGCTATCAGACAAAAACAGGGAAACTGGGAAGCCTATCTAGTCCAGATAATTCCTCAAAAACCGAAAAGATCAAAAAATCTAATTTTAGGTAAAAGCGTATATGAAATAGACGGAGCATCTTTTTATGAACTTGCCACTGGTTATCCCAATGCAATTCATGACCTGTTTGACGAATTTTGCAAAAAGATGACGCTGTCTGACGAAATTTGCGAATACTGCAAATATATAATGACCGATTCGCTACCCCCAAGAAAATAAAGAGAAAAAACCATGAAGCCAGAACGAAATGAAAATAGAAAACTGCCCGATCCAATCCCCAATGCCACGCCGGAACAGGTGGCCAGGAAAATACTGTCACGATCGCCTAAAAAAGAATGGCGGTTCATGAGCAAGTCAAGCAAGAAATAGGAGATAAAAATGCCTAAATACTACGTAAACAAAAACCCACAGTCAGGCAGCGGTGACAATGAAGTGCACAAGTATGGCTGTTATTGGTTGTCACTGGTGGTTGACAGGGAATATCTCGGAAATTTTACAAGTTGCGATTTGGCAGTTGTAAAGACGTTGCTAAACGGGTACAAGGCAAATGGATGCAAGCATTGCTCGCCTGAATGTCACGCTAGCTAGCCCCAATCAATGCCTTCCATCCCTCACAGTCTTTCGGCGTTTCAGGATGGATGACCAGCATCCTTCCGTCAAGTAGCGCAATGTTTCCAAGCACCTGACCGTGACCGCAACAAGACGCAACCGTTCTGATATTGGCCGCGTTCAGCGCAGCAACTATGCGATGAATACAATGGTCAATCTGGCACACCTTCCCGTTGACCGGAATGCCAACCTGATGCTTCCAGGTCCGGGGGCCTGACGCGTAATCACAGTATTCACAGTCCAGGCTGTTCATTTTCACCTCCCATCACCAAACCTTCCGGTGGGGTACAATGTATATAATTCCCCTTCTATGGCATCCTCAAATCGTATTTCGATCCCTTCTGTTTCAACAATGATCACTTGCCAAGGCTTCCCATATCTTTTGCAATTTTGAGACCCGCAATTTCCCTATACGCTTTGTCTATTGGATTGATATCAATTGGATTGGTTTGAATGGGAAGATGATTATCGGTTGACAAAACATCAATATCGCAGGTTTGCTTATCCCAGAATAAATTGTGATAGCGTATATCGTCATCTTTACTTTTATCCATCATGACGTCAAACCAGCTAAGCAATGCATAGTCGTGAGTTGCCAGAATGATCTGTTGTCCGATACGCGAGAGCTCAAGCAAAATTTCTACCAGCGGCTTCATCAATATCGGGTTCAGGTTCAAATCCGGTTCATCCCAGAATAGAGGCCCTGTAATGCCTGGATTAATTGAGCTGGTTTCAAGCAGTCGCGCCAGCACTCCAAGCTTGCGAAAACCCTCGGCAATGACATTGGCTGAATATTCCACATTGTCTTTTTTGAAAGTGACTCGACCACCTCCATAAAAAATGAAGTGCCCACCGCATATGCTTTCAATCTCCTTTATCGCCCATGTTGATTTTTCATGAAGGGTTTCTGGACGCGCTTTGGGAAGGTCCAGAAGAATGCTAATGTCATGGTAAGTCTTGTCGAATGAAACCTCGAACTTTTCATAAAGACTATTGAATCCCTCCATGAATGAAATTACTTCTTTCGTGGGTATGAATACCGCATCAACATTTTGGGGATCCCTTCCACACCGATTTTCTACCGACAATAACTTGGAATTGACATTAAAGGATATTGCAGCCTTTTGCCCGTTCGACCAATGCACTAGTAAATAAGTTTCATCAACCGCATTTTGCCGCCGCAGTTTCCAGACTTTTTTTTCAATCGGTAAAAACAGTTGGAGAAACTTTGTAGTCAATAACTTTTGTATATCATCCCGGCCTGCATCAGGCTTAATTTTATTGTGAAGGGCATAGGCCGCTTTGAGTAGATTTGTTTTCCCAGTACTGTTTTCGCCAATGATGATGTTGATTTTCGGTGACAGTTCCAGCGTGAGCTTTCTGAAAGCCGTGAAATTCTTAAGTTCAAATTGCCGGATCATATTTGAATCCTCTTGTTATTGCGGATTTGGTCCAGCAAAATTTCTCGAAGGCATTTCAGGAAAGCATCTACATCGTTTTCGTCGGATAGCCATGCTTTATCAAAAGCGGAATTCAGCTCCATTGAGCTGAATGGAACATATTCAATATTCTCTTTTTCGTCCTCATCGGCACCGGGGTCATGCGTTGATTCCGGCTGATCCGGGAAGGTTACAAGCGAAAGTAGCTTCGGATAGGTTGACTCCTTGAATTTTCGAAGCGTATCACGAATAACCGCGATCAATTCCTGGGCTTCAATTTCCATAATAGCCCGGCTAAAATGCTTTCTGATTTCGTCCTGCCGCTCATCGCTCAGTCTGCCGAATTCCTGCATGCCGCAGAGCTTGTTTTCCATGCTCTTCAAGTCCTGAACGGCTTTCACAACTTCATGCTCAATCCGGGATTTGATACGTTGTATTAAATTCTGGGTTATTGATTTAAGTTTTTGCATTTCATTGCCTTTGTAGCAATCGGAAGCATTCAGAATTGATTGTATTTTTTCAACTTCATCATCCTCAATGTAATGCAGATTGGGCTTTTGGTCCTGAACCAGATTTCGGGCATTGTCGAAAATTGTTTTCTGCGAACCACTCGTGAATTTCTGGATGGGGTCTATCACTTCTTCCTTCATGGCCATCAAGTCGTCCTTTTGCTCGATGAGTTCTTTAAGGTACCATGAATAAGACTTTCCAGTAATTGGCTTGATGCGCTCTATTACTGGTTCGAGTACTTCAAGGAAAGGATATTGGGACTTTTGGTCCACGCTCCCGTTCAATTCCTGCAGTTTTGCCTGGAACCTTTCACCGGTTTCCTTGCCAAGCGACCTAGCCTCATTGGAGTTAGGTTCGGCATCAAAAAAACCTTGGAAAAATTCCTTGAGAGAGCGAACCTCGGTAGCGGTAAACTCGATTTGCGGATCAAGCAACACATTGCCGTGATCGCGAGTATTACGAAAAACACGTTCCAGCATGTCGTTTTCTTCCAGCAGGTTGCTATCCATGCGCACTTCAACCTTGCCGCGAGCGCATAGCATGGCCAGCGTGCAGAGCACAGCCGCATAGTGCCATCCCATATGGTTTTTTCTCAAACCTTTCCAGCAAGGCTTTCAGAGTGGTACGTATGCCCTTGTTACCATTGTTTTGAATGGTCATTAGCAGTTCCGATTCGCTTTCTGCCAGTGCTGTGGCATCGGTACCCATTAGGCCTGAATCAGAGGACTGGAGGTATTTGGCGATATCGGTTTCGACATAGCTAATGCCGCGCAGCATGCCAAGATTTGTATAGGTGCTGGCAATCAGTTTCTGAAATCCGCTGATCACCCTGGTTTGCGCTTCTCCAAAACCGGGCTCAATGCGCTCGCCCGCTACCAATAGACGGGCATTGCTGATTTGACTCTGGATATGGGTTTTCAGTTCGTCATACCGCAATTGGTTTTGCGAGCCTTTTTGTTCCAGAATGTGCCGGGTTGTCTCCACTTGCGCCGCCGAAATGTTTTGCCGGATGTATTTTTCAGTTTGCTTGTATGCCCGCAGGTCCCGCATCAGCCTTGCGTCAGGAGGCAAAACCACCAGCATGTCATCGGGAAACCTCGCTGAAAGGTTGATAAGCAGTTTCTCGTTTTCAAAATGCTCGTGAAATGGAGTGATGATGTTTATGCCAATTTCATGATCGCGTCCAAATTGCTGATCGTCGAGCTTTCTGGAAAATGGATAGTCCCGTTTGCTTACTTCGCATCTTATTTTCGGATGCCTGATGACCTGGTCAAAAATGATTTTTTGCAGTTCATCGCTGATTTCTGACCTTTCAAATCCGGTATTTTTGATTTCCTGCTCTATATCCTTTTCTTCATTGGTCAGGTATTCGTAATGCTTGCCATTTCTCTGAATGTAGGTTTGCTGTTCAAGCAAGTCGAGGCTTTTCTCTAGATTCGAACGCAGGGCTGACATGTCCTGGTTGAAGTTGCCAGTCACCAGCACGCACAAGTTGCGAACGGTGGGCTTGAAATCCTTGACATACTTAACCAGGAGGAGTGCCTTCAACAGCCGAATTGCGAATGTATCGTCCAGGTGCTTTTCGGCTTGAAGAATGGCGCCTTGAATGTGTGACTTCAATGCCGATCGAATTCCCTCGAACATCAGGTCAAAAGTTGCCAGCTGACCAATTTCAAGTTCCTCAATATCGACCGCTACCTTTTGGAAGACTCCCAACATCGAGCGTTCTCCTACCGAACTGTGCAGGCCTTCGAAAGCGTTGTGAACTGACAGAGCCTTGATGGAGGATTGAAAAAGGTCAAACTGATAGGGTACAAACGGATAACTGTCCACAAAGTGATCTCGATCCCGGAAGTTGCGATAGGATTTGGAGCCATCGACAAAATCAAACAGTGTCTTGAAGTTGTTGGACTGTGCATGGTGCAAATCCGATAGCAGGGCAGTGGCTTCATCGGTTTTTGTGAGTAGCCGTTTCTGGATTACTTCAGCCACATCAGCACTCGTAAGACGCATGCGGTTTGAGAAACGGTCCTGAATTTTCGAAAAGTCGTTCGCCTGTTTTTTGTCCATTTCCCCGATAACCAGCTCCATGTCTTCCTGGGCAGTCACAATAATCCAGGCACAGCCCCCGCATTTGGTGGCCAGACTCTCCGCTATCGTTTGGAGATTGGTCATTAGCTTGACATTGTCGGCAATATACTGGCCCACCTCGTCAACAAAGAAGTTCAATCGAAAGCCAGGGGGCTGTTGCTTGATATAGGCATTCACCTGATCAGCGAAATCCTCGATTGAGACGCTGTATTGCTCTCTGTACCTTTCAATTATCCCGTAAGCCTCACTTTCAGCATCATTGGTTGTTTTGGAGTAGGCTCTGGCTATGTTGCCGGCTTCAAGTATTGCCTGCTCACGACCCTTGGTCCATTCTATGCCTGCTACTGATTGATAATTTGCTTCAAATTGATCAAGAAGGCCTCGCTCGTCGAGGTCGCGCTCAAATTGTGCAATGTGGCCCTGTTTCCCGTAGTAACCGCACATCTGGTCAAACACTTTGACAAATACGGATAGAAGGGCATCAATCTCGGACTTGCTGATAAGGTCCGCTTTCTGATCAATATTGAAAAGTATGCTTTTGGAGGGTGTGTCGACGGTTTTTTTAATTTCTGCCAACAGAAATTGATTTGCACCAAGCTTTGGCATGAACAAATCGAGAGCGCAGTCATCATCGATTTGCCGATTTTCCAGCAACAATGCCAGCATCTTGAGCAAATGGGATTTTCCAGACCCGAAGAAGCCCGAAATCCAGACTCCATTGGCACCCTGAAAGTTGTTATAGGCACTGAGGAAGGATTCAATGCGATTTTCGATCTCATTGGTTAATATGTATTCTTCGACCTCGATGTGCAGGCTGGTTTCGTCGTCAGCCTTGATCACCCCTTCAATTGGGCGGTTCACTGGCTTTTTGAAGATGGATTTAAGTTTCATTTCTTTCCTCGCTACACTTCAAAGTGGAAGATGTTGAATGCACGGTAGTACTTGTCGTCCCGAAGCTTTCCAAAAAGTTCAAGCGACGTACCCGAATCGGCAACATGCGTATATGAACCAGGAAAAAACATTATTGTCGGCTGATTTTTAGCTGTGCTCTGCAAGTTGTTTAAAACGTTATGTGAGCGAATATATGGAAATACCTCGCCAACGCCAGTAAGAAATAATACGTCAAAATCCTTGTTCGTTATTTTGGACGCAATTGCAGGCGCAAGATGTTCTTCGGGGTCCAGCACCCCCTGCAACAACTCCTTGAGTTGGTCTTTAGAGGTGGAAGGCTCCGATTCAATTATCCGGTCCCATACATTGCGTTTACTCAGGATTTCCGTGGAAAGGTCATACAGGTCAACCTCCAGAATTCGAACCCCTTTCTTCTCAAGCCGGTTAGTCAATTGTTGGCGAAGCCGTGCAATTGAATTTGCATCTTCTGGATGGAATGGACAGATGAAAAATGGAACCTCATTGCCGATTCCCTGCCTAGTAAGAAAACGGTTGCTTGAGATCACCTCTATGAGATGTTCAAGCATCTCCCCGTCTGGCTTGGCAACAGCATTAAACTTCATTGCAATATATTTTCAATACTGGCCACGCACATGGGGAAATACATCACATCGACAGGATTATTCCGATGGAGCAGTTCCAGCAATTTTCGGGTAGGTGGCGGGGGCTTGATGCAATTTTGCTTATTTAAGTACTCAAGTTCGCATAGCATTTTAAACAAAACCCATCGGAGCTGGTTGCGAGTATTAGTACTTAATGCTTCAAGTTTTGGGTTCCATTCCGCTTTTTTATTGAAAAAAGAATCAAAAGCATCCTGCTTCAGTGTTGATTTCAAGGTGATATGATGTTCCCTCAATACCTCTACTGCAAATTCTCCAATAAAGCGGTACCGACGACAAATAGCTATCCACAACAGATGTGCCTGTTCCCGATACGAGCAATTCACCAGGAATTCAATTTCATCCCTGTTCAGTGCCTGCAATCGGGTTAAAACTTCCTGACAGATGCGTATACATGTAGCTTGTGTTCGTGTCTGCAATATATTTTCGTCGACAACTTTCTTGCGAACCGCCTGATAAGTTCCCAAATCGAGATACAGGGTTGCAAGACTAACCGACTCATGGCGCAATAAACCGCCCGCTGTAAATGACATGCTGTATGGAGTTGAACTGATTTCCATCCTTATAAAACAGATATCTGGATAAATGGAGAAGGCAAGGGAAGAAGATGCTTATATATCATGATGCCCATCGATTATTTTCGCAGCTACTGGCCCGATGAAAACGATGCAGTGAGTTATTCCTAATCGACAATTAGAAATCGGTATAAATGGAAAAATCCTTGTAAAAATAGAGTATTAGTGGTAAAATACGCCTTCCAAAAACATCACCCATTGGGTGAAAAAATTAACCACTCCAACTTTCACAAGGATCATGAAAATTCTACCCTGCAAAACCGCAAAAAGCCATCGAAACATCACCGCCCGGGCCGGACTGACCGTCCCGGCAGCCCTGCCTGAGCGTCTCAAACTCGGGGAAATCATGGATCAACGGATGCCTGCCCCGGGCAGCAATCGAGGCTATCGACACAGTACCCTCTTTCATGCCTTCATGCTGATGCTGCATGAAGGCGCCAAGCACCTCGATGACATCGTGCACCTGCGCAAGGACCGCGGCTTGATGAAGCTGCCGGGATTCCAGTCGATCCCCTGTTCCAGTACCCTGGGCAACTGGCTGCGTTCGGTCGGCAGGCATCGGGCCTCGAGGAATGTCTTGCCCGAGGTCAATCGTCAACGGTTGCAGGCGGGTCTCGGTACCCGTGATCATGTGACCCTGGATATCGATGCGACGGTGATTCATGCGAAAAGGAAAACCGCAGATCGTACGTATAAAGGCAAGCGGGGATTTACCCCGATGGTCGGGCACATTGCAGAGACCGGTCAAGTGCTGCATGTCGATTTCCGCAAGGGCAATGTACCGCCATCGGCCCGCAATGTCGAGTTTTTCAAGCACTGTATCGAGGCCTTGCCGGAAGGCGTCCGGGTTGCCAGGTTTCGAGCCGATGCCGCTTCCTGTCAGGCGGCAGTCATCAATCTCTGCCGGGAACAGGGAGCTCGTTTCGCCATTCGCGCCAGGATGAGCCGGAATGTCCGTGACCTGATTGCCGAGATTCCGGAATCGGAGTGGCAGCCGGTAGTCGATGAGGATGGTGCTCTCTCCGAGACCGGGTTTCTCGCCCGAACCTTGCATGCGATGGACAAGACTCCGGAAGCCTTTTGCCTGGTGGTGCAGAAAACCCGAGTGCCCCGCAAAGTCAAGCCTCAGGACCCCGATACTCCAGCGCAGCCGGAGCAGATGGAGATTGCGATGCAGGAACAGCAGTTGAATCCGGTGGATGGGGAAAGTGCCCTGAAAGACGGATTCATCCATCGTGCCATCGCGACGGATCCGGATCGGGACGGGCTCGGCGATGCGGAAATTGTGTGGTGGTACAACCAGCGTGCAGACAGCTCGGAAAATCGTCTCGAGGAACTGCGCAACGATTTCAGCGGTGCGCACTTGCCCTGCAGTACATTCCGGGCCAATGCGGTCTATCTGTACCTGAATGTGATTGCCTGCAACCTGCTGGTTCTCCTGCGCATGACCCTCGGTCTCGAGTGGCATGGCAATCGGGCCGGCACCTTCCGAACCCGCTTGCATGACATGGCCGGTCTGATTGTGCGTCACTCCCGGGGGTGGGTGTTGAAGGTCAATCCGGTGGATCGGAAACTGCTGGATGAAACACTCTGGATGATCCGTACCTGCCGACTGTTCTGATTCCCCGATTCCTCCGGATCCATCCAAAACCGGCCGAATGGGGCCATGGATTCGCACGCCCGGAATTTGCCCGGAGGCTCAAAACCCGCTACCACACTCGAATCCGGGAAGTGAACGAGCATCATTCATGATCGGAATCCGGCCACTCGGACCATTCTGGATCATTTTTCCGCTCAACTGCTCGAATCCCGGCTCATGACGGGTAAAATCGTTTCTATTTAAGGATTAGGGGTTATGGAATGTCTGGCTTTTTCCTCCGTCTTTTTTTTCAGACAGATGTCTCAACCAAAAATACGCCCGGGAAACGTCAAGCTTCCATTGACATTCCATTAGTTCAGGTGCAATCAAGGGGCGGCAGCTACCTTTTTAGCAACCCCCATTCAACTATGAAGTGCAACACTCGGTGTTGAGGGGTGTTGTTTCGGTCATTACCAAAGGAGTTACGCCACTTTTCTCTGAACCAGCAAGAGTCTCTGGACGTAGCGCTCAACCTGCCGCAAGCACCCTAAGAATTCTCGCAAGAGGAAATGGATGAGCGATATATACTTTTACTGGATTGGCCGAATATTTACAAATTCCGTAACTAAATCAACACTCATTATCCGGCATCTTCGGCCAGTTCCTGGGCTACTTTGCTCATTTTACTGATCATGCTGACAAGGCCATTCGATCGAGTCGAAGATAGGTGATCTTTCAGGCCAATCTGATCAATAAAATACAATTCGGTCTCATGAACAATCTCAGGCGGCTGTTCGGAAAGCACGCGAATCAATAGAGCAATGATTCCCTTGGTGATGATCGCATCACTATCAGCAGCGTAGACCACCTTGCCATCTTTCAGTTCGGCATGTAACCACACTCGACTCTGGCATCCGGGCACCAGATTTTCATCTTGCATGTATTGATCATCAAGATCGGGCAAATTCTTGCCCAATTCAATGATGTACTCGTACTTCTCTATCCATTGATCAAACAACTGAAATTCTTCGATGATTTGATCTTGTATTGCGTCTATACTCAATGACATGGAATAATGGTGTTAGTTGCCCAGCTGGTCATTTCGCTACAAAAGGATAGCGGATGCTTTTTCAACACCACCGATCAGTGCATCGACATCAGCCTGATTGTTATAAAATGCAAAAGACGCTCTCACTGTACCGGTGATACCATAGAAATCCATCAGCGGCTGTGTACAGTGGTGTCCGGTTCTGACCGCAATCCCCATCTGATCGAGGATTGTACCGACATCAAATGGGTGTACGTTCCTCAAGTTAAATGATATGACTCCCGCCTTGTCATTTGCTGTTCCAATAAATTCAATGCCATCAATCTGGCTTAATCGTTTTGTTGCATAGTCAAGCAGGTCTTGCTCATGTGCGATCAGTTCACTCGGATCAAACGCATTGTAGTATTCCATCGCAGAACCGAAAGCGATGGTGTCAGCGATATTTGGTGTACCCGCTTCAAACTTGAATGGCAATTCGTTATAGGTGGTTTTTTCGAAAGTAACTCGTTGAATCATTTCCCCACCACCTTGATAAGGTGGCATTGAATCGAGCAAGGACTCCTTTCCATATAAAACACCGAGACCGGTCGGACCTAGCATTTTGTGTGCTGAAAATGCATAGAAATCAACATCCAGATCACGAACGTCAACTTTCATGTGTGGCAGGGCCTGAGCACCGTCTAGCAAGACCAGAGCGTCATGTTTATGGGCCAACTGGATGATTTCCCTGACTGGATTGATCGTACCCAACGCATTTGAGACATGTACCAAGGAAACGAATCGAGTACGCCCATTCAGTAAATTCTGAAAGGCCTCCATGTCCAATTCGCCCGCCTGGGAGATTGGGATGACCTTCAGTTTTGCGCCTCGCTCCTCGCATACCATTTGCCAAGGAACGATATTGGAATGATGTTCCATAGTCGAAACAATGATTTCATCTCCTTCTCCAAGGAAATGTCTCCCCCAGGAGCAGGCGACCAGATTGATACTTTCCGTAGTACCGCGGGTAAACAGGATTTCGCGACTGCTTGCGGCATTCAGATATTCACAGGTTGACTCCCTGACCTGCTCATAAGCATCGGTTGCTCTTTGGCTTAAATGATGTACTCCCCGGTGAATGTTGGCATGCTCATGCTCATAATAATTTGTCATCCGATCAATTACCTGTTTGGGTTTTTGTGATGACGCGCCATTATCTAGGTAAACCAATGGATTTCCATTGACCTCTCTGTGGAGTACCGGGAAATCATTACGGATCTGTTCTAGATCAAACTCCCGAAATGATGCTGTTTTGCTGGATAGATCTGATTGTATTGATATATTCAAGACTGGCCTTCAAAAAGGTGAAAAGTAAATTATTGAGGATTATCGAATTATTTGGGAATTATATATTTAAGCAACATATCTTTTCACGGCTCAAAGTGGTACCAATACCTAACGGCAACACCCCTCCCTGTGCAGATGCCCCAATCTCGGAGGCCATTATATTGCGGGCTACATTAAAGTCCACATGATCGGCATTACCGCAAGCCATCCACTTGATGACCGCCTGCAATCTTCGGTTTTCTCGATTGGTGTGTAGACAGGCATTACAGGCTTGCAAAGCCTAGTCCAGATGAACTTTCATTACCTTGGTCTTGTATTCCAGTTTCTGTTGAAATCCGTGCCAGTCTGTAATCAGTATCTCTCCGCTGTTTCGTAAATTCAACACCAAGCGAAAAGATGGATGTTGATGGCTTTGGATGATGTTCAGGATCAGAACGATAGAGTTCCGTCTGTTCCTTATTCTGGACAAGGAAGTGACTTCAGACAAATCGACTGATATTTGCTATGCCAACAAGCACAGAGGCTTTCTTTTCTGTCCCTAGCAATAGCTGGTAGCGCATGATTATACTGAACTCATGCAACATCGTCAAATCATGTGTTGCAAGCAAATAAACTGTCCGGTTAAGTAGCACAAGAACCGTCCGCTTTTGGAGAGATTGATCAAGCAGACATTATGGCAACAGGAGACCAGACTGACTGACCTGGGGCTCCTCGGTCTACACGAGGAACCACTTCAGCTGTCCGGTGCTATTGTTTGTAATCCCCTGGATTTTCCAGATCATTCCTGCATCTCAAAAACACTGGAAGACTTCAATATGCCTAGACCAACCATACGAGCAAAACCTTCGCATTATCTAGTGCTATATCCCTGCTCGCCGTTTGATTGCAAATTTACTTGGGTCGATCCAAGCTACCCTGATAAAATCGGACATTGTATGGATTTCGATGAGCCCATCACATCTCAAAGTGAAATGAAAACCGATTGTCGAGGAAAACATGATCGAAAACAAAGTTGCGATTATCACCGGAGCAGCTGGCGGTATCGGCTATGCATGCGCAAAACGATTCTTTGAGGAAGGAGCAAAAGTCATCCTTTCCGATATTGACGAGGAACGTGGCATCCTGGCTACCCAAAAACTGGATCACTCTGGAAAAAAGACACATTTTGTAAACTGCAATGTCAGCAAAAGCAAGGAAATAAAATCCTTGTTTGTCGAAACCAAGGAAAAATTCGGAAGAATTGATGTAGTCATTGCAAATGCGGGTATTGTTCATGTTTCTGACATCCTGGATTTGAAAGAAGATGCTTACGACCAGGTCATGTCTGTCAATCTGAAGGGGGTATTCCTAACCGGACAAATCGCAGCTCAGCACATGGTTGAACAAAAGCCCGACAAAGACGGAATCCGAGGTATCATCATCAACATGTCATCTTTGAACGGGGTGCTTGCCATCCCCGAGATCGCGCCTTATGTCATGGCTAAGGGAGGCGTCAATCAATGGACCAAGTGCTTGGGAATAGCTATGGCGAACAAGGGAATTCGTGTCAATGGAATTGGACCGGGATCAATTGCAACCGAACTCTTTCACACCATCGCAGACAATCCAGAGAAATATCGAACCGTACTGTCCAGAACACCAATGCTACGCCCCGGCGAACCGGATGAAGTTGCAAAGGTTGCGGTATTTCTTGCCAGTAACTATTCTAGTTATATCACCGGTGAGACGATCTACGTTGATGGCGGCCGCATGGGGCTGAATTACATAGTTCCCGTTGATTGATCAAACAACACACCATGCATCATTCATGAAAAATGCACTCGGGGGAATATTTAGTAGTGTCGATTGACCAGGCTGTTGCTGCTCCAGTCTGTACAAGACGATTCGCAGAAGCCGGTGCACGAGTCATCAAGATTGAGCGTGAAGGTGGAGATTTTGCCCGTCAATACGATTGCGTAGCCGGCGGAGACAGTTCTTGTTTTCTGTGGACTAATTTGGATAAAGAGCCCGTGGTCGCGAACTTCAAGGATCCGGAGGATGCAGACCTTTTGCACAGAATACTCTCCCGTGCAGATATCCTTGTACAAAATCTTGGACTGGGAGCTTTCAAAAGGGCGGCCCGAAGAGGGGCGATGCCGCGCATCTCAGCGTGTCCAGAATGAAGGCATAGGCCGATTCGCGGTCCGCCGACTGCAGTCGATCGGCACAATGCCCTGAACCACCTACCCGACTTCTTCGAGGGTATTCACCCGTTTCGTTTCGAGCATGACAGTCATCTCCTGATGATTCCATGTCCGGACCTCGAAACGGGAACCTCTGTCTCTGCGGCTCACTTCACGTTGGACAAAACTCTGGCTTGCAATTCAGAATATCAACCTGTATACTGCATGAAGTAGAAAAGGTAGTACATGATGTGCATCATTATCTAGATTTGCCCATGTTCGACATCAGGCTGTTGAACAGCGGCATTGAAATAATGTCTTTCATGTCATTTGTTAACTGGAATTGTCATGCCTTGAAGATCATCCGGAAAACCGACCGGCATGCGTCATGTGCGTATAATTCGAATTATGATTATCTGTAGTATTCAACCATGAGGAAAACACAATGAAACGATTGAAGACCCCCCCCCTTATTAGCCTCATCGCCGCTGCCCTGCTGGTCCTGCTGACAGCGTTGCCCGCCTCGGCCCAGACACAGACAGAGTGCAGCATCACCGTCGGCAATGTCTGGTCAGGCGAGGGCACTTACTCTTTTCAGGGCAACAAGCTGTCCCCCGAGGAGGGGCACTTCGTGAGCTTTCCGCTGACATACAAGTGTACGAGTTTGTCAACCGGGGCCCGCCCGGCGATCAGCATCATCAATCCGTCCGGGCACAGGATTGACACCGCAGACTTCCGGGGTGGCTATTCGGAAAGGGACGGGTTTGGCGATGGAGAAGAGATGACCGGCAAATGTCTGGAGAGCAGTGGCTGTGAGATCGAATTCAATATCTCCAGCAAGGACAACAACTGCCGCAATGTGGGCGCCACAGTGCAAAGAATGACCATCTCGACAAGGATAATCAACCTCGGCACTGGCGACCTGAATTTCACTGACCAACTCGACCTTATAATCGAGGTGACGGATGACGATACGCTCTCCCAGAGATACCTCGACATGGGATACACGCAATGGAAACCGACCTGCTAGACAGCACTGGTGCCTGGCCGCGGGCAATCGGCACTGCGGGCCGCCCTTTCCCGGCCCGCTCGGCGATTTTCAAACTGACCCACTGCCAGAATTTCGCAAGGGTCATCCTTCAGCCCGTCAAGATCCAGTACCCCCGATCCGGAATCGCTCGCCCCGCCCAATCTGACTGGCGGGTAGCTGTTTCGCTGCTTTCGCATGTAATTCCTTGTGTTAAGACTGCACTCAAACGGAGGATCGGAATTTCATCCCGGAACTAAACCATCTACCTGCCAGAGAATCCGGTTCAAAAATTTGGTAATGAAGGGGATAGGAAAATGATCCCAAGGGTACCCACCATAGGTGAGCATGCTGAAAAAATCAAAGCCGAATTTTCCGAGTAGTTGGAATTGACCAATGATACATACACACTACTACTGACACAGCTTCATGAAATTCTCATAGAGTTGCTCGGCATTCGACATGAAGTCCGGCAAGTGAGCCGTTACCGACTGATGCATTTTGGATACCCCATCTGGACCCAGTGTCTGCAATAATGCGGTTTCGTATGCAGGTACCTTGCTCCAGTTATCAACTGTATCGGGTTCGATTTCGACGTGATACTGCATTGACCAAGCCGATCTGCCTACCCGCATAGCCTGATTATGACAAATGTCGGAAACCGCAAGCACAACTGCATTTTCTGGGGGTTGTGCGACACATACCGAATGCCATTGCAGACATCGTTGCGAGGAGGGCATGCTGGCAAATAGTTCATCTTTCTGCCCTTCCCGGGTCAATTCAATCTCCAGTACTCCAATTTCGGGGGGGCGTTGCGGACCACAGGTGCCCCCCAACGCATCAGCCAGAAGTTGATGTCCGAGGCATAAACCAAGAAAAGGCCTTTGCAACTCACGCACCCACTTTCGAATTGCCGCTTTTTCTGGCACCAGCCATGGATGATCCTGTACATCCCAGACATCCATAGGCCCACCCATTACCCACATTACCTGATAATCCTCAAGATTGGGAATTTCATCCCCCTGATCCAGATGAACTGCAGTCCATTCAACCCCATCCCTTTTCAGAAACTTGCGGAAAATTCCGGGATGCTCACAATCAATATGTTGAAAAACGAGAATATTCATATGTAGTAATGCCTAGATAAATGTGAAACAGACATATTTTGGTTAGATTGAAAAATCAATTATACAAGACCCTGTTTTCTGCAAGGGGACTTTCCGAAGGCAGCTGCAGTTAATTCGATCATCGACGCAACAAGCAATGAACATTCGGTTACGTATTCTCTAATTCTTTCAGTACACAATGATCTACTCTAAAGAAATCAGGATTTTCTTTGCAAATCGAAAATTTATATTTTAAAATGCTTGGATGATTCAAAGAAAAGTCAAGCAAAGGGTAATTGAAGCTTTAAATCGTCAAGCCACAGTGGCTCTAATTGGGCCACGTCAGGTCGGCAAGACCACTCTTGCTTGCGAAATTTGTGAAGAGTGGGATGCGTTATATCTGGATTTGGAAGATCGTGACGATCGTGAAAAATTATCCACCCCAAAGCTGTTTCTGGAACAATTCGAAGACAGATTAGTGGTTCTTGATGAAGTTCACAGAACTCCTGAAATCTTCCAGACTTTGCGAGGAATAATTGATAGAGGACGTCGCAAGGGAAACCGAACAGGGCGCTTTCTTGTTGTGGGCTCAGCCTCAATCGACTTGCTAAGACAATCCGGGGAAAGTCTAGCCGGTCGTATCGAATACATCGATATGCATCCGCTGGATATTACAGAAGTTGGCACAGCAGATAATGCAACGAATCGACTTTGGGTAAGAGGTGGATTTCCGGACAGCTATCTTGCAGAGAGCGAAGGGCACAGCTTCAACTTCAGAAAGAACTTCATCCGTTCATATATTGAGCGGGATGTATTCCAATTTGGACTGCGCATCCCACCAACGATACTGGAATCTTTATGGATAATGCTTTCACATGGACAAGGGTCGCTTCTGAATTGCTCCAACCTTGGATCATCGCTGTCGTTGTCTGCACCTACGGTTGCGAAGTATATTGACCTGCTGGTTGAACTGTTACTGGTAAGAAAACTCAGACCGTATCATGCAAATGTCCGTAAACGATTAATAAAATCACCAAAAGTCTATGTCCGTGATAGCGGATTATTACACGCACTGCTGGGTATCGGAGAATTCAATAACTTGTGTGGACATCCAGTTGTCGGTGGAAGCTGGGAAGGATTTGTGATGGAAAATCTTCTCTCTGACCTTCCCCCTAGAACACAGTCGAATTTCTACCGAACTGCTGGTGGTGCGGAAGTTGACCTGGTTCTGGAATTCCCAGGCAAGCCAGAAATATGGGCCATAGAGACAAAACGCTCACTATCCCCCAAGCCGAAGAAAGGATTCTATCAAGCTTGTGAAGATATTCAGCCTGAAAAGGGGTTTGTTGTGTATGCGGGAGAGGAACGGTACCCGATATCGGAAGGTGTTGAAGCGATCAGTATATCGGAAATGTGCCGGATGATTGCAAATGCAAACGAAGCATGAGTGATTGTTTCCGAAAGAGCGTATACTTGAGATTGAAGACTAAATTTCATTCAATAGTTGGCTGGCTCTCTCAAAATCACTTCCTTGTTGCGATGACGAAAAATCAAGTCTGGTCGAAGTGAACTTTCAAGCGAAAAGCCTCCTGGTCACGAATGCATTGCCAAGCGTTTCGCAAATGAATCAGGAAACCGCCCTCGCAACAAATCCGAGTGCAGCTGTATCTCTACTTTGAAGCATACTGTAGTCAGGTTCGCCTATCTATCTCCCCCTAGCATGGCTGGACATATTGCTGATACAATTTCAACCAATTCAATCATGGGACAATGGACGTGCAACCTCAAAACACTATCGCTGAACCATTCGACTACATTATAGTTGGTGCCGGTTCAGCTGGGTGCGTAGTTGCAAACCGACTTTCAAAAAACCCATCTCATCGCGTCTTGTTGCTGGAAGCAGGCGGTAAAGACAGAAATCCCTGGATACACATTCCGGTGGGGTACTTCAAGACTATGCATAATCCTGCAACTGACTGGTGCTATCGAACCGAGCCTGAACCCGGTATATCCAGCAGAAGTCTGCAGTGGCCAAGAGGCAAGGTGCTTGGAGGTTCGAGCTCTCTAAATGGCTTGCTCTATGTCAGAGGACAACCTCAAGATTACGACCACTGGATGGAGCTTGGCAATCACGGCTGGTCATATGAAGATGTCCTGCCATTTTTCAAAGCCTCGGAAGATCAGCAGCATGGCGAGAATCGGTTTCATGGGTCCGGAGGACCACAAAAAGTTTCTGACCTTCGCTTAAAACGTCCAATCGCCGAGAAATTCATTGCTGCGGCCGTGGAATGCGGTATTCCCTACAACCCGGATTGCAATGGTGAAATTCAGGAAGGAGTTGGTTATTTTCAACAAACGGCGTACAAGGGATTTCGCTGGAGCACTGCCAAGGGGTATCTTCGCCCTGCCATGAAACGTTCCAACCTGGAACTGCGAACCCGAGCACAGGTTTTGCGAATACTGTTTGACGGAAAACGGGCTTCCGGAATCGAGTATCAACATCGGGGAGAAATTCACACCGCACACGCCAAATCGGAAGTCATCCTCTGCGCAGGAAGTATCAATTCACCACAGCTCCTGCAGTGCTCCGGCATCGGCGATCCAGCCCTGCTCAATTCACTGGATATTACACCCGTTCATTCACTAAAAGGTGTTGGTCAGAATCTGCAAGACCATTTACAGATCCGTCTAGTATACAAGACCGTAGATCGGACCTTGAATGATGAACTGAATCACCCCCTGAAAATGCTGGGGGTTGGGTTGCAATATATCCTGACACGAACCGGGCCGATGACCTTGGCCGCGAGTCAGGTATACATATTTACGTGCTCTGTTCCTGATCTGGATCGCCCTGACATTCAATTTCATATGCAACCACTCTCTGCCGACAAGCCCGGAGAGGGGGTTCATCCCTTCTCAGCTTTCACCAGCTCAGTCTGTCAGTTGCGGCCTTGGAGTCGAGGTGAAGTCCGAATCAAGTCCAAAGATCCACTCGTATACCCTGAGATCCACCCCAGATACTTAACCGATGACCGAGATTGCACGGTAGCAGTGAATGCCATTAAATGCGCTAGACGAATCGCTTCAGCAAGATCACTTGCGCCTAGTCTCGAAGAAGAGTTTATTCCTGGCTCTCATTACCAGAATGATGAAGAATTACTCCATGCTGCACGCGAATTCAGCCAGACAATCTATCACCCTGTTGGAACCTGCAAGATGGGAAACGACTCTCATGCAGTGGTTGATCATGAACTCAAAGTTCACGGCATTCACGGACTAAGGGTGGCTGATGCCTCAATTATGCCAACCATCACTTCAGGCAATACCAATGCCCCATGCATCATGATTGGTGAAAAAGCCGCTTCCATGATCCTTGGCTCTTGAACTGGGGCAATTGTCATATAACCGTCCATAATCCCCAGACGTAAATCGAAATCGGTCCGGAATGGTAAATCAAGCAAGTTACTGTATGAGTTCAGCGTGAAAGACAAGATTTTTTCCAGAGACTATGTGAGCAAACCCTACTGGTGGGAACGAACACCTCGCCCAAAAATTCAAGATTACCCACTCCCGAAATCATCCGATGTGGTGATTCTGGGCTCTGGGTACACAGGCTTGTCGGCAGCAATTCAAACCACTCGACACAACTTGCAAACGGTGGTCATTGATGCAAATGATGCGGGCTGGGGATGCAGCACCCGAAATGGCGGACAAATCAGTTCCAGCATAAAGGGTTCCTATGCAAAACTTTCTAGACAATACGGAGAGAATCAGGCTGTAGCCCTAATTGAAACCGGCAAGGAAGCAGTTCGATGGATCGAACACTTCATCCAGAAAAATCATATTGATTGTGACTATGTCAATTCAGGACGTTTTTATGGCGCGCACACGCCCGATGAGTTTCAGTACATGTGCAAATCTCTCAAACAGACACCAGAAGCCCTGAGAGAGGGAATCTATACGATCAATGCCGAACAGCAAGCAACTGAAATAGGATCACAATACTATTACGGTGGTACCATCAATCCTGATTGTTCCTCAATCGATCCGGCTCGCTATCACCAAGGATTGCTGAATATTTCGATGCAACAAGGCTGTCAGATCATCACGAACTGCAAAGGTACCCATATCCATAAACAGAATGGAACTCATCATGTCTCGACATCCAAAGGTACGATCCAGGCACGAGATGTGATTGTTGCAACAAATGGATATACCGGAAATTCCACGCCATGGATACAAAGACGAGTGATACCAATCGGTTCATATATTATCGCCACTGAACCACTTCCTGAAGGCATGATTGAGGAACTGCTACCAACCAATCGAGTGATCACGGATACCCTAAAATTGGTTGTTTATTATCGAGCCTGTCCTGAACAAAAAAGAATCTTGTTTGGAGGGCGTGTCATGATCCGCGAAACGGAGCCAACAATCAGTGCACCAAAACTGAGAAAATTGATGCTCGAACGATTTCCGGCTCTCTCCGATGTTCGAATTTCACACTCATGGATGGGATTTGTGGCCTATACCTTCGATCAATTGCCCCATCTGGGTCAATATGATGGTGTCCATTATTGTGTGGGTTATTGCGGTTCCGGGATCTCATTATCCAGTTATCTTGGAGCAAAGACAGGACTAAGGGTTGCTGGACAAGCTGGCCACGAGACTGCACTTGACAAGCAGGATTTTCAGGGAAGATTCTATTATCGGGGGAACCCGTGGTTCCTCAAACCATCCGTATTTTATTATCAAATTCGGGATCGACTATCAAGCCGAAAAAACCGACAGGATCAGGACTGATTACTGTCTGCGTCGGGACCTTCGTTTTACGCGCTCGTCGACCCCGCGCAGTAACCAGCCTAGAACAAAGCCACTTAATGCAACCACAATCAGTAGCCCCAGCAACTCCATAATTAGGTAAATCATAAACGGACCCGTCTCTTTGAACCTGGATTATTTTGCATTGAGTAAAAAAATTCTACGATGCTTTGCTTGCTACTTCAGTTTCGGCAAGAAATTTACAACCTTTAAATGATTGCATCTTTCAGAGTGTTTCCTGCTTTCGAAACGTTAAGAAGGTCTGAAATTGAGTACTGATTCATGGATTTAATCATATTTGTGTCATGATTAGGCTATGAGGCTTTTTCGAAAGCTGTTCGATCTCTACCCAGATGTTTTCCTCGGTACTTTTCCAATCTACCAATAATTTCCTATCTCATCCTGATTTTGGTTTGAGTACTTCTGGCACCAACAATATCCATGAGCATTTTATAATCAGAAACCACATCATAACTCACTTGGTCTTCATCAATCCTCTGGACAATTTCCGAAAAAAATTTTCTGGCGCAATCAATCTTGATTTCTTCGGTTTTCCGCAATTCCATTGAAGACATTGTGCCCTTAGTTTCCGCAACAAAATAGAGTTGTCTAACACTGCCCACCCTGAAAGAAATTGCCCAATCTGGACGATAGTCACCGATAGGTGTCGGTATCATAAAACCTCTGGGTAATTTTGCATAGACTACTACTTCCTTACTGATATCCAAATCATGGACAAAATTTCGCTCCACAATTGAGTCTGCGATCACATAATCATAAATGTGGTTTCTTAACTTCTCTGTGGCTCGCGAGAAGTCTTGGCCAATTTGTCCAGCAGTAAATATTTCAACTCCATATTGTCCATCAATTTCGTCATAAGTTAGTCGTTCAATAACAATTGATGCTTTCTGCTCAGTGATAATTCGTGAAAATTCAGAAATAAAATGCTCTGGATTTTCCTTGAACTGTTCAAATACTTCAAGTCGGATTTTCTGAAGAATTGCTGTACATGTTTTTCGCGTCAGTACAGTGTTTTCGGAAATTTTGCCAATGAGGTCATACTTCACTCGCGATTGGGTCGACTTGCCATACTCAGTTTTAGTTTGAGATTTTTTGAAACCATCATTACCATGAAACAAATTATCGGTTAGATTATCCTTTTGCTCGCCCACCTGAATCATGTATTGAAGTGGGGTGACCTTTAGATGACTATTCAGGGCGCTGACGCACTTTCGAATCAACTCGTCTGAGTCAAACTCAACTCTATAAATCGCCTTCCTATTAATTTTCTCCCAAAGTTCTTGGAACTCCTTTTTATGAAAGTTATCATTGAGGGGATTGGACTTGGGCAAGCGCCCATTATCAAACTTGGGTAACTGCCCATCACTGTAAACCGAATCGATAAGCTTGAATATCTGCCGGTCATAGATCTTTAAATTTTCTGGCAATTCAACTAGCGTATTAGAGGCTTTATCTTCATGATATTTATCTGTTATATGATCCATATCATCCGTGTAATCATTTTTTATCAGATAGCGATAAATCTGTTTTGCCATAGTAGAATCTATCTCGAATAATTCTTCATCGGTTCTAATGGTTTTACCGATAAAGTATTCATCCGTTGCTTGGCGGGCGCGTGATGATAAGGTTTCTGCGATTTCTTTCTGCAAGCCATTGAGTTATGGTCGAAAGTAGTGCGCGGGGCGGAAAGGGGTTCATCCAGCGGCTACCGTTTTCTGGTCTGATTGTACCTCAATTCCATCCTTGAACTGCACTCCCTCGATGACCTGTCCCAGCCTGCGGAACCCGCGCAGCCTTCGCCAGCGGGACTCCGCGCACTGCCCGAGCTTGAACATCATGTCGAGCATGGTGTCGCGGCTCAGGCAGCCCCGGGTCGTCCGGGTCCGGTGGCGGATCGTGGCAAAGGTCGACTCGATCGGGTTGGTGGTGCGAATGCTCTGCCAGTGCTCGGCCGGGAAGTCGAAGAAGTTCATCAGCTCCTTGCGATCCTGGATCAGCTTCACCGCGGCCTTGGGATACTTCTCCTGGTAGCGGGCCAGGAAACGGTCGAAGGCCTGATTGGCATGGTCCCGGGTCTCCGCCATCCAGATCTGCTGCAGTGCCGACTTCACCTTGGGATGGATGGCCTTCGGCATGGCGGCCAGCACGTTGGCGGTCTTGTGCACCCGGCAACGCTGGTGCCGGGTCTCCGGAAACACCCGGTCGAGTGCCGACCAGAATCCCATGGCACCGTCCCCGATCGCCAGTTTCGGAGCGTTCATGCCCCGTCCCTTCAGGTCCAGCAGCACGTCCTGCCAGCTCAGGGTGGACTCGCGCACCCCGTCCTCGATGGCCAGGATCGACTTCCGGCCCTGGTCGTCCACGCCAATCACCACCAGACAGCAGAGCTTCTTCTCCTCGTTGCGCAGCCCGCTGTACACCCCGTCCGCCCAGACATGCGCCCACCGGTCCTGGCTCAGGTCACGCTGCGTCCACTCCTTCCTCTCGTCCAGCCAGACCCGCTTGAGGCGCTGGACCACCGACGGCGAGAACCCCTTCGCCTGCTTCCCCGGCAGCCCGGACAGCACGCCGGCCATCTCGCCGGTGCTGACCCCCTTCAGGTACAGCCAGGGCACCCAGGCCTCCAGCGTGCGACTCTTGCGCACATGCGGAGGAACCACCGACGAGCGGAAGGTCACCGGCTTGCCGTCGCTGGAACGAACCTTCGGAATCCGCACCGGGACCGAGCCGATCCCGGTCTGGATCGAGCGCTCCGGATGATGGCCACTGCGCACCACCAGCCGGAGGTTCTGTTCGGTGCGGCGGTCTTCATGCTGCTTCAGGAACTCGTCCAGCTCCGCCTCCACCGCCTTGCACAGCAACTGCTGGGCGCTGTCGTGGAGAATCCCGGTCAGGACATCTTCAAATTTTCCGATTTGCGAATAGTCAATAATGGTATCATCGCTCATGGTGGCGTACCTCTTTGGTTAACTTTTTTCTCAATGGAATAGTTAATCCGGTTACGCCGCTTTTTTCAACCCCTTTCCGCCCCGCGCACTACTTTCGACCATAACTCGTTTACTCAGATCATCCTCGCTAACCCGAACAGCATCTTTCAAATATCTGTCAAATACTCCTTGCAATTTTTCAGCGTTCTTGTCAAATCGAATTAACAGTTCTTGCTTTCCAGAAAATCCGTAGTATGTAAAATTTGAACTGCCAACCCATGTCGCATATTCATTGTGATACAGCTTCGCGTGCAGTTCCGGAAGTGCATATATGCTTAGACCCCTACCCATTTTCTCTTGTAACTTGACAAGAGGAGACGGATCATTATCAATAAATGATGGAGGCATTATGTATTGGTCTGGAAGACGTGTTATGAAAGATACTGACTCTGTTTTTGTTGGATTGATTTCTTTTAATGATCTCGATGAATAATAAGGCGACATGATTCTAAGTTTTTTTGCTGAAAGGATTTCCTTCATTTCATCTTGATTCGGGTACGTAACTATTTTGCTAGCTTCCATTTTGATATTAAACGCTTTTATTAACCCGTTCGAGCTTTTGAACTGATGGTGGTATCAGAATCATATTGCCAACATGTCTTTTCTTTAGAAACTCCTCCTGAGCCTCACATATTTCACGCAAATTGTATTTCCGACAAACGGTCGGCACTAGTTGATTGCGGTTGGCAAATGTCATGAGTTTCGGCATCGTTTCTCGCAAATAAATGGTTGAACCAAAGAAAGAAAGATTCTTCAAGTACAGAGTCCGTAAATCCAGTTTTACCATGGGACCGGCAATCGCACCAGCCACCACGTAACGCCCTCCTCTATTGAGGATATCCAAATATTCAGGAAAACCATCACCACCGACTACATCTGCAACAACCGAATAGCCTCCCCCGCTTCCAGCTGAGAATGATGCAGCAGTCAGATCGTTGGCATAACGATCAATTGCACTGCTTGCACCAATTGCAAGAAGTTGTGCATGTTTTTCTCTTGCAGCTACTGCTGTGACTTCGGCACCCAGAAGTTTGCCGATTTGCACTAAAAACGAACCCACGCCACCCGAAGCGCCAGTTACCAGCATTCGATCTCCATGACCGACACCAGCCAGCAACAACATGTTCATCGCAGTGCCTCCAGAACAGGGCAAGGTAGATAACTGACTATCACTCAAACTGCATGTTTCTTCAACTGGCAAGCCATTGACAGCGGGCAGGCAAACATACTGAGCAAAACCACCGTCGAATTCAGCACCCAGCAAACCGAGAGTGTCTAGTGTATCCTGAGCATTTTCGTCATATAAATAAGGGTCACACACCACTCGTTCGCCTACTCTCTCTGGAGAGATGTCTCTGCCAACAGCCTCAATAATCCCAGCGATATCCATGCCCTGTATTCTGGGAAACTGGATATCACCAGACCAGCCACCTCGTTCCGTCTCTTCGCCAGAATCCGACCAATCACCAGTACCGCATGTGATCGAAGGGTTATACCAACCGGTTCGCGTATTAATATCTGTGTTATTCATCCCGCAAGCGAGAACTCGAACCAGTATCTCGTTCGGTTTGGGGGTCGGTTTGAGCGCATGATCGGTATATTCAAGCTGGTCGTACCCTCCATATCCCTTCAGATAAACGGCATGCATCATTTGTGGGTTCATTTTGACTTCATTCCCGGTTTAATCAAAAGCACCATCAAAGGAAACCGTAATCCATCAGAGTCAGATAGAGTTGACGGGGATCCTCAAACACAACGCCATTCCATCCTCGGTCAAATGCTGCCAACACATTCTCTTTTCGGTCATCGACAAAAACGGTTTTTTCAGGCACCAGAGAAAATTGCTGTTCAGCCAAGGCATAGATTTCAAGGTCCGGCTTAATGAATCCACAATCACCCGAAAGCAGCACATCATCGAATAATTCAAGAAACGGCATTCTTGGTCTTGCCCTCTCGAATTCATCTCTTCCCCAGTTGCCCAACACATATAAACGATATCCTCGTTCCTTGAGTTCTTCCAAAACAGATACCGAACCAGACATGACTCCAACTAGCATCTCATCCCATCTTGTCCAATATGCCGAGATTTCATCCTTCCATTCGGGATACTGACTTTTCAGACTTGCAAGCAGTGGCAGTATTGGTGCACCCTTGCTGATTTCGGCCTGAGTTGAAGGGCCAAGAACATCATTGACAAGTTGCTCGAGATTTCGACCCGAAATCTCACAGAGAGGGCCATAAAGTCTTTCGATACTCCATTCAACGAGCACGCCGGCTAAGTCAAACACGAAAACGAAGTCATGATCGGGTGCCTTGACCATCCTCTCTGAAGACCATGCTATCGTCTATTATCAATCTCTTCAGCCAACTCGCTGACTGCCATCGAATAATTGATACTGTTGTTGTATCGCGTAATCACATGCAGGTTGTTGAAAGCAACGATGTATCGGTATTTGCCATTATCGAGAGTGAGCTTGACCAGCGCTGCCTTCTTGCTGGCTTGTTTCGGATTGAACTGAACACCCAAATTCATGAGATCCTCTATCGTGTGTTTTGGCTTGGCACTCCTTCCGACCAACTCTTGAGCGCTCTCGGGCAGATCCCCCTGCACATCTGAATAAATTGCCTGACCTGCTTTCCATCCATGGTTGACAAGATAATTGGCAACACTACCCACTGCATCTTCGACTTCATTAACAAGATCTCGAGTACCATTGTCGTTAAAATCTACCGAGTGATTTTCATAGCTCGAGGGCATAAACTGAGGAATGCCTATAGCACCTGCGAAAGAACCATTAACAGAATTTGGCTCGATGCTCTCTCTTCGCGCCAAATTCAGAAATACCCGTAATTCCTCCTTGAAATACTTGCTTCGCCTTGGATAAGCAGCAGTCAAAGTTACCAGACTGTCCAAAACATTGGAATTTCCCTTGCGCTTGCCGTAATGGGTTTCAATGCCAATGATCGAAGTAATCACAGATGCAGGAACCCCAAATTCAGACTCGGCTCGACTCAGAATTGCCTGATGCTTATTCCAGAAATCAACTCCGTTTCTGATACGTCTGTAGTTTATGAATAAATTTCTGTATTTGTGCCACGGAACAGATTCCCATTGTCTATCCATCAACTCAAGAGTTTTTTGATTGATCGTTGCTGATTCAATCACCGTGCGCAACTGATCTTCCGGATAATCATCCTCTTCAACCATTGTCTCAATCAATTCCTCAAGCTCGGGATAATCGCTAATCGTGAGTGCGGACGCATTTCCCGCCAGACCTACCAGTAGAGAAGTGAAAAAACAGCCGAGAATTTTGCAGCATCTGCTCATAACAAAGTTCCGATTCAGTGCATCTTCATTTTTTGAGAAATACTCATCAGGATACCAAATCCTATCATTAAGGTCACAATTGAAGTCCCACCGTAACTGATAAAGGGTAACGGCACGCCGACCACCGGCAAAATACCCGAAACCATCCCAATGTTCACAAATACATAAGCAAAGAATGTAAAGGAAAGCCCTCCGGCTAGGAGTTTCGAATAGGTGTCCTCAACACAAAAACCGATCCAGAATCCGCGAAAGACCAACAATAAGTAAATCAGCATCAGGAGAAGAAATCCACCCAATCCGAATTCCTCACCCATGACTGAAAAAATAAAATCAGTACTTCGTTCAGGGATGAATTCCAGTCGCGATTGTGTTCCAGCTAGCCATCCCTTGCCTGTAACACCACCGGAACCGATAGCAATCATTGATTGAACAGCGTGGTAGCCCGCACCTAGCGGGTCTGACCAAGGATCCAGCATGGTTAATATACGCTCTTTTTGATAATCATACAAAACCATGCTCCACACAAGCGGTGCCGAAACCGCTCCTGCTACCCCAAAAACCAGAATCATCTTCCAGCTGATCCCGGCCAAAAATATAACGACAGAACCGGATGCCGCAATAAGCAGTGCTGTTCCAAGATCAGGTTGCAGAATTACTAGTACACAAGGAATAGCAATCGAAAGTATCGCCAGAAAGATTTTCATCATGCCGGGCATCATTAGATTGTTGGTCATAATCCATGCCGCCATCATGGGTACTGTGATTTTCATAATCTCGGAAGGCTGAAAATTGATCACTCCAAGATCAATCCAACGCTGTGCGCCTTTACCAGTGATCCCGAAAATCAATACCAAAATCAATAACACAATCCCAACTGAATAGAGATGTAGCGACATCGTTGAAAGAGTGGAAATTGGAATCAGCGAAACAAAATACATGGCCATCATGGCAAATACGAGACGCCCAGAGTGCTTGATCAGTAGATCGACATCTTCACCACTTGCACTATACAGGGTAATCAAACCCAAACTGGAAACCAGCAAAATACCGGAGAGCAACGGATAATCTAATGTTGAAAAAATTGATTTCTGTCCGGTATTCATGTTCGGTTAAGTCTGGCTTATTGGTGATGCATCACCATCCGGAGCAAACATATTCAAACGTTCTTGCAAGTAGTAATCGACTAGCCTTCTCGCAATTGGAGCGGCCACTTTGCTGCCGCTACCTCCGTGCTCAACAATAACGGCAATTGCGATCTGAGGGTCGTCAAGTGGCGCAAAGCCAATAAACAAGGAGTGATCTCGATGCTGTTTTGGAGTACTCGCTTCATCATAATCTTGACCCTGAGGAATTCCAACAACCTGTGCAGTACCTGTCTTTCCAACCATTTCATAGAGCAAGCCATTATTTATACCTCTCGCTGTACCATTGGTACCATGCACCACTCGGCGCATGCTTTCAATCACCTTGTCATAGAATTCGATTTGTTGCAATTCAATCCGTGTTCTCTCGGGCATGACTTGAGATTCGGGCTGTTGGGTGATTGGGTTTTCAATCATCTTAAGTAAGTGTGGAGTAATTGCAACACCTCGATTGGCGAGAATGGCCGTTACTGATGCGAGTTGAACGGGAGTCATCAACATGTAGCCTTGCCCGATACCGGTATTTACCGTATCCCCCGGAAACCAGGGCTGATTCTGGTTTTTTTGCTTCCATTCCATATTCGGCATTAAACCGGATCGTTCCTTTTCCAAGTCAATTCCCGTTTTTTGTCCAAATCCAAATCGCATCAAACCTGCTTGCAAGCGATCGATTCCCAAGCGAATTGCCAGATCATAGTAATACACATCACAAGAACGCTCAATTGCAGTATCACCATCCATCAAGCCATGCCCTGATCTTTTCCAGCAACGATAGCGTCTACTGTTATTCGGCAAACTGTACCAACCCGGACAAAATACTTCACGATCATGCTCAAATCCATGTTCAAGACCGACTAACGAAATAAATCCCTTGATGGTTGAACCCGGTGCATACTGACCATAGATTGAACGATTGAACAGGGGTTTCAGTTCGGATGTATTCAGCTGTGTATAGCGTGTTTGCGATATTCCGTTAACAAACAGGTTTGGGTCATAGCTTGGCGCACTGGCCAATGCAAGAATCTCTCCGGTCTTTGGCTCAATCGCTACAACCGCTCCTTCATAGCCTTCAAGAGCAGCCATGGATTCTTTCTGGAGCATGACATCTAAGCCGAGGTGAAGAGTTTGACCAGAATTGGGCAGATCCTGTCTCAGATGCCTGACGATGCGTCCGTGTGCATTCATCTCGACTTGTGAATGACCCGATTGACCCTTTAGGATTCTCTCATACTGAGATTCAATTCCAATTTTTCCGATATAGGAAATCCCGTCATATCCTCCCTGCTCATTGATCTGTTCTCGATTATCCGGGCTGATTCGCCCAACATAGCCCACTACATGTGCGGTCAGATCACCATATGGATAATCACGCTGTAGATCGACCCTTAGCTCAACACCCGGAAATCGATGCTGATTGACCGAAAAGATCGCCACTTGCTCATCAGTCAGATTTGTCTTGAGTGTTTGTCTTTCGAAGGATGGCCTTAATTCAAGAGTGGTTTTCAACTCTTCAATATCCTCCCGAGTCAACTCAACCAGATGGCTCAACTCTTGCAAGTAACGATCGAGATCCGGAATCCGATCAGGCAGGATTTCGAGTTTGAATACTTGCACGTTGCGCGCTAGTATCTCTTCATTTCGGCCAAGAATTAAGCCTCGGACCGGCGCCAGCGGAACTCTGTCAATGTGGTTTTCCTGTGACAGTAAACGGAAACGATCATGCTGGGCAATTTGCAAATAGGCGACCCGTACAAACAAAAGAAATGAAAGCAGCACGATAATTAACAGAGTCAGCATGAACCTCTTCTCGAGTACATCCTGATCGAATTCGTTTCCTCCAGACCTGATCATCAGTCGTTCCTCGTATTTGGATTACTCCATACGTTATCGAGAATAACCCGGATTAATGGCCACATCAGACCTGCCACAATACCCGATTGCCAATTGATTGTTGAGAATTCATATCCAAATGCCAAATGATTAATCCAGAACTCATAGCCAATCACCAGTATGCTAAGTAGCGTAACAAAAATGCATTGAATCCACATCGAATATTGCAGTGTCTTGGGCAAGATTACAGACACAATCAAGGCCACAAATGCAAAACTTAGCGCGTGTTGTCCCAAAATTGTCAAATCAATAATATCGAGAAGTAGCCCGACGCCCCAGGCCGCAAATATGCTGAACTGATCTGGCGCGGCAAGGGACCAGTAAATAACCACCAACAAAACCCAGTTAGGTATCATGACTTGTATGGGGTCGTAATAATTTAACATGCTGAGTAAAACAGCCAGAAACAGTGAGATCATAACTGCGATTTCGAACCGTTTCGCTGAAGGTTTATCTTTCGCCATGGAAGATTTCATCTTGCTCAAACTCTTCACTTTGATCCGGTTCCGAGGTCCACAACAAGAGTACATTCTTGTTGTATCTGACATTGACTGCAGTCTCAACACTCACCTGTAAAAATGGACGGGTTGTATCCTTTAGTACCTCAATTACAGTTCCAACCGGATATCCGGCAAGAAAACGATCCCCCATCCCAGATGTAATCAGCGAATCGCCGACCCGAATATCTGCTTCCAGTTCAAGATAAGGCAATCGTATTTGACCCGGTATTCCAGTACCCACTCCGATCGTCAACAGACCATTTCTGACCACCTCGACCGGTATGCCTTGTGCGACATGGCTTAGCAGCATCACCACGCTTCTCTCAAATCCGACTTCTGTTATTTGTCCGATCACTCCATTATCCGATACCGCTGGCTGACCCACGTAAACTCCAGATTCAAATCCCTGATCAATGATGATCTGGTGATTGTAGGGATCGTCTTGAGTGATAATGATATTTGCCAATAACAGCTCACCTCGACTCTTGATTGGTGTTGCAAGCAATCTTGACAGTCTCTCATTTTCTTCCTTGATTGCCTGATATTGATGCATTTGAACGCGTAGCTCCATATTTTCCCGTTCAAGATTCGAGATTTGCTCCTGCAGGGTTGACTTGTCTTGAACTAACTCGGCAACTTCAGGAATTCTGGATTGAAATCTGACGATCAATTCAAAGGGTTGACGCAAGATAGTCCCGATGGTTTTAACCGGCTGGAAGAGTTCGGTTTTATTATCCAGTATCAACAGACCAACAGACAGAACCAGCAGTAGGCAGAATTGGTATAACGGAGAGATCAGGGTCCTGCTCATGCTGTTTTCCCCGATTCCCGCTCTTTAGAGCGGTATTGATCATGATGGGCTGCTTCGAATGAGTACCCGATTTCAGTCATTGCAGAGTAGAAGTGGAATTAGAACAATTAGACCGCAACTGACCTGAATAATTTTATGGAAAAACGATTGATCAATATTCAGCCGAATACAAATCACTGAGAGCATCGACCTCTTCAAGGGCTCTTCCGCAGCCTCGAACCACACAGGTCAGTGGATCTTCTGCCACAACCACCGGCAATCCAGTATCTTCCATGATTCGCCGGTCTATATCCTTGATCAATGCTCCTCCACCAGCAATAACAATTCCACGTTCACCAATGTCACCACTCAATTCCGGAGGCGTTCTTTCAAGTCCAGCTCGGACAGCCCAGATGATTTCCTCAATTTGCGGATTGATTGCTTCATAAACTTCATTGCTCGTTACCACCAAACTGCGCGACATGCCTTCTGCAATATCCCGGCCCTTGACCTCGAGTTCGGCATGTTCAGATTCGGCCCAGGCTGTCGCGATCGATTTCTTGATACGTTCTGCTGTCGCCTCACCAATTAGTGTTCCATGACGTCGTTTGATGAATTCGATAATCGATGAATCAAACGAATCACCTGCGACCCGCAGTGAACTGGAATAAACCATTGACCCCATCGAAAGAACGCCAATTTCAGTGGTGCCACCACCGATGTCAACCACCATCAGGCCAGTGGGTTCCGCAACCGGTAGATTTGCGCCAATGGCAACAGCTATCGGCTCTTCAATCAAAAATGCTTCGCGAGCTCCGGCATTGATCGCTGACTCTCGTATCGCCCTTCTCTCAACTTGTGTCGATCCGCATGGTACGCAAATGATGATTCGGGGTGAAAAAAACCATCGGTAGGTTTGAACGCGACGAATGAAATATTTGAGCATGTCTTCGGTGACCCGATAATTCGCAATCACTCCTTCCTTCATGGGCCGGATGGCTTTGATCGAGCCTGGCGTACGTCCGAGCATCTTTTTTGCTTCCAGTCCAACCGCTAGAATGTTCTGCCTGGAACCTCCGGAAAAATTCTCCTTGATAGCGACAACCGAAGGTTCATCAAGCACAATACCTTTTTTTTTGACATAAATGAGGGTATTCGCGGTACCGAGATCAATCGCCATATCGCTTGAGACGACTCCGGACAGCATATTGGATATCATACGTCTCATGTTGGCATGGCTGATTTATTCATGTGTACAAAAGGCATGGGTCAAACGTCTACGAATCAGTTGGTGACCAACGTGTTATCAATCGCTCATGTTGACCAGATTGAATATGTTGGATACTGGGCGCACATCATGATGATTATATCCTAAATTGCTACTTTCAACGATACGATTATTCGACCAGATTTTTGAAGTACAGCCACTCATTCCATGCATGAAATACATGGTCGTTTACGGGGATTTTTGAATCTTGGTCAGCCTTCAATAAATCGATTGCCAGAAGCAGAAATTTCTTACAATTCTACTTGCATTCGCCATAGAGCGATATTCAACCAGTTGCAAAGTTGCAGATCAAGCGTTGCACTTACCATCCAGTAGCCGCTTGGCGAGCTCCGGTTTTCTGCTATTTTCACTCAGCCAGATGGCCAGAAACAGCTCCACTTCCTCATCCAATATTCCGACCTTCTCTCCATTGAAGAAAAATTCCAGAGTGTTCTCGCTAGTTCGCCAGGCGGTGAAGCGATCACCTTTCGCAACACTTCTCATAATTTGTTCGAGTTTTTTTCGGGTAGACTCAAATGCTGATTTCGGTCGATTGGAAATCCGGGCCATCTCTGCTATTGACGCCCAAACCAGTTCATGCTGAGAAAATTCGTAGTCATATATCAAGGTTAACCCATAATTATGATCCAGCAAAGGTCGTGAATCGCTCCAGAGTTCTGCTCGATAGAGTCGAAAAAACAGTAATTTGTAATTTGCACATCCGGTTGGAGTCAGTGCTTCGATCCGATCACGATATTCGGAATGCTGTTCCAGAGCAAAAGATGACGTAGAAAGCAATAGTGCGCTTAGAAAAAAAACCTGAACCGCAATATGACGGGTGATCTGTATCCGCATTTTCCTAGCCCAATGAGTTAAGGTCAAAATGAGAGAGCTTCGTAATCATTGAAACCCTCTGTACTGCGCTCCTATTTTAAGAACGAGACTTTACTCTAACCTGAATATGCCAAATTTAGTCGTTGCTTGAAACATTTATGGACATTTTCAGGGATGTCTGCGATGCTTTGCTATCACAAACGAAAAGGTACATGGTCAATTGGCGGACATGATTGCAGGCCACATTAAGCTCTTTCGGTCACCGCCTCCCACCGGTTCACAAGATTTGCAAGCATGAATCCATAAATTATCCAGATTGCAGCCAGAATCAGAATTGCGTGCTCGGGATGCAAGCCAAACTCGACATCGGTCAGACGTACTCCAACCACATAACTGAGAGGGCCGCCAATGATACAGAACAGAATGAAGATCAGACGTCTTCGAATCAGAGGCCGCAGAGACCATGGCAAGGTCATGGAAAACAGCAGCCACAAGGTTACCATCCAAAATGGCGGTACTGCTAATCCGCTAGGATACGCCAACAGCCCAAAATAGCCCATCAAGGTGTCACCGACAAATCCCAGTGCGACCGTAAATCCGATCAGAAAGAGATCCTGAATTCCAGAGTAAAACCACCTTCGATAAATTAACAAGGCAACCAGAGCACAAATCATCGCCATGGTATTGCCATACAAAACCACCAGCACCCATCCAATTTGGAACTTTATGGCATTGGCAATGATATGAGTCATATGGATCAAACTTTGAACAGTACAATTTGCGTAGCGCCAATAGCATTTTCGTCAAATCCGCCCTCGCAGTAAGCCAGATAGAACTGCCACATACGCATGAATCTGTCATCAAAGCCCATGGCAGCTATACGTTCAGAATTGCTAACAAAACGCTGACGCCAATGGCGAAGAGTCTCGGCATAGTCGTTCCTGATGTCTTCGAGATATTTCATCTGAAGCTGGGTATGCCTTCCCGCAGATTTCAGAATTGATTCAAGGGATGGAAGGCCACCTCCGGGAAAAATGTAGCGCTGAATGAAATCGACGTTATTACGGGCTGCCTCATATCTTTGCTCAGGTATCACAATAGCCTGTAGAAGGAATTTGCCTTTGGGGGCTAACAAGTCATTGCATTTGGCAAGATAGGTCTGAAGATAGTTATGCCCAACCGCTTCGATCATTTCAACTGAAACCAGCTTGTCATACTGTCCCTCAAGTTCTCGATAATCCTGATTGAGTACCGTTATGTGCTGATTGAGGCCTTTTCTTCTAACCAGTTCGCATGTATATGAATACTGCTCGGCAGAGATGGTCGTGGTAGTTACCCTGCAAGAGTAGTTTTCTGCAAGGTAAACGGCAAGCCCTCCCCAACCGGTTCCAATCTCCAGCACATGGTCACTTTCGGACAGCTCCAAATGATCGCCAATCTTCTTGAGCTTGTACTCTGATGCCGTATCCAAATCGAAACTGCTCTCTGCAAAAACGGCAGAGGAATACATCATGTGTTTGTCAAGAAAAGTCGCGAAGAACTCATTTCCCAGATCATAATGTGCACGGATGTTCCGTCTTGAGCCGGTCAATGTATTCGCCGCTAATCGGTGTCTGTATCGTTCTGCAGATCGAACCAGTCCAGCAATCACTCCTCCCAGGCGTCGAAACTTTGGCAAATTCCGACACAGAAGCCGGACCACCGCCGTCAAGTCTGGACTTGTCCAGTAACCTTCCATAAATGCCTCTCCAGCGCCAATTGAGGTATTCAGCATGATCATCCGGTACATCTTCTTGTTCTTGACAACAACCATCGCATGAATGCCATCTTTGGACGATGAGTTACCAAACAGGTAGGACTCATTAGACTCCTCCAGACGCAGACTGCCACCTTCTATAGAATTTAGAAAGGTAAAAATAGAGCGGCGCGCCAACTCTGTAGAAATACTGCTCCCAATAAGTTTTCGATCGGACAAAAGTGTATCTTCTACGACTTTGTTGACTATTTCGTCGGTCTTCATGGGATATCAACTCTGCTCATTTTGCGGTTGAGTTTTTGCAAGCACTGGACTGCAAGTCTTCGGATGTGGATATACGGGTGCCTTTTTCAATCGTAGCTTCAAGGCCTGCCAATAGATTCCCACCCCAGTTCTAAGACTCATTGAGGGTTGTCGAATTACCAATGCAGCTAATCGAGGGACAGACATGGGAATACGCTCAAGGACCAAGGTAGCATCTGTTTCACAACGGGAAAATCGGTGATTTTCAAGATGAAAAAACAGTTTGGATTCAGGTGAACGAAAATGACAGTTATAGGTCATGTCCATTGGATGAAATGGTGAAACATGCATGCGTTTTGCAAAACGATCATTCTGATTGCGAGATTCCGGTTCGGAGCGAATAACATACAATGTCTTTTCTCGCCATGGGGTATTTGTAACTTGCAAGACCAGATATCGCAATTGACCGTTACTATCGTCGCAGTAAAAGATCGAAATCGGATTCATCACAAACCCCCAGTATCTAAGATTCGTAAGCAGTCGAATCCGCCCGTCGGGCCGCCATCCGCTATGAGATTCTACGGTGTCCTTGATCACATCAGACAAGGGTTGAGTTGGGTCTCCAGCATAATCCAGACGCCGAAACCATCCCAAAGCCGGATATCGAGTGCTCAACAACCCAGGCACATTCAGCTCCTGATCGACTGTTGCTAGGTCAAGAAGTGGCATTGTGATCCGATAACGAAACTCATGCAGAACCGGAGTGAAGCGACGATGTCGGATCGTGCCTCGATAGAGCACCGAGCCAGTCATAAATCCCCTGCTCCGAGTGCTTGAGATACCTTCATGGCACTGACTACCCCATCTTCATGAAATCCATTACCGCACCAGGCACCACAGAACCAGGTATTTTGGGTGCCATTGGCCTTTGCCAGTTTCCGTTGTGCCTGCATGCTGTCTTTCCCAAACTGTGGATGAGCATAACGATAGTGTGCGAGTATCTGTCTCTCGTCAATATGTCTGGAACCGTTGACGGTTACACATAGTGCTCGTGTAGAGCGGATTCCTTGTAACAAATTCATGTTGTAGGTAAGAACCGGTTGTTGATTTTCCGTGCCATCCAAAAGATAGTTCCAGCTTGCCCAGGCCCTTTTCTGAACCGGCATCATTTTCGTATCAGTATGCAGAACTATCTGGTTATCTCGATATGGAATAGCACGCAGGATGTCTTTCTCTTGTATGGTTGCATCCTGAATGAGATTCAAGGCTTGATCAGAGTGACAAGCCAATACCACATGGTCATACTTAACCCTGTCCTGATTGGACAAGACACTTACCTTGCCCAATTCACGCTTGATGGATAATACCGGAGAGGACATGCGAATTTTTGATTGAAATGGCTGACTTAATGGCTTGATGTAGTTTCTGGATCCCCCAACAATAGTACGCCATTTTGGTCTACCTCTGGTCTCAAGAAGACCATGATTGATAAAGAAACGAATGAAAAACAGCGCGTTAAACTCCCGGATTTTTGCCACTGGTGACGACCAAATCGCGGAAGCCATGGGCAAGATATAAAATGACCTGAAAGTCTCGCCATATCCACCGACATCAAGATAATCTTGTAGCGACATCTCCGGTCGAATTGCTTGATTGTCATAATCATGCTTCGCCTGTTTCCCGAAACGAACGATATCAATCAGCATGCCAAGAAATTTGGGGTTCAGTAAGTTGCCTCGATCCGCAAACAGGCCATTCAAACCGGAACCGGAATATTCGAAAAATTCGGGTTTCTTTGATGTAGAGGACTGAGTCTGACAATCGGCATGCCGTGTAGTTACACTGAAACCCATATTCGTAAGACGCCATCTGACGCCAAGACTGTCAATCAGGCGATTGAAATTTGGATAAGTGCGGTCATTGAATACGATGAAACCCGTATCAACCCAGTGTGCCTGGCCATCCACTTCGCATTTCACTGTTGCTGTATGTCCGCCTAATTGATCTGTGCTTTCGTAAAGAGTGATATCATGTTTTTCATGCAACAGCCGAGCTGCTGTCAAACCACTGATGCCGCCGCCAATGATGGCAATTTTCATCACTGACGCACCATACGCTGGCCTATTTTCAATCGAATCTTTTCCGGCAACATGCTCATGAAGCGGAGCGTCCAGGTCAGCTGTTTCGGAAATTCGATACAACGTTTGTCCGCCTCAATGCCGTCCAAAATGATTTTTGCGGCTTGCTCGGAACTCATTAAAAACGGCATGGGAAAATCATTGCGTTGTGTCAGTGGTGTATCAACAAAACCGGGCAGAACAGTAGTGACTCTGATCCCTTCTTGAAACAAGTCCAGAGCTAAAGATTCCAGCAAACTGACTACAGCAGCCTTTGATGCTCCATATGCCTCGGCTCGTGGCAGGCCCGTTATTGCTGATGCGCTACTGATGCCTACGAGATATGGTGAATGCCGCGATTTGCGTAATGCGGGCAGAGCTGCTTGTATTGAACGAGATAATCCAAACACATTCACATTGAACATGCGTTCAATAACAGCAGTATCGAAATGCTGGGTATTCACATACTCGCAATCACCTGCACACAGAATTGCCAAATCGAGACCAGATTCGAGCTTGTCGAACTCTGCTCGCAACAAATCAGTGACTGATGCTTTTGAAATGTCTGCATCCATCACAGTGACTGTGCAATTGAGTGAATCGGCCAAGTCTGTCAGATGCTGTTTATTCCGCGCGGTTAGAATCAGATGATTTCCTCGCTCTGCTAAAACTGCAGCGAGAGCACGTCCAATACCCGAAGAGGCTCCGGTAATCCATACTGTTCGATTCTGAATCTCGGTCCTTGCCACGGCCATCAGACTCTCTTTTTGAATTGTCTGTAGAAAGATTTGAGCAAGGGAATATGGCGAAAGAGTCCTTCCGTATTGTCCCAAAAATCCTGATGCAAAATAACCTTGCCCTGATCATCGAGAAGTATGTGGGACATTCCAATTGATTTTGTCTGCAACACCCTGCCAAACAATTTAAACTCCGTTTGCATATACCATTGAATGAAATAGTTGTCGCCATTTTGCAGCACTCGATCGTAGATGATACGGCTCTGATCGAGGCGTTTTGCAGTCTCTTCCATGTAGTCAACTAATTCCTCCATGTCTTCAATAACTCTCAGGGTGTCGCAGAAATAAGGATGCTCGGCATATATCTCACGAATCCTGGTTGCGATATCTTTGCATTTAAGATCTGAGAACAGTTCCAGGAACTTTGTCAAGCGATCATCGTGATCCATTTTGTCTATTGGCAGGGATGGATCTTTTTTATCTTTTGCATTCATTCGCAGACAAGCCTGCCGATAAAGATTTGGGTAGGCTTGTTCGGTTTGTAGTTGCATGTGTTCTGACTTGTTTCTGGACATTTTTTACTGCATGTACTGGAAAGATTCAATGAATCGAGTCAACCCTAATCCTTAAATAGAAAATTTGAAAGTACTTCCAACGCCTTGTGTGGTGTGGTTTTCGAACGGGTTATCTTTTCACCCAATGGATGATTCTGATTCCAGCCCAAAATCCACAGTCCATCATGCCTTGTGCCAAATAAAGCAATCTCTATTTAAGGATTAGGGGTCAATGGATATTTGTCAAGTGGATCATGCTGAATTCAATTATAACTGCCAGTTTTGAGACTCATAAATTCACTTTGAAGGAGCGATTTTTTGAGCCTATTCTTGGCTTTCTCGAATAGTTCCAACTATGAATGTCGAACATTTTACCTGTTTGGCAGGCGAACCTCTTGCAATTCACCTCTTTTCCATACTTCGTCAAATTCGCAGTCTTGTTTGCAAATCGCCATACCTCATTTGGTTCGTTTTCGCATCTATTCTCACAAACTCTCATCAGTAATGATTCTGGGTTGTACCGCCATCAAATTTGCATGGGCAGAGTTACATGTGAATTATTGGACATCTCCAGAAATTCCAGGGATGGGGAGGGGTGCCTCTTATTTTGAACTCAGGACTTTCATTTTGCACTTCGGAGTGGAACTGGGGAAGAAAAATAATTCTTGTTATGCGATTTTTGTAAAATATGATTGAACAGGAACTGAAATGGGTGATTGAAGTTTGCAGAAAGAAATTTGGGAAAGTGTATACTGCAAGACAGGTAAAGAGGGAATCGTATTCTAATTCAGTCAATTGCCACCGCAAGGTCAAACCGGACAACAATTTTTGCACTGATTGCATTATTTCGCATTGTTCTTTGCTGGGCTTGAAATTTCAAGATATGGATACGCATTGACGGATTCCAGAACAGGTTTTTCGTTTGGAAGAAAATCAAAGCATGACATACAAAAATGTTCAACAAGACAATAAAAGGGTGAGTAGTCACCTCAACAAATAAAGATAATGTCACTAAAACCTGATCAAATCCAGCAGCTTGCCAAGCTGGTTCGCCTCAAGTTCACCGAAAGCGAAGCTGATGGCTTTTCTGAACAACTAAACGAAATCATCAGCCTGGTTGAACAGATGAATCAGGTCGATACCACTCATATTGAACCGATGTCCCACCCTCAGGACATGAGACTTCGGTTACGAAAAGATAGCGTTACCGAAAAAGATCGCCATGAGGAATTTCAAACTGGAGCACCGGCTGCCGATTCTGGTCTTTATCTAGTCCCCCGAGTGGTCGAATAAAGATATGGAATGCCGAAATGTTTTAGAGCATTCACAAGCTCTGAAGAACAAAGAATATTCCAGCGTAGAACTGACAAGGGCATTGCTTGAAAAATCGCAATCCTGTGCAGGCTTGAATGCCTTCATCACCCTGACCTCCGAACTCGCGCTGGAACAAGCCAGACGAGCTGACCAACTGATTCACAAAGGCGAGGCAGGGCCACTAACAGGCATACCATTGGTACACAAAGACCTATTCTGTACGAAAGAGGTAAGAACGACATGTGGTTCACGCATTCTGGATAATTTCATCTCGCCCTATGATGCAACCGTGGTTGAAAGGCTAAAACAGGCTGGAATGGTTATGTTGGGAAAGGTCAATATGGATGAATTTGCCATGGGATCTTCAACCGAGAACAGTTACTATGGTCCAACTCGTAATCCATGGAACCTTGAATGTGTACCGGGGGGCAGTTCTGGCGGTTCGGCGGCGAGTGTTGCCGCAAGACTTGCACCGGTTGCCACGGCGACGGATACTGGTGGGTCAATACGTCAACCAGCGGCATTGTGTGGATTGAGCGGGATCAAACCAAGCTATGGTCGGGTATCGCGATATGGAATGGTGGCCTTTGCCTCTTCACTGGACCAAGGGGGGATCATGGCTCAAACATCGGAAGACTGTGCCCACGTACTGCAAGCCATGAGCGGTTTCGATGAGAATGATTCCACTTCAATCAACCAACCGGTACCTGACTTGATCGAACCGCTTTCGAACTCCATGTCTGGAATGGTAATTGGCTTGCCGAAAGAGTTTTTCACTGATGGAGTCAATGAAGAAGTTGCTCAAGCGATCCGGGAATCAATCTCGGTACTTGAACGGTTAGGTGCAAAAACGGTTGATGTTGATCTAACGAACAGTGCCGCTGGCATACCCTGTTACTATGTTTTAGCACCAGCAGAGGCTTCTTCCAACCTGGCTCGCTTTGATGGTGTTCGTTATGGACATCGGGCATCCGAGTACACCGGGATCAACGAGATGTATGAAGCGACCCGAACTGAAGGATTCGGCCCTGAAGTCAAGCGACGACTATTAATCGGAGCTTATGTATTGTCAGTCGGATATTTCGAGGCCTACTATCTCAAAGCACAAAAACTTCGCCGCTTGATTGCTGATGATTTCTCCCGGGCTTTTGAAAAATGCGATGTCATTCTTGGCCCAACTACTCCAACCACTGCATTTCCAATTGGCCTCAAAACCGATGATCCAGTCCAAATGTATTTGAATGATATCTTCACGAACTCGGCCAATCTTGCCGGACTGCCGGCGATGTCTATTCCTGCCGGTTTTGACAGGCAGGGACTTCCAATCGGCTTGCATTTAATCGGAAAATATTTGGACGAAGCAACCATTTTGAATGTTGCTCACCAGTATCAGTTAAACACGGATTGGCATCAACGCATTCCTGCAGGCTACGCATGATGCAGTGGGAGCCCGTAATTGGACTTGAAGTCCATGTCCAACTGATGACCAACAGCAAGTTGTTCAGCGGTGCGTCAATAGCATATGGTGCTGAGGCAAACCATCAAGCTTGTCCGGTAAGTATCGCCTTGCCCGGTGTTCTTCCTGTCATGAATCTTGAAGCTGCCAGATTAGCTGTTCGTTTTGGGCTGGCCATCGGAGCCAAGGTCGAGAAGCGCTCTGTTTTTGAGAGAAAAAACTACTTTTATCCGGATTTGCCGAAAGGCTATCAGATTAGCCAATACAAGCATCCTATTGTAAGTGGCGGAAGTCTGAGAATCGAGAATGAGGCAGGCGAGAAGGAGATTGGAATTACCCGTGCACATCTTGAAGAAGATGCAGGAAAATCCGTTCATGAAAATTTCCACGGGATGACTGGAATTGATCTGAATCGTGCCGGTATTCCTCTTCTGGAAATCGTATCGGAACCGGATATGCGATCAGCTGGAGAAGCCGTCGCATATCTCAAAAAACTGCATGCACTAGTCCGATATTTTGATATTTCTGATGGAAACATGCAGGAAGGTTCTTTTCGATGCGATGCAAATGTATCGGTACGGCCGAAAGGCTCGAAAGAGTATGGAACACGCACCGAATTGAAGAACATCAATTCATTTCGATTTGTAGAAAGAGCAATTCATTTCGAAATTGATCGACAGATCGACATTCTGGAAGATGGCAGTCCAATTGTTCAGGAAACTCGCTTGTATGACTCGGATCGCAATGAGACACGCTCGATGCGAAGCAAGGAAGATGCCCAGGACTATCGATACTTCCCGGATCCAGACTTGCCAGAGATGATATTGGACGACGAATTTATTGAAGAGGTTCGAGCTTCGTTGCCGGAGTTGCCAAATCACCGAAAATCAAGATATGAACGGGACTTCTCTCTATCCTCATCAGATGCCGAGAAACTCCTTCGGGATAGAGATACTGCCGATTTTTTCGAACGCGTATGTGAACAATCGAAGAGTGACCCAAAAACCATAGCAAACTGGATGAATGGAGAATTGGCTGCTCTGCTGAACGAACGAAATGTTGCGATTTCCGACTCCCCGGTAGATAGTGGTCGATTTTCTGCTTTGTTGGATCGCATCACTGATCAGACTCTCTCCGGAAAAATGGCGAAGGAAGTTCTGGTGTATCTGGCCAATGAAAAGTTGGAAGTCGATGCCATTATTGAGAAAAAGGGATTCAGGCAAATCACTGACAGCAAGGAAATCGAGCGATTGGTTGTTGAAGTACTCGATGCGAATTTCCAACAGGTCCATCAATACCGAGAGGGCAATCAAAAAGTTTTCGGCTATTTGATCGGTCAAGTCATGAAAATGACAAAAGGCAAGGCTGACCCCAAGCAGGTTAATCAAATATTGCGCAATCTGCTTGAGTGAACCGAGTTCGGCTGGTTTATAATTCCGTTGCGGGCCCGTAGCTCAGTTGGATAGAGTATCTGGCTTCGAACCAGGTGGTCGGGGGTTCGAATCCCTCCGGGCCCGCCATTTCTCTGGCATGATTTCTAAAGGGAATTATATGCCTGACTGGACAATCAAGGCCATGCAACTGTCACGAGGACTGGATCAGAGTTAGGTACGATCATCGGCCTCCCAATCGATTGCCGATTTCTACCGTTTGGTTTTGGCATCACGAAAAATCAAATTTTGCTATGGCAAGTCCACGATCGATCCCGTTGACCTACATTTTGATCAAAATGATGGATTCTGCACTATAACGCAATTACGCTGTATTCTTTCGCGAAATGAGTTGTCAATTAACGCCCAATCAACGATATCTACCTTGAACGGGAGATCCGATTCTGTAAACTCTTCCGACAACTCAGAAAACGAATCAAGTGACAATGGAATGTCCCCCTGAATAGCGAGATCCAAATCGGAATATTTCTTTGCTTTTGAGGATGCACGCGAACCAAACACCATAACTTTTCTATCAGGAACATGTCGGCCTAGGATGTCTCGTACAATTTTCCAGTGTTCAGATTCTAAATCTACTCGTGGCAAACTTCCGCTCATGACAAGCGTTCCTCTAATTTCTGGTACAGGTAAACCACTTCTTTTAGAAAACGCGGGATAACTTCAACCACTTTCAGTGCAGCATCTTCATTGTAAGCATGACTGGTTTTTGAACGCATTTCCCTGTATCGGCGCCAATCCACCCATTCTCCAAGCAGCAGACCCTGCTCATTTCCGGTGCGTATAATGTCCTGAAAGATCATCGAGTCAAACTGTGCAGGATTTGCTGACGCAAATTCCAGGTAGCGTTTCAGAATCTTATGTGCTTGTTCATAGGTAAATTCAAAGCGCTGTATCAACCCGTCACGAATTTGTGCATCACTGATGTCTAGCTCATACCTGGTCAAACCTTCTTCAAGGCGTTGGATAGCACGCAAGAACGGGGTGATCTCCGGTTTCTCGACAAACATTGTTTCTACCCTAACCCTTGCACCTGCAAATGTTGTTGTTCAGTTGTAAGGAATCCTAATTCAATCTGGTTAGCAAGCGATTTCACTCAATTTGCAAATCAATTTTGAATAATTCGATGAGTGAAGTAGACCAGACACATGTGGTTCCAAAATTTCCCTCTTTCATCTATAAGGTAAAGCAGGGACAGGAACAGGAAATATTTTCTGATTCTAACAAGATTACAAGTCGTTCAATGCAATAACCTGACATCTAGAATTTGGCGCCTTGAACGAAAGATGCCATCTTTTCATTGTGATCATTGATCAATCAGCCAGTGACTGTTGTCCAGGTTTCCAGATTCGACCCAAAGTCATGAGAATATTTCTCCAGTATACGGAAAAATTCACAAATTCCGAACTTCAATTTATCAATCTAGCCTAAATCCGCAGATAACACATGACAGGCATGACCATGATTTTCAAGAAACCGGATCAAGTCTTTGCTTGCGATAGAAACCGTCGCCGAGTTTTCAAGCGGATGCAGATACAAGAAGTCACAATTCATTAACCCTTCATCAAGATAAAACTGCACCTCTTTTTCGCGATCATTCAAAAGACCGAATGGAGTAACCGACCCCGGAAGTACGCCGAGATAACGCTTTAATCGTTCAGGACTGCAAAACGAAAACCGTCGAGCACCCAACGCCTGAGCTACATGGTCAAGAACAATCTTTCGACTCTCATGCAACGTGAGTAACCACATCCCACCCTTCTTGTTTTTCAGGAATAAATTTTTCACTTGGCCCTCATCTCCCGTATCCGGTGGTCGGATTGATTTTGCCTCTTCAACCGTGTAAATAGGCTGATGGTACATTACCTCGTAAGAAATACCCTCAGTATCCAACATTATGTACAAATCCTCGGGGGTTATTGCAGGATTAACATTCATGTGATAACTATCTTCCTCTATTGATGGAGACTGATAAGCACGATCAAGCTGAGATTGACAACAAAGAGCAGACCAGAGTCACGCAATCGACACCCGATGAAACCTGCACTCGCGTTCATTCAACTTCATAATACATTACCGACGAAATAGCCTCTTGCATTCATAATGCAATCAAACCATATATTCAACACACCCTCAATACATCCCAATAATACTGGTTCACGGAGATACGTAAACCCAACTTAACCACAAATACTACAAGAAAGACCTCAAGAACGATTATCATTTTGGTCTCGGATTCTACATACCAAAACCGAGAATCTGGGAATTCAGACCCAACTAGACTGCCTTGCATCCAGACATGCCCATTTTTTCACGAGCATTATCCTACTTCTTTCTGCTTTTCATTGCTTTTGTTAACTCATCAAAACGAACGGTAGTGGCTCAGCTTGAAAGTTTGTCTATTTTCAGAAAGGAAAGTACTATATAATGCAGGAAGATATTAACCATGAGGAACAAAATCATGATCCAGAAAAACCTTAATTTACCCCCCCCCCCCCCTCGCTAGACTAATAACCTTGCTATTGCTGGCATTGCTGGCCAGTCCCAGTGTGGCCCAACTCACTATTCCAGCCAGCACCGGGGCGGATGCTTGCACACAAGGCGGCTTGTCAGAAGTAAATGCATTAGGTTTAAATTTAACCTCTTTTCCATCTCTACCCACAGCTAACAGCGCAACAATTAGCATAACTGGTGCTCGGCTTAGTAGAGCGCGAAACCTCAAGTCAGCAATACGAAAAAACCCCGGTGGAGCCCTGATTGGAGAGACCACCCTCAGCACGACTCAATCCATCCCGGCAGAGAACCGTACATTTTCCGATCTTGAGGAAAACACGCGTTATGTCTTCGTCATTTACGAAAATGAGAATGACCAGTTGCGCCGTTGCTTCAAGACGCGTGGCGAGTTCACGAATGCGGAGCAGAACCTGGTTTTCGATGGCACTCGTTGGGGACCTAACCTTTCCCAATATAGCCGTACCGGGTGCTTTGCGGTGGCCCGCACGCGGCAGGACATTGCGGACTGCATGTGCAACGGCACGCGCGGCGGAACCCTTATCCTCGCCGGCCAGACTACGGGGAGCCAGGAGGCCAGGCGGGCCTGGGGGTGTCCGGACCTCGACAGCTGAGCCATCTGATCCATCCGGTTCTCGGGAGTGCGGGCCACGTGAGGGCGTCAATCCGGAACCGGATATCGCTGGAGGATCGCGGAACATCCCGAACACGGGGCGGCCTTGAGGCCGCCTTTTCCCCCACGCAGGCTTTGCAATGTTCAAACTGAGCCACTACCAAACAAACTCCAGGTAAAAGTACGGAAATCAAAATTCGATCAAACATATGAAGTTCAAGAACTCATAAATACTGGTCAATGGCAGATTTCGATAAAGCATATGCATACAACTCGAACATCTTTCGTAATTCTCTAAATTCACTTTTCCTGATGGTGAAATACATCAGAGCTCGTTCGCTACCGTATAATCGCAATTGATAATTTTTAGCAGTTCAATGGCCAGGCAAGATGAGTGAAAGCGACTTATACCCGACTCTAAAGGATAACCTGCCTCAGGAGCCGGAGTCTTTGTTACTCGCAGAGTTCACAGAAAAGGCATATCTTCAGTATTCAATGTATGTCATTCTGGATCGAGCCCTGCCATTCATCGGCGATGGACTAAAACCGGTTCAACGGAGAATCGTCTATGCGATGTCCGATCTTGGACTGCATGCTACTGCCAAATTCAAAAAATCAGCACGTACTGTCGGCGATGTTCTTGGCAAGTTTCACCCACATGGCGATTCGGCTTGTTACGAAGCAATGGTCCTAATGGCACAGCCCTTCAGCTATCGTTATCCTCTAATCGACGGTCAGGGCAACTGGGGCAGTCAGGACGACCCCAAGTCTTTTGCTGCCATGCGCTACACGGAATCAAGATTGACCCATTATGCAAAACTGCTACTTGATGAGCTAGATCAAGGCACCGTAGAGTGGACGCCAAACTTTGATGGCACTCTGGAAGAACCAAAATCTCTGCCTGCTCGACTACCCAATGTACTTTTGAACGGCGCTTCAGGGATAGCAGTGGGCATGGCTACCGATATTCCGCCCCACAATGTTCGCGAAGTGGTCAATGCCTGCTTGCAATTACTACGCAAGAAATCTTCGAGCGTCGAGGAACTGTGTGAACACATTCAGGGTCCAGACTTCCCAACCGCAGCAGAAATTGCCTCTTCAAGAGAAGAGATTCTCGAATGCTATCGCACCGGTATGGGATCAATCCGACAGCGGGCAAAATGGACTAAGCTAGGCAATGACATCATTATTGAAGCATTGCCCTATCAGACATCGGGATCAAAAATACTTGAGCAACTGGGAGTGCAGTTAAAAAACAAGAAGCTGCCCATGGTCTCGGATATTCGGGATGAATCTGATCACGAATATCCGACTCGACTGGTGATTGAGTTGAGTTCCAGACGTCAGGATCCCGAAACCGTCATGCAACATCTGTTCGCTACCACTGATCTGGAAAAAAATTATCGGGTCAACATGAACATGATTGGACTTGGCGGACGGCCTCAGGTATTCAATCTGAAAACTTTGCTGAGCGAATGGATTCAATACCGTCTTCAGATTGTGCGTAAACGCCTGGAATTTCGATATGCGAGGGTACAGGATCGGTTACACATTCTCGAAGGATTGCTCATTGCCTACCTGAATCTTGATGTGGTCATCGAAATCATTCGTTTTCATGATCATCCATTCGAAGAACTGAAAAGCCAGTTCAAACTCACGGACACGCAGTGTAATGCCATCCTGGATACTCGTCTACGCAATCTGGCCAAACTCGAAGAGATGAAAATCCGTGACGATCAAGCGCAGTTGAGTGCAGAAAAGGAGGAGCTGGAAAAACTGCTTGGATCGGATACCGCCCTTGCCAAATTGGTGCGCACTGAACTGAAGCACGATGCCGAGAAATATGGCGACGACCGACGCTCTGCGATCATCGAACGCCCAACTGCGAAAGCCCTCAGTGAAACCGATTTGATTTCGGCAGATCCGATCACAGTGATATTATCGGAACAGGGATGGATACGAGCTGCAAAAGGACATGATATCGAAGGAACTGCCTTGAACTACAAGACCGGAGACAGTTATCTGCATTCCGCTAAAGGAAAATCGAATGAACTGCTACTGACACTAGACTCATATGGTCGAACCTATACTCTACCCGCCCATGCCCTGCCCTCGGCAAAAAGCTACGGTGAGCCACTCAGCAGTTATCTAAATCCACAGAGTGGTGCTGTCTTTCTGGGTTTAATGATGGGCAAGGCAGACACCCAATACTTGCTGTCAACAGACAAAGGATACGGGATCGTCGCACAACTCGGCGAGATTACCTCACGAGTCAAGGCCGGCAAGGCAACCTTGTCGGTCCCAAAAGGATCAAAAGTACTAAAGCCCTGTCTAGTTGAAGATTATGAAAGTGATTTCGCTGCACTATTGACTAATTATGGGCGATTATTATTGCTACCGGTTGGACTTTTGAGCCAGGCATCGAAAGGCAAGGGACTGCAAATCATCAAGCTTGGAAAGGACAAGGCCTTTGCAGATCCGGAGCGAGTGATCTCAGTAGAAACCTTTCGTGAAGGTGAAGGTTTAAAGATTCACCGTGGTAGCAGTTATCTCAAACTGAAACCAAGCAATTTCGACAGTTATCTCCATTATGACCGAGCATGCCGAGGCAAACCGCTACCCAGGGGATATAAAAAAGCTGATCGGATTGAAAGGGTGCGCAATGGACCCCATAAGTAGAAGCCCAGTCATTGATATTCAATCAGTATTCGTCAATTTACATAATTTCCATTCCAGCTTACCGTTTTATCTGATATGAACACTCAGGTTTTGCATTCCGAAATCAGCAACCTTGAATTACTCAATCGTGGCAAGGTTCGAGATATCTATGTTCTGGATGACAATCACCTATTGATTGTTACCACTGACAGGATTTCAGCATTCGATGTCATCCTCAACCAGCCGATTCCAGGTAAAGGCGAGGTGCTAAACCGGATTTCAAATTTCTGGTTCAACCGAATCTCACACCTGATTCCAAATCATCTCTCCGATATGGATTTATCGGAGGCAATTCCAGATCCCCAGATGAGAGAAAATTTTGGTGATCGTGCGATTATCGTCAAGAAACTCAAACCCCTACCGATCGAAGCGATTGTTAGAGGATATTTGATCGGTTCTGGCTGGAAAGATTATCAGGCTACGGGTTCGATCTGTGGAATTGCTTTGCCAGAAAACCTTCGCCAGGCAGATCAACTACCTGAAGCAATCTTCACGCCCTCTACGAAGGCAGAGGCCGGTGAACACGATCAAAACATTAGTTATGATGACTGTGTACAACTACTTGGGGATTCATTGGCAGACAAAGTCAGAAACTTAAGTCTACAAATCTATACTGAGGCTGCGATTTATGCTCGGGAACGAGGTATTATCATTGCAGACACAAAATTTGAATTTGGGCTTGATGATGCGGGTGTATTGTATTTGATTGATGAAGTACTGACTCCCGATTCTTCCAGATTTTGGCCAGTTAGTCATTATAAACCCGGTCAAAGTCCACCGAGTTATGATAAGCAGTTCGTAAGAGATTATCTCGAAACCTTGGATTGGAATAAGCAGGCGCCGTCGCCAGATCTGCCCGAGAAAATCATTGATCAAACAGCGAATAAGTACCGCGAAGCAGAGCGATGTCTGACCAAGACTTCCTCGATTTGAGGAAGCCAAACCTTCACTTGATGACATCACCCGAAATCGAATAACAGACGTTTTCGGATCAGAAAAATCGATCCAAGTGCGGTCATGCCGTAACAGGAATCGATTTAATTTATTGCTTTGCTCAGATCAAGATATGTGCTGTCGGGAAAGTTCAACTCAAGCACTCTCCTTGAATCATCAGCAAGATCTTGCATATTCATCCGGTTATAACCATGAAGCAGAACACCGAGCGCATCCTCAACAGCTGGAGAAGTTGAAAAATTTTCAATCACTCTTTCCGCTCGGTTTACGGCTGCTACATATGCCTCTCGTTTGAAGTAAAACTTAGCGATATTTACTTCATATTCTGCCAAGGCATCTTCCATCTCTTTAGCCTGTTTGCGGGAGGCAGGAGCGTATTCACTGTCGGGAAATTGCTCGTATGAATTTCGGAATGCTTCCAGCGCTTCGAGCATATTAGTTGCATCTCGATCCGAGAGATCGTCTTTTCCCATGAGCACGCCAAGCAGGCTTTTGTCTTCCTTAAAGCTAACCAGTCCCTTGAGATAATAGGCGTAAGCTACCGACTCATTGGTGGGATGGAGTTTGATAAAACGGTCTGCTGAAGCCTTGACCATTGCGATATCACCAAATCGATAATACGCATAGATTGTATCAACCATTGCCTGCATGGCAAATTCACCATAGGGATACTCAGCCTCAATTCGACGCAAGGTTTCGATTGCATCTTCCCAATCGTTTTCAGACATTTGCAACTGAGCTTCCGCATACAATTCTTCTGCCGGTGGAACTGGACCATCCTCATCATCATCATTGCCGAACATGGCACAACCTGAAAACCAGAACAAGCAAAACAGGGCAATGAGCAGTTTACCAAACCGAAATATTGGTCTAGCTTTATGTTGATTTTGTTCTGTGAATGAGAGAAACATGATTAGATTGACTGTAGGATTTGAGAAAATACTTCGTTGGGATCTTCTTGGTAACTAGCTATATTTATTGAATCGTAAGAGACCAATACACCTGTTCTATTTACCGACCTTGCGCTGCCGCTGTTATTGCTATTTTTCTTTTGTGTTGATTCAATTTTTGGGAATTATATACAATAATAACGAAAACAAGGCGGGTCTGGTACAATGCGTGGATGTTTAGGAAATTTTCACCTATGCTTTTTATCGGGGTTGGCAATTCCGGACTTGCATATTTAGGGAATTATATCGAATGATAACCATTCGATTGATTTCCCCCAAGATTTACATTTTCATTGAAAATGACTGGTCAATTGTGTATAACGCGTGATATGGGATTAGCACTCCCATATCCAAATCAACACTTAACGATGATAAGGTTGAACCGCATGAGCGATTGTACAACATACCGCAACATCACTTACCGCCTGATTCCGGGATCGGAATCGAAAGCCCGCAAGCTTGCAGGTCAGGCAGGTGCCTGCCGTTTTGTCTGGAATCACTTCCTGGGTAAAAACCGGGATCGGATGAACCGGCATCGGGTATTCCCCGAGAATCACCACAAGCCGTCAACTTCATTCTTCTCGCTGTGTGTCGAGTTCACCCGACTGCGCAAGGAGGTTGACTGGCTGAATGAGTATTCATGTGCAATTACTCGGCACATTCTGAAGTATCAATCAGACGCATGGACGGCTTGTTTCAAAGCCGGCAAGGGCTTTCCCAGGTTCAAGTCGAGGCATGGCTCCAATCCTTCATTTACCATTCCTGAACAGGTCAAGATGCAGGATGGCAAGCTGCATGTCCCAAAGATCGGCTGGTTGCGTATTCAGCGCAAGGGCGGCAATCCTTATCCAGAGGACAAGCCCGTCAAGGCAGTCATCACCAGGAAAGCAGGAAAATGGTATGCCGTTGTCTGTCATGAGGTCGAGATTCCTGAAAAGACGGACAACGGAGTGACCGCTGGAGTAGATCGAAATGTCAGACAGGTTGCAGTAGTGGACAGCAACGGCAATGAAACCATCCACTGCTTGCCCGAGCTGGCGAAAAAGGAAGCCCGCCTGAAACGATACCAGCGCAGGATGCAAGGGCAGGTCAAGGGTTCCAGACGCAGGCACAAGACCCGCTTGAAATTGCAGAAGTGCTGCCGGCATCTGAAAAATGCCAGAGACAACTGGCAGCATCAAGCCAGTCGCAAGATTGCTAACAATGCAGGACTGGTGGTACTTGAGGATTTGAACACGCAAGGCATGACCAAATCAGCAAAGGGAACGGTGGACAATCCGGGCAAGCATGTAAAAGCCAAGTCGGGATTGAATCGTGAAATCCTGAAAACGGGCTGGCATGGTCTGGAACAGAAACTGAATTACAAGGCAGAGGTCATCAAGATTCATCCTGCCTATACTTCGCAGGCGTGCAGTGCCTGCGGTCATGTCAGCAAGGATAACAGAACATCGCAAGCGGTGTTCAAGTGCGTGGCCTGTGGTCATGCCGAACATGCGGACTTGAACGCAGCCCGCAACATCTTGGCCTCCGGGATTGGGGCAACTGCACGGGGAGGGGCGTTGCCGCTAGGCACCCCATTGATCCGTGAAAAGATATCGGAGGTGGCTTGATGGTTACAATTCGATATAATTCCCCATATTTAGGTCTTGTTATGGAAAAAATTCCGTTTTCTGTAATAACTGCTTTGTAGGGAGGATCATTTGTTCTTCTTGCCTGGGCGTATTGTAAAGATATAAAAGGCGTTTACTTAAAGTCTCGTGGAAAAGAACCAGCATTAGAAACAGAAAAACACATAGAAGATGATGACTGGGAAATTATTCAATTCTGGGATGAGCCGAACCATCACGATCCGATCATAAATAGTTTAAATAGAGCTATTTTCAAAAAAAGCCGAAGTTAGTCAAGACAGGTAATAGAAATTAAAGAAATTAGGCGTCCGAATCCAAATCACTGGTCAAACCAAAACAAAAAAAACACTTGACATTTTAGTTACTATTGTTTAAAATAAAATCATTATTAAACAAACACATGAAGTTGCATTAATGGCAAATTCAGCACCAGGAAAGCACTACCGGGAAGGTATTTCACTCGCCAAGATTTTCAAGATGTTTCCAGACAGTGAAACCGCTGAGAAATGGTTTGCGAAACGCCGATGGAAAGGCACTCCGACCTGCCCCAAGTGTGGTTCTGCCAATGTTCAATCTGGATCAAAACATCCGACTATGCCGTATCGATGCCGTCAAAAAGGTTGTTGCAAACAATTCTCGGTCAAGACCGGAACCTTTATGCAGGGTTCGAACATTGACTACCAGGCCTGGGCAATCGCAATGTACTTGATGGTTACGAATATCAAGGGCATTTCCTCAATGAAGCTGCATCGGGATCTGGAAGTAACCCAGAAATCTACCTGGCATCTTGCCCATCGTATTCGCGAGGGCTCGATACCCGGAGACAATCCATTTGGCGGCCCAGTTGAGGTGGGATGAAGCCTATATTGGTGGAAAACGATCCAATATGAGCAATACCAAAAGGAAGGCGCTTAAGGATACTGGCCACGGAGCTGTCGGCAAGGCTGCCGTTGTAGGCATCAAGGATCGGGAAACCAGTGAAGTTACTGCGACTGTAGTCAATGATGTTGATGCCGATACACTGCAGGGTTTCGTTACTGAAAACACTGAAAATGCCGCAACCGTTTATACAGATGGCGCAAGAGCTTGCGATGGCATTGAGCGCCCGCATGAGAGCGTCAATCATTCAGTAAGCGAGTATGTCCGCGATCAGGCGCATACCAACGGCATTGAATCAAACTGGGCGTTACTGAAGCGAGGTTATCACGGAACCTATCACAAGATGTCCAAGAAGCATCTTAACCGATATGTTCAGGAATTTTCCGGGCGTCATAACTTTCGAAGCGATGATACTCTTGGCCAGTTGGAGAAAATGGTTATAAATATGGAAGGCAAAACGCTAACCTACAAACAATTGACGAATTGACTGAATGTAATGTAAAAAACCGGACGATTTTTTGCCGAGATAATCTGGATGTCCTGCGTGGCATTAATTCGGAATGCATCGACCTGATCTACCTTGACCCGCCATTCAACAAGAACAAGAAGTTTACCGCACCCATTGGAAGCAGTGCGGAAGGTGCAGAGTTTTCAGACATATTCAGAAAGGAAGATGTCAAGAGCGAGTGGCTTTTAACCATCAAGGAAGATCAGCCAGAACTGTTTCACTACTTGAACGGCATAAGGGGCGTTGGCAATCCCTACAACTTTGCGTATTTGGCATACATGGCAATCCGTTTGATTGAATGCCGGAGGGTATTGAGACAGACAGGTTCAATATACCTGCATTGCGATCCAACCATGAGTCATTATCTCAAAGCGGTAATGGATTGCGTTTTCGGGGAAAAATGCTTTAGAAATGAAATTATCTGGCAAAGATACGGGTCGCACAATGATGCGCGCAAATATGGGAATGTGACGGACACTCTGTTGTTCTACTCCACTCCCCGTGCAACATGGTCAAGACCACGCATTCCATTCTCTGATGAAGATATAACAGAACGTTATAGTTACCAGGATGATCGGGGCGTTTACACAACCTCCCCGCTACATGCCAGAACACTGTCAGGAGGGGGGTATGCATATGAGTGGCGGGGGATTACGGATATTTGGAAGTTTCCGAAGGAACGACTGGACGAACTTGAAAGTGATGGCCGCATTCACTGGCCGAAAAGAGGAAATGTTCCTCGCCGCAAGGTTTACCTTTCCGACAGTGACGGCAAGCCGCTGTCCAATCTATGGATTGACATCGGCATTGCGTCTGGAAATGAGCGCACAGGCTATCCCACACAAAAGCCGCTTGCCCTTCTTGACCGCGTTATAAAGGCTTCCAGCAACGAGGGGAATATTGTCCTGGATCCATTTTGCGGCTGTGCTACGACCTGCGTTGCCGCCGAGCATCTGAATAGGCAATGGATCGGCATAGACATATCAATCGTTGCATACGATTTGGTGCGACATCGATTGACTGACGAGGTAGCCGATCCGGGGAATATTCTGCAGTTCAGAAACCAGATTCACCTGAAAACCGACCCGCCCAGAAGAACCGATCAGGGAAAAGACTACCAGGAAAGGAAGTTCGTGTACGTGATTTCACACCCGGCCTATCCGGGCGAATACAAGGTGGGCATTGCCAAGAATGTCAAGTCAAGACTGGTTGCCTACCAGACGGCTGACCCTGAACGCGCCTACAGGATCGAATACAAGATAGAAACGCCTCATTTTCGCGAACTGGAAAATTACATCCATGACGTGTTTCCGAACAAGCATGAATGGGTGCAGGCAGACCTGCGGAATATTATCGAAGAAATGAATAACTACAAAGGAGAATGAAATGACTAACAAAAAAACAGTAACGCTACCGCATCCGGGCTACCAGCCGAAGAAGGCCGAGCTGCAAGAACGGATCAAGATCGAAGTGCCGGGCAAAACGACTAATAAAAAAATGGAGGCACTGGCTGATGCCCTGATGCAGCCAGTGGACATTCAGTATCGGGATGGCAAATAGTCAGGGCCGGAGAAGCTGGATTTTTAGCGCAATGGTGGAGGGGGGTTTTGTTATTATTGTATATGATTCCCCAAGATTAGTTCAATTGTCAGAACTTCTCCACCCGAATATCCAGCAAGTCTCGCTCTTTCTTACCAAACACCAAGCCGATCAGGTGTATCGGCTCCTTGCGGCTTCGATACTTCCTTGCATAGCCTTTTTCCCGAATCTGTGCGATCGCACTATTGAGACCTTCTTCCGTCCTAGTTTCATTTTCAACCATCTTGAGTTCTAGCACAAATACCTGCTTCTCGTGCAACAGCACCAGGTCCGAGCGTCCATGTTTGGTTACTTCCTCAGCCTTCAAATCAACTTCTGTGGTTCGAAAACACAGATATAACAAACTCGTATACCATGATTCATAATCACCCAGTTTGGCCGTGTCATACCAAGTATGAGGAAATTCCGATAGTAAATTTTGGATCTTTTCTTTGAACAACTTAAAGTTATTTATTCTAAGCGCTTCAATCAGATCCTCTCCAGTAGCAGTTACTTCCTTACCGCGTTTGGTCAAGTGCTCGGCTAACCCGGCATTGAAACTGCTCTGAACTTCAAAATTCGGATAATCCAGATGGTAAAAAATACGAGTGCCTTTTTGTTCCTCTTCTTTGATGGTTAAATATCCCGATTGGAACAGCAACGCCTCATGACTGAATCCACCCAGTTCAAAATTCGTAACAAAGTCGGCATCGACAACGCGATTTTCGAGTTGCATCGGGTTAACCTTTCTCTCTTGTAACAAACGATACAGATAGCCCGGCTCGCCAGACTTGAACCAGTGTGCACGAAATTTACGCTTCTTAAACAGATGTAGGATGTCGTGGGGGTTGTAGAGCTTCTCCTCGCCCAGCCAGTTATAGCCGTTATACCACTTGCGAATCTCGTCCCGATCCAGTCCTTCCAGTTCCGGAGCGAATACCGTATCCAAGTCCTGATCAGTATAGCCGCAAATTGATGCTAGGGGCGGATATAAACTGATATCGTCAAGATTATTCAGACCCGAAGAAAAACTGGTTTTGGAAAACATCGTGATGCCGGTCACGAACACAAAACGGATGTATTTTTGTGAACTTTTCAGGATACTGTATACATCTCGAAGTCGATTTCGATTGATTCCAGCCTGGTCACTGTCCTCCAGTAAATCCAGAACCGGCTTATCATATTCGTCCACCAATACCACGACCTGTAGGCCGGTCTTTTGGTGGAGATAGTACAAAACATTTTCCAGCCGATCAGCTGCAGAGTCTACCGAGGGTAACGAGTTTAGGTCAAATGCTTGCTCGATTTTGTATAATTGATTTACTATACGTTTCTCCAATTCCTCGGGCGTGCTGACGATCCCATCCAAGGTTAAGCGAACGACGGGATAATTGACCGACCAGTCCCAATACGGATGGATATCCAAACCCTGGAAAAGCGTTTCATTCCCCTCAAACAGTTCCTGCAAGGTATCAACGAGCAGACTCTTTCCGAAGCGACGAGGACGAGAGAGAAAGTAGTACCGTCCCTGTTTGATCATCTCCCGAATTAAGGAGGTCTTATCAACATAGTAACAACCCTCATTTCGTAGATCAGAAAATGATTGGTAGCCGATCGGTAGCGGACGACGTTCTATCTGAATTTCAGTACTCATGATACGGTCATCTTAACATACTAGCAGCAAGGTGCTATTTTATTATTGAGATATATCAATGAACAGAGGTCAGCAGTTAAAAATATTGGGGCTTATAAAGAATGGTTGACAAACAGTTTACGGCATCACTTGACATCCTGGTTTTGGCTATTGGTCTGCGATTATTAGAGGGCTGCAGACGATTTGGCATGGAAGAGATACCGCCTGCCGCGGCCATCTGCAAAATTCAGCGGCAGAACTGGCAATACCCGATTCACAGCAACACTTGTCAACCATTCTTTATAAGCCCCAAAATATTAATTGAAAAATATTGCGGGATAGTCCCATATAAATGCTTCCTTGTTGCATATCAGGAGTATGATACCCGTGATTGGTTGTAATTTACTCGAACATGTATTGGTTCACGCGGTTGTTATAGGAATGAATCTCAAGGTCTTGCCATTTCGGCATGAACCATTAGAGATTAAACAAAATTGCACGATCACTGGATTTTATGATTTATTGGAAATTAACGTTTACTTATTCCTGTCCTAAAAATTGATATCGCAAAATTATTCCCTTGCGTACTCAATATAATTTGCTTAATCAAAAATTTACCTATGTCCAACTCAGAAATTTTCCTTACATTGACCGTTCCGGAAGATATCGGAGAACAGCGCTTGGACAGCACCCTAGCGAAACTTATGCCCGAATATTCGCGTACTACCATTCAAAACTGGATTGAAAATCGGCAAATTACTGTCAACGGCAAAGTCGTTAAACGGAAATATCGACTTACGGGAAATGAAAATTTAGCTGTCCAATTTACATCAGATGATCCAATTTCTATCGACCCCCAACCCATTGACCTAGATATACAGTGGTCCGATGAGCAGTTAATCGTGATCAACAAGCCTTCCGGGCTGGTCGTCCATCCTGGGGCGGGTAACATCAAAGGAACCATGATGAATGGTTTACTTCATCATTTTCCTGAGCTCGCATATTTACCAAGAGCCGGGATCGTTCATCGTCTCGACAAGAATACCACCGGTTTATTGGTGGTAGCTCGTACTGAAGAAGCACGTCAATGCTTGGCATCTCAACTTGCCGAAAGATCCGTGAAGCGCATCTATCAGGCTGTCTGTGAGGGCGTTTTGATCTCTGGCATGACGATTGACAAACCCATTATCAGACATCCTAAAGACCGCTTACGTATGATCACCTCAAATGAGGGTAAGTCCGCAATCTCAGAGGTTAGAGTGAATCAAAAATTTCGCTCTCACACTCTCCTTGAAGTCGCTTTGAAAACCGGCCGAACTCACCAAATCCGCGTTCATTTAAATTCGGTCGGACATCCACTGGTCGGGGATGCACGGTACGGATGTCGAACAAAGCTTCCGAAATCTGCAGATGAACAACTTATCCGATACTTAAGAGGATTCCAACGACAGGCGTTGCATGCAAGCGAATTGTCGCTGATTCATCCCAAAACAAAGCTGAACCAGTCATGGCAGATCGAACCGCCACAAGATTTTCAGAAATTAGTTGATCTGCTAGCCGCTGATGCACACAAACAAAACTCAAAAATAAAAATCGAATCTACGTGATCAGAGTGAATCATCAATGATCAGGATGTTGCGCAGGCTTTGACCTTTTAGCGTATCTTCTATGGCTAAGTTGATTTCGTCCAACGTATAACGATTGCTGATCAACTCATCAAGTTTGAGAATATCTTGCTCGTATAGAGACAGAAGCCAAGGTATATCGACTCTCAGTCGCGTCTGCCCCATGAAACTGCCCTGAATTCTTTGATTCGACGCGGCAAGTGCTACTGGCAAGAATTCACTTTTTTCGGAAGCCGATGGCATACCCACAATCACCACCTGACCACCACGGCGCATCAACCGGTAGCTGCTTTCAATGGCCTGCCGGGAACCCACTGTCACAAACACATAATCCGCGCCATATCCATCCGTTAGAACCCTGATCTCTCTTGGCAGTTTTTCGATCCCGGCATTGACTCCATGTGTCGCGCCAAATCGCCTGGCATCCTCCAGTTTTTGATCTTCAATATCAACCGCGATAATGGTTTTGGCACCCGCAATTTTCGCCCCTTGGACTGCGTTCAGACCGACTCCGCCAACACCGATCACGACGACATTGGAGCCAGGTTTGACTTGAGCTGTATTGATCACTGCGCCAACCCCTGTAATCACTCCACAGGACAACAGACAGGCTGAATCCAGGGCCATGTCATCAGGTAATTTGACAATCTGGGAGTCGTCAACCAATACCCACTCCGCAAATGCCGCAGTTTTCATGCCTTGGGCAATTTCTGTTCCATCTTCAAGCTTCAAATGGTGAGTTTCATCATCTGCAGCAGATTCACCGCACATTACCGGTTCGCCCTGTTCGCAAAAATGACAGCTTCCACAGGAACGAATCAAGGTCACAAGGACTTTATCGCCGACCGCTATGCGATCAACATCGGGGCCGACTTCAACGACCACTCCAGATGCCTCATGCCCATAGATTGCAGGCGTATAACCACCCCACGCACCTTCCGCATAGTGAATGTCTGAATGACAGATTGCGCATGCACCAATCTTGACTTTAACCTGGCGGCCAACTGGATCAGCAATTGAAACCTCTTCAATGGTCAACGGCTTGCCATGCTCATGACAAATAGCTGCTTTCATGTTAATCGTTCCAAGAAGAGGATAACCCGAGTTTGTCTTGCTCCTGATCAGGCCAGGAGATTACTCGCGCGCGCTGAAAAAAAGTGCATGCAACTTATGGAGTTGAACTGAAAAAAATCAGCGTTTCGAGTATTGGGGTCTTTTGCGGGCTTTATGTAGCCCAACTTTCTTTCGTTCAACAACTCGGGCATCCCGTGTTACAAATCCCGCGGCACGCATGGAAGGGCGCAACTCGGGATCAAATTCGAGAAGTGCCCGAGTGATGCCATGGCGAATGGCACCAGCTTGACCGCTATTACCACCGCCAGCGACATTCACGCGAATGTCGACCTTGTCAACCAGCTCTGCAAGTTCAAGCGGTTGCCGTACGATCATGCGCGAGGTTTCTCGACCGAAATACTCACCGAGCACACGATTATTGATCAGAATGTTGCCAGTACCTCGTTTCAAATAAACCCGAGCAATCGAGGATTTACGCCTTCCAGTACCAGTATAAACTTGATTAGCGGCCATGATATTGATCACAATTCCAGCGGTTGTGGTTGTTGGGCATGATGTAGATGATCATTCCCGGCATAGACCTTTAATTTCGAAAACATGGCCCGACCCAATTTGTTTTTTGGCAGCATACCCTTAACTGCCAGTTCGATAACCCGTTCCGGGTGGTTTTCATTCATTTCCCGAAACGACGTCTCGCGTATCCCGCCAGGATAACCTGTATGTCGGTAATACTTCTTTGCATCCGCTTTACGTCCTGTTAATGCTACTTTCTCAGCATTAATGACAACAATATAGTCTCCTGTATCTGCATGCGGTGTATATTCGGGCTTGTGCTTGCCCCGAAGACGATGCGCAATTTTTGATGCAAGACGGCCAAGCACCTTGTCTGTGGCATCGACAACATACCAGCTTTGCCTGATCGTCTTTGAGTTTGCGAAAAAGGTTTTCATCGAGTCCCAATAACTTGAATGGATATGATTAGAATAAGGGATGCGGATAATACGAAATCGAGACAGAATTTACAAGAACTTTTTTATCAAACAAATCATCTGTGCAACCGAGAATATCAAGCTCCTTACAGAAAGAGCCCGAACCGGGTTCATTCGTTCAATCATGATTTGCCTTGAACATGCACCAGAGCTCTGATTTGGAAATATTGTTCAAAGACTTTTTAATTTTTGTTACATTGCATTTGCTTGATCTCGATCAAGCAAATTTAAAATTCCCGATATCTGCCTTTGTATAACACGAAAAATAATCGGATCCGTAGTGGTGCAAACAACGAATTTCAATGTCTATCTGATTGGACCGATGGGGGTCGGCAAGACCACGGTTGGCAGCAGACTGGGAGAGCTCATCGGCTTCGAATTTCTGGATACCGATAATGAACTTGAACGGCGGACGGGTGTGAGCATCTCTCACATATTCGAACTTGAAGGTGAAGAAGGATTCCGTTTACGGGAAACTCGCTTGCTTGAAAAGATCGCAAAACGAAGCGAGCATGTGGTGGCAACCGGCGGTGGAACTGTATTGAATAACGACAATCAAAAAGTCATCAAGCAAAGCGGAAAAGTGATCTACTTGACCGCGTCGGTAGAATTTCTCTGGGATCGGGTCAGACACAGCAAAAAACGGCCTCTGCTGAATACCCAGGACCCTTATGCAACTTTGCAACAGATAGTTAAGCAACGGGAGCCAATTTACAGGTGTGTTGCTGACCATGTCATCAACATATCTCCAAGCTCAGAAACGACTGCGTATCGCATTGCTGATTTTCTAAATATCCAGGTTCGTTCATGAACAGAGAAATCACCACAGTCTCAATCGATCTTGGCGATCGTAGTTACGAGATACGCATTGCCAACGGTATCCTGAGCGATCCATGTGAGTTTCTCAACTGGATTACCGGTGATCAAGTACTGTTAATTACCAATGATGTGGTTCAGCCCTTATATCTCGATCAACTCAAACAAGCGCTGCCAGGCAAACAGGTTAATGAAATCATACTGCCTGACGGCGAGCACTACAAATCACTGAAAACAGCTAGTCAGGTGTTTGATCAAATGCTTTCTATACCGCTTGACCGACAAGTGACCGTACTTGCACTGGGTGGTGGAGTAATTGGTGATTTGTCAGGTTTTGTTGCAGCATGCTATCAGCGCGGAGTTGGTTTTATTCAGGTCCCGACAACCCTGCTCGCACAAGTCGATTCATCCGTAGGAGGCAAGACGGGTGTCAACCATTTCAGCGCCAAGAACATGATTGGCGCCTTTTACCAACCCTTGCGTGTTATAGCAGATATCTCCACTTTATCCACACTTGAGACAAGGCAGTTTTCATCGGGCATGGCCGAAGTAATCAAGTATGGACTAATCAATGACCCGAGATTTTTTTACTGGCTGGAACAGAATATTGATTCAGTCATGCAACAAGACCAAACTGCGCTAACCAAAATAATCCAGCAATCCTGCATGAATAAGGCCAAAATCGTGGAACGGGATGAACGGGAATCCGGAGTTCGTGCCTTGTTGAACCTGGGTCATACTTTCGGACACGCAATTGAAACCGTAACCGGTTATGGACCATGGCTGCATGGAGAAGCAGTTGGGCTGGGCATGTTGATGGCAGCCCGAATGTCCGCTCTTCAAGGATGGCTCGAGGAAACGGATTTTTTGCGTATTCGAAGTCTCCTGAAGAAAGCTGGGCTACCAGTCAACCCATCAAAGGAATTCAAGCCGAAGGATTTACGGGAAGCCATGAATCTCGATAAAAAAGTGTTTGCAGGGAAAGTCCGGCTAATCTTGATGCAGGGAATCGGCCATGCACTGGTTTGCCAGGAATATGACCAAAAATATCTTCAAAAAACCCTAGAGGAGTTCGCGCTGGGTTAACTTTTCCTCGCAGTACTTATTCATTTCGCTATGTACCAGAGTCGTGAGCCCTAGCTCACAGAAAACGTTTTCTCAGGCAAATGTCGACAATTTTGAATTCTGCCATTTAGAGAGATTTGTCATGGAACAACCGACATGTTGCTTCGTTTCACTGGGACAAGGCAAGTCAATCGATACATCCAAGATCGGTCAATTATTTCCTGGCAGGCTTGGTGATTGAAAAGCCCTTAATGAACATTTCATCTGTCTTGTGGAAACTGGCATTGGGGTTACCGTGGGCCAGCCAACTTACAACCCTCCATCGGAGATCACATTTCCGATACTAGAAAATAAAGCGAGTCAGGTGAACCTACTCGATAGAACATGAAATTATTGGGAATTATATAGTTATGGGTGTACGACAATTTTATAATAAAACATCAGAAATCAAGGTAGATGTTGTCTTCATTGGCATATCTTGTATAATATAAATACCAAGATATGCCAATATCACGATTGGCTGAAGGGCCGAGTAGACGGGGTTGTTACCAAGCCCCGTCTACTCGGCCCTAATCCTTAAGTAGAAATTGCTTTATTTGGCACAAGGCATGATGGACTGTGGATTTTGGGCTGGAATCAGAATCATCCATTGGGTGACAAGCCAGCCCGTTCGAAAACCACGCCACACAGGGCGTTGGAAGTACTTTCAAATTTTCTATTTAAGGATTAGGGATATAGCCCTAATCGACAATTAGAAATCGGGAAAAATAGAAAAATCCTTGTGAAAATAGAGTATTAGTGGTAAAATAGGCGTTCCATAAACATCACCCGTTGGGTGAAAAAAATCAACCACTCCATTTCACAAGGATCATGAAAATTCTACCCTGCAAAACCGCGAAAAGCAATCGAAAAATCACCGCCCGTGCCGGACTGACCGTTCCAGCAGCCCTGCTTGAGCGTCTCAAACTCGGGGCAATCATTGATCAACAGATGCCTGCCCCGGGCAGCAATCGAGGCTATCGACACAGTACCCTCTTTCATATCTTCATGCTGATGTTGCATGAAGGCGCCAAGCACCTCGATGACATCGTGCACCTGCGCAAGGACCGGAGCTTGATGAAACTACTGGGATTCCAGTCGATTCCCTGTTCCAGTACCCTGGGCAACTGGCTGCGTTCGGTCGGCAAGCATCGGGCCTCAAGGAATGTCTTGCCCGAGGTCAATCGTCAACTGTTGCAGGCGAGTCTCGGCACCCGTGATCATGTGACCCTGGATATCGATGCGACGGTGATTCATGCGAAAAGGAAAACCGCAGATCGTACGTATAAAGGCAAGCGGGGATTTACCCCGATGGTCGGGCACATTGCAGAGACCGGTCAAGTGCTGCACGCGGAACTGCGCAAGGGCAATGTGCCGCCGTCGGCCCGCAATGTCGAGTTTTTCAAGCACTGTATCGAGGCCTTGCCAGAAGGCGTTCGGGTTGCCAAGTTTCGAGCCGATGCCGCTTCCTGTCAGGCGGCAGTCATCAATCTCTGCCGGGAACAGGGAGCCCGTTTTGCCATTCGGGCCAGGATGAGCCGGAATGTCCGTGCCTTGATTGCGGAGATTCCGGAATCGGAGTGGCAGCCGGTAGTCGATGAGGATGGTTCTCTCTCCGAGACCGAGTTTCTCGCCCGAACCTGGCATGCGATGGACAAGACTCCGGAAGCCTTTTGCCTGGTGGTGCAGAAAACCCGAGTGCCCGGCAAAGTCAAGCCTCAGGACCCCGATACTCCAGCGCAGCCGGAGCAGATGGAGATTGCGATGCAGGAACAGCAGTTGAATCCGGTGGATGGGGAAAGTGCCCTGAAAGACGGATTCATCTACCGTGCCATCGCGACGGATCTGGATCGGGAAGGGCTCGGCGATGCGGAGATCGTGTGGTGGTACAACCAGCGTGCAGACAGCTCGGAAAATCGTCTCAAGGAACTGTGCAGCGACTTCAGTGGTGCTCACTTGCCCTGCAGCACATTCCGAGCCAATGCGGTCTGTCTGTACTTGAATGTGATTGCCTGTAACCTGCTGGTTCTGCTGCGCATGACACTCGGTCTCGAGTGGCATGGCAATCGGGCCGGAACGTTCCGAAGCCGGTTGTATGATATTGCCGGTCTGATTGTGCGTCACTCTCGGGAGTGGGTGCTGAAGGTCAACCCGGTGGATCTGAAACTGCTGGATGAAGCACTCTGGATGATCCGCACCTGCCGCCTGTTCTGATTCCCTGATTCCTCTGGACCCATCCAGGACTGGCCGAACAGAGCCATGGATTCGCACGCCCGGAATTTGCTCTGAGGCTCAAAACCCGCCGCCGCGCCACGATCTGGCAAATGAATGAGAATCATTCTTGATCGGAATCCGGCCGCCCGGACCATTCTGGACCATTTTTCCGCTCAACTGCTCGAATACCGGCTCATAACGGGTAAAATCATTTCTATTTAAGGATTAGGGGTGATCAGTCAACTTGAATGTAAAGGAGTAAAGGACTAATATACCCATATACCCTTTTTTACTGCTTTAACCTATGCCGTTACCTGCAAAGTTCGGTCTCTATGACCCTGCCAACGAACACGACTCATGTGGAGTCGGCTTTGTTGCCAGTATAGACGGCCAACAATCTCATCAAATTCTCAAGCATGGTCTAACCATTCTTGGCAATCTTGCTCATCGAGGTGCAGTTGGGGCGGATCCAAAAGCCGGTGACGGGGCGGGCATACTTCTGCAGATTCCCGATACATTTTTTCGCCAAACCCTGAATTTCGAACTGCCGAAACCGGGACAGTATGCAGTCGGCATGATTTTTCTGCCGAAGTCCGCCACAGCCCAGGAAACATTAGTAGCCATCGTCGAGAAATACATCGTCCAGGAAGGACAGTCAGTATTAGGATGGCGAAAGGTGCCGGTCAATGCCTGTAATTTGGGCAAAAGCGTACTGCCCACTGAACCTGAGGTCTATCAGGTCATAGTGAAACGCGCGGACAATGTCCAGACACAAGACGACTTTGAACGCAAGCTGTTCATTACCCGAAAACAAATAGAAACAAAAGTTGCCGAATCTGACCTTGCAGAAAAATCATACTTTTACATCCCTACCCTCTCTTCCAGATTGATCTGCTACAAGGGGATGTTAATGGCTCATCAGGTTGATGAATATTACCCCGATCTGCTTGATCAGGATATGCAATCGGCGATGGCGCTGGTCCATCAGCGCTTCTCGACCAACACGTTTCCGAGTTGGGAGCTCGCTCATCCATTCCGAATGATCGCCCATAACGGAGAAATCAACACACTTCGCGGCAACATGAATTGGATGGCGGCCAGACGAAGCACGCTGTTTAGCGAAAAGCTGGGCGACGATCTTCAAAAAATCTGGCCGGTCATTCCAGAGGGTCAGTCTGACTCCGCCGCCTTCGATAACGTGCTCGAATTACTCGTGGCTGGCGGCTATTCGATGGCGCATGCAATGATGCTCCTGATTCCAGAGGCCTGGTCGGAAAATACGCTCATGGATCAGGACCGCAAGGCATTTTACGAATACCATGCGGCACTCATGGAACCCTGGGATGGCCCCGCTGCCGTGGTATTTTCCGATGGCAAACAGATCGGTGCAACTTTGGATAGAAATGGCCTGAGGCCGGCTCGCTACTTGATAACCAATGACAATATGGTGGTCATGGCCTCCGAGATGGGTGTTCTGGATATACCCGAATCCGACATCAAGAAAAAATGGCGATTACAACCCGGGAAAATGTTCCTGATTGATATGGAACTTGGAAGAATAATCTCGGATGAAGAGATCAAGCAGGAGCTATCCAATCAATACAACTATCAGAAATGGCTTGATCGTACACACATCGAACTTCGTTCCCTCCGTATCTCAGTTGGTGCCATGTCGCCCGATCCCGATACCCTGCTTGAATTGCAACAAGCCTTTGGCTATACCCAGGAAGATCTGAAGATTCTGCTTCAACCGATGATCACAAATGCAGAGGAAGCGCTCGGTTCCATGGGTACCGATGTCCCGCCAGCCGTGATGTCAAATCGAGCGAAACATCTGTCGCATTATTTCAAGCAGAATTTTGCCCAAGTTACAAACCCGCCAATCGATCCGATTCGTGAAGAGTTGGTGATGTCCCTCTTGACCTTGATTGGTCCAAGACCGAATCTTTTCGGACTTGACGACGGCGGAAAGGAAATGCGGCTAACGGTCGCACAACCCCTGCTGACCAACAATGAACTGGAACAGGTTCGACAAATAGAGGATCATACCAACGGCGCATTTCGAACCAAGACCCTATCGCTTTGCTTTCCCGTCAAATGGGGGCCTGAGGCACTGGATTCGGCTTTGAAGCAATTATGCCGAAAAGCCGAACGCGCAGTGTTGCAAAAGGGATTCAATATTCTGATTTTGTCTGATCGGGGTACGGATCGGGACAACATCGCCATCCCAGCCCTGCTGGCCACTTCCGCTGTACATCACCATCTGATCCGCAAAGGGCTACGAACCGAAACCGGACTTGTGATTGAAACCGCTGCATGCATGGAAGTTCATCATTTTGCTACGCTCACCGGTTACGGTGCCGAAGCAGTCAATCCCTATCTGGCGTTTGACACCATCAATAGCATGCTTCGAACCTTGCCAGAACAACCGGGTTTTGAAGAAATCCAGCAACGCTATATCAAGGCAATCAACAAAGGACTCAAAAAAGTGATGTCCAAAATGGGTATCTCGACCTTTCAATCCTACTGTGGAGCACAAATCTTTGACGCAGTTGGACTGTCTGAGGAATTGGTAAACCAGTTTTTCACCGGAACCACTTCAAGAATCGGCGGGATCGGACTGGATGAAATTGCTTGCGACATCTATATCTGGCATGAACAAGCCTACAGCAATATGCCGCTGTATCGAAATATGCTGGATCCGGGAGGAGACTATGCGTTTCGAATACGAGGTGAGAAACATGTCTGGAATCCGGATACGATCACCAATCTGCAACATGCCGTTCGCGGCAACAGTCAGGATCGATACCGTGAATTTTCCCGCCTGATTCACGAACAGGATGCCGAGCTATATGCACTTCGCTCCCTCTTCCAGTTTGACTGGGCAGATCAGCCATTATCCATTGACCAGGTCGAACCGGCCGCAGAAATCGTGACACGCTTTGCAACTGGAGCAATGTCATTCGGATCAATATCCCAAGAGGCGCATTCGAATCTAGCCATCGCCATGAATCGCATCGGTGGCAAATCCAACACTGGAGAGGGCGGCGAGGAAGAATCACGATACCGACCATTGGAAGACGGAAGCAGCAACCCTCGACGTTCCGCAATAAAGCAAGTTGCATCAGGACGCTTCGGCGTTACCACTGACTATCTGGTGAATGCGGATGATATTCAGATCAAGATGGCGCAAGGCGCCAAACCCGGAGAGGGCGGTCAATTGCCCGGACACAAAGTCAGTCAACAAATCGCTTCCGTTCGGCATTCGACACCCGGAGTAGGGCTGATCTCTCCACCACCTCACCATGACATTTACTCAATCGAAGACCTGGCCCAGCTTATTTTTGATCTGAAAAATGTAAATCCGTCAAGTCGCATCTCCGTCAAACTTGTCTCCGAAGTGGGTGTTGGTACTGTAGCCGCCGGTGTCTCCAAGGCCCATGCCGACCATGTGACCATTTCTGGATACGAGGGAGGTACTGGCGCCAGTCCTCTGACCTCAATCAAACATGCCGGTGCCCCCTGGGAAATTGGACTGGCCGAAACGCAACAGACGCTCGTTCGAAATCAGCTACGAGGCCGAATAGCCGTACAAGTTGATGGCGGGTTGAGAACCGGTCGTGATGTTGCAGTAGCAGCCTTGCTTGGTGCTGATGAATTCGGATTCGCAACTGCTCCACTGATCGCTTCCGGTTGCATCATGATGCGCAAATGCCATCTCAATACCTGTCCGGTTGGCATTGCTACACAGGACCCTCGCCTACGCAAGCTTTTTACAGGTCAGCCCGAGCATGTTGTCAACTACTTCTTTTTTGTCGCTGAAGAGTTGCGGGAGATCATGGCGAAACTGGGTTTTGCGACAGTCGACGAAATGATCGGCCAAGTTGATCGATTAAAAACCAGAGAGGCGATTCGACACTTCAAGGCCAAGGGTCTCGATTACAGTCGTATCCTGACGCGTGAGAAAGTAAGCCCAGAGGTTGCGATCTACAACTCGGAGATGCAACATCACAATCTCGAAAACGTACTTGACCGTGAGCTGATTCAATTGGCAAAGCCCGCCCTGGATTCTGCATTGCCAGCAATTGTTCACACCAAAATCCGCAATACAGACCGGACTACGGGTGCTATGCTCTCAGGCGAAATCGCCAAGCGGTATGGACATGAAGGACTAAGTGATAACACTGTAGTAATCAAGGCCAAGGGAACAGCTGGACAATCTTTCGGAGCATGGCTTGCCAAAGGCGTATCTATTGAACTTGAAGGTGAAGCCAACGACTATGTTGGTAAAGGCCTATCTGGAGGCCGAATTGTAATTCGACCTCCACAAGCCACATCAATGGACAATCGACGCGAAAACATCATTGTAGGCAATACCGTTTTATACGGGGCAATTTCTGGGGAGTGCTATTTCAGTGGCGTAGCCGGAGAGCGCTTTGGTGTTCGAAACTCCGGCGCAATCGCCGTCATTGAAGGGGTTGGCGATCATGGATGCGAATACATGACGGGTGGTGTTGTAATCTGTCTAGGTCAGACGGGGCGCAACTTTTCAGCCGGTATGTCCGGGGGAATAGCCTATGTATATGATGAGGCTGGGGACTTCGCAAACAAGTGCAACATGCAAATGGTTGCTCTGGAAGCGGTCGATCCCGATCAAGCCGCTGAAAGTATCGACAATCTGCTAGAGGCAGACGAGGCAAGATTGTTTCATTATGTCTCCCGCCATTTCCAGCTTACGGGAAGTCCTATAGCAAACACGATTCTGGAAAATTGGGATGAATCCAGATCACGTTTCGTACGCATCATGCCACACGATTACAGGAACGCTCTGGAAATTCTGGCTGCCCGGAATCTAGAGAAAGAATACAGGGTTAAGCATGGGTAAAATCACCGGTTTTCTGGATATTGAACGCAAGGAAGTCGGCTATGAGCCGGTCAATGAGCGAATTGTTCACTTTCGGGAGTTTGTAATTGAACTGACCGATGATGAATTACGTGATCAGGGAGCACGATGTATGGATTGCGGCATTCCCTATTGCCAGAGTGGCTGTCCAGTAGACAATATTATTCCCGACTGGAACGATCTGGTTTATCGCGATGACTGGAAGCAGGCAAGCAAAGTACTGCACTCGACCAATAATTTTCCAGAATTCACGGGGCGAGTTTGCCCTGCACCGTGTGAGGCCTCCTGCACGCTGAACATACAGGATAATCCGGTCACGATTAAAAGCATAGAAAAGAATATCGCGGAAAGGGCCTGGCAGGAAGGCTGGGTACTTCCGGAAATTCCACGCCATCGCACTGGGCGCAGTGTAGCCATCATCGGATCAGGGCCGGCCGGTCTTGCCTGTGCTCAACAACTGGTGAGAGCCGGTCATTATGTATCTATCTATGAAAAACAAGATCGTAGTGGCGGTTTATTGCGCTATGGCATACCCGATTTCAAGCTGGACAAGAAGTTGATTGATCGCCGCATGGCGCAAATGAAGACCGAAGGGGTACGCTTTCACTCTGGCACCCATGTTGGAGTTGATCTTCCCGTCTCCTACTTTTTGGACAATTTTGATGTCATGGTTCTGGCTGGGGGTTCTGAAGAGCCACGAGACCTGGAGGTGCCTGGACGGAATTTCAGCGGAGTCTATTTTGCTATGGATTTTCTTCGTTCCAATACGCGACGTGTTCAGGGTCAGAGTACCAGAGATGAAGAATTCATCTCGGCCCAGGGCAAACATGTAATCGTGGTTGGCGGTGGTGATACCGGTTCGGATTGCATTGGCACATCGATTCGCCAAGGCTGTCAGTCGGTAACCCAAATCGAGATTCTTTCCGAACCGCCCGAAAAAGAAGACAAGGGTTTGACTTGGCCAAACTGGCCGCATAAGATGCGGACCTCAACATCACAAGCTGAGGGATGTGAGCGCATCTGGGACGTAAAGACGCAATCCATTGTGGGGGGCGATTCAGGGCGGGTGATTGGATTAAATTGTATCAAGGTCGCCTGGGATCATGCCGATGGTCAATGGAAGATGAAGGATATTGCTGGATCAGAATTCACCCTGAGAGCCGACATGGTTCTCCTCGCAATGGGCTTTGTTCATCCGGTTTACAAGGGGCTCCTGGAAACTCTGGGAGTCGAGATTGACGCTCGGGGCAACGTGAAGGCCGATAATCAGGGCGCAACCGCTTATCATACCAGTCTGGAAAACGTGTTTGTTGCCGGCGACATGCGCCGGGGTCAATCACTGGTCGTGTGGGCGATCCATGAAGGACGGCAGTGTGCCCGTGCTGTTGATATCCACTTGCAGGGAAAGAGCGACCTTCCCTTGCAATAACCTTTTTTCCTATCTCCCTGTCCTGCAACCGGTTAACAGTTTGTGAAAGATCGATACTTGAGGGCACTCAAACGCCAACCTGTTGACCGTACACCAATCTGGATTATGCGTCAGGCGGGTCGTTATCTGCCCGAGTATCGAAAGGTTAGAAAACAGGCTGGAAATTTTCTGTCGTTATGCAAGAATCCGGAACTCGCCTGCCTGGTCACCCTGCAACCGCTCAAGCGATTCGATCTTGATGCAGCGATCATTTTCTCAGACATCTTGACCATACCTGATGCCATGGGTCTGGGATTGACTCTTGAAGAAGGCATAGGCCCTCGCTTCAACTCGCCACTTCGTGGCAAAACTGATATTGAGAAACTGCCCGAAATTGATGTTGAACATCAACTGAACTATGTCATGCAGGCAATCGCATTGACACGGCATGAATTGGCAGGCACTCCTTTAATCGGATTCAGCGGCAGCCCGTGGACTCTGGCTACTTACATGGTCGAAGGCGGCAGTTCCAAGGAGTTCAAGCATGTCAAGGGCATGATGCATGATCAGCCTGAATCTGCCAGTCTTCTGATGCAAAAGTTGACTCAAGCCGTAACCGATTACCTGTCTGCACAGATTGCCGCAGGCGCACAGTCACTGATGATTTTTGATACCTGGGGAGGCGTTCTCGCCGAGCCTGACTATGTTCGGTTTTCCCTGGAACCGATGACCCGGATCGTTGACAACCTGAAATCCAATCCAGCGACTTCAAACATCCCGATTACACTGTTTACCAAAGGCGGTGGAAACTGGCTGGAAATGATTGCGGCTTCCGGATGTGATGCGGTCGGTCTGGACTGGACGGTTTCACTGGCCAGTGCCCGTTCGAGAATCGGCCATCTCGTTGTTCTGCAGGGAAACTTGGACCCTACTGTCCTTTCTGCTTCAGCAGAAAAAGTCGCCCAGGAAGCGATACGAATACTGGATGATTACGGCAAAGGGAATGGACACGTATTTAATCTGGGACACGGCATTCATCCGGAGATCGATCCCGATCGAGTTCGACTACTGGTCGACACCGTTCACCAGGCAAGCGCCCGATAGGCCTCATTCGGTTGCTTTATCCTGACTTTGTGCAAACTGATCAAGCTGTTCAGCAGATGCTTCATTCTGGTATTTTTCCTTGTAGTCGCTATAGGGCATGCCGTAGACAATTTCTCGCGCCTGCTCATAGTTCATCTCGATACCATGGGATTCGGCCTCTGATACATACCATTTTGAGAAACAATTGCGACAGAAATAAGCAATATTCATGATATCGATATTCTGAACCTCAGGATGTTTCTGCAGGTGACCGAGCAATTTCCGAAACAGTGCAGCTTCAATCTGAACGCGATTCGATTCATCGATTTTGGGCAATTTAGACATGGTTACTCCGATTGGATAATGGGTAGTTAATTGGATCAAGTGGTTTTCCTTTCGAGCGGCATTCACATCATGCATGCTGGACCAGAGGATCAAACACGCATTCAGTTGGATGTGGATAGACTCGCGATCCGGGCCAGCGAGCTCGCGAGTGAAGAAACCGCATTGGAGTCCTTCAGATTAATGATCATTTGCATCTGGCCGTCTTCGCCAGTTGTCAAGCAGTTATTCAACTGCTCTTCAAAGGTACGCGTCATTGATTCAGTCTGCGGAGTCAATTCGCCTTCCGGTAACAATTCACCAAGCAACTGAAATGCTGCACTGAACAGTTGACCGCCAGCATCCGCAACCCTGCGCCGCTGTTCCATCGCCTGTTCCTCCTTTCTTTTTGCCGTTTGATCAATCGGCGCTTCAGGCTTGGCACCAAGCAGTACCTCAAGCCGCCGCTTCAACTCCTCAATGCCGCTTACCAAATCCACCTTGTCGGTGGTCGCATTTGGATCAAGAGCTGCCATTGCCAGTTCATGTTTCGCCGAAAGCGTGCTCAGAAGATTTTCTTCAAGGGTATCCTGCGTAACCAGGATGAAGACCTGGACCGGCTGTTTCTGGCCCATGCGGTGTGCGCGAGCAATGCGTTGTTCAAGTACTGCCGGATTCCATGGAAGATCAATGTTCACTACCGTATTGGCTGCCTGAAGGTTCAGACCAGTGGCACCGGCATTGGTTGTCATGAACAGCTGGCAATCCATTTCGTTCTGGAACCGGTCTACCAGCTGACGACGTTTTTTCTGGGGTACGCTTCCGTCAAGCCGCACAAATCTCATCGAACGCTTGTTGAGCAAGGGTTCAATGAGATCAAGCATGGTTGTCCATTCGGAAAACAGAATAATCTTGCGATTTTCCTCACGATTCAATTGTTCCAGCAGACCATCAAGCTCTTCCAGCTTGCTTGAACTTCCCGGCGGTTCCTTGTCTATCAAAAAGGTACTATTGGCAACCATACGACTCAGTAGCAACGCCTTTTGCAAGCGCAGCAAATCGATTTCAGTTAGATATTTCTTTCTCAGTATGGCACTGATCACGGTACGTTGGGAATTGCTGAATTCCAGTTGTTGCTCGGTAGGAGTAATACGAATGACTTCAGTCGTTCTTTCCGGCAGTTCCATCTGAACTGATGCTCGGGTTCGTCTCAATAGAACAGGAGCCAGCTTCTCGCGCAACTCGGTCAGATTTCGATAACCAAGGACCTTGCCTTTTTCATCAACCACTCGATGATGATTCTGAAAACGGAATGCGGGACCCAAGTGCCGGTCATCAATAAACTCCACTACAGAGTGCAGGTCATCCAGTCGGTTTTCGAGCGGTGTGCCGGAAAGTACCAGTGCAAATGAGGATTTCAGGGACTTGATGGCCCGACTGGTCTTGGCTTCCCAATTCTTGATGCGCTGTCCCTCGTCAAGAATAATCAGGTCCCAGACTTCGTGACGAATCAACTCGGCATCACGCAACACCTGTTCATAGTTGCACAGGGTGAAAAATACCGGATTTCGATATTGTTCTGCCCGATCTACTGCACTCCCGAGCACAATCTGGCAATCGCGTTCACAGAAGCGCTTGATCTCGATTTGCCATTGTGATTTCAGTGATGCGGGCGATATCACCAGCACTCGTTGAATGCCGGCCTCTTCGGCCAGCATTTCTGCAACACCAATACCCTGTATCGTCTTGCCAAGACCCATTTCATCAGCCAGGATGGCGCGACCTGCACCAACGGCGAAGGCGATGCCATCCAGTTGGTACGGTAACAAGGGCACTTTCAGCAGACTCTCGCGAAGCGGATGATTGGCGGGGTCTTTTCGAATTTGAGCAACTCTTGACGCGATTCGTTCCTGAAACAACTTTCGCTCAATGTAGTGTTCGGCATCGGGGTAAATCAGAACGGATTCTCCTGTTTCCTCCAGCTTTCTAATACAGCGCACGAAACGATGGATGTCGCTGATGGGCACGTCCCTATAGCAACTAACGAGATTCTCGCGCTCGGAAGACAGTATCTCAGGCATGACCATTCGCAGTTCCAATGTCTTGTCATACAGCAAATGAACCGCTATCCGATCCCGAATGTAGGGGGTGTTGCGAACTTTAGCGTTAAACCGTTTTTCCACTTTGCCGAGAACGTGGAGAATGTGCTTGCAAGTGCCCAGCGTGTTTTTTCGAAAATCTGGACAGTTGCAATAGGAGTCGCCTCTTTCCCAGCCGCGCAGAGCAACTCGGTAGGTTTTGCCGGAATGCGCATTCGTAACCATATAGTCGGTCCAGAGTTTTGTATCGTCTTGCGACTTGACCAGCATTTTTTCCGAACTCGCTCTCTCCCGTCTTGCCTCAATTTCGATTTCGACCAATTCTTCATCGCTGAGATCGCCGCTTTCAATATTTTCTGGGGGTTCTTCTGCCAAACCCAGCAGGGTTTTCTCTTCGAGAATCAGGGAAAAGGCGGCACCAATATGAACACAGGGATATTCCCCGCAACTACACTTCCAGCGGATCCCGAAGGGCACATCAGGTGTCGAGGTAATTTGCAAATCAGCATCGAACAGATTCAGGGAGAAACAATGCTCGTCAAACACCACCTGTTGATCCGGATTTATATCGTATTTACCTCCTTGCATCAACCAATGTACTCCATTTGGCTTGAGAAGCTTCTCCGCTAGGTCATGAGTGAGGTGTGACAATCTATCTCTTAGGGACAAATCCCTTTCCGGCTTGATCTGGTTGTTCATTGTGTTCGATTAGCAGTCATAATGTGTAGTGATTAGCAACGATGCAGGAACGTTTCCAACCACCGGAATTTCGCGGTCCGAAACTCAGAAAGAAAGGAACAAATAGAACAGTGAGCTGCTCTTTCCTGTCGGATCCATGTTCGTATTTCCAGAGTATCGGAAGATATTAGCCGGGTTCATTCCCCGACAAGACACCCGAAACTGGCTGGCTGATACCACTATACATAACCGTTCTTTTTCCAGTAGCAGAACTTGCCAGTTCGGAAAACGCAAAGTACCAAAAGCGAGCAAAATCCAAATTGCTGCACTTGCCTGAAAAATGCCAAATTTCGATCCGGAATAAAACCGGCAATTGTTGATCAAATCGAGAACGATGTAGAGAAGTCATTGAATGATGAAGCTCATCCTGAAGCAAATTCATTGAGAACGTCTTTTGGCAGTGTTATGGGGTACAATTTTTGAGAGCCTTGTTGTTTTGGAGTGTAAACCAGCCAGTCAATCCCGAAATCTTCGTAAAACGCATATTTTACACGACACGACAAGCCCCGTATTGTGCAATACGCGATCACCACTGGTTTCCATATGGCAATCGAGATGACTCTCTGGTGATGATCATGACCGGCACCAACTTTTCGTAAAATCAACAATGGTTATTCAACAGGATCTCGGGAATTATCCCGATCAGGAAATGAAGGAAATTGTAACATCAGCAAGCATATTGAATCAGGCCCGAAACGTCATTCAGATTGAAGTGGATGCCATCAATGCGTTAGCAGACAAGCTTGATGAACATTTCGCAAAAGCCTGCAGCATGCTGATGGAATGTGAGGGCCGTGTGGTCGTCATCGGCATGGGAAAATCAGGACATGTTGGCGGCAAAATCGCAGCAACACTGGCCAGTACGGGAACTCCCGCATTTTTTCTGCATCCCGGAGAAGCGAGTCATGGAGACGCTGGCATGATTACAACTAAAGATCTCGCATTAACCATCTCAAACTCAGGAGAGACTCTCGAGATTGTGACCATCATACCAGTCATCAAGCATTTGGGAGTAAAAATGGTTGCCTTGACCGGCAATCCCGACTCGACTCTGGCTGTCGAATCTGATATTTTTCTGGATACAGGTGTCGAGAAAGAAGCCTGCCTTCATAACCTTGCACCTACTGCCAGCACTACTGCAACTTTGGTAATAGGAGATGCTCTAGCAGTTGCAATCCAGCATATGAGAGGATTTTCTGCTCAAGACTTTGCACGCACACACCCTGGAGGAATGTTGGGAAAACGGCTGTTGTTATATGCACGCAATCTCATGCATAGCGGTGATCAGCTACCACTGGTAAGCCCGGAGACAACTCTGGATAAAGTACTAATCGAAATGTCTTCCAAAGTATTGGGCATGGTTGGTATCGTGGACGAAAACCGGCACTTGCTCGGCATCTTCACAGACGGTGACTTGAGACGAGCAATGGAAAATGGCATTGATATTTACTCCCAGTCTGCCGGTGAACTGATGAACCAGTCACCCTACACAGTCACTGCCGATACCCTCGCTCAAGAGATTGTCGGCAAGATGCGCGAGTATGCCAAATATGGCCCCCATGCCATCAATGGCATGTTTGTTGTTGATGAAAACAAGAAGGTTGTGGGCGCTCTGAACACCCATGACTTGCTGCGGGCCGGGGTCATTTGAGGTATCAGCAATCAACAGAAACTCGTCATGACGCCAAATCGATATTTCGATCAAGTATCCGTTACTCTTCCAACGGACAGACATGGATTCCGATGTTGATCCGATTTCTTCATCAATTCCAGAATATGCTGTCGTTCGGTCTCATATTCCTGTCAATTCTGGCCCTGGCCCTCTGGATGCAGTCCTTGGTGGTTACGAAACCAGATTTCACGGCCGAATCGCCCAAAGACGATGACTCAGATTTTTTTATGGAGAATGTCGTGTTAAATGGTGGGGATGGTGATGGCAATCGCTATCAAATTGAAACGGGGAGGCTTACTCACTATCCATTTCGCGACGGTTCGTCTCTGGTGTCTCCACAGCTAACCCAGCACAAGCCGGATGGATCAACCCAGAAAATAACATCGAAACTGGGATGGCTGGACAATGACCGACAACACCTGATGCTCTCGCAAGATGTCAGGATCCGAAATCAAGGTGGCAATCAATCAGGTTCCTTGTCCATCACTGAACAACTGATCATCCATCTGAAACAACCGGGAGATCAATCATGAACTCCAGAATTTTCATCGCAATATTCCCCATGCTGATAGCCTGCATTGGTATTGCCCAGAATAATACTCCAGATCAAACGCTGTTGCTGAATGCCGATTATATCGAGCTGAATTTCAGTAGCGGAGAGCGTCTATACCGAGGCAATGTGATTCTCACACAAGGCGATGTGAGCATTAAATGTGATGAGATGACCACGTTGTATGATGATGACGATGAACTGCTTCACGCATTCTGCGTAGGAACTCCCGGAATGTTTAAACTAGAACCCCAAGAGCATGGGCAGGAGTCATTGACCGGGAGCGCGGTCAACATCACTTATGACCGCAAGAACAACCAGATTTTGTTATTTGAGAGAGCAAAGCTAGAGCGAGGCCGAACATCGGTAGAAGGTTATCGGATCAGTCACAACCTCAGTACTGAAAAAACCATCATACAAAACAACAAGCAGGCGTCGGGCACGACTGCGACCTCCAGTACTACAGAATCAGGAGCCTCCTCCCGACCCAAGGTAGTGATTCTGCCCAAACAAGACTCTGATCGCCAGTAATCGCTGAGGGGAGAGTAATATCGCACACCATGCTCCCGCACTCTGACCATGCACCTATCCATCCGAAATCTGGCCAAGCGTTATAACAACACCGTTCTGGTAAAGGATGTCAGCTTGGATTTGGCTCCTGGTGAAATTGTCGGCCTGTTGGGACCCAACGGTGCAGGGAAAACGACCAGTTTTGACATGGTCATCGGATTGATTCGACCGGACTCCGGCTCAATCATGCTGGATAAGACTGAAATATCAAACATGCCAGTTCATGAACGAGCCAGAAGGGGGATTGGTTATCTCGCCCAGGAGCATTCCGTTTTTCGGAAATTGACCGTCGAGCAAAATATCATGGCTGTTCTGGAAGGCAGGAAACAGCTGACCAGGACCATGCGACAGAAAGCATGCAATCGATTAATGGAAGAATTTGGGATTACTACCCTTCGCAATCAACCGGCATATCTACTGTCTGGTGGAGAGCAAAGACGTGTTGAGATAGCAAGATTATTGTCTCTGGAGCCTGCATTTATTCTACTTGATGAACCATTTGCCGGGATTGATCCAATTGCCGTTCGAGATATCCAGGACATCATCTGGGGCCTCAAAGAACGAGATATCGGAATATTGATTACGGATCACAATGTTCGGGAAACGCTGGGTATCTGTGATCGGGCATATATCTTGTGTGACGGAATGGTGCTGGCTTCGGGTACCCCTGCGGAGATTATGGTCAATCCTGATGCGAAGTCCGCTTATCTTGGTGACAATTTCACAATGTAGTTCAGGATGATTTCAGCTGGATCCTCAGTCATAAAACGGATCATCCAGTGATTCAGCATAAGTTCCCTTTCAGAAAAAAGGGTCCGATGCGAGACCGGAAAATAGACAAATTTCACATCGAAACCGCGGACCTGGAACATGGAAGCCAAAGGTTTTCAGAATAAACCGGACATGATCAAATTTTGGTGATATGATTGCAGTCTAGTCACAATACTGACTGGGCTGTTATAAATCGACATGAAGGGAATATTCGAACTTCCAGATCCTTCACCTGATACCGTCGTTTCACATTGAGTTGGAAATCACCACATAACAGATATGCATATTTCAGTAATTCGAAATGCTGAACTACTCTACGCGTAGACTTTATGTCAAGTGATCACCTGGATCTGAATTTCTTTTGCTGTTGATGATGATTCCATGCGAGAATTTAGCGAACTGTGTTTCCCCATCCGACAGCACTGCTACGCGGCATATACCTGATTTTGGTTGTTAAAGCATTCGATAAGCCGGCAAATGACTGCATCTTACTGTCAAGTCGTAGCAGCTGTCCGCTCCAGGACCACGAGGATCATTACTTGAATTTCTGGGGATTTTTCCAGTCCGGATATTGAGGAAGGTGAATCCATGAAGCATGCATTGAATCAACTGACTGACAATGATGCGAACTTTCGCTATGCGTAAGTCTTCCGCCAAGAAGAGAAACTATATCGACCGGGTCACTTTGGCCGATTTTCGTTGTTTTTCCGGTCATCATTCTGCAAGACTCGCTCCGCTTACTGTGCTGGCAGGTGAAAACAGCACTGGAAAGACTTCATTCATGGCACTTGTTCGCGCACTCTGGGGACTCGTGCATAACAACGAAGTGCCTGATTTCAAGGAACAGCCTTACGATCTGGGAAACTTCCAGGAAATCGCTCATTACAGGGGAGGTCCAGCCAAAAAAGCTCTGCAATTTGAGGCTGGGCTACAAATCCGACATAACCGAACTGAAACTGGTTCTTTCGATTTTACCTTTGAAAAAAACGGCTCTGTTCCGTACCCAACTGTACGACGTTTTTCAACGAAGTCCGGCTTGTTAGGTGTCCAGGAATCCAATGGTGAATTCCAATTGCATGTCGAGACGAATGACGGACATTCATGGGGCTCAAAATTTCATGTAGATTTTCCGCAAGTGGGTATAGCACAGCTTTTGCCTATCGGCTTTTTGTGTTATTTATCCCGTGAAAGAAGTCAAGATAAAGAACTACCCAAGTTTTTTCAGGAGTTGGTTGATGAACTTCGCCGTTTTGAAGTGAGAACGAACTCACGACTTTTTGCCAGTGCGCCTGTGCGCTCAAAGCCTCATCGAACGTATGATCCTGCTCGGCATTCGAGTGATCCGGAAGGTGATTACGTGTCAATGTACATGGCTTACTTGGCTCGTCAACACCCGAACCAATGGGAAATATTCAAGGGCAAACTGGTGGGATTTGGCAAATCCTCCGGTCTCTTTGATGAAATCCGGATTAAAATCTCTTGGAAAACATGAAGGACAGCCTTTTCAAACTGAAGTCAGAAAAACAGGCCAGAGGACAAAAGGGCCTTGGCGCAATCTTGTTGATGTGGGTTACGGGGTGAGCCAAGTGTTACCGCTGATTACTGAACTCATGCGTCCTGATGCACCCGTGCTAACCTTGTTGCAACAGCCTGAAGTCCATCTTCATCCAAGAGCACAGGCTGCGCTTGGAAGCTTCATTGGCCACTTGGCAACGGATCGCCAAATTGTTGTCGAAACGCATAGCGATTTCCTTGTTAACCGAATTCGCATGGATATCCGTGACAGAAAAGTTCCCCTGTCGCCAGACGATGTATCGATTCTCTATTTCAAGCGAAACGAAATCGATGTTCGTATTCATTCAATTGGCATTGACCAACAAGGAAACATAACGGGAGCGCCAGCGGGATATGGCGGGTTTTTCATGCAAGAGGCGGCTAGGTCGGATCAATACTGATGTGCGCAATCCTGGATGCAAATGTTGTTTCTGAAGTCTTTGGCAACTGCAAAAGCCGAGCCGGCTGTGCATTTCGACAATGGTTGGACAGCGGTTCATCAACACTTATGCTGGGAGGGAAACTCGCCGACGAATTAAACCGCAATACACACTTTCAAAAATGGAAACGCGCAGCTATTCAGTATGGAAAGCTCCAATTACTGGATCGGATGGAAATTGAAACTCAAACTGCCATGCTTCACCAATCAGGGGCTTGTGTGTCGGACGATGAACACATCATTGCATTGGCACAAATATCCAATGCACGATTGCTTTTCAGTAATGAACCAAATCTTCACAAAGACTTCAGAAACAAGAGCCTGATTAATGACCCCGGAGGAAAGATTTATTCAACTCACCAACGCAAGGATTTTACTCCAAGCCAAAAGCGGCTCCTTGCGAATAAAAAATTGTGTATTTCAAGCGAATAACTTGACGACAAATTGGTCTGTCAATACCATAATCATGATGTTTCTAGCCATGACTGAATCCCGGAAAACTGGATCCTTTATTGGCGAAAGCATTAGAAATCACGGTAGTGATCGGTCAACAATCATCTAAACAAAGAGGAAGCTTTATGCAAGTATCAATCAGCGGACATCAACTGGAAATCACCGATTCATTACATCATCGCGTTTCCCAAAAAATAGAGAAAATATCGAAACACTTCGACCATCTAACCAGCACAAATGTAGTCTTGCATATCGAAAAAACCAGACATATCGCTGAAGCAACCATCAATACCAAGGGCGCAATGATTCATGCTTCTGGTTCTGCGAATGACATGTACACTGCCATCGACACCATGGCTCATAAATTGGACCGACAAGTTCTCAAGCACAAGGAAAAAATGACCAATCATCATCGAGGGGGCATCACTGCCAAGCGTTAGATAAATACAATGAACAGCTCTGCACTCAATGTACGGGACGAATTTTCTGTACAAAACACGATGCTTGTGGATTATTTGCACGCAAACCGCATTTCAATTGACCTTGAAGTGTCAAGCCGTAAACGCTTGTTTGAAGAAATAGCCGAACTGACCTGTCGCAATCGACACCCGAGTGAAGCACATTTGGCATTACCTCTAACTGCCGAATGCGTGTGTGAAACACTCAACAAAAGAGAACGACTCGGTAGCACAGGAATTGGCAATGGCATCGTTTTGCCGCATGGAAGAATTCATGACCTGCCAGAACCGATCATCTCCATTGCTCGTCTCAAGTCTCCAATTGAATACGATGCACCAGACGCGATTCCAGTCTGGCTGGCCGTGAGTCTGCTCGTTCCTGAAGATGCAAATGAAACACACCTCAATTTGCTTGCCGATCTCGCCGAGCATTTGAACAACAAGACTTTTGTTGCGGCGCTTCAGGAAGCCGAAACAAGTGCCGAGATCATGCAACTATTTTGCCAAGGCTAACCGCAAAGTCAACTTGTCGACCTTTCCTTGCGAGCCCAGTCCAGAGCGATATGGAGATCTTCTGAGCAAATTGCTGGATGAAGAGAACTGCTCATCTGCTCTGTATAGAGTAGTCGTAATATTAGAGCATCGGCGCAGACAGAACACCTATCAATAACCATCGGCTACCAATCATTTGCTAATCTGCAAAAAGAGAATGACCATTCTGTCATCAAGGCGCCTCTTAATTGGTCAGATAATTAGACAGGGAAGGTGTGGCTTGGCTTACACCTCAAGCATCTGCGTTACACCCATCTCATGATCAGTACTGGGAAAAAGCACCCGGTTCCGCCTTGCAGGAGTCTTATCGGTATCGAGATTCAACCCCCGTACAGTAACTTCACGCGTTGTCATTGGGCGGGTTCTATACGGCCTTGCCTTGAAATGAATCTCCTGCAGCAGTCAAACTTTCCGCTTGCTAGTCTGGACATGCAACCATCCAGAGATACCGACTCATTCTCGAAGCGAAAGAGAGTGGGAAAGTCCGAAGAGATCAGTCGCTGCTGTGAACAGCATCTGCTGGTTGAGCGGAGTTCTCCACGATCCCGCCCCGATCAAGCAGGTAGGTACGGAAAGATGGAATCGGGCACACAAACCGGTCAACTGATTCCTTGTGCAAGGCCCCCTGGTGCACGAGGTGGATGAAGAAGGATTTCTCATCCATATCGGCAGGAAGGCAATATGTCAGGGGATCGGTCTTGTGTAGTTCCTTCATCAAGTATTCAATTTTGGCACGACTGCGGCAGGAGTCCAATTCCGCCATCACTCTGGCGGTTAGGCTCACGGAGACTTGCATCTCATCCGAATATTGATTGTCGCAATATCCGTCTCTTCCCGTCTTGATCTCATTGCCTATTCTTTTCCATTCTACCTGACTGAGATCACCCCCTGTTCCCAGGGCTTCCCGGCCAAATGCCTTGAGAACGATATGCAGGTGGCGGGGCCATCCATCACAAGGTTCGACCAATCGCTCTACTTCATCTTCGAATCCGGTAGCGTCAATCCCGAAATGTGCACAGGATCTTGGCATGAACTCCTGAGCTTCCGAATCTGGAAAGCAGCCGATATGGTGCTTCTGTATGGGCGGTATACGGGTCAAGCCCATCTGATTGGCCGAGTATTCGGCGTCGCTAAGGCCGGCCAACACCAAGACTATCGGCAGGGCGCAACCATCGTGCAAGCCTTGCAACAACTTGGAGAGGGGATCTTCTGAATCACGTTTAAACCGCTGTGCCTCGTCAATGGCCAGCACGATCGGCCGGTCAAATCCACCCTGCTGCTCGACCCAGGTCCCGAGCACATGCCAGCGTGCACGCACTCCAGTTGGTTCCACTTTCGTTTCTTTTTTGCCTCCGACCCGGATTGGACGGAAGCCTACCCCAGCCTCGCCACTGGTGCTTTTGCTGATCCTGACCATGAACTCCGGGGCTTTCGACGGATTGATCTTCTCAGCCAGTGACTGAAGAATATCAATCGGCTCCTCAATATCGTTGGAATTGAGTGTCACCACTATCGGTGCCTTGCCAACAGCCTGCGTATACAGCCTCCCGGGATTCTCTCTGATCTCGTTCACGATCGAGCTCTTGCCAGCCCCCGGCGCACCCTGGACAATGCGCGTCGTTTTCGCTGCGCCATGCTGACCGGCTCCCGTACTCCCCTTCCATACTTGTTCAGTTGCGAGCACGATGTCATCCAGTACTTCATCCCGACCAACAAAAACCGGAAGCGGCGCACCTTCCGTCTGCCTGAGAAAAGACTCCAGTTTCATTTTCTGCTCATGATCCATCGATACCACTCACCGCTTTTCTTCTTTCTCGAAATTCAGACATCCTGTCATCGATAACCATCTAGAATTGGAAAAACCATTTTCAAGGTGTTGTTTTACTTTCATACTTTCTAACATGCTCAAAAACCATTCCGATTCCCGGTTGCTAACTTTGCACTGTGCCAAAATATCGATTTTGACAACCTCAAGACCCATTTTTACTCACTCTTTTCTCAAGAAATGCGGATTCTTGTACATGTTAGCAAAAGGTCAGGAAGTCTGAAATTATATGTGCTGAGACGATCTATCGATCAAGGCATAGAATCGAAGCAGCGATTCTGATTTTCGATGATATTTTCTGGTCTTTGTTTGCAAACTGCTGTTTCCTATTGAATGCATATTTTTTCGTTCAGGAAAAAAGCAGTTTACGGGGGGCTTTCAGGCAGGCAAACGGAGAACAAATGGGATTCATTTCATGCGAATTTTCGGCCGTGTATCAGTTTTAAAATGTCCTTGCAGGCTTTTGTCGATGAGGCTGCTGGCGGATCCTGCGGTCAGCAACGACAGGGACAGTCCGGATGCTGCCATGCCCGTGTCCGGCAAGGGTCGCTATCGGCAATTCCACATGTTGTGCCAATTGGTGTTATCCTGGGTTGAACTGAACAGGGGCAGGGTGTTCTTGCGCCCGCACCAGCAGTTGCGGACATGCTGGATGGTATCCATAGTCCCCTTAAATTCACTGATCGCGAAGCACCCGCTCGTCTGACCTGACGTGTTCGGGGCGACCGTCATGGTGTAGGTGCCGCCGGTCATGAAGCAGCGTCGGGCAAACACCTGATCCGGTATATCCTGGACCGGGTTACTGTCTGAATCTTGTGCCTGCACAGTAGCCTCCAAATAATAAAGAGTCTTCGCGGCCAAGCCACTTCGTTGTATGGTCCGGCTACTGAACGACTGACCGCTTGTAAGGGTAACGAATGTTCTCCCTATTAATGAACCTGTATCAGTGTTGTAAACCCCAAACGTCACAAACGCCTTTGCAGGTGCTGGTACATCGCCAAGCCGCGTGACATATTGGTTCCATGTGATAGTCGGATTAGTGAAAGTTACGCTGGTTGTGGATAAGGCCGTGATGGGGATATTACCGGCATTGACCTGCGTCTGATCCAGGCAAGCCGTGGGACCGTTTCGCCCGTTGCTGGTTACGGTCGTCTGCGCCGTGGCCGGCCCGGCCAGCATCGCCAGGAGCAGGAGTGTTGCTAGTTTAGCGAGGGGGGGGGCAATGTCATTAACTTAAGCATTTTTCATCTCTAAATAGTTGCAGATTGAAGCATTATATGCAAACATGACTCTATTTTTCGTTCAATTTGCGCATTTTTAACCGCCAAAGCCACACTCAAGGAAACAATGATTCTTGAAGTTAATGCATTAGGGGGCGGATCATGGAAGACATCTCCAATTGCAGTTGTGTTGATTGTATCATTCTATGGGATTTGCTGCCGAAAGAGAAGCGTGAATTTCACAGTGAGACACTACCGAATTTTTTGCCATGGACTGACTGACAAACAGCCTCAAAACCTAAAACAGATGAAAAAATATCATCAAATGACAATGTATTGTAATCACCGAACCGAAAATATTTGCCATAATTAGAATTGCTGGGACCGAAGTCCGTGAAAGTGCTGGAGAACTGAACAGTCGGCTGAAACCTGCATCACGATTATTGTACCAAGCATTTGGTGTTTGACCAAACGGATGCACCACACCACCAGGACACCGCAAAAGTCAAATAGTTGATATTGCATGCATCCCGGGATCGCTTCATTGACCGAGTGCGTGGATCTGGCTAGATGCCGCCCTTGCCCTGCTGTCCCTTGGTGCTGACTGACAGCTCTTGGTCAAACGGGACAGTATCGGGTTTCGGTGCTCAGTCCCGGGAACAGGTTATCGGCCGGGTACCGGCTGTCGTCCAGCATCGGCTTGATCAGGCTTGGCAATGGGTCGGACTTGGATTTATAATACATTTTCAAGACCTCCTTCAGCGGATGTAATGATGTGGATGTCAAAAACATGTCTTATACCCGATATGAGGAATTTTTTCTATTTTTATCAATAGTTTAATTACTTTTTTGGAAGAAGTGCACTCCGAAACCTGAGTCATGGAATGAAGATCCCCAATCCTTTTGCAATTCATGAATGACTGGCAATCCTATGGCCATATCGGAACTAGTAATCATTAGCGGTTTATCCGGTTCAGGGAAGAGTGTTGCCCTGCAGTCCCTTGAAGATATCGGATATTACTGCATTGATAATCTTCCAGTTGGCTTGCTCCATGAGCTCATGGTGAAACTCTTGCAGGACAATAAAAATGGCAAATTAGCAGTTCATGGAATTGCTGTCAGTATTGATTCAAGAAACAAGCAATTCTTGCTGGAAATTGACGAAGCATTAAACAGCCTGAACAGGCTCGGCATGGAAATTCGGGTATTGTATCTTGATTCACAAGATCATATTCTGGTCCGACGTTACAGTGAAACACGTCGTAAACACCCTCTGACAGATCAATTCACGCCACTTCTGGAAGGGATTCAGCAAGAGAGAAATTTGCTGATGCCGATACTGAATCGGGCAGAAAGAGTGATCGACACAACCTCTGCTACTCCTCATGAATTAAGAAGTTCGGTAAAAGACTTTGCCGCCGGAGATACGGTACATGGACCATTGCTTTTGATTGAATCTTTCTCATTTCGTCATGGCCCCCCAAATGATGCCGACTTCATGTTCGACGTTCGTTGTCTCCCGAACCCTTATTGGCAGGAATCCTTGCGATCTCTCAACGGTCTAGATAAACCCGTTCAGGAATTTTTAGAGCTGCAACCCGAAGTCAACCGGATGATTGAACAGATACAAAACTTTCTAACCTCGTGGCTCCCCGGTTTTATCAAGGAAAATCGTTGCTATATCACGGCAGCCATTGGCTGTACTGGAGGGCAACATCGGTCTGTATATATCAGCGATAAACTACATCAACGTTTAAGCAGCGAATCATTGCCTGTCCAGATCCGCCACCGCGATCTTTGCGTGAAGACTGGAATTCATGCGTCTTGAACTCGACATTCGGGTCATTAACAAGCTGGGTTTACATACCCGTGCAGCGGCGAAACTGGTCAAACTGTGTTCACAGTTTGACAGTTCAATCGAAATTCGCAATCACAAGCACCGAGCTGACGGCAAAAGCATGATGAGCGTCATGATGTTGGCAGCCAGTCAAGGTACCGAACTCACAATTGCAATTGAGGGTACAGATGCCAAACAGGCAGGTCGACAAATTTCTGATCTTTTTGAATCCCGCTTTGACGAACGCGAATAAAGGACAAGCACATGTTTACGCTGCACGGAACGGGAGTTGGGTTCGGAATTGCAATTGGTACTGCTCGGCTGATTCGAAGACTCGGTCAGGAAGTTCCAGAATACAGCATCCAGTCTGAAAAAGTCGATGAGGAGGTCAAACGTCTCACAGACGGCATACACTCGGCAACAGAGTGCTTGAGAGCTTACTACGAGGACATACGCAGAGAAAGTACAGATGAAGTCCATGCCATTCTGGATGCACATCTCTTGATGATGCAGGATCCAGTCCTACTGGAACAATCAACCCGCATTATCCGAGAGAGACTGGTTAACGCGGAATTTGCCTTACAAGTCCATTGCAATGATCTGCAGGTCATTTTTCAGAATATGGATGATCCGTACATGCGTAGCAAATCAGATGAGATTTCTCAGGTCATAGGACGAATTCAGGATGAATTACTGGGTCAACGCGCTGGGCAATCCACGCTTGAAGGAATTCAAGAAGGCGAGATCATTGTGACTCACGATCTAATGCCGGCCGATACCATTGAGTTCAAAAAATACCGTGTTGGAGCATTTCTGACAAATTTGGGTGGACCAATATCACATACTGCAATTCTTGCCCGTAGCATGCGGATCCCAGCCATTGTGGGACTGCATGAGGGAATTCGCTATCTGAAAACAGGTGATACTTTGGTTATTGATGGCAAGCGCGGGGTGGTTCTAGTTGATCCTGATGCCGCAGCTCTGGAAGTCTATCAAAGACGAGCAGCAAAAATAAAACGGGTAAACAAAGAACTTGAATACATCAAATACAAACCCGCCATGTCAATGGATGGACAGACTGTCCAGTTAAACGCCAACATTGAATTTGCCGAAGAACTTGGGAAAAGTCTTGCATCGAGTGCATCCGGTATCGGTCTGTATCGGACCGAGTCCCTGTATATGAATCGTCGGGAATTTCCAGGCGAAGAAGAGCAATTTGAAGTGTATTCGGCACTCCTGTATTCTACGAATCTTCCAATTACCATTCGTACCCTCGATCTCGGAGCGGACAAGCAAGTTGACGGAGGTCGAAAAACCATGAGTCTCGCAACCAACCCGGCATTGGGGCGACGCGCGATAAGACTCTGCTTGCATGACCTGACTTTATTCAAGCCTCAGCTCAGAGCGCTGTTCCGCGCATCCGTCCATGGAAATTTGAGGATCATGATACCCATGCTTTCGGATCAGGCAGAACTGGATCAACTTTTTTTTGTGCTCGATGAAATTCGTCAAGAACTTGCCCGGAAGAACTTGCCATACAAGCCGGATATACCAATCGGTGGCATGATTGAGGTCCCCGCCGCTGCAATTACTGCAGATATTTTTGCAAAGCGTTTGGATTTTCTGTCTATCGGTACCAACGACCTGATTCAGTACACCCTGGCTATCGACCGCATTGATGACGAAGTGAACTATCTCTATGATCCGCTGCATCCTGCAATTTTGCGTCTAATTGGACTGGTAATTGATGCCGGCAAGAATGCGGGGATACCCGTCTCGATGTGCGGAGAAATGGCCGGTGATATCGAGTGTACAAGAATTTTGCTAGCCTTGGGTCTTCGTGAATTTAGCATGGATTCAACCGTGATTAGTGAAGTCAAACAAAGAGTACGTGGAACCCATATCGAAGAAATTGAGAAGATGGTCATGGATCTGCTATCGATCAAAGAATCGGACCGCTATCGCGATCTCATCAAAAACATCAATCGATAACCCGATCAATCTGGTTCTGCCGGTTAGGGTCGAGATTGAGGCGCATTGAGCGGAATCGAGATATCATTAATTGTTTGATAAATCTCAAGAGCAAGTAAACGCCGGTCCCCATAAGGAGGAGCAACTGCACCCGATCTCGAAAAACACCTCTGATATTGTTCGTGAAGGCTAATCCAACCGTTATCAGTCTGGGATAATCGGGTTTGGCTATATACCGGAAATGCGGAGGTATGCCCCAATGCGGCACTGATAACCTCACCACCCATGGTATTTCCAGCATTGAATACATGACAACTGGCGCATGAGTAATTGTATTGCCCCTGCCGACTCCAAAACAACCTGGATCCCTCTCGATACATATCTTTGATTTTTTCATTAGCCGGGTTAATCTGGTTTGGACTCCCCCGTGACTGCTCTCGAAACACGGCAACCAGTGCAGATAACAGTCGGGAACTGGGCTCAACGAAAGACCGGCCCTGTAATTTCAGACAGGCGAGTATTGCTAGTTCAACTGATATGATCTGATCATCCAAGACATATGGAAATTGATTTGCAGGCGGATAGTGCGACATGCAGTCCTTCAAGGTAATTCTGTTATAAGTCCGATTCCAATCTGAGCGAGCCGGAAACAAGGCATGCATGTACGGCGGTAACCGCTCAAGAAAATGAAAGGTGGATGCTTTCAATTCCGACTGCGGCAATGAGTAAGGACCTTTATTGAATTCCCTCAAGGATACTGAATAAAAATGTTCGAGAAAAAATCTCTGAAACTGCTCAATCTCATCATCAATTGAGTTGTTTTGACCGCGAACAGAAGTTAGCCCTGCAAAGAAAACAACCAGGATCAACAAGCAACAGACGACTTTGAGATGCAAAATGCGTTTCATGGTACAAGACGATACAAATCCAGAGATCACCGCTTGACTGGAAGATGTGCCTGCTTCATCTCTCACGATACAGGTTGTTGTTCAAAATCAATCCAACGGTTCCGAGTGCATGTCCTTTGTTGCCATTTGAATCGTTCCAGTCAACCCGGACAATGTCATCCTCATGGAGTAATTCAAGATGTATGCTAAATCGCGGATTAAGCGCAATACTCGGACCACACGCAAGAATGGATACAATTTGATCGTTAACTGTGAATTTCACCTGTTGAACATGCGAGGACCGGTTCAGAAGATGACTTTGATGATGAATTGAACAAAGGATATCAATTCCATCCCGAGAAAGCTCAGCTCGCAATATCGTACTAGGAGGCATTTGTTCAGTAGCCATAAATGGCCATTGCCTCTGGTCCAAGCGCCCATTCCAGCGAACTGTTCTCGCATTTTTATGAAGGTTGCCGTTACGTAGCGCATAAACAGTCAATTGCTTGCCTCTCTGAAGCCGCATGACTCCTGTTAACTCTCGATAGGCACGATGTTCATGCTCGGATACCAATAACAGTGGATACTGGTTTTCTTCTATGAATATCGCAATTCTATCACTGTCCGAGACAGCGACCCGAAACGGCACAAACTGAGGATTTTCAACCTCTCCAGGCAAATCAACTCGAAGACCTGCATCTTGAGCACTGCGTGATGTCCCAAACAGCTCTCGCAATATCTCGTCCACTGCTGCAAATTCAAACGCATGACGGTCTGTGAGGTTATCAATACCGAAAGGGTCAGCTCCAAGTTTCAAGATTGCAGAGGAAGCAAGCAAAGTACATCCCGATCGAAGCAAGAATTCCCTTCTATTTTTCATGAACATTTAACAACCAGAAAAATCCGACAACCGCTTCAATCTCTGTTTCTGAAAGAATACGATGTTTGCCATATGGCGGCTTGATGGTATCTGGATATCGAGCAACCGGGTCATTCAGATATTCAATCATTTGCAACTGGTCAGGATACTTCTCTGGAACATACTTGAGAATGGGTCCAACATTTCCAGATAGGGCAAGCCCGCTGGATTGATCCTCAACGTCAATAAAATGACAGGCCAGACAATTCCCCTTGCGAGGATTAATCATTAGGCACCATCCTTCTGTTAACCGATCTATAGTTCGGACGTCCAATTGTTGACAGGTGGCCAAATCGGGCAAATCATCCGCCATCGCAAGGTTGCCCCCGGGAAATAGAATGATCAACAGGACAATTGTTCTTGGGCAGACCTTGCGGGCAATTTCGAATGTTTTATTTCGCAAAGGTTTTTTACTCGTTCCTCGAA